>CAZCEC010000168.1:0-1579 GCA_964497615.1 uncultured Anaerolineales bacterium | reverse complement strand
GCGGCGGAGAGGTGGCGGCGGACAGGCGGGGGGGGAGGGGCGGAAGGGGGGAGGCAGAAGGCGGAGGCGGGTGTCAGAAATGTGGCGCTGGGGGGGCGCGGCGGGCGGGGCGGTTAGTCGTATGATAGGGGTGTGAGTGGCCTGGGGTCGACAGGCGGATGGTCCTTCATTGGCCGGGCAGCCGCCGCGCTTAGGCGGCCACTGGTTCTGCGCCGGTATCAATTCCCCGATCGAATTGTCACAATTGAGCTAGGACAGGCCCTGCCGCTGGCGGTGTGGGCAGCGGTGCTGGCGTGGCACGTGGCCGCGCCGACGGCGGCGAGCGCCATTGCGCTGGGGGCGCTGACGGCGTTGGTGGCGGGCGCGTGGCTGTGGGCGTGGTCGCTGGCGCGCGGGGTGCGGGCCGAGCGGCGGCTGCACTATGCGGCGGTGCAGGTGGGCGACGAACTGGAAGAGCGGCTGTGGCTGGACAACAGCGCGCCGGTGCCGGCCCTCGCGGCCGAGTTTGTGGACCGGGGCGATATGCCGGGGTACGCGGTGAGCGTGGTGCGGGCGGTGGACGCCAACTCTGAGGCGCGGTGGCGGGTGCGGGCCATCTGCGAGCGGCGCGGGCTATACCGGCTGGGGCCGTGGGAACTGCGGCTGGCGGACCCGTTGGGGTTCTTCGCGGTGCGGCAGGTGTACGCGGATGAGCAAGAGGTGCTGGTGTATCCGCCGCTGGCGCCAGTGCCGGCCGAACTGAGGCCGCATACGGGGCTGGTGGGCGAGGAACGCCGGCTGAGGCGGCCGGTGCGGGCCGATACCCTGAATGCCACGACCACGCGGGCGTATGCGCCGGGCGACCCGCTGCGCTACATCCATTGGCCCACCAGCGCCCGGCAGGCCGAACTGTTCACCAAGGTCTTTGAACCAGAAGCAACCTCCACCATCTGGCTGATCCCGGATTTTGACGCGACTGTGCAGGCAGGCGCCGGGCCGGACTCGAGCGAGGAGACGCTGGTGCTGCTGGCGGCGTCGCTGGCCGAGCATTGGCTGCGGCGGCGGCTGAGGGTGGGGCTGTTGGCGCAGGCGCAGGATGTGACGGTGGTGCGACCGCAGATGGGACAGGCGCATTTGTGGACGTTGTTACGGGCGCTGGCCCCCCTGCACGCGGCCAGGGCGCTGCCGCTGAGGGAGGCGCTGGCGCGTGTGCAGGGGGCGCGGGGCGGCGGGCCGCCACCGTCCAATGGGGCGGCGGCGTATCGGCCGGGCGCGGCGCTCTCGGCGCGGGACCGGCTGGTGGTTCTGACACCAAGCTTGGACCCCGGCTGGGTGGGCGCGCTGCGCGGGTTGTCGCTGCGTGGCGGGGTGTCGTGCGTGCTGCTGGACCCGGCGTCGTTTGACCCGAGGGCGGCCGCGCCAGGGGCGGCGCAAGCAGCGGCGAGGGCGCTGGCTGAAGTGGGCGTTGCGGCCAGCGTGCTGCGGCGGGGCGACCTGCGCCCGGCGGAGGCGACCTATGGCGAACTGCGGCGGTGGGATTTTGTGACGGTGGGGACGGGGTGGGCGGTGGCGAGGGGGAGGCCGAGGGAGGTGGGGAAAA
>CAZCEC010000167.1:0-1705 GCA_964497615.1 uncultured Anaerolineales bacterium | reverse complement strand
GCGGCGGCGCTAGCCCAATCCAGTCCGTTGGGCATGGGCGCGACCAATGCGGCCGCCACGGTAACGTGCGTGGACAGACTCCCCGGCGCCAGCGCCACAACGCGCTGGCCCACGGTCAGCCCGCTCACCGCCTCCCCCACCGCCACAATCCGCCCCGCGCACTCACCCCCCAGCGGCCCCTCGCTCGGCAGTTCTCCGAGAGCCGTGAGCACATCCCGGAAGTTGAGTCCCGCCGCCTGCACGGCAATCTCCACCTGCCCCGGACCCGGAGGCCGGCGCATGCTGGCGGTGGGCGTGAGGTCAGCCAGGGTTCCCGAGGCGGGCGGCAGCAATTGCATGGCGGCCTCGTTCACGGCCGGCGCGGGCATCAGCCGGGGGGCGAGCCAGCTTAGGCCGCGCAGAACTTGGCGAGGTTCAACAGCCTCATCGGGCGTGAGCAGGCGCCGCGCGAGCGCTGGCGCCTGCGCCGCCACTGGCAGGGCCGGGTCGAGATCGAGCAGTGTCGGACGCAGGGCGGGGTGCTCGTGCGCCAGCGCCAGCGCCAATCCGGCCCGCAGCGCCTGAAGCGGGTGCGGCGTGGGGGCCAGCGGGCCGGGAGCCTGCCCGCCCACGCTCAGCAGCCACAGTCGCGGCGGCCGCGCCAGCGCCAATAACCCATGCAGCAGGTCCAGCGAGACGAGTTGCGCAATGGCCTCCGCGTTCGGCGTGGTCGCATCCAGCCCACTTAGCAGCACGACCCCATCCAATCCTGCTGCCTCTGCTGACCGCAGCCGCGGCACGGCCTGGGCCGCGGTCAGCGTTTCGGCGTGTTGGCCCATGCCCTTTAGTTCGCGTGCCAGGTCGCCGGCAAACGGGTCCGCCAGATCGTCGGCCACCAGCCACCATGTACCGGCGGCCGGCGGCACACCCTCAGCCGTCGCCAGTGCCTCCCAGCCGATGCAGTACAACTCCGCTGGCCGCTCATGGGCTGCCGCCGACCGCGGCGCTGGCGCCAGGGTTACCCCGCCCAGCCGCAGCAGGCGCTGACCGGCGCTGTCTAGCACGACCACCTCCGCCCGGCGGGTCGCGCCGTCTGTGGTCTCCAGGCGCGCATGCACGAAGGCGGCTGTCTCCCACGCCTCGTGCCCTGCTTGCACCGTCTCAATCCCAAGCGGCAGGTAGAACGTGTCGCCGGCAACATCCCAGGGCAGCAGCGCCGCCGCGGCCTGCAGTGCGGCATCGACCAGTCCTGGATGCGCGCGCGGGTCATGCGCCTCAAGGCTGCTGGGCACGCTGATGCTGGCGAGTATCTCGCTCTCCCCGCGCCACATCTGCTCCAGCCAGCGCAGCGACGGCCCCAGCATCAGGCCGCCCTGCGCCGCCTGCGCGTAAAACTCAGCTGGGTCGCTGGCCTCTCGGCACCGCGCCCGAAGCTCGGCGATGCGCTCCGGCGCCGCGGAGGCTGGGTCCGGCTCGGCCCGCAGCTTGCCTTGCGCGTGCCGCGTCCACGTCGCATCTCCCGCGCCGCGACTGAAGACACTGACCGTCCGCGTCCCGTCCCGCTCCGGCGTGACCAGGGTCTGCAACTGCAACTGCTCGTCGTCGCCGGCTGAGAGTAATTGCTCGAAGACCATGTCGTCCAGCCGCCACGGGCCACTGCCGGTGCGGCGGGCCGCCGCCAGCGCCAGGATCACGTAGTACGCCCCCGGCATCACGCGCTCACCGC
>CAZCEC010000166.1:0-1720 GCA_964497615.1 uncultured Anaerolineales bacterium | reverse complement strand
GCGGCGGCGCTAGCCCAATCCAGTCCGTTGGGCATGGGCGCGACCAATGCGGCCGGGACGGTCACGTGTGTTGCCAGACTGCCGGGCGCCAGCGCCACAACCCGCTGACCAATGTCCAGCCCTTCCACCCCATCGCCCAGCGCCACTATACGGCCCGCGCACTCACCGCCCAGACGCCCGTCCCCGCCAGGCAACTCGCCCAACGCGTTGAGCACATCCCGGAAGTTGAGCCCCGCCGCGTGTACTTCCAACTCCACCATTCCGGCCGGCGGCGCCTGGCGCGCCAATGGCGTGAGATTCAACTCATCCAGGGTGCCCGCGGCCGGCCGCGCCAGTTGCCGCGGGCCATCTGGCGGCGGCGCGACGGAGACCAGCCGCGGGACCAGCCAGGTCCCACCCCGCAGTGCCTGCCGTGGCTCGGGACCGCTGGCCCCATCAGCCGCCAACAGCCGCGCCCTCAGCGCGGAAGCCTGAGCCGCCAGCGGCAGGGCTGGGTCAAGATCGAGCACGGTCGCGCGCAGCCCAGGGTGCTCGTGCGCCAGCGACAGCGCCAGCCCGGCCCGCAGCGCCTGGAGCGGGCGCGGCGTGGGAGCCAGCGGGCCGGGCGTCTGGGCGCCCGCGCTCAACAGCCACAACCGGGGGGGATTTGGCAGGGCCAGCAGCCGGTGCAGCAACTCCAGCGGCAGCAAGTCGGCGACCTGCTCGGCGTTGGGTGTTCCGGCCTCCAGCCCCGTCAGCAGCACGAGCCCTGCCAGTCGTTCGGCATCTCCCGCCCGCAGCCGAGCCGCGGCCTCGCTCATCTCGAGGCGTTCCGCCGCCTGCCCAGCAGCTTCCAGCGCCTGCGCCAGGGCGCGAGCCAAAGCATCGCTCGCCTGGTCGCCCACAAGCCAGAAGGGACCGACAGTTTCTCCCGCCGTGTCAGTCGCCGCAACAGGCGGCTGCCAGCTCAGTTCGAACAGCGGTGCTGGGCGCTCGCCGGCTTCCACAGCTTGCGGCGCGCGGGCCAGGGTCACTCCGTTTAGGCTCAGCAGCGCGCGGCCCGATTCATCCAGCACCACGACGTCCGCGCTACGGAGGGCGCTGCCAGCCTCCACCGGACGCAGCCGCGCATGAATGAACCCCGCTGCCCTCCACGACTCGTTCCAATCCTGCACCGACGCAATCCCAAATGGCAGGTAAAGCGTGCCCTCCTGATCACTCATCGGCAGCAGCGCCGCCGCGGTCTGCAGCCCGGCATCGACCAGCCCTGGATGCGCGCGCGAGTCCAGACCCTGGATCACCTCGGGCGCACGGACCCGCGCCAGCACTTCGCCCTCCCCGCGCCAGAGCTGTTGAATCCATCGCAGCGACGGCCCGAGCGCCAGGCCCTGTTCAGCGATCTGGTCGTAGAACGCAGTCAGTTCCACCGCCTCAGAACAGCGAGACTGGATTGCAGCGAGGCGTTCAGCCTGTGCCTCGGCAGGCGATGTGTCCAGGCGCAGCGTGGCGCGCGCATGCCGGATCCAGGTGTCCGCGTCGCGCCTCCGGCTAAAGATGCGGACCTCTTGCGCGCCATCGCTCGCAGGCGTTAAGGTCAGTTGGAACTGCTGTTCGTCGGCATCGGCGACGAGCATTGACTCGAATAGCACATCATCCAGCCGCCACGGGCCACTGCCGGTGCGGCGCGCCGCCGCCAGCGCCAGGATCACGTAGTACGCCCCCGGCATCACGCGCTCACCGC
>CAZCEC010000165.1:0-1978 GCA_964497615.1 uncultured Anaerolineales bacterium | reverse complement strand
ACATCGGCAAGTTGGTGCTGGTCCCCGCGCAGCCGCCGACCGGCCCGCTGGTGCGTGACGATGCGACGTATTTGATCACGGGGGGGCGCGGGGCGCTGGGGTTGGCGGCGGCGGGGTGGCTGGTGGAGCAGGGGGCCAGGCACCTCGCGCTGTTGAGCCGGAGCGAGCCGGACGAGAGCCAGGCAGGGGTCATCGAGGGGCTGCGAGCAGCCGGCGCGCGGGTGCTGGTGCTCCAGACCGATGTGGCTGATCCAGCGAGTGTGCAGGAGGCGGTCTATCGGGTGCGGGCAGAGATGCCGCCGGTGCGAGGTGTGCTGCACGCGGCCGGGGTGGTGGCCGATGGGCTGTTGGCGCAGCAGGACGACTCGGCCATCGAGCGGGTGCTGGCGCCAAAGGTGCGCGGGGCGTGGGCGCTGCACGAGGCACTGGCGGGAGAAGACCACGACTGGTGGATTCACTGCTCGTCCGCGGCCGCGCTGGTGGGGCAGACCGGGCAGGCGGGGTACGCCGCCGCCAACGCGGTGTTGGATGCGCTCGCGAACCGACACCGCGCTTGCGGCGCGTCGTGGCTGAGCGTGAATTGGGGGCCGATTGGCGGGGGCGGGCTGGCGGCGCGGACCGGCGCAGGGGTGCAGGCCGGCTGGACGGCGGCGGGCGTGGGGGCCCTGCCGCAGGCGGCGGTTGGGCCAACGCTGAGGGCGGCCTGGGCCTGCGGCCAGGCGCAACTGGCTGCTATCGCCTGGCGCCAGCGCGCACGCAGCGAGAGCCACGGCGAGATACCGCCCATACTCAGCCGATTGTTCGAGGCGGCGCCAAAGACGCGAGCAGCGGACGAGGTCAAGCCGAGTGATGGATCGCTGGCAGAGGCGCTGCTCCGGGCGCCGGACAAACAACGGAATGAGATCCTGCTGGCAACCCTTCGGACCATCACCGCCGAACTGCTGGAACTGCACGGTGCGGAAGCGGTTGACCCGGAGCGCCCGCTGCGCGAGCTGGGGCTGGACTCGCTGCTGGCGGTGGAGCTGCGCAACCGGCTGGCGCGGCGGCTGGGGCGGCCGCTCCCGGCGACCTTGCTGTTCGATTATCCGACCCTAGCTGGCCTGTCCATACACCTGCTCTCGGATGGACTGCAATTCGAGTCAGCGCCGGCCGCCCCAGTGGAACGGCCCCGCCTGGAGGCAGCGCACACTGAGCCGATCGCGATTGTGGGATTGGGCTGCCGCTTCCCGGGCGGCGCGGATAGTCCGGAGGCCTTTTGGGCGCTTCTGCGCGACGGCGTGGATGCGGTGCGCGAGGTGCCGCCGGACCGCTGGGATGTGGATGCCTATTACGATCCTGATCCAAACACGCCCGGAAAGATGGCCACTCGCTACGGTGCCTTCTTGGAGGGGGTGGACCAATTCGACGCGGCCTTCTTCGGGATCGCGCCGCGCGAGGCGATGGCGATGGACCCGCAGCAGCGGCTGCTGCTGGAGACCAGTTGGGAAGCATTGGAGCGAGCCGGGATGGCGCCGGCCTCACTCGCCGGCAGCCAGACGGGCGTGTTCGTTGGGCTGTCCACCACCGACTACGCGCAACTGCAAATCGAGGCGGGCGTTGCCGGCGATATGGACATTTACTTCGGCACCGGCGGCGCGGTCAGCGTGGCTGCCGGGCGGCTGTCGTATGTGCTGGGGCTGCAAGGGCCGAGTATGGCCGTGGACACGGCCTGCTCGTCGGCGCTGGTGGCCCTCCACCTGGCCTGCCAGAGCCTGCGGGCCGGCGAATGCCACCTGGCCCTCGCCGCCGGTGTCAATGCCATCCTGACTCCGATGGCCACGATCAATTTCTCGCAGGCTCAGATGATGGCGCCCGACGGGCGGTGCAAGACGTTCGATGCGCGGGCGGACGGCTACGTGCGCGGCGAGGGGTGCGGGGTGGTGGTGCTCAAGCGGCTCAGCGAGGCGCTGCGCGACGGCGACCCAATCTGGGCGGTGGT
>CAZCEC010000164.1:254-2100 GCA_964497615.1 uncultured Anaerolineales bacterium | reverse complement strand
CTCCCTTCGCCGACCTCGGCCTCTCCCAGCCCCTGCTCGACGCCCTCGCCGCCCTCGGCTACGAGGCGCCCACGCCCATCCAGCAGCAGGCCATCCCGCTCCTGCTCTCCGGCCACGACATCGTCGGCCAGGCGCAGACTGGCACCGGCAAGACCGCCGCCTTCGCCCTCCCCGCCCTCGAACTGCTCGACCTCGACACCCTGGCCGTGCAGACGCTCATCCTTACGCCCACGCGCGAGCTCGCCATCCAGGTGGCTGAGGCCGTCCACGCCTACGCCCGCCCGCTGGGCCGTCTGCGCGCCATGCCCATCTACGGCGGCGACTCTATCCAGAAACAGCTAGGCCGTCTGCGCGGCGGCCTGCACATCGTCGTCGGCACTCCCGGCCGCGTGATGGACCACCTCCGCCGCGGCACCCTCAACCTCGCCGCCCTCAAGCTCGTCGTCCTCGACGAAGCCGACGAGATGCTGCGCATGGGCTTCCTCGAAGACGTGGAGTGGATCCTCAGCCAGGCTCCCGCCGAACGCCAGACGGCTCTCTTCTCCGCCACCATGCCCGCCGAGGTCCGCCGCATCGCCCAGCGCTACCTGCGCGAGCCCGTCACCGTCCAGATCGCCCACAAGACCCTCACCGTCCCCACCGTCCAGCAGCAGTACCTCCCCGTGCCCGAGCGCCAAAAGCTTGAAGCTCTCACCCACCTGCTGGAGACCGGCGAGACCCCCGGCGAGGCCGTCCTCATCTTTGGCCGCACCAAGCTCCGCGTGGCCGAGTTGGTCGAAAAGCTCCAGGCCCGTGGCTATGCCGCCGAAGCCATCCACGGCGACCTCAACCAGGCCCAGCGCGAGGCCGTCGTCCGCCGCCTGCGCGCCGGCCAGGTGGAGATCGTCGCCGCGACCGACGTCGCCGCCCGCGGCCTGGACGTGGACCGCATTGGCCGCGTCATCAACTACGACATCCCCTACGATGTCGAAGCCTATGTTCACCGCATCGGCCGCACCGCCCGCGCCGGCCGCGCCGGTCAGGCCATCCTCTTCGTCACCCCGCGCGAGACCCGCATGCTGCGCGAGATCGAGCGCTTCACCAAGCAGCGCCTCACCCCCGTCAAGATGCCCACCCGCGCCGACGTGGCCGCCCGCCGCCAGGTCCTATTCAAGGAGCGCCTCCTCAAGACCCTTCAGGAAGTCAATCTTGAGTTGCATCTCTCCCTGGTGGAAGAGCTCGCCGAGGAGAGCGGCCGCGACCTGGCCGAGATCGCCGCTGCCGCCGCCCACCTCGCCCAGGGCGACCGGCCCCTCGTCGTTCCCCTCGAGCCCGAGCCCGACCAGGTGCCCCACGTCGAGGACGGCATGGTGCGCCTGTTCCTCAACGCCGGCCGCAGCGCCGGTGTCCGCCCCGCCGATATCGTCGGCGCCATCGCCAACGAGGCCGGCGTCCCCGGCAAGCAGATCGGCCCCATCGACATCTACGACGACTTCACCCTCGTGGACGTCCCCGCCGCCTTCCACGCCGCCGTCCTCAAGGGCCTGGCTGGCGCCACCCTCCGCCGCCAGCCCATCCGCGTCCGCCTCGCCACCACCCAGGATATCCCCGCCCGCCGCCCGCCGCGCCGGCCCGGTCCCAAACCCGGCTACAAGCCTGGTCCTAAGTCCCGCCCCAGCCAGCCCGAACGCCCCGGCGGCGCTCGCCCCCCCAAGAAGCGCGCCACCTTCAGACCTAAGCGTCCGAAGTAACCAGCCCATCCGCGGCCCATCCATCGGCTCCACTCAATTCAATCTACCGCCTCCCCTTCCCCTGCGGGGAGGGGGCCGGGGGGTAGGTCCAAAGTTGTATAATCGTTAGTGAAACC
>CAZCEC010000164.1:0-244 GCA_964497615.1 uncultured Anaerolineales bacterium | reverse complement strand
AGCTGCCGCGCCTGCGTCTTATATTATGCCCTGTAGTCGCAGGGCTATTCGTGCTTGCTGCTGGGTGCCGCCGGCTGCCCCCCTCTCCCTTTCCCCTACAGGGCGGGGGTCAGGGGGTCGGCCGCCGGCCCAGGAGAATGCTTCCATGTTGCCTCACCGGTATCCCAAGTCATGGGTCGCTTTGTGTGCCCTGCTCATTGCCTCGCTTGCCTGTTCGTTCCTGGGCACGCCCGCCCCCACCCCC
>CAZCEC010000163.1:0-2268 GCA_964497615.1 uncultured Anaerolineales bacterium | reverse complement strand
TGAGCCCGATCAGGGTCCCGTTAAATGGCCGGCCACCGCGCGGTCTTTAGCGGAACCACATTGAAGCACAGGCCAACGCTCGGGAGCGGATTAGAATTTGACGCCCACGCCCCATATCAAGCTTGAATTTGAACCCTCGCCTGTCCGGGCGCGGACTCGATAACAACTCCCCGCCCACCGTCAAGGTCATTTGTCGAATTCAGAGACAGACTTCACAAACTCCACGATCAACTTCGCGCACTCGCCCGGCGCCTCCAGCGGCACCAGGTGGCCCGTCGCCGGCACATCGCGCACCACGGCGCCGGGCACGCGTTTCTTCAGCGCCCGCACCCCCAGCGGCCGGAAGGTGTCGCTCTCCGCGCCGCGGATCGCCAGCACCGGCACGCTTAGCTTGTGCAGCTTGTCCAGCAGGTCCAGCGGCCCGCTCTCGTAGATCGCCACTTCCCACTCCGGCGAGAAGGCCAGCTCCACCCCTGGCTGGCCGTTGGCGCGCGGGGCGGCCACCGAGTCCACGTAGGCGCGCAGGGCCGCGTCGCTCAGCCGGCGAAAGATGGGGGCGCGCCGGTAGCGCTCGAACATCTCGTCCGCGCTGAGGAACACGCGCCGCCGCCGCAGGGCTGTGGGGATGAGGGGATGCACCCGCCGCCCCAGCCCCAGCCGCCGGGCCGCGTTCCAGCCCGCCATCAAGGGGCGCGAAAAGATCACCGGGTCGATCAGCACCAGCGCGCGGAAGAACTCCGGCCGCCGCAGGGCCGCCTCGACGGTGAGGATGGCGCCCAGCGAGTGACCCACGCCCACCCAGCCGCGCGCGCCCTGGTCGCTCAGGTAGGCCACCAGGTCGTCGGCCAGCGGGTGCCAGTCGTGGAGCTTGCCGGGGTCGCTGCCGGGCCACAGCGGGCGGCTGTCCATCGCCCGGACGGTGAAGCGCGCGCGCAGGTCGTCCAGCAGCGGCGCATACGCCCCCGGCGGGAAAGCGTTCGCGTGCGCGAAGTGCAGGTTCATAGAAAGATCATTGGCCGCGCGCCCCCCTTCCCTGCCGCGCTCGGCGAGCGCCGGGATGGGGCCGGGGGTCAGGTCGGCGCGCACTACCGCTCCAGCACGGACTCGTTGGGGTTCTGCGAGTTGTAGTACACCGTCACCGGCGCACCTGGGCGATAGCGGTCCACCACGGCCTGCGCGCTGCCCGGCAGCATGCCGGCGGTATAGAAGGCGTCGCTGGCCCGCAGCCGGTCGCCGCGGTAGCGCTGGCCGTTCACTTCGTATTCATAGGTGATGCTGGGGCGAAACGATGTGCTCTCGGCGCCGCTCGTGCTGTCCCACGAAGTTTGCGTGTCCACCTGCGCTGAGAGCACCACGCCGGTGACCGACGGCCACGCCTGGGCGGCGCGCTTGGCCTCGCGCGCTGGCCGGAAGTACGCCCGGTCCAGCCACAGCCACACTCCGCCGGCCGCCAGCAGGCCCGCGCCGCAGATGCACACCGGCAAAGCGACGGTCATCAACAGGCCGCCGCCCGACATCAGCAAGGTGAGCCAAATCCAGAAGTCTTCCATGCTAGGTCGTCTCCGCCTCCAGCATCGCCTTCTGCGCGCGGAGCTGCGTCAACTGGTGCTGGTACTGCGCCATCATCGGCCCATAGGCGAACTCGAAGGCGCGCTGCCGCTCGCGGGCCACGCGCGGCAAATGCCCCAGCGCCACCAGGCAGAACACCACATGCGCCGCCGCGAACACCCCCGCCAGCGCCGCCAGCGACTCCACGTTCGCCAGCACGCCCCCAAACCCCCAGCTCCACAGCGCCCAGCCCCCCAGCCCCACCGGCCAGGCCAGCGCCAGCCCCCACAGCGTCTGCCGGAAGGTGCTCCACAGGCTGATGCGCGTGCCCGGCGCGCGGGTGAAGAACGCAATCGTCAGCGCCGCCCAATACTCGTACAGCCCGGCCAGCGCCACGAAGATCACCCGCTGGAGCGTGGGCGAGAGCACGCCCTCCGATTGGTTGAACAGCCCAATCGCCACCAGCAGCACGCTGCCAAACCCCAGCCCGGTGATCACCACCCCCAGCCAGAAGTTGCGGATGATGCGGCCGCGCAGGCCCTGCAACTGCTTCAGGCTGCGCTCGCGGTCGAACTCGAACTGGGCCACGTTGCGCGTCAGGTCGATGATCTCGGCTTCGAGCGCGGCCAGCCGGCGGCGGCGGTCCAGGAACTGGGTGCGGCGGGCGGCGGCATCGTTGGCGGGCGGCGGCGGGCTGGGCGGGGGCGTGTATGGCGGCGG
>CAZCEC010000162.1:2091-2411 GCA_964497615.1 uncultured Anaerolineales bacterium | reverse complement strand
CGACGCTGCCGAAACTCGCACTCAGGGCGAGGTCCATGGCCGGGACCATCGGCTTTGGCTGGCCCGACAGGCTCGCCAATGACGCAGGGTCGCAAGCCAGATCCGGGATGCAGACGTTCATGGAAGCTCCTTCAGAGGTCGACAGGCAGCAGCGCGCCGCCCAGCCGGAGGGCGAGACCGGCGAGACCGCAGCCGAGCACGACCGTGATGACTCCGACCCGGAACCGGAACAGCGCCACGGCGGCAGCCACACCGATTGCCGCCGAGATCCAGTCGAAGCGGCCACCCAGGCCCTGCGGCCACAGCACGTGATAGGCGAA
>CAZCEC010000162.1:1784-2050 GCA_964497615.1 uncultured Anaerolineales bacterium | reverse complement strand
GGCGGTGATGCCGGTCAGCGGCGCCGTGAACTTCAGGTTGCCTTGCGTCGTTTCGATGAATGGCGCGCCGAGCAGGATGAACAGGAACGACGGCAGGAAGGTGAAGTAGCTGACCACCATGGCGGCCACTGCACCGGCCAGGAACAGCGAGTCGCTGCCGAAGATCGCGCTCGTCCACCCGCCGACGAATCCGACGAAGGCCACGACCATGATGAGCGGGCCCGGCTTGGTCTCTCCCAGTGCCAGTCCGTCGATCATCTGGGACG
>CAZCEC010000162.1:0-1700 GCA_964497615.1 uncultured Anaerolineales bacterium | reverse complement strand
CACCCACGAAAACCGCGCATGGGCCGGCACGGGCGTGTGATCGTCGATGACAGCGGGCCCGATATCCTGCTTCGCGCCGGCGTGGCCCCCACCCGCCCTGAACCTGTCAGGCGCCACCCTGCCGCCGACGTAGCCGATGACGCCGGCGATGAGCACGATGAGCGGGAACGGCAGGTTCAGCGCGAAGATGGCCACGAAAGCGCCGGCCGCAATTGCCCACAGCCAGGCGTTCTTCAGGGCGCGCGTACCGATCCGGTAAGCCGCATGTACCACCAGCGCGGTCACCGCGGGCTTGATGCCGTAGAAGAAGCCGGCCACGACCGGCACATTGCCGAAGGCCATGTAGACCCACGACAACGCAATCAGGATGAACAGCGACGGCAGCACGAACAATCCGCCGGCGACGATGCCACCCCACGTACGGTGCATGAGCCAGCCGATGTAGGTAGCCAGCTGCTGGGCCTCCGGCCCTGGCAGCACCATGCAGTAGTTCAGCGCATGGAGGAAACGGTTCTCCGAGATCCAGCGGCGCCGCTCGACCAGTTCCTCATGCATGAGGGCGATCTGTCCCGCCGGACCACCGAAGCTGATGAAACCGAGCCTCAGCCAGTAGCGGAATGCGTCGGCGCGGGTCGGCGCGGACGGTGCCTCCACGCTGCAATCACGGTTCATGGGGCGCCTGCAGCGCGGCATACAGGGCGTCGAAGACGGGAATGGCGGCGGCAAGCAGCTGGTCGTCATCCGGGTGCCTGGCCTGCAGGCCGCGGACCAGCAGTTCGACACCCGGCGCCTCGTCGACGGGGATACCGCCGGTGTCCATCACGCGAACGAGCGCTGCCAGGCGCCTGAGCGCCGGGTCTTCGAGCAGACCGAAGCTCTCGGCGACGACTTCGAAGGTGACCTTGTCCCCGACGTGTGTGAAGGTGGCGCCATCGAAGTCGTAGCCCAGCGCGGCCCTGGGGCACTTCCGGGGGTCGCTCAGCCAGACGAACCTGGGCTTGCCATCGATGAAGCGCTGCACCAGCCAGGCCGTACCCAGGCGGTCGATCCAGGGGCGCCGGCGCGTCGCCCACGTACGGCCCTGGTACTCGGCGATGGCGCGCGGCGGTATCGCGGCCTGTGTTGCGGCCGGCTCGTCCGGCGACAGGTGCAGTTCCACTTCGCGGCGCAGCGCCGCGAGCGCAGCTGCTGCCTTGACGCTGTCCTTGCCGGGGTAGAAGTCGATCGACTGGAGCGCATGCCACTGGCTCTCCAGCGTGCGCAGGCTCCGGTGCAGTTCGGCCTCGGTGGACTTGCTGATGCGGCCTCGCGCCTCCTTGAGCGACTGCACGAACTCGGCTACCTGCTCAGAACGGTCGAAGAGCGCCCGGAATGTCCTTTCCTGGGCCTCGTCACGGGCCTGGACCACCAGCATGTGCGCGTCGGCACCGGCGTCGGCAATCGTGCGCTCCAGTTCCCACAGGGTCGCCGCGCTGGGGGCATGCTCCGGCAGCACATAGACGCCTTCGCGCAGCGTGCCGGCGCCGGTGGCCTTCAACGCGCGCCAGACCCGCACCCGCAGACCGCTCGGACTGGTCGGGAGCGTGGCGGTGAGGACGAGCCAGTTCACAGACATGCAACAAATATCGCACACTGTGATAAATGTTTCAAGTCCCGTGAAAGCCGGCTTGCTTCGACGACGAAAGGCCGAGCCTGATCCT
>CAZCEC010000161.1:0-2492 GCA_964497615.1 uncultured Anaerolineales bacterium | reverse complement strand
GGCGACAGGATCGGGTGCTGCCGGTTGACTACCACAATCCGGCCCTGAAGTAGAGCGTGGCGGCGATGTGGATGGCGACGGACCCAAACAGTGCCAGCCCCATGGGCACATGCGCGATGTGCCAGATCGCCAGCAGCCGGCGCGCCGCCTCCAGGGTGCGCACCTGCCGCTCCAGGCTGCGCCGCCGCGTGAGCATCCGCTCGACATCCACCAGCCGGCGCTTCTCCGTTCGCTCCAACTGCCGCACGCGTCCCCGCAGTTGCCGCCGGTAGCGCCAGTCGTCCCAGCCGCGCAGCAGCACCAGCAGCGCGTCGCCCCGGCGCGCCCGCTGGCGGGCCGCGTCGGCCTCCACCAGCGCCCGCACGGCCTCCGATTGCTGCGCCGCCAGCCCGATCAGGCTCGCCTGCACCTGCGCCGCGGCCTGCCCCAGTTCCGCCGCGGAGGCTTCTGCCCCAGCCAGCGAGCGCGGAATGGCCGTGTAGAAGTACCGGCCCAGGAACCCGCTAGCCACCACCAGCACCGTCAGCGCCATGGTGAAGCCCGCCAGCCCCCGAAACTCAAACGCGGTGTGCAGCAGCACCAGGAACGGCCCCACCAGGCCGGTGAAAATGTGGAAGGCCAACCAGTAGCGCAGCGGCCCCGCCCAGGCCAGCCAGCGCACCCGTTTCCGAAGGCTGTACAGCGTCTCGGTACTGACCATCAGTCCGGCGCCGATGATGCCCAGCCCGTGCCCAAACGGATGCCCGCCCGACGGCGTCGCCAGCAGGTTGTAGACCACGTACACGCCGGTCAAGATCAGGCACACCAGCAGGCTCAATTCCAGTTCGAGCGTTGCGGGTGGGCGGGCCGGCCAGGCGGCGGGCGGGGCTGAGGCGGGGCGAACGCTGGCGGGAGGGGTGATGGTCGTGGTCATGCACACAAGCCGCGGGGGCGCCGCGGCTGAAATGGGGACGGTTTCAGTTTACGGATTCAGGTGTGTCCCTGACACGTTAGATTAGTACCGCAATTCGGCGCTACTCGTCCGAATTGCATACGGTTTCGGACGGGACTCGTCCAATTCATGCTATAACCCATCCCGATGGATATCCTCCTGACTCACGGCTATTTCCTGTCCGAAGACCTCCACGAGCGGCAGGTGATGAAGCCCTATCCCACCCTGGGACTTTTGTACCTGTCCGCCTACCTGAAATCGCGCGGCTTTTCAGTCGGAGTCTTCGACAGCACCTTTAAGTCGCTGAACGAGTTCAAAAGTTACGCCCAGGCCGAGCGCCCGCCCGTAGTTGGCTTGTATGTCAACCTGATGACCAAGTTCAACGCGCTCCAGATGATGGCCATTTGCCGGGACATGGGGGCTAAAGTCATCCTGGGCGGCCCCGAGCCGGCCTCCTACGCCGCTGAGTACCTCGCCCGCGGCGCGGATGTGATCGTAGTGGGCGAGGGCGAATTGACCCTCGAGGATTTGCTCACCCGCCGCCTGACTGACCTCGCCAGCGTTCCCGGCATCATCTTCCGCGACGACACGGGGCAGGTCGTCACCAATCCGCCCCGGCCCTACATCACGAATCTGGACTCCTTGCCCTTCCCGGACCGCGACGCCATTGACCTCGACCGCTACGTCCAGGTCTGGCGCGAGAACCACGGGCAAGGCTCTGTCTCGCTCATCTGCGCCCGCGGCTGCCCGTTCCACTGCCAATGGTGCAGCCACGCCGTCTACGGCAACACCCACCGCCGCCGCTCCCCCGCCAACGTCGCCGACGAGCTGGAGATGCTCCTTGCCCGCTACAAGCCCGACCAACTCTGGTATGCCGATGATGTCTTCACCATCCACCGGCGCTGGTTCCTAGAGTACGCGCGGGTGCTCAAGGAACGCCACCTGCGCATTCCCTTCGAGTGCATCTCCCGCCCCGACCGGCTGGATGAGGACGTGATTGCCGCCCTGGCCGAGATGGGCTGCTACCGCCTGTGGCTGGGCAGCGAGTCCGGCAGCCAGCGCGTGCTCGATGCGATGCGCCGCGACACGAAAGTGGATGACGTTCAAGCCAAGACGCGGCTGCTCCAGAACAAGGGCATCCAGGTGGGCATGTTCATCATGCTCGGCTACGAGAGCGAGGAGTTGAGCGACCTCGACCTCACCACTGAGCACCTCAAACGCGCCAACCCGGACCTGTTCCTCACCACCGTCGCCTATCCCATCAAGGGCACCGGCTACGCCAACCGCGTCGCGGACCGAGTCATCGCCCCCGCCGCCTGGGAGCACATCAGCGACCGCGACCTCTCCGTCCGTGGCCGCTACTCGCGCCGCTTCTACTCCTTCGCCACCCGCTGGATGGTCAACTCAGTCGCCCTGCACCGCGAGTGGCGCGGCCCGCGCCAACCCGTTCGCCTCGCCAAGACCTTCGCCAACACCATCATCGGCCGCGCCGGCATGCTCGCCACGCAAAGGATGAAGGATGAAGGATGAAGGATGAAGGATGAAGGATGAAGGATGAAGG
>CAZCEC010000160.1:0-2672 GCA_964497615.1 uncultured Anaerolineales bacterium | reverse complement strand
CTCGGCGCTGGTGATTGTGAAGCTGCCGTTCGACGTGCCCACCGACCCGATTGTGGCGGCGCGCTCCGAGACCTTCGAGCGACCCTTCAACGAGTATAACGTGCCGGAGGCCATCCTCAAGTTCCGGCAAGGGTTTGGCCGCCTCATCCGCACCCGCAGCGACCGGGGCGTGGTGGTCATCCTCGACCGGCGGGTGCTGTCCAAGCAGTACGGCCGGCTGTTCCTCGATTCGCTCCCCGGCTGCACCGTGCGGCAGGCCCCGCTGGCGCAATTGGGCCGCGAGGCGGCGCGCTGGATTGACGGATAGCCGATGGCGGCGTGATATAATCTGCATATCCGGCGCGGGCCGCAGCTTGGCCTGCGCCGTCTGTTGCATCGCACCGGCTTCTCATTTCACCGTAAGGAAAGATCGCTATGATTGACGTGAACGACCTGCGCAAAGGCGTGACCTTTGAATTGGACGACCAGATTTTCAAGGTCCTCGAGTATTCGCACAACAAGCCTGGCCGCGGCAATGCCACCATCCGCACCAAGCTGCGCAACCTGCGCTCCGGCGCGACAATTGACCGCACCTTCCAGTCGGGCGACCGGGTGCAGGATATTCGGCTGGACCACCACCAGGTGCAGTACCTGTACCGCGACGGCAACCTGTTCTACTTCATGGACACGGAAACGTTCGAGCAGCCCGCTCTCAGCGGCGACCTGCTGGGCGACGACCAACATTACCTCAAGGAAGGCCTGGCGCTCAAGCTCACCTTCTACAACGAGGAGCCGATTGAACTGGAACTGCCCGCCGCGGTGGAACTGGCGGTCGTCGAATCGGAGGCCGGCGTGCGCGGCGACACCGCCACCGGCGCCAACAAGCTGGTGACCACCGAGACCGGGCTGAAGGTGCAGGTGCCCCTGTTTGTGAACATCGGGGACACGATCAAGGTAAATACAGAGACGGGTGCGTATCTGACGCGGGTGTAGAGCATGCGGACTCCAGCCGGCACCGAGTGCCGGTACTTCTATGCCAACTACTTCCGGGGCCGCAATCAGCAGGAATGCCGATTGGTGGGCAACAACCCGGCCAGCGCACGCTGGACGCCGGGGATGTGCCATGGGTGTCCGGTGCCCAAAATCCTTAGTGCCAACGCCTGCCAGCACCTGGTGCTGGATGGGCGGGTGGTGAAGACCTGGGCCGGGCTGGGGCGCAAGATGCAAATCACAGCCTCGTGCACCAAGGTGCTGGCGGAGGTGCCCAACCCGCAAGCCGGGTGCGGCCACTGCCACGAAAACCTCCACAAGCTGCGCGCTCCGGATAAACCGTGATCACGACGCTTTTGTTTGACCTCGACGACACCCTGCTCGGCAACGACATGGGTGTCTTTTTGCCCGCCTACTTCCAGGCCGTCACGGAGCACTTTGCCGGCGCGCCGGGCGTGGAGCGGCTGGTGCGCGAGTTGATCTCGGGGACCCGCGCCATGATCGGCAACACCGACCCCGCGCGCACGCTGTATGACGTCTTCCGCGACTGCTTCTCCGAAGGGATGGGCTGGGATCCATCCTGGTGGCGGCCGCGCCTGGACGAATTCTATGCGGGGCGCTACCAGGACTTGCAGGCGATCACCACGCGGCGCCCGGCCGCTGTGCAAGTGATGCACTGGGCCGCCGCCCAGGGCTACGAGGTCGCCATTACCACTGCGCCCCTCTTCCCGCTGCCCGCGATTCAGGACCGGCTGCGCTGGGCAGGGCTGGAAGCGTCAGAGTTTGCGCTGGTGTCCGACATGGAGAGCTTTCACTTCTCCAAGCCGCACCCGGAATACTTCGCCGAGGTGCTGGCGCGGCTGGGCCGCCGGCCGGAGCAGGCGCTGCTGGTGGGCAATGATTGGGAGCGCGATATCCTGCCGGCGGCGGCCGTGGGATTGCGAACGTATTGGGTCCAGGCGGAAGGTGCGCCGGCGACCGAGGGCGACGGTGGGGACGACGGGAAAGCGAAGGATGGCGACGGACGGATGGCCGGTGATGGCAGGCGGGGTGGGCTGCCGCCGATGGACCGGCCGCTGGCAGAGCTGGACTGGGTGAGGGCGGAGCCGCTGGGGACGGGCACACTGGAGGATTTTGCGGCCTGGGCACCAAACCACCTGCCGTCCTTGCCAGAGGCCGCCGCGCCGCCCGCGCGCGCCCTGCCCTATTTCCTGACCGGCAACCTGTCCGCCTTTCACACAGCGCTGGAAGGCGCGCTCGACTGGCACACCCGGCCAGGGGCAGGCGAGTGGTCACTCACCGAAGTGGCCTGCCACTTGCGCGACGTGGAGCGCGAGGTGAACCTGCCACGGCTGCACACCCTGGTGGAACAGAGCAACCCCTTTGTCTCCGGGGCCGACACCGACCCCTGGGCGGTGGA
This sequence comes from uncultured Anaerolineales bacterium, assembly GCA_964497615.1. GTDB lineage: Bacteria > Chloroflexota > Anaerolineae > Anaerolineales > UBA6663 > CAZCEC01. The sequence goes on along the minus strand of CAZCEC010000160.1, from coordinate 283 downwards.
GCGGGACTACCAAGCGCAGGACGGGCCGGAGGCCTTCGCGGCGTTCAGCGCGGCCCGCCGGGAAGTGATCACGTTTTTACGCCGCCAGCCGCAGGACGTATGGAGCCGCACCGCGCGCCACGCCATCTTCGGCCCCACCCTACTGGCGGAGATTGTGGGTTGGGTGCTGGACCACGACCGGATACATTTGGAACAGGTTCGAAAGACTGTAAGGCGTGTGTAAGTGTGTGCGCGCATTGGGCCCGGTGCACCGGCGGGGAACCCCGTCGCCGGCGGCCGGGTC
>CAZCEC010000159.1:0-2773 GCA_964497615.1 uncultured Anaerolineales bacterium | reverse complement strand
CTGTAGTTTGGCCTTTTTTGCAGAAGGAAGTGCACTCGTTTACTGTTGAGTTGTCCATAACCAACAAGAAGCGAGGCACTTCCCAATGTCAACTATCCCTCAAAACGACGAACTTCTCAACCAGTTAATCGAATTGCTTGAGGCGCACCGGGAGGTGTTTGGCCAGGAGCGCGTGTTCCAGCGGGTGGCGCTGCTTGTGGTGGCCGAGATTGTGGTCTTTGCCCGGCATACGGTCACGCAGTTACTGATGGGCATCGGCCATACCGAGGCAGACTGGAGCAGTTGGTATCGGCTGTTCAGCCGGGGGCGCTTTCCCTATGACAAGGCCAGTGCGGTGCTCTTCGGTGAAACGCTTAAACACGTGCCGGCCGACGAGGTGTATGTGGTAGCCGGCGACGGCACGCAGACCCGGCGCAGCAGTCGCAAGATGGAAGGCGCAGGGTGGTTGCACAATCCGCTCTCGCCCGTCTTCAAGCGTGGCATCCATATTGCCCAGCGGTGGTTCAACGGCAGCTGGCTCCTGCCGGCCGAGGACGGCTACAGTCGGGCGCTCCCGCTGCGCTGGCTGCCGGCCTTCACCGACAAGTCGCGCCCGAAGGCGGTCGCGCCGTGCAAGGAGTGGGAAGCCGCCGTGACCTTTCTGGAATGGGTGAAGGCCCAGTTGGCCGCCGCCGGTCGGGCCGGCCAGCGGGTGCTGCTGGTGGCGGACGGCCACTATGACACCCTCAAGCTGTGGCGTCACCTGCCGGCGGGGGTGATTCTTATGGTGCGCAGCGCCAAGAACCGGGTGCTGTGGCATCTGCCCGGTCCTGAGGCCCGACCCAACCGCCGTTATGGCGAGCGGGCCCCTACTCCGGCTGCCTATTGGCAAGAGCGTAAAGGGTGGCGTCGGCTGGAGATCCTCGTGCGCGGCAGACCCCGTCACTTGCAGGTCAAGGTCGCCGGACCCTTCTTGCGCAAAGGCGCGCCCGACTGTCCCCTCTTTCTCATCATTGTCCGCGGCAAGGCCACCCGGAGCGGGCGACGACCGCCCCTCCCATTTCTGGTCAACGCCCTGCTCGATGAGGCTGGAACCTGGACCCTGCCCCTCCCGGTCGACCAACTTCTGTTCTGGACCTGGCAGCGCTGGGAGGTGGAAGTGGCTCACCGGGAACTCAAATCCAACTTCGGACTGGGCAACAAGCAGTGCTGGCAGCCTATGGCGGCCATTCTCTCCGTCCAGTGGAGCGCCTGGGTCTACGCCCTCCTGCTGCTGGCCGGCTATCGAGCCTGGGGTCTGACCCAGGCGCCGCCGGTGCCTACCCGCTGGTGGCGCGGATCCGGTCGCTGGTCGCTCAACACCTTGTGGCGCGGTTTCCGCACCGCGCTGTGGGGCGCCCACCAATTCCACCCCATTGACCCCGGATCCGGGCTGACCAGGGGGGATTTGCGCTGGATCCGGCCCGCGCTACGCCATGCCGCCTTCGGCGCGGCTCGCTCATAGCCCTTTCCGGCTCCACTTCGCCGGATCCAGAACGTCGAAAGCCTCCTGCCGTCGCAGAAGGCTTCTTCAAAGGGCCAAAGTCCAGGGGCAACCATGCGGTTGCCCTTTCTCGTTATGTTAACCGTAGGGACCGGCTACCCCGTAATCGGCACGCTCGACAGCGGCACGGTCGGGATGACGAAGGGGGCGCTGAGCCAGCCGGTGGTGCCGTCGGCCGTTCGCACCTGCACCCAGCCGTTGTCGGCCGTGCGGCCGATCAGGGCGACGACGGTCCCGGCCCGCAGCGCGGTGATGATCGGGAAGGTCGTGTCCGGCCCGGACCGCAGATTCAGCGCGGCCACGCGGGAGCCGACCGTCGCCAGCGGCGTGCCCGCCGGGAAGCTGCCCGACCCGCTCTCCGTCCACACCGGCAGGGTGTTGATGGCCACGGTGGGCTGCAGATAGCCGGGCAGCGCTGACCCAGACGTTGGCGTTGTTATAGCGGATCATCGTCCAGCTGCCGGTCGCGTCGCGATAGCCGACCAGGGGCACGGTCTGCCCGGCGGTTAGCGTGGCGACGCGCTCGAAGCGGGTGCCGGGGCCGCTGCGCACATTCAGCCGCGGCACGAGGACGGTGGCGTTGCCCACGGTCGTCGCGGGCGGGGGTTGAACCGTGCCGCCGCCGCCGCCGATCTGCGACCAGGTGAGCTGGGCGCGGGCGTCGCCGATGTTCTCGTAGTAGTCGACCTGCAGCGAGGTGCTGCCGCCGGCGATGTCGACATCGGCCGTGTAGGTCTTGCCGCGGGCGTCGTGCCACTCGTCGATGACCAGACGGCCGTTGACCCACACCCGCACGCCGTCATCAAAGAACGCCTGGAAGCGGTAGCGGCCCGGCGCCAGGTCGGCCGTGCGCGTCCAGCGGGCCGAGAAGCGGTCCACGGGCACGTTGGGGGCCGGGGAGCCGCTGCCCCAGTTGAAGTTGATCATCGGGTCGTCGCGCACCAGCAGCAGGTTGTTGCCGGGCGTGACGCCGTTGAAGTACTCGCCGCGCCAGTTGCCGGGCACGGGCGGCTGGGTCACGGGGCCGCCGATGGGCGCCCAGTTGAGCTTGGCCACCGCCTGGCCGCACGCCTCGTAGTATTCGACGCGGATGGCGTGGTCGCCCGCGGTCAGGGCGATGTCGCCGGTGATGGTGTGGACCTGGCTGTCGGCCCAGGAGTTGATCACCTGGCGGTCATCGACCCAGACGCGCATGCCGTCATCGGTTGTGGCCGTGAAGCGGTAGGTGCCCGCCGGGAAATTGACGGTGCG
>CAZCEC010000158.1:0-2978 GCA_964497615.1 uncultured Anaerolineales bacterium | reverse complement strand
TGCGCGCATTGGGCCCGGTGCACCGGCGGGGAACCCCGTCGCCGGCGGCCGGGTCAGCCCAGGTCCGGATGTTGCGCGCGCCCTACGGTGAAGCTTGCGCTTTGAGCGCGTCGTGAACACCGCGGGTGCGCTGCCCTGATCAGGCGGCCGGCTATTCTTATGCGCTCCGAGCGCGGGTGAGTGCGTGGCCGCGCCTGTGCCTCCCTGATGGCCTCCTTGTCTTGGCGGATAACTGAATAGGCCGGGTGTGGCCCCTTCGCCGTTTGGCGGTACCCTTCCGCCAGGCGCGCGAGCGGGCACGTCTCCGGGGCCTGGACGTGAGGGCCAGCCGACGATGGCATGGCGCCGCCGCTGTGACGGCTGAGGCCGACTTTGTAACTGGCTGCCCCGCTCGAATTCGTTCGCATGCGGCGACCGGTGCGCCGGCTGACCGCGAAGACATGTGTGAGACGCCCAAGCCCTGCAACCCGCCCGGCCCCAGTCGCCTCGCTCCGGCGGGGCTGCCGCAAGGAGGCTCCATGACTTTGGCAACTGCTCCCCCCTTGGATTGGGCCGAGGCGCCGCCGCTCACACCGGCTGCGTTTCTGGCCCTGCGCGAGCTGGTCCATCCGACCGAGATGGCCTATCGCCGCTCGCGGCTGAAGGGCGCCACGCGCTTCTTCGGCCTCGACCTGCACCGCGAGTACGTCGTCGCCTACGCCGTGGACGAAGCCCTCAACCCGGTGGTGCGGCCCACCACGCTGCCCTGGGGGCGCTTCTCGGCCTGGTGCGCCCGGACTCTCTGCAAGACCGACGCGGTGGTGATCGAGATGACCACCAACACCTGGGCCACCCACGACGAGTTGGCCCCGCACGTCCACTCGGTGACGGTGGTGCACCCGCAGCACCTGAAGGTCATCACGTCCGTGCCGGTGATGACCGACCGCAAGGCCTGCGAAGCCCTGGCGTCGTTCCTGGCCGCCGGGCTGCTGCGCGGCATCTGGGTGCCCGAGCACAAGTACCGCGAGTGGCGGCGGTTGGTGGCCCAGCGCGAAGACAGCGTGGTGCGCATGGCTATCGCCAAGAACCGCCTACACTCGCTGCTGTTCTCCAAGCAGATCGAGAAGCCTGACGCCGCCAACCCCTTTCGCGAATCACTCCGTGACTGGTGGTTGGCGCTTCCCGGTACGCCGGTCGAGAAGCTCACCGTCGAGCTGCTCTGGTCGCAGATCGATCACGACCAGCAACAGATCGGCCGGCTGGACCGCATCATCGCCCAGGAGTTGATGACCGACGACCGCGCGCCGTTCCTGCTGCAGATCTCCGGGGTGGGCGTGCTGGGGGCGATGAAGATCCTGGCCGCCATCGGCACCATCGAGCGCTTTCCTTCCCCAGAGCAATTAGTGGGCTATGCCGGCCTGGGCGGGCGGGTCCACGACTCGGGCCAGCGCAAGGTGCAGGGCAGCATCACCAAGACCGGGCGGCGCGACCTGCGCTCGGCGATGGTCGTGGCCGCCCGCCACGCGCGGCTGGTCAACCGGCACTGGAAGGAAGTCTACCAGCGGCTGGAGCCGCGCCTGGGGCGCAACAAGGCCGTTGTGGCCGTGGCGCGCCAGATGCTGGTGGCGGTGTGGCACATCCTGAGCAAGCGCCAGCCGGATCGCTTCGCCGACTGGGGCAAGGTGGCGACCAACTTCATGGCCACCGCCTACGACGACTTCGGCGGGGCGGCGCACATTCCGGGCGGTCGCAGCGCGCCGGAGTTCACGCGCTGGTGCCTGGACACGCTGGGCGTGTGCGAGCGGTTACAGCGGGTCAAATTCAGCGGCAAGACCTACCTGTTGCCGCAGTCCACGCTGCCGGGTGCTTTGCCTGAAGCCGCGCCCATCGGCCGCGGCCAGCGGCAGAACACGCGCCAGGCCAAGGACGAGCGGCTGGCGCAGGCCGCGAGAAAGCGTGACGCGTTGGCTGCCCAACGGGCCGAAGCTGAAGCCCGCATGGGCCGGCCGCGCAAGACCCGTTCAGACAAAGGCACCAAGCGCGGGCCGCACAAGAAGAAGTAACGGCGGCCGGCGCGGGACAATCGGTTGTTAAGGTGCGAGGCTGGCTCCGGACGGGGCCGGGCGGGCCGCGGCATTGGGGAAGAAGAAGGGTAAGGTAAGGTCAAGAGTAGAGGGCCGAGCCTAACCGGGAGATACACCCGCATTATTTGGCAGCGGTCCTCAGGAGCTCTGCGGGCAGTTTGGTGCTCGCGTCCAGAACCTCAATACCGATCAGTCGGCCCTCTGAATCGAAATCCAGATTGATATGTCCGCCTACTTCGCTTGGATCACAAGCATAGGTTGTTGCCGCCTGCCCGGGAACGACCTCGGAAACCAGGTAGATGTACACGGCATCTATTGACCTGTCATAGCTAACTTTCATGGTGTAGCCTTCTTCAAGTTCTCAATGTACTGGGGCTTGACATTGGTGATTACCGTTGTAACGATGCCCTGAAGCTCGCCAACGAAGATCTTGGCCGCAGCGTCATAGTAGCCCGTTTTCCAAACCCCGGCGTGGAAGTAAGGGAATGGTTGCTGGGCATTCACAATTGTCTGAACTTGACTTGCGGACACACCACGCTCGACCATTCGCTGCAGGGCGTGTGGGGTGAACTGTAGGGCGCGCTGAAGTAGATTGATACCCGCCTGTGCTTCATTGGTACAGTCACCATCATTGACGCATACGCCGAATAGCAGTTGCGCGATTGGCCTGGCAATTGCAGCCGCGACTTCGGGAATGACAGCGACGCCAACCAGAGCGGCCGCTCCAAATATGGCCAGTTCTGTATAGTTGGTGCAACCAGGCGCATCAGCCTGATCACAGTAGCTCTGGGCCGCTTGTGCATTCCAGTAGTAGTCCATCGGCCCATAGCTGCAGCCTCCCGCAACGCCACCGCATCCATCATCTTCCCTATGTCCAGTAGGATCAGTATACTTGAGTGGGTTGCCCAAGACATA
>CAZCEC010000157.1:0-3097 GCA_964497615.1 uncultured Anaerolineales bacterium | reverse complement strand
TCCAGCACCACGTGGGCGTTGGTACCGCTGATGCCGAAGCCGCTCACTCCCGCCCGCCGCGGCGCCTCCCCAGCCGGCCACGGCGTGAGCTGCCGCGGGATTGCCACCGGCAACTCGGCCCAGGGGATGTGCGGCGACGGCGTCTCGAAGTGCAGGTGCGGCGGGATCGCCCCCTGCCGCAGCGCCAGCACTGTCTTGATCAGCCCCGCCATCCCCGCCGCCGCTTCCAAATGCCCCATGTTCGTCTTCACCGACCCCACCCACAGCGGTTGCTCCGCGCCGCGGCCCTCCCCCAGCACCCCCGCCAGCGCCTGCATCTCGATCGGGTCGCCCAGCGCCGTGCCCGTCCCATGCGCTTCCACGTAGCCGATGGCCGCTGGCTCGACCCCGGCCTGCGCCAGCGCCGCGCGGATGACGGCCGCCTGCGCCGGGCCGTTGGGGGCCGTCAGCCCGTTGCTGCGCCCATCCTGGTTCACCGCCGAGCCGCGCACCACCGCCCAGATTGGGTCGCCGTCGCGCACCGCCTCGCTGAGCCGCTTGAGCACCACCACCCCGCAGCCCTCGCCGCGCACGTAGCCGTCCGCCCGCGCATCGAACGTCTTGCACCGCCCATCCGCGGCCATGGCCCGTAGCTTCGAAAAGTAAACCGTCCCTTCGGGATTCAGAATGATGTTCACACCGGCGGCCAGCGCCAGGTGGCATTCACCGGCCCGCAGGCTCTGGCAGGCCAGGTGGAGGGCCACCAGCGCCGACGAGCAAGCCGTGTCCACGGCCATACTCGGTCCTTGCAGCCCCAGCACATACGACAGCCGCCCGGCAGCCACGCTGTTGGAACTGCCGGTGCCGATGTAGGCGTCAACCTGATCGAGATCGGCGAACCGCTGTTGGCGCTCGGCGTAATCCGCGGTGGATATCCCCACGAACACGCCGGTGAGGCTGCCGGTCAGCGAACCGGGCGGCAAGCCCGCGCGCTCCAACGCCTCCCAACTTGTCTCCAGCAGCAGCCGCTGCTGCGGGTCCATTGCCACCGCCTCGCGCGGGGCAATGCCGAAGAAGGCCGCGTCGAACTGGTCAATATCAGATAGGAACGCCCCCCAGCGAGTGTTCATCTTGCTGGGCGCCTCGGGATCGGGATCATAGTAGGCATCCACGTCCCAGCGGTCCGCCGGTACCTCGCGAACGGCGTCGGTGCCCTCCGCCAGCAACCTCCAGAACGCTTCGGGGCTATCCGCGCCACCTGGGAAGCGGCAGCCGAGGCCGATGATCGCGATTGCGTCCTGGGCTAGCGCAGGTGCGGGCCGTGGTTGGGTGGGAGATACCGTCTCGAATTGCAGCACAGTGGTGAGGAGGTGCGCTGCCAATCCGGATAGGGTGGGATAGTCAAACAGGAGGGTCGCCGGGAGCGGCCGCCCCAGCCGGCGCGCCAGCCGGTTGCGCAGCTCCACCGCCAGCAGCGAGTCCAGCCCCAGCTCGCGCAGCGGGCGCTCCGGGTCAACTGCCTCGCCCGCCCTCAGGCCCAGCGCCTCGCCGGCCGCCGTCTGGAGGGCTGCCATCAACATCGCTCTCCGCTGAGCAGGCGCGGCGGATTGTAGGGCAGCCGTCAGCTCGCCCTCACTGGCCTGGCTTGGGGAGGTCGCGGCCTCGCGAGTTTTCGCCGCCTCCGGCAACGCGACCAGGCCGCTAAAAACTGGATGGGTGCTGTTCTGCGGGCGACCGATCAGGGCGATCAGGTGGCCGGTGCTTTGAGCCCAAGCCGCCCTCAGCGTCGGCCCCACTGCTCCCAGCCGCAGCGGCCTCACCCCCGCCGCCGCCCAGCCCGCCTGCACCCCCGCTGCGGCCCCCGCGCTCATCCCCCCTTCACCCACCGGTCCCCAACCCACGCTCAGCACTGGCACGCCTGCCGCCCGCCCCTGCTGCGCCAGCGCATCCAGCACCGCGTTCGCTGCCGTATACGCGGCCTGGCCCACCTGCCCCACCACCCCAACTGCTGATGAACAATAAATCTGCCAGTCCAGCTCTGCCCCGCCCAGCGCACGCTCGACCGCCCACGGCCCCGCCACCTTCGGCGCCAGCACCGGCCAAATCGCCTCCCAGCCTTGCCGCGCCAGCAGCCCATCCCCTGCCACCCCAGCCGCATGCAGCACCCCCCGCACGGGCGGCAGCGCGGCGTTCACCTCATCGAGTGCCTGCCGCACAGCCTCCGCATCGGCCGCATCGGCCCGGACCACCACCACCTGCGCCCCGTTGGCCCGCAGCCGCTCAATCTGCTCGGCCTGTATCTCATTTGGCGTCCCGCGGCTCAACAGCGCGAGGTGCCTGGCCCCCTGCTCCACCAGCCACCCCGTCGCCCTCAACCCCAGCGCCCCGCGCCCCCCCGTGATCAGATACGTCCCATCGGCGCGCACCAGCGGGCCGGTCGGCGGCTGCGCGGGGACCAGCACCAACTTGCCGATGTGCTGCCCCGCGGCCAGCGTCCGGAAGGCGCTCGTCGCTTCCGCTAGCGGCCACGTCCGCACCGGCAGCGGCGCGATGGCGCCGGCGGCAACTCCCGCCATGAGTTCCCGTAGCCACCCGCCCACCTTCTCGGGCTCGGCTTGGGTCAACGCCAACAGGTCCACCACCACGTAACGCACATCCGGCCGCCGTGCCCTCACCGCCACCGCGTCCCAGATGCCCCGCTTGCCCAACTCAATGAACACCCCGCCCGGCGCCAACACATCCAGGCTCACCCCGATCGCTTCCCCGCTGAGGGCATTCACCACCACGTCCACGCCCCGCCCGCCGGTGGCGTCGGTCACCGCCCTCGCGTAGCTCGCGGGGTCGCGCGAGTCCGCCACCGCCCTCACCCCCAGTCCCGTCAACAGCGCCCGCTTAGCCGGGCTTCCAGCCGTGGCCACAACGATCGCGCCTGCGGACTGCGCCAACCGCACCGCCGCCAACCCCACACCCCCCGCCGCCGAATGGATCAGCACGGCCTGCCCCGCCATCAGCCCGGCCGTCTCCATCAGCGCCAGCCGCGCCGTCAGCATGGCGATGGGCAAAGCGGCGGCGCTAGCCCAATCCAGTCCGTTGGGCATGGGCGCGACCAATGCGGCCG
>CAZCEC010000156.1:0-3351 GCA_964497615.1 uncultured Anaerolineales bacterium | reverse complement strand
GCTCGGCGGCGGCGGCGGCGGCGGCTTCGCTGGACGTGCTGACGGTGCTGGGCTTTGTGATGTTCAACGCCACCCTGCTGATTGTGGCGAACCTGGCGGTGGACGTGATGTATGCGTTTCTCGATCCAAGGGTGCGCTTGAGTTGAGGCGCCCTGGCACGCGGGGGTAAACCCCGCGGCTACGCAGAAGGAGCAGGAGGAGACAAAACGTGGCTGCTGAAACCGTTGCCCGCCCCACCGGCCGCGATCTGGACCCCGTCGCGCTGCGCCCGCCGAGCCGGCTGGAGCGCGTGGTGGGGCCGGACTGGTACCGCATCATCCGCGGGCTGTTTACGAACCCGCTGTCCATCGCCGGCATGATCATCATCGCGGCGTTTTTCCTGATCGGCATATTCGCGCCGGCGCTGGCGCCGCCCCAGGCCGACCCGTACACCATCCCGCGCGACGGCTTCAATCCGCAGCCGCGCCCGCCGGGCACGGAGTGGCTGTCGCGCCCGCCGGAGGTGCCGGCCTGGTATAAGCTCGTTTATGGCCGAGACGACTGGATACACATCTTTGGGACGGCCAGCGGGCAGTGGGACATCTTCTACGGGATCGTGTGGGGCACGCGCACGGCCATCTTCACGGGTGTGTTTATCACGGCGATTACGTTGACGATTGGCATCATTGTGGGGTCGTTGGCGGCCTACTATGGCGGGCGGCTGGATGACCTGCTGATGCGCATCACCGAGATTTTCATGGCTTTTCCGTTCCTGCTGGCGGCGCTGACGCTGTCGGCGGTGCTGACGCCGGTGATGGGGAAGAACATCTGGCCGCCGACGATCGCGCTGGTGTCGTTCGGATGGATGACGTATGCGCGCGTGGTGCGCGGCGACATCCTGACGGTGCGCGAGCGCGACTATGTGCTGGCGGCGCGGGTGATCGGGGCCAAGGACAGCCGGATCCTCATTCGGCACATCCTGCCGAACGCGATCTTCCCGACGATGGTGCTGGCGTCGCTGGACGTGGGCACCTACGTGGTGACGTTCGCGGCGCTGAGCTTCCTGGGCGTGGGGACGGAAATCGGCTACGCGGACTGGGGCCAGATCATTGCGTTTGCGCGGCCGTTTATCCTGAGCCTGGATACGTATTGGTACATTATTGTCTTCCCGGGGCTGGCGCTGATCTTGTTTGGCCTGGGGTGGAACCTGGTGGGCGACGCGCTGCGCGACATTCTCGACCCGAAGCTGCGGGGCGTGCGCGGGTAACGGCCCACGCGGTGACGAGGCGGGTGATGACCGGGAGACAGCGCCTGCTGTCTCCCGGTTTTGCGCCGGCAGAATGAACATTCGGCGGCTGGGCCGGGTATTTCTGACGTGGGGCAGCTGCATGTTGGCAGCGGCCGTCTGGGCGGGGACCACGGTGGCACACGGTGACCCTCCCCCTCCTCCAGGGGGGCACGCGCCACGGGTCCTCGCCCAGACCATGCCCACGCCGGACCGGCTGTCGGCGCCGCCGACGGTGGAGAACCCCTCGCAGGCCGATACGGGCGCGCAGGTGTACTGGCTGAACTGCCAGCCGTGCCACGGCGATGTGGGCCAGGGGCTGACCGATGAGTGGCGCGCCCAATACCCACCCGAAGATCAATACTGCTGGGAGAGCGGCTGTCACGGGGACCGGCCCTACGAGAGCGGCTTCACGCTGCCGCAAACGGTGCCGGCGGTGATCGGCGAGGGCGCCTTGGGCCGGTTTGTGACCGCCGCGGACCTGCACCGGTTTGTGAGCCAGACGATGCCGTTCAACGCGCCAGGCAGCCTGAGCGAGGCAGATTATTGGGCGCTGACGGCCTTCTTGATGCGGGCCAATGGGATGCCGCCGGCCGGGACGCCCACGCCGGCCGCGCCGCTGGGGGATGTTGAGACGGCGGCGCTGATTGGCCTGCGGGGACCGGCGAGGACGGCGACCCCGCCGCCAACAGCCGTGCCCGTTCCGGCCCCGGTCTCACTCGGGCTGGTATGGCAAGTGCTGGCGCTGGCGGGTTTCGTGGTGGTGATTGCGGTGGGATGGGGCGTGTGGCGGCGGAGGACGCAACGAAGCGGCGGATGACGCGTAATCAAGGTGGGGGGTGGGTGGAACTGTACTGTTCTGTGGACGCGGCGCATGGCGACCTCATGGATGAAACCAACATTGGTTGATACGACGGCCCACGCGCCGGAACGCGCAACGGCGCGGACGATGGCGCGCCTGGGGCTGATCAACGGCCTCCTGTTCGGGCTGGCGCTGGCGCTGGGGGCGTACCTGCCGGAGGTGGTGACGCTGGGCCAGCGTCCGGTGTGGATGGTGACGCCGGTGGCCGTGACCGGGGCGGTGCTGGTGACGGCCATAGCGACGCTGGCCGGGTGGCTGGGCGCACGCTTCTCCGCGGCGTATGCGGCGCCGCTGGCGTGGATCGTCGCGGCCGGGCTGATCATGCTGGTCGCGGGCCACATGCCGTACGAGGGCCGCAGCGGGCTGATCTGGCTGGCGGACCGGCGGTTCTGGGGGCGCGACCTGTACCCATTCGACGAGCCGGCGCAGGTGCGCATGCTGCTGGCGGGCTTCTTCATTGGCTTGGGGCTGATCATACCGGGGCTGCTGCAAGACTATCGCCTGGAGGGGGTGCGGGCGGCTTTCAGCCGAGGCCGTGTGACTCTGCGGGCTACGGTGCTGCTGCTGCTGCCGCTGCCCATCGTCGCGGCGGTGGGGCTGGCGGTGGACGGCAACATCAGCCAGCCGCTGCGGGCGGCGCCGCTGCTGGTGGATGAGGCGATCCAGACGGCGCGGACTTATGACGGCGACCTGGCGGCGCTGGGGCGGGAGCGCGGGGTGAACTACGCGGCGGTGAACGGGGTGCTGGAGTTGATCGGCGAGGCCGACTATGACTTGATGCTGGGGGCGATGGACCTGGGGGCGACGCAGGCGGTATACGTGGTGGCGCATTTCGACAACGGGGCGTGGGTGAACTGCCGCGTGCTGGCGGGGCAGCTCTCGCACTGCTACGATGCCAGCCTGCCGTATTCGTTGGGGCTGGCGGGGGCGCTCTCGGGGGCGGGCACGCCGGACTGCCAGGCCTGCACCGTGCGGGTGGAGGCGGGCGCGCAAGCCAGGTTGTTGGAACTGGGCGGGCGGTTCACAGGGGAGCCGGTGTTCACGCGGCTGGCGCAATGGGGGAGCCACGTGCTGGTGCGGGCGGCGGATGCGGGGACGGGGTTCGCGGTGGACTGCTGGCTGGAGGGCCTCGCGACGCCGGTCGTGACGGGGTGCAACGAGACGGGAGATTAGAACTCATTTCAAAACCCGCCACGCGGCCCTGGTAAACTCGGGGGCATGGCCT
>CAZCEC010000155.1:0-3489 GCA_964497615.1 uncultured Anaerolineales bacterium | reverse complement strand
GGCACGGGGCGGTGGCGGCGGCGGTGGCGGCGGTGTGGGACGGCGGCCCGCTCGACCAGCGCCTCGTCGCCTATGTGGTGCCGCGGGACGGCGCAGTGGATCAGGGCGAGGGCGCCGGGCTTCAGCCAGTGCAGGTGTCGCAGTGGCAGTCGGTGTGGGACGAAACCTACCGGCAGGCGACGCCCGAGGCTGATCCAACCTTCAATACGATTGGGTGGAACAGCAGCTACACGGGCCTGCCGATCCCGGCCGAGGCGATGCGCGAGTGGGTGGCCGATCCGGTGGACCGCATCCTGGGGGCGCGGCCGCAAAGCGTGCTGGAGATTGGATGCGGCAGCGGCTTGCTGCTATTTCCGATTGCGCCTCACACCGAGCGGTACGTTGGAACTGATTTCTCGCAAACGGCGATTGATTACCTGGCTGCCCAGCTTCGTGAGCGCCGCCTGCCGCAGGTGGAACTCCAACGCCGGGCCGCGGATGACTTCGCCGGCCTGGCGCCGCAATCATTCGACGCCGTCATCCTCAACTCGGTGGCGCAATACTTTCCGAGCAGTGACTATCTGCGGCGCGTGATCGCTGGCGCAGTGGAGGTGGTGCGCCCGGGTGGGATGATCTTTATCGGGGACGTGCGGAGCCTGCCGCTGCTGGAGGCCTTTCACGCGGCGGTGGCACTGGCACGCGCGCCCGCTGGCCTGACGCGCGCCGAGCTGCGCCAGATTGTGCGGCAGCGGCTGGCGCAGGAAGAAGAATTGGCCCTCGACCCGGCCTTCTTTACACAGCTCGCGGCGGCGTTGCCGGGCGTGGCGCACGCTGCTATCCACCCGCGCCGAGGGCGCAGCCACACCGAGCTGACCCAGTTTCGCTACCAGGTCATACTGACCGTTGGACCGGTTGACCGTGAGGTGATTGACCCGATGTGGCACGACTGGGAGGCCGAGCGGCTCAATGTCGCTCAGATCCGCCGCTGGCTTGACAGCGAGGCGCCGGCTGTGCTGGCTGTGAGCGAAGTGCCAAATGCCCGGCTGGGAGAGGCGCGCGCGGCGCTGACCTGGCTGGCCGCCGAGGCCGGTCCCGACACCGCCGCGGCGCAGCGGGAGGCGCAGCGGCTGGCAGGCGAGCACGGCGTGGACCCAGCCGACCTCTGGGGGCTGGCGGAGGAACTGCCCTATGACGTGGAGATTGGTTGGGGCAGGCACATGGCCACGGGAACATATGACGTGGTGTTCGTGCGGCGCGCCACTGAGCGCCCGCCGCGCGTGCGTTGGCCGGAGGCCCGGCGCAGCGGCGAACCGCTTGCCAACGATCCGGTGCGCGCCGCCTACGAGCGCCATGTGGTGCCGCAATTGCGCGCCTGGCTGAAGGAGCAACTGCCGGAGTACATGCTGCCGGCGGCCATCAGCGTGCTGCCCGCCCTGCCGCGCACGCCAAACGGCAAGCTGGACCGCAAAGCGCTCCCAGCGCCGGAATTCGCACGACGGAGCGCTGAGGGGTCCGCGACGAGGCCGCGCACGGCCCTGGAACAGGTGCTGGCCGGAATTTGGGCTGGCGTGCTGGGCGTGGAACAGGTGGGCATTGGCGACAACTTCTTTGAGTTGGGCGGCCACTCGCTGTTGGTGATCCAGGTGATCGCACGCCTGCGCGAGGCGTTCCAGGTCGAAGTGCCGTTCCGCAGTCTGTTTGACTCGCCCACGGTGGCGGGGCTGGCCCAGGCGCTGATGGGCCTGTCTGGTCAGCTTGAGCGCAGGGCGGAATTGCTGGTGGCGGTCGCGCAGCTTTCGGACGAAGAAGTGGAGGCCAGGCTTGGGCAGGCATTGCCCGCGAGCGTGGCCGCGCCTTCCCCGCTTCGCGCAGCTTCGGGGTACAAGTGAGCGACGCGGCAAAGAGTGCTTTTGATCTTTCGCCGCAGCGGCGGGCGCTGCTGCAGCAGATGCTGCGCGAGGCGAACCTGGCCGCTGGCGCGGACGCGATCGTGCGCCGACCGGCGGGCGGTGAGGCGCCGCTGTCGTTTGCTCAGGAACGCTTGTGGTTCCTCGACCAGCTTGCCTCCGGCCCGACGTTCAATATCCCGATGGCGCTGCATTTGAGCGGCCCGCTTGATCCCGAGGCCCTAGCGCGCAGCCTGGCCGCAATTGTGGCCCGCCACGAAAGCCTGCGCACAACGTTTGCGGTGGTGGATGGCACGCCTGTTCAGCGGGTGGCCGGCGCGCCACAGCCAGATTTGCCACTGGTGGATTTGCAGAGCCTGCCGCCGGCCGAGCGCGAGGCGGAAGCCCAGCGGCTAAGCGGCATCGAGGCCCGGCGCACTTTTGACCTGGCGCGCGGCCCGCTGGTGCGCGCGACCTTATTACGCCTCGCGGCTGATGAATACCGCCTGCTGTTGACCATCCATCATACTGCGGCCGACGATTGGTCGGTGGGGCTGATAGTGCGCGAGTTGGCCCAGGTCTATCCGGTGCTGGCGGCAGGGCAGGGCGCGCCACTACCGGAGCTTCCGCTGCAATATGGTGATTTCGCCGCCTGGCAGCGCGAGCGCGCCAGCGACGCGGATGCGCGGCTGCTGGAATACTGGCGCGGACATCTGGCCGGCCCGCTGCCGGTGCTGGCCCTGCCCACCGACCGCCCGCGGCCCGCCGTACAAACGTATGACGGCGCCGTCGAGACGCTCGATCTGGGGCCAGCCCTCACCGAGGCCGTGAAGGCGTTCAGCCAGCGCGAGCAGGTCACGCTTTTTGGGCTGCTGCTGGCGGCGTTCCAGGCGCTGCTGCACCGGTACACCGGCCAGGACGACATTGTGGTCGGCACGCCGGTGGCGGGGCGCACGCGGCGCGAGGTGGAGGGGTTGATTGGCTGTTTCGCCAATATGCTGGCGCTGAGAGGCAATTTGGCCGGCGATCCACCCTTCCGGACGTGGTTGAGGCGCGCCCATGAGACGGCGCTGGAGGCGTACGCGCACCAGGACCTGCCCTTCGAGCGTCTGGTGGAGGCGCTCCAGCCCGAGCGCGACCTCAGCCGCCACCCGGTGTTTCAGGTCGCCATCCAGATGCTCCAACCAACAACCGAGGAAGTCTCGCTGGGCGAGGTGCGCGCGCGGCAGGAGTACATCTATACGGGGACGGCGAAGTTCGATCTGTTCCTGATCCTGCAGGAGGGCGCGCACGGGCTTACGGCCACCATTGAGTACAACACTAACCTGTTCGATCAGGCGACCATCGCATTTATGCTCGACGCGTATCAGACACTGCTGGCCGGGGCGGTTGCCCAACCCGATCAACCACTTTCGACCCTGCCGCTGCTTTCGCCGGCGGTGGCGCACAAGATATTGCGCGCCTGGAACGCGACCGAGCTGGCGGTGCCGGCGGGGAGCGTGGCGGAGTGGATCGCGGCACAGGCGGCGCGCACGCCGGAGGCGGTGGCGGTGACGGGGGACGGGGCGACGCTGACCTACCGCGAGCTGGACGAGCAGGCCACGCGGGTGGCGCAGCACCTGCG
>CAZCEC010000154.1:1350-4011 GCA_964497615.1 uncultured Anaerolineales bacterium | reverse complement strand
GACCATCCCGCCAGCCTCACCCAACTCCTCGGCCCCCTCAGCCGCCTCTCCCACCTCGGCCTCCAGCTCCCGCCCCAGGCCCTCACCCCCACCCTCCACGGCTTTGCCGGCTACGGCGCCGCCCTTGCCTTCGACGACACCCTTAGCTCAACCGCCCTCCCCAAACGCAACCCGGCCTGGCGTCAATGGCTCCTGGCCAGCTCCCGGCGGGATGCCTTTGCCCTCGACCGCGCCTACGACCAGCAGCACCGCCGCCACATCCTCCACGCCGTCAGCGCCTTCTGCCCGCGCATTCTTGCTTCCACCCTTCTGCCCGATAGTCGCCTCGCTCCCGACTGCCTCACCATCCCTCTCGTGGCCTCCGGTGATCCCGCCCGCGCTGCCCGTCTGCCCAACGACCCCGCCGCCTGGCCCCACAATCCAGACGCCCTCTACGACGACCTCTGGGCCCTCGGCCTCGCCCACCTCCCGTCCATGCCCGCCTTCGCCGCTCAAGTCGCCTCCAACCTCCCTTCCGTCCTTCCGCCCGCCTCCCTCCACCCCTGGCGGGCCCTCCTGGCCGTCGCCGCCTGGCTCACCGCCCATGGCGTCCCAGGCCTCTCTGATCGCCTCCTCGCCCTCGCCGCCGCCCACTACCTCGACCGTGCCGACCAAGACTCGGCCGACTTCATCGCCTTCGTCATCCGCGCCATTATGGAAAAAAGTGCCGGATATGCCAGATATGCCATCATTTCCAAGGGGGGGGTACCCTTCTGGGAATTCAGCACCAAAGACATAATCAGCGCAGCCGAGCTCATGCACGAGCCAGAATCTGACCTGGAGCGCGACTCCCTCACCCAGCAGCGCGTTGGTCGCGCGATCAGGCGCCTCGGTGTCAAGCGCCCGCCGCGCTCCAGCAAGCCCGCCCATCCCCGTCTCTGGAAGGTTTCCCTCCGCGACCTGGAGCGCTGGTCCAGCGTCTATGGCATTCCGCTCCCTGAGAAACTCACCGCCTTCCAATTCCCTGCCCCCGAGCTGCCACCCAACCCGCCTGCCTGAATAATAAAAGCACCGCCAGCTCCCCAAGCTGGCGGTGCCGCATCTACGGCTTGCCTACCGTGGACTACCTGCCTCCACTCCCATCTCTCTTTCGGACTCCTCCAGGCCCATCCCCCCTTCATCCACTCAATCTTCCACCGCCCCGCCTGCTGCCTCCGTTGCCGAAGCCTTTGCCTCCCCCATCAGCCGCCGAAAAATGAACGTCACATACAGCGTCGTCCCGTTCGCCTCCACCGGGAACGCGCTCACCATCTCCCACCCCTCGCTCCCCATCCGCTGAATATGGTCCCAGTCCGTCGTCTCATCCGCATACTTCGTCCGCCAGATCGACGAAATCTGCGGCACCCCCGACACATTGCTCAACCGATCACTGTGCGTGATCGAATACTCCCACCTCCCGCCGCTCATCCTGCCGCTCCCCCCGCCGGCTGGCTCGCCGTCAGCTTCCCTTGCCGCGCCAGGTAATCTTCCACGAACAGCAGCCCGTTCTCCCCCGCCCGGCGCACAATGCTCAGCAAGGTGTCCATGCTCGACACCTCTTCCAACTGCTCCGTCACAAACCAATCCAGAAACACCTTCGTCACGTGGTCGCTTTCCTTCACCGCCAGGTCGGCCAGCCCGCCGATCTGCTTCGTCACCGTCTCCTCCCAGCTCAACGACAGCGCCACCGCCTCCTCCGCCGACTTAAAATCGTGCTTTGGCGCCGGAATGGCCGGCATCACCACCTGCCCGCCCGCATCCACCACATAGTGGACAAACTTCATCGCGTGCATCCGCTCCTCCTCCGCCTGCGCGTAGAAGTGCGCCGCCAGCGCGGGCAGGCTATCGCGGTCGAAATACGCCGCAATCGAAACATATTGCAGCGACGCCCCAAACTCATTCCCAATCTGAGCATTGATCGCGTCATTCATCTTCTGGCTGATTAACATGTGAGTCCTCCTTCGGATTCCCGCTCATTATAGCGGTCCCGGCCCGTTTACGACTAATGTCACCCCCTGCCCATGATACCTGACCCTACCGCCAGCCGCTTGTCTGCCCTATCATATAGTCACCAAGCCGCCCCGGAAGCTGTGAGCGTCGAGCGCGAACAGTCTCTGTTCCAAGTGAGCAATTCGAGTCCGGTCCCCCTGTGGCTCCCGGCCTAAGCTCCAAAATTGACGCCCCCGCCCTCCGCACGCCGCCTTCTAGGCGGCGGCTTGCTTTTAAGGGCTCACCCCAAACGTCCACGTCACCGTCATCCCCTCCGCCGTAATCGACACCGTATAGCTCTGCCCCGCCATCAGCGGGTCCTTCGGAATCAGCACCACCGCATCCCGCGCCGCCAGTTGCGCCCGGCCCAGCGCCTGCAATTCCGCAATCGAATTCGTATACGTGCTTTCCGTGAACACGCAATGGGGCAGGGCGGTCGCGCCCCGGTGCAGGCTGTGCGCCGTCACCACCGGCGTCAGGTGCCCCGGCCCCATCTGCACAATGATCGGCAGCCCGCTTGGCCCCCCCAGCGGAAACCCGGGGCAGCTCGCCAGCGGGTCCGGCTGCTCAAACCCGTCATAGCTCGTCAGGTACACGGTCGTGTTGTGATCCGGCCACTTGATCGGAAAGCTCACTCCGCTCGGGATCGCCCCC
>CAZCEC010000154.1:423-1340 GCA_964497615.1 uncultured Anaerolineales bacterium | reverse complement strand
TCCAGCGCCGCCGCGTAGTCGAACGTCCCCGCGTCCCGCGCATAGCTGCCAAACCCCGTGGTCCCCAGCGCCGGGTCCAGAATGTCAATCGCGTGGAACGGCCACTGCATCCATTGGTCCAGCGCCTGCTTCTCCGTCAGCGCCGCCCCTTGCAGTTGCAGCACGCTGTTCGGCCCCGCCGCCGCCCCCTCCGCCGTATACCACGGACTGCCCGGCGTCTCATACGGGCTGGCCGTCTGGTTCTCCACCATGTACCGCGCGTGCTTGAAGGCTCCGTCGCTCCAGCCGCCGTCCTCCGCCAGCGCCGGCAGCCGCGCCGCCGCCCGGTAATAGCCCAGGAACACCCGCCAGTCACCCCCGCCCGGCGGCGTCACCGGCGGCGGCGTGGCCGTTGCCGTCGGCGCTGGCGCTTGCAGCACCACCGGCAGAAATGCCGCCGGCCCCGGAAAGCCGTTCACCACCACCGGCAGATACGCCCCCACCGCCGGCGTCGTCCCCGCTGGCGCTCCATCCAGTTCACCCGCCGTCCTGCCCGCCGCCCCCATGAACCTGGCCCCCACCGCCAGCGCCCCTGCCAGCCCCAACGCCATCATCCCCAGCGCCAGCCGGTCCGCCCGACCATCCCCGCCCTTCCTCGCTGGAGACATCTGGCCTCCCCGCTCCCTCACGCGCCGCCAGGCGGCTGCGGCAGCGTCACCGCCTCCAGGCGGCTCAACGTCACCGGCATTCCCCTGTTTCCCCTGAGCCCAGCTCCTTCGCCCTTCAAGCCCTCTATACCCTTCCTGCCCCTTCCCATTTCCCTCATTTCCCCTATTTCCCTTGCGTCCCCCGAGTCCCCTCATTCCCCACCCTCCCCTCCCCCCCCTCCCCCCCCTCCCCCCGCCAACCGCACACCCGCCCCCCCACCAACCCACACC
>CAZCEC010000154.1:0-413 GCA_964497615.1 uncultured Anaerolineales bacterium | reverse complement strand
CCCCCTATCCCACTGCCAATGCAGCACCCGCAGCGCCACGAACCCATAGGCGAACGGCAGCCAGAACGTGAACGCCCGGTACCCCAGCGTAATCACCGTCGCCGGCCGCAGCGGCACCCGCAGCGACACCAGCCCCAGCGTCAGCGCCCCCTCCACCACCCCCAGCCCCGATGGCGTCGGCGACACAAGCGTAAACAGATGCCCGATGCTGAACCCGGCCACCAGCGTCCCGCTGCTGAAGGGCGTGCCATACGCCAGGAACACCGTCAGCAGAATCCCGATCAGCAGCGCCTTGCCCACCAGCGCCAGCAGCACCGCCGGCACATACTCCAGCCAGTGCGCCCGCAGCACCCCCAGCCCCTCCACCGCCTCCACCGTGAATTCGTGCGCCTGCGCCTCCGACAGGTACGGCC
>CAZCEC010000153.1:0-4445 GCA_964497615.1 uncultured Anaerolineales bacterium | reverse complement strand
ACTGTGCGGGGGCGGCGGTGACGTGGCCGCGCAAGTCTTCCCATTGGGACACCCTCACGGCGCTGCCCACCTACCCGTTTCAGCGTCAACGTTACTGGCTCGCGCCCAACGCGCCGGCCGGCCGCGCCGCCAATGGGCGTGGCCGCACGGCGGTCGATTGGCCGGGCACTCAACTGCGTTCGCCGCTCATCAACGGCATGGTCTTCGAGGCGCACTTCAGCGCCGCCGGCCTCCCGTTCCTTGGCGACCATCGCATCGACGGGCAGGTCGTCGTGGCGGGCGCGGCACACGTATCGCTGGCACTTTCGGCCTTCAACGCCGCCGAGAAGGCTGAGGCCTGTACGCTGGCCGACGTGCGCTTTACGGAGGCGCTGAGGCTGGCTGACAACGAGGCCCGGATGGTGCAGGTGGGGTTGGCGCCGGCCGGCGAGGGCACGACCGCCGTCCAGGTCTTCAGCGCCGCGAATGGGTCAGGCGACTGGGCGCTGCATGCGGCCGGCACGCTCAGCCGCGTCGAGGCAAGCGATCAGGCCCAGCACTCGTTGGAGGACCTCGATGTGATCCGGCAGCGCTGTTCGCAGGGGCTGTCGGGCGATGAGTTCTACCAGCGGCTTTGGGAGGCGGGCTACCAACTGGGGCCAAGTTTCCGCTGGGCGGAGCAGATCTGGCGCGGCGAGGGCGAGGCGCTGTGCCGCCTCCGGCCGGCGCAGCTGAATGAAATGCAACCCTATTTGCTGCATCCCGGCTTGCTCGACACATGCTTTCAGTTGACGGCGGCGAGCCTGAGCACCGCAACGCTGCAGCGCATGGCCGAGGGCGGAACGATTGCCGTTCCGATGGCGGTCGGCCGCGTGCAGCTCAACCGGCGCGCGAGCAGCGCCGCGTGGTGCCATGTCATTGCCAATGCCGGCGGAGGCAGCGCCAGCGAAGTCAGCGTCGATCTCCGGCTTCTGGACGAGCAGGGCGGTGTCATCGCCACGATCAGCGATTTTCGCAGCCGCCGTGTTGGCCGGGCGGAATTGCTGGGCGGCGCGCGCCCAGAAGACGATTGGATGTACACGCTCAACTGGCAGCCGCAGCCGCTTACCAAGGCCGCCCCCGGCGAACCGAATGGCCAGCCTGGCACCTGGCTGATCCTGGCCGACCAGGGGGGGCTGGGCCACGCGCTCGCGACGGTGATTGAGGCTCGCGGTCAGGCGTGCGTCATCATCACGCGCGACGAGCTGGCCGGCAGCGGCGGTGATGCCACACCTCCCAGTCCGGAAAAGTTCCGGCGTCTGCTGGCAGAGTCATTCGATGCCTCGCAACGGCGCTGCCGCGGTGTCATTCACCTATGGTCGTTGGACGCGCCGCTAGAGGTAACCCCCGAGGCTTTGGCTGCCGCGCAAGACCTCGGCTCGGCTAGCGCGCTGGCGCTCGTGCAGGCTCTGACGCAGGCGGGCTGGCGCGATGTCCCGCGCCTGTGGCTGGTGACGCGGGGCGCGCAGGCCGTTCTCCCGAGTGAGCCGGCGCCCGGCGCCGCTCAGGCTCCGCTGTGGGGCTTGGGCCGGACCATTGCCCTGGAACATCCGGAGTTGGCCTGTTCGCGCGTGGACCTCGGGGCGGCCGGCGCAAACGACGACCTGGGAGCGCTGTGTGATGAGGTCCTCGCCGATGGCCGCGAGGACCAGGTGGCGCTGAGAGGCGCGGCGCGCTATGTGGCTCGCCTGGCGCGGGCGACGCTGCCCGTCCTGGCCGGCGCGGGCGTCTTCCGCTCGGATGCCAGCTATCTGATTGTGGGCGGCCTGGGCGGCGTTGGCCGTGTCGTGGCGCGATGGATGGTCGAACAGGGCGCGCGGCACCTGGCATTGTTGGGCCGGTCGGCACCCTCCGCCGAGGCCGTGGCGGACCTGGCCGAGTTGCGCGAGGCGGGCGCGGAGGTGGTGACGCTGCAAGCAGACGCTGCGCGCGTGTCCGAGTTGGAGGCGGCGCTGAAGCAGATGCGCGCCGCCATGCCGCCCCTGCGGGGGGTGATCCACGCCGCCGCGGTGCTGGATGACGGGCTGTTGATGACCCTCACACCGGAACGCCTGGCGACCACGTTGGTACCCAAGGCCGGCGTGGCCCTGAATCTCCACGCGCTGACGGCCGGAGACGACCTCGACTTCATGGTGCTGTTCTCCTCGCTGGCGGGGCTGCTGGGTGCGCCTGGGCAGGCGAACTACGCCGCGGCCAATGCCTTTGTCGACGCGCTGGCGCATCATCGCCTGGCCCTGGGCCTGCCGGCGCTGAGCATCAACTGGGGACCGTGGGCCGAGGTCGGGCAGGCCGCGGCGCAGGCTAATCGCGGCCAGCGATTGGCCAATCGCGGCCTGGCCAGCATTCCGCCGCGCCTGGGGGTCACAGCGTTAGGGCGTTTGCTCACGAGCGGCCTGCCCGAAGCGGCGGTCATGTCCTTCAACTTGCGGCAATGGCGCGAGTTCTACCCGGCGGCCGCGGCCATGCCCTTGCTGGCGGAGTTGCCCGCCGGCCAGCCGGCGGGAGACGGCGCGCGCCCGACTGGAACGATGCGGGCGGTGCTGGAGGCGGCGCCTGCGGGCCAGCGCCGAGCGAGGCTGGAAGGGCACCTGCGGGAGCAGATTGCGCAGGTGATGCAGCTTGAACCGGCGCAAGTGGAGACCAAGACGCCGCTCGGCAGCCTGGGCCTTGATTCGCTGATGGGGCTGGAGATTCGTAACCGGCTGGAGGCGAGCCTCGGCCTGACCATCCCGGCTACCCTCATCTGGACTTACCCAACCATCGCGGCCCTGGCTGCTTATCTGGCCGAAAAGCTTGGCCTGACGCGCCAAGAGCCGCCAGCGCCCGCGAGCAGCGAGCCGGCCATCCCCGACGAACTGCGGCGGACCGCGGAGCAGATTGCCGGATTATCCGACGCAGAGATGGAAGCGCTGCTGCTGGAGAAGTTGGCCGGAAAGGGCAAGGCCGCCTCGACATGAGCGCCTCCGACCCGTTCGCGGGCCTCTCGCCGCTCCAGCGCGCCTACCTGGCGCTGGAAGAGATGCAACTCAAGCTCGACGCGCAGGCGCGCGCGCACACCGAGCCCATCGCCATCGTCGGCCTCGGCTGCCGCTTTCCGGGCGGGGCCGATGGACCAGCCGCCTATTGGAAGCTCCTGCGCGACGGGATTGACGCCGTCTCGGAAGTGCCGCCCGACCGCTGGGACGCCAACCGTTTCTATGATCCTGATCCGACCAAGGCAGGCAAGACCTATTCACGCTGGGGCAGCTTTCTACACGGTGTGGATCAGTTTGACCCTTACTTCTTCGGCATTTCGCCGCGCGAAGCCGCGTTGATGGACCCGCAGCAGCGGCTGCTGCTGGAGGTGGCCTGGGAAGCACTGGAGAATGCGGGCCTGCCCGTGGACCGGCTGGCTGGCAGCCGAACCGGCGTCTTCGTGGGCATATACAACAGCGACTACGCCCGCCTGCAGCACGAGGACGACGCCTACTCCGCCATCGGCAACTCGCTAGGCGTGGCCTCCGGCCGCCTGTCCTATACATTCGACTTTCAAGGGCCGAGCATGCTGGTGGATACCTTGTGCTCGTCGTCGCTCGTGGCCGTTCATCTGGCCTGCCAGAGTCTCCGCCGGCAGGAGTGCGGGCTGGCGCTGGCGGGCGGCGTCAACCTGATTCTCACGCCGCTCGGCACCATTTTGTCGTCGCGCCTGATGGCCTTGGCGCCGGACGGGCGCTGCAAGACATTCGACGCGCGCGCGAACGGCTACGTGCGGGGCGAGGGGTGCGGGATGGTGGTGCTCAAGCGCCTCAGCGAAGCTCGGCGTGATGGTGACCCGATCTGGGCCGTGATCCGCGGTTCGGCCGTCAACCAGGATGGGCGTTCCACCGGACTGACGGCGCCGAACATGCTGGCCCAGCAGGCGGTGATCCGGCAGGCGCTGGAGGATGGGGCGGTGTCGCCGTCGCAGGTGGGTTACGTGGAGGCGCATGGGACCGGGACCCCGCTCGGCGACCCCATTGAGGTTGAGGCCCTCAAGGCAACCTATGGCAAACCGGCCGCCTCGGGCGCTGACTGTGCCCTCGGCTCGGTAAAGACCAACCTGGGCCATTTGGAAGCGGCGGCCGGGATCGCTGGCCTCATCAAGGCCGTCCTGGCGCTTCACTTTCGGGCGATCCCGCCGCACCTCCATTTGCGCGACCTCAACCCCCGCATTGACTTGCAGGACACGCGCCTAACGATCCCCACAAGCTTGCGGAGTTGGGAAACCAACGGCACAAGTCGTCTCGCTGCGGTCAGTTCGTTTGGGCTGAGCGGGACGAACGCGCACATCGTGCTGGAGGAAGCGCCGCCGCAGGCGGGTGACGAGGCGCCTGCCCACGATCCTAATGAACCGTGCCTCCTGCCACTCTCGGCCCGAACCCCGGACGCCTTGCGAGCGCTGGCCGGGC
>CAZCEC010000152.1:0-4454 GCA_964497615.1 uncultured Anaerolineales bacterium | reverse complement strand
CGCACCCGACGCTGCAAGCGAGCGTGGCGGACGGGCTGCGGCAGATGGGGCGGGCGGGCGTGGCGCTGGCCGCGCTGCGGCGCGAGAAAGACGAGCGCACTAGCTTGCTTGATGCCTTGTCGTCGCTGTATGCGCTGGGATGCCCGATTGATTGGCGCGGCCTGTATCCCGCGGGCGGGCGGTTTGTTCGCCCGCCGGCCTATCCGTGGCAGCGCGAACGCTTCTGGCTGCCGGAAATCAAGGGGCGGGATCGGCGCAAGGCGGCAGGTGATCTGCCCAGCCATGCGCTGCTGGGCCGCCGGATGGCAGTTGCGGGCCAAGCCGATTTGCACTTATGGGAGCAAGAATTGGGCAGCGATGCGCGCCCGTACCTGCGCGACCACCAGGTTCAAGGTGAGACCGTGCTGCCGGCTACCGCCTACCTGGAGCTGGCCGCGGCTGCGGCAAGGGAGGCGCTGGGGGATGGTCCGGTTGTGCTAGAGCGCGTGAACTTCCGCCGGGTGATGCTCGTTCCCGAAGCGCCCTCGCTCACCGTGCAGGTGGTGCTGAGCGTTAGTGCGCCAGGCATGGCGACATTTCAGATCGCTTCGCGCGAGGCGGGCAGCCACGCCGCGGTGTGGACGGTGCACGCCGAGGGGATCGCGCGGCAGGCGCTGGCCGAGGCGGAGGCGCCAGAGGTGGAGGCGCTGTCCGCCGTTCAGGAGCGGTGCGATGAGCGCCTCACCGCCGACGGGCTTTATGCGGCGATGGAGGCGCAGGGGCTGCGATACGGCGCAAGCTTTCGCGGGGTCGAGCAGGTCTGGCGGCGCGACGGCGAGGCGCTGGGCGCGATCCGCGTGCCGGCGGCGATTGCGGGAGAGACGATGCGGGAGGCGATGCACCCGGCGGTGCTGGACGCCTGCTGGCAGATCATGGCGGCGGCCGTGCCGCGAGGGAGAGACGGCACGGAGGAACACGACACATTTCTGCCGGCCAGCGTGACGAGCGTTTGGATGCCGGGCCAGAGCGGCGGGCCGGTGTGGAGTCACGTCCGTGTAAATGCCAATGGGGGTGAAGAACGCACACCGCGCGCGGACCTCGACATCTACGCTGAAGACGGGCGCGTGATAGGCCGGCTGCGAGGCATGCGGCTGCGGCGCGTGGACTCAACCCAGCGGGACGCGGCCTCGCCGGCCGCCCTGGCCGCCTGGCTGCACGAATTGCGCTGGATGCCGGCGCCCGTGCTGCCGGCGCCTGAGGCGGCGCGCCGTCCAGCCACCTGGCTGCTGTTTGCGCAGACGGAAGGACTTGGCGGCGAGTTGGCCGCGCTGCTGCGGGCACAAGGCAACCACGTTGTGGTTGTCGCGCCGGGCGATGCTTACCAGGCGCTGACCACTGATCACTACACACTGAACCCCGCTCAGTCAGAGGCGTATGGCCGACTCCTCAGCGAGGTCAGCCGCTCTCGCAGTCCGGGGGCGCAGCAGCAGCCGATCGGCGGCGTCGTTTATCTTTGGGCACTCGCGGCGCCGGGGCTGGAGGGCTCAGGCGCAGCCGATGTGCCGGGCTGCCTCGGTGCAGTGCATCTGGTGCAGGCTTTGGCGCGCACCGGGTGGCGCGATGCGCCCAGGCTGTGGCTGGTGACACGCGGCGCGCAGGCGATTGATCCGGGGGACCGGGTGGCAGGGTTTGGGCAGGCGCCGCTGTGGGGGCTGGGGCGGACGATTGTGTATGAGCACCCGGAACTGAACTGCACGCTGGCGGACCTTGAGGCTGAGGACGGGCCGGAGGAGGCCGAAGCGCTGCTGCAGATGATCCAGGCGGCGGATGACGAGCGCCAGGTGGCGCTGCGGGGCGGCGCGCGGTATGCGGCGCGGCTGGCCCGCTGGACGGCGGAAGCGGCCGGTGGAGACGCGAGTGCGTCTGCTCCGGGCCTGGCTCCAGCGGGTGACCAGCCGTTCCGATTGGAGATGAAACAGCCGGGCACGCTCGAGGCCCTCACCTTGCGGGTTGCAGACCGGCGCAGCCCGGCCCCCGGCGAGGTCGAGATCGAGGTGGAAGCGGCCGGGCTGAACTTCCTGGATGTGCTGACAGCGCTGGGCGCCATCCCCGACGAGGCCGGGGCCGAGGGCGAGGGCCAGCGGCTGGGCGGAGAGTGCGCGGGACGTGTGGTTGGGCTGGGCGCGGGTGTTGATGATCTGGCGGTCGGGCAGGCGGTTGTGGCGCTGGCCGCTGGGAGCTTTGGACGGTTCGTCACCTGTGCGCGCCATTTGGTGGCGGCGGCCCCCCCTGGCATGGACTTTGAGACTGCCGCGAGCCTGCCGGTCGCCTTCCTCACCGCCGACTATGCGCTGCGCGAGGTGGCACGGCTGGGCGCGGGTGAACGAGTGCTGATCCATGCGGCGGCCGGGGGGGTGGGGTTGGCCGCGGTGCAGATTGCGCAACGGATTGGTGCGGAGGTATTCGCGACAGCGGGCAGCCCCGCCAAGCGCGACTTACTCAGGCAAATGGGCGTGACCCACGTGGGCGACTCGCGCTCACTGGATTTCGTGGAGACCTTCCGGGCCGCGACTGGCGGGGAAGGGGTCGACGTCGTGCTCAACAGCCTGGCAGGTCCCTTTATCGCGGCCAGCCTGGAACTGCTGCGAGCCTATGGACGCTTCATTGAGTTGGGCAAGCGAGATTACTACGCCGACCGGCCATTGCCGACCCGTCCCTTCCTGCGCAACCTGAGTTTCGCGCTGGTTGACCTGCGCGGCCTCGCCGCGGAACGCCCGGCGCGCTTTCAGACGCTGCTGCGGGAGGTGCTGGCCCGGTTTGAGCGGGGCGAACTGCGGCCGTTGCCCACGACCGTGACGCCCATCGGCGAAGTCGCCGCGGCGTTCCGAACGATGGCGCAGGCCCAGCACATCGGCAAGATTGTGGTTTCGCTGGCGGAAGCGGCGCAGACGCCGATCGCCGCGAGCACCACCGTGCGGGCCACCGCCGTGCAACCTGGGCGAACATACTTGATCACTGGCGGGCTAGGCGCCTTGGGGCTGAAGGTGGCGGATTGGCTGGTGGCGCGCGGGGCGCGGCATCTGGCGCTGCTTGGCCGTTCGGCGCCGACGGACGCGGCGGCGCAGGCGGTGGAAGCCTTGCGGGCGCGGGGCGCGCAAGTGCTCGTCCTGAGAGCCGATGTTTCGGACGCGGGGCAACTGGCCGCGGCGCTCAATCGGGTGCGCGCAGAATCCGCGCCGCTGGGGGGCGTCATCCACGCCGCGGCTGTGCTCGACGATGGGCTGCTGCTGAACCAGACGGCCGAGCGGTTTGGGCGGGCCTTCGCTCCTAA
The DNA here is from genome assembly GCA_964497615.1 of uncultured Anaerolineales bacterium. Taxonomy (GTDB): domain Bacteria; phylum Chloroflexota; class Anaerolineae; order Anaerolineales; family UBA6663; genus CAZCEC01. The sequence goes on along the minus strand of CAZCEC010000152.1, from coordinate 1,144 downwards.
GGTCCTGGGCGCCTGGAACCTGCACACGCTGACTCGCTCGGAACGGCTGGACTTCTTCATCCTGTTTTCGTCGGCCTCCGGGCTGCTGGGGGCGCCGGGACAAGCCAACTATGCCGCGGCCAATGCATACCTCGACGCGCTAGCCCACCATCGCCGCGCGCAGGGGCTGCCCGCGCTGAGCATCGACTGGGGACCGTGGGCCGAGGCAGGGCTGGCCGCCGCGCAAGCCAACCGCGGCCAGCGGTTGGCGACGCGCGGGATCCAGAGCCTGTCCCCCAGGCAAGGACTGGCCATCCTGGACCTGCTGCTTGGCTCCGCGACAACCCAGGCAGGCGCGATGGCGTTCAACCTGCGCCAGTGGCGCGAGTTTTATCCCAAAGCGGCCGGCTCGCCGCTATTTGCGCTTTTGCCTGGGGAGGAAGACGCGACGGCCAACGCGGGGGGCGCGCCGGTGCGGGCAGCGCTCCAGAAAGCCGCGCCGGCAGATCGCCGGAGGCTGTTGGAGGCGCATTTGATCCAGGAGATGGCGCAGGTCCTGCGGGTTGATCCGGCGCACATCCAACGGGAGGTTCCGCTGAGCGGTCTGGGATTTGAGTCGCTGATGGCGCTGGAGTTTCGCAACCGGCTGGAGGCGAGCCTGGGGCTGACGCTGCCCACCACGCTGGTGTGGGGCCATCCGACCATCGCGGCGCTTGCCCCACATCTGGCGGAGCGCTTGGGGCTGCCGTTCGATGAACAGAGCGTTGGCCAGCCGGATGCCGGGCCAAACGGCGATGAGCGCGGCCACTCTGCTACAACCAGTGCTGAACTACCGGTGCAGCAGACGCTGGACGACTTGGCCCAACTCTCCGAGGCAGACGCGCTGAGCGCAATCCTCGCCAGCAATCAGAAGCCGGGGCGTCAGGGATGAGCACACGGGAACAGGCGTCGGGCATGTCGGCGGTGAAGCTGGCCCTGCTGGCCGAGCGCCTGCGTGGTGAGAACGAGGGGGCCGCGCTGCTGGCGGCCGAGCCGATCGCGGTGGTGGGGGTGGGGTGCCGGTTCCCGGGTGGGGCGGACAGCCCGGCGGCGTTTTGGCGCTTGCTGCGGGACGGGGTGGACGCAGTCCGCGAAGTGCCGCCCGACCGCTGGGACATTGACGCCT
>CAZCEC010000151.1:0-4636 GCA_964497615.1 uncultured Anaerolineales bacterium | reverse complement strand
GCCGGCATGAACAGGAAATCAATCCACAGCGCCTCGCGCGCCGCCCGGATTCCCTCCGGCCTCCACACCGCGAACAGCAGCCGCGCCTGCTCCGGCGTGAATGCCAACTCGAACGCCACGATGCCATTCGCCCCCATCGGCCGGTCGTGCACGGCGAAGATGACGAAGAGGATGGCCGTGGCGAAGAACGCCGTCCACGTCACGCGCCGCAGGGCAGGGGGCGCGGGCCAGCGCGCCAAAGTGGACCTCACGGCAGCGCGTCCCAGCCGGGCGGCAGGGCGGGCATCGTCCACTCCGCCGGGGGGCGCCATTCGCGCCAGCGCCCGTCGAACGGCGCGGCCCGCGCTTCAATCTTGGCAATCACCCGCTCCGCCTCGGCGCGGATGGACCGGCACAGCGCGGGCGAGAACAGGCCCAACGCCTCCGCCTCGCGCAGATGGTCCTCATCCTTCCAGCGCCAGCTTCCGTCCGGCTCCACGACCAAATCCAGTTCCTGATCCAGGGTTTCAAAGCCCAGGCGCGTCCGGCGCAGCGGCTCTTGCAGGTTCACATACCAGCCAATGAACGCACCCGCCAAATCCCACATCACGTGCGTGGCGTGGGCGTCGTTCTCGGAACAAAGCAGCACCGTGCCACCGAACTGCCAGAGCCATTCCTTCAGCCTCCACTGCACGTGGAACGACTTACATTGCAGCGCCGTCGCCCCCGGCACAAGCGGCGTGAAACACCTCCCGCGCGTGCCGTGAGCAAGGTACAGCGCCGTCAAACCCGGCGTGTCTTCAATCACGCGCACTGGCCGCGCCGTCCACACCCGCCCGTTCAGGACTTCGCGATAGACGACATGGTCGCCGTTCGACCACACGCCGTTGAGGGCGCTCACTGCCCGGCCTCGGGTTCACGCGCCGTCTTCTCCGCCTCCCGTGCCGCCCGCTCCTGCTCCTGGTGCCAGGCCACGGCCTCGCGCAACGCATCCGCCAGGGGACTCGCCCGCCAGCCTAGCTCGCGCTCGGCCTTGCCGGCGTCGCCCGCGGTGACACCGCCTGCAAAGTGGCTGGCCGCCTCCGCCAGATCGGGCCGCAGCCCGCCCAGCGCCCGGCCCGCCAGCCGCGCCAGGGCGCTCGGCAGCCACAACACTGGCGCGGGCAGGCCGGTGGCGGCTTCGGCCTCCTTGAAGAACTGCCGCAGGGTCAGCCCCGGCCCCGGCAGATCGTACGTCTCCCCTGCTGCGCCACGCACCGCCGCCAGCCGCAGCCCCCTCGCCGCCTCGCGCACCGAGACGAAGCCGTAGGCGCTTTCACCCCCCATGCCCACCCACAGCCGTCCTCGCGCATACCGCCCCAGCAGCCGCCCCAGCCAGCCCGCGTCGCCGGCCCCCACCAGCGCACCTGGGCAGACGATGCTTACGGGCACGCCGTCGCGCATCGCCTCCACCGCCGCCGCGTGTGCGCGGCGCTTGCTGGCGACGTAGGGCCGCACCCATTGCTCATCACGTTCACGGACCTGCGGTTGACCGCCGCCCCCTGCTTCGCCCCCTTCGGATTGCTCGTGCACCGCCAGGTCGGAGACGTAGACCACGCGCCCGGCGCCCAACTCGCCCGCCAGCGCCAGCACCGCCCGCGTCCCCTCCACGTTGATGCGCTCCAGCCGCGCCAGGTCGCGCGCGCGCCGCCCCGGCTGCCGCGCCGCCGCCAGGTGGTAGACCACCTCCGCGCCGCGAACGCCGGCCCGCAATGCCTCCGGCCGCGTCACGTCGCCCGCCCACGTCCGCACCCCCCTCGGCAATGCCCGCGCCCGGTCGAACGTCCGCACCAGCGCCGTCACCTCGTCGCCCTGCGCCAGCAAATGCTCAATTAGGTGCCGGCCCAGGAACCCGGTCGCGCCAGTGACAAATGCCCTCATGCGCTAAGGACAGCTTCCGTGACACCTGGCACATAACACCTGACACAGCGCGTCAGCGCACAAGGATCTCCGACCCCTCCGGCCCCTTCACAATATCAATCCGCGCCGGGAAGGCGTCCTTGAGCTCGTCGATGTGCGTCACCACCAGGATGCGCTGAAAGTCGTCCTCGGCGGCCTTGATGGCCTCCACCACCCGCTCGCGGCCGGCGGTGTCCAGCACCCCAAAGCCCTCGTCAATGATCAGGGTCTGCAACTGCGTCCCGGCCCGCCGCGCCAGCAGTTGGCTCAGCGCCACGCGGATGGCAAAGTTCACCCGGAACTGCTCGCCGCCGCTGAAGTTCTCGTAGGCGCGCGTGCCCAACTCATCCGCGATCTGAATGTCCAGGGTCTCGCGCACGTCGCCGCCCTGCGTCTCGCGCTGGGTGTTGAAACGCACGTGCATCCGCCCGGCCGTCATGCGCGCCAGCAGGGCATTGGCCGCCGCCTCAATCTCCGGCACCGCCGCCTCGATCATCAACGCCGGCACGCCCCGCTTGCCAAACGCCTCCTTCAACTCCTCATACACCCCGCGCTCGTCGGCCAGTTGCTGGCGCTCGGCGCGCGCGGCCTCGCGCTGCTGAGTCCGTTGCTCAAGCGCGCCCAGCTTCTGCTCCGCCGCGCCGATCATGCGGTTCGCCAGCTCGTGCTCGTTGCGCAGGCTCATCAGCGCCTGCTCGCGGGCCGCCGAGTCGCGCAGCAGCCGGGTGTGTCGCTCGGCCTCCTCGTCCAGCGCTTCGCGGGCCTTCTTTTCGGTGTCCAGCGTCTCGGCCCAGCGGTCGCGCCGCTCCTGCAGCGGCCCCAGGCGTTCGCGGGCCTCATCGGCGCTGGCCAGGGCGCTGTTCAGTTCCGCCGCGCGCTTCACCAGGGCGTTCTTGCCGCGCAGGTTGGCGGTGGTCTGCTTCAGCCAGGTGTCCAGGGCGCTTTGCTCGTCACCCAGCTTCTTCAGCTCGGCCTGGTTCTCGCGATACTGGCTGCGGCGCGCGTCCACCTCGGCGTTCAGGCTGCCCACCAGTTCGGCGCGCGCCCGCTCGTCCAGCGGCTGGCCGCAGGTGGGGCACACCGGCTCGGTGGCGGCTTGCAGCGCCTCCAGCCGCTTCTTGAGCGTATTGGCCTCGGATTGCGCGGCTTCATTCTGCCCCCGGCGCTCGGCGGCCAGCTCGGCCACCTTCTGGCGCGCCTCGGTGACGCGCTCACGCTCGGCCTCCTGTTCTTCCAGCGCCGCCACCTGCCGCTGCGCCGTTTCCAGTTCCCGCAGGATGGCGCTCGTATCGGCCTTCAGCCGCGCCTCGCGCAGCTCGGCGTCCAACTGCCCCACTTCCTTCTCAGCGTCGCGGATGCGGCGCGTCATCTCGTTGATCTGCCGTTCCAGTCCGATCATCGCCTGGCGCGCGGCGTCGATCTCGGCCCAGCCGGCTTCCGCCTGCCGCAGGCGTTCGCCCACCTCGATCACCCGCGCCCGCGCCTCGCTCAATTCGCGCTCATAGTCTGGGCGGCGTGCCAACTCCCCCTCGATCTCTTCCAGACGGTTCTCCACCGTTCGCAGTTGCCCGTCAAGCAGCTTGAGCTTGTCCTTGGCCCGGCCCTCGTAGGTCTCCCACTCCTGCAGGCCCAGGATGTCGGCCAGCACCTGCTTGCGCTCGGTGGGCCGCTTGCCGGTGAACTCGTCGGCCTTCCCCTGCACCAGATAGGCCGAGTTGATGAAGGTGTCGTGGTTCAGGCGCAGAAGCCGGTTGATCTCGTCCTGCGTCTTGGGGCTGGTGGCCTCGCTGATGGAGACGAAGCCGCCGTCCGCGTTCGCCATCTGCAGGTCCAGCAGGCTGGCCGCGCTCTTGCCCGCGCGCCGGGTGCGGATGACGCGGTAGTGGCGCTCGCCCAGCGCAAAGGTGAACTCCACCCGCATCTCGCTCTGCCCCTGGTGGATCAGCTCCGCGTCGGTCTTGGCCCGCGCCTTGCTCCACAGCGCCCAGGTGACGGCGTCGAGCAGCGACGACTTGCCCGCGCCGTTCTCGCCTGCCAGCACCGCCACGTGGATGCCGGTAAAGTCCAGCGGAGCCGGCGAGCGGTAGGCCAGGAAGTTGCTTATTTCCAGGCGGACGGGGATCATGCGCCCCCCTTGAGCAGTTCTTCCGCCGCCTGCACCAGCCGCGCCACCCGCTCCGGCGGCCGCTGCCGCGCGATGAAGTAGCGCTCCACCCACTGCGCGGGTGTCAGCGATTCTGGGCTGGCGCCCAGCCCGGCCAGCCGCGTGCTGCGCTCCACCTCCGTGCTGATGGCGGCGATGTAGGCGCACCCCGTCAGGGCCGCCTCCACCTCGCGCCGCCGTAGCGCCGCCTCCTGCCCCTCCTGCAACTCAATCAGCACCCGCACCACCGCGCCTGCGATGTCCTGCTCCCCAATCGCGGCCACCACCGCCCTCGTGGGGTCGGCCTCCGCGCGCGCATCCACCCGCACCGTGCGGAACGGCCGCGCCTTCACGGCCTTGAACTCCCACTGGGTCGCGCCGCGTTCCAGCGTCACCCAGCAGAAGCCCTTGGTCTCGGCCTCCTCGCCAAAGTCAATCCGCTCCAGCGAGCCGGAATAGACGATGGGCGGCGCATCAGTGGCGCGCTTGGGCGTCAGGTTCTGGTGCTTGTGAATGTGCCCCAGCGCCACGTAATCCCAGGCCGGGTCGGCCAGCGCCGATTTCTGGATGACCAGG
>CAZCEC010000150.1:0-4673 GCA_964497615.1 uncultured Anaerolineales bacterium | reverse complement strand
GCCCAGAGTACTGGGCTGAGGGCGTCGGGCAGGAGGCACGCGGGAAGGCGGCGGTGAGCGGGTCCACAGGATGATTGTACGAACATTAGTTCTAGTCGTCAAGAGGGAAGTTGAAGGGAAGCCTGGCAGCAGCGCGCCTGCCCTGGAATGGGGTTGCACGCGCGAAGCCCCCGCTTCCCATTACTCGCACGTCTCCCGCTCGGCCCCCAACTCCCTGTCCTTCAGAATCACGCTCACCCCCAGCGCCTCCGCGTCCGCGCAGGCCGCCTCCCAATCCACTCCCGTGTCGGTGTATTCCGCCGCGAACACCGCCTTGCCCGCCCGGATGAAGGGTTCCATCTGCGCGCACCACCCCTCGTCAAAGCAGTCCTCTGTCAGCGCCCACTCGAAGTACGGCTCCAATTCCGCCGCCTGGTCCGGGTCGTTCTTCAGCCCGATCGACAGCCCGCGCGCGTGCGCCTCCCCCGCCAGCCACACGTTAAAGGCCAATTGATCGTCCGCTGTCAGCGGGAAACCCGTGTCATTGGTGTAGCCGTCAATGTTGTCCGGTTCCACCGCATCGAATCCCTTCTCTCGGCACAGGTCCAGCCGCGCCCGCAGCACCGGCCTCAGCGCGTCCAACTGCCGGATGTCCAGCCACTTCTCGCCCGGCCAGCCCTCATAATCCGCACCGATCACGGCCTCGGGAAAGTCACCCGCATCCGGCCGCCACTCCTCCCAGCTCCCCGCGCTAAGGTAGCAGATCACCCGCCGGCCCGCCGCGTGCAGCCGCGCCACCTCCTCCGCGCTCGTCTCGAACAGGTCCAGGTCAAACACGTCCGCCTCCACCGTCAGGTCCGCCGGCAAGTCGGCCAATTGCCACTGCCAAGTCGTCCCGGGCGCGGGGCGCCACAAACCAGGGCCGCCTGTTGCAGGCGGCCCAGAGACGATCGGTGTGCGGCTTTTGATCGGAGTGGGAATTACGTCAGGCCCCAGCAGGCTCGCGCACGCCAGCAGCATCCAGCCCGCCGCCAGCGCGCCCCCCGCCGCCGCGCCCCTGCGCCCCCAGCCAATTGACCGCTTCACACATTCACTGATTGACCGGTTGCCCGTTCACCCGCCTACGGAACCGGCGTCCCCTGCACGATGATGACATTCGTGAACCCCAGCGACAGCAGCAGGCTCTCCATAAACGTCGCCGCGTTCGTGGCTGCCAGGTCCAGGATGCCGCCTTCCAGCGCCGCCTGCTCGATCGCGTCTTGCGCCGCCTGCCGCGCCTGCGTCTCCAGGTTCACGTCGCCCTTCGTCAGCAGCCCGGTCTCACGGTCATAGACATAGGACTTGTCGTTATCAATGCTGGCAATAAAGACTTCCGGCGCCGGCATGATCAGCGTCACCGTGCCGTCCGGCGTCACCGAGATATCGCCTGGCCGCACCCGGCTCAGGTCCACCCCGGCGATCACCTCCCCGTGTGCCACAAACAGCAGCCGGTCGCCGAACAGCCCTCCCAGCGCCCCCTGCCCGATCTCGGCCGTGATCACCTTCTCGATGCTGTACTGCGCCGTCTCCAGCCGCGACAGCGCCCGCACCTGCAGGATCACCGACACTGGGTCCGGGTAAATCGTCGGCGTGGGATTGATAAACTGCTGCACCTGCGTGGCAATGCCGCCCGCCACCGTCGCCGGCACATTGGTCGCATTCCTGACCGCACTCGTGATCGCCCAGCCCGTGATGGCCGTGATCACCAGCAGCCCCACCACCAGCACCGTCGCCTGGTTCTTTGACATACTGCTATTATAACGTCGGATAGGGCCCCAGTGTTCACAAACCCACCGGTCGAAATGTAGTCGTGCCCTCCACGGGCGCGGCCTGGCCGGTCTCATTAGTTGGCGCGCCCTCCACGGGCGCGACCCGACCGATCCCATCGTAGTCGCACCATCCGCGGACGTGGCCCCCCGATACCATCGTAGTCGCACCCTTTATGGGCGCGTCCGCCTGGGTGGTACAATTTTCAGTTATGATCATCGCCGCCTGCCGCCTGCGGCTCTATCTGCCGGGCTGCGCCTCCCTCAAGGAGAAGCGCGGCCTGCTCAAGCCCCTGCTGGCGCGCCTCCACCGCGAGTTCAATATTGCCGCCGCCGAGGTGGACCTGAACGACGTCTGGCAGTCCGCCGATCTGGCCCTCGTCGGGGTCGGCAATGACGCAGCGCACATTCAATCCGAGCTTCAGCACATCGTCGCCTGGATCGAACGCCACCGCCCGGAAGTCGAGATCGTGGACGCGCAATTCGAACTGCGCTAGAGCCCCGTGCCCACCTCCGCCTCGGCCCGGCACACATCTTGCACCTCCAACCGGCAACGGCAGAATCTGGCCGAATTTCCGCCCTCGGCGGCCAATGCTCAACCATGTTAGACTCATAGCCAGGCCGGGAACGCGCCGGCCCAGGATGACACGCACGTGAACCGACCGCTCTCCCTCCGACTTGGCTGGCTGCTCGTCTTTGCCCTGGCGGCCGCCGGCTGCCAACGCACCCTGGTCACCCTTACCACGCCCACCCCGTTTGGTGGGGCCGGCACGGCTGCCCCCGAGCGCAGCGCCGTCATCGAAGACGTCAGCGGCACGGTCGAGTGGCGCCCATCCGCCGATGACCAGTGGGTGCCCGCTGCCGTCAGCCAGAGCCTGAACCAGGGCGCCGAGCTGCGCACGGGAGGAGATAGCCGCGCCGGTCTGCGACTCACCGAGGGCAGCAAGATCTACCTGGGCGCCAGCACCGAAGCGTCCTTCCGCCTGCTCAACCCCTTCCTCGACAGTCACCTCACTGCGCTCAACCTCACGCAGGGCGTTGTCTGGGTGCTGCTCAACAGCGGCGCCCTGGATGTCATCACCCCGGCCGGCGTCGCCACCGCGCGCGGCGCCTACCTCAGCGCCGAAGTCGCCGATGCCGTTAACATTACCTGCCTGGAAGGCGTGTGCGGCTTCGAAAGCGTCCTCGTCCCGGCCGGCTATAAGCTGCTCGACGCGGCCGACAATGACTCCCCTGAGCAAATGAGCTTCGCCGACCTCGGCGTGTGGGGCGTCAACGTGCCCGAAAGCACCGAGATCGCCTTCCTCGCCACCGAAGCCGTAGTCCAGGGATCGGCGACGCCCCCCATCCTACCTACCGCCACCCAAACGCCCACCGAGCGCCCCTCCGCCACTTCCACGGATACCCCCGCGCCCACGGACACTGCCGAGCCTACCGAAACCGCCACCACCCCGCCCGACGTGCCAACCGCCACGCCGCAGCCGCCCACCGCCACTCTCGCCCCATCGGATACGCCCGTCCCATCGCGCACGCCCGTGCCCTCGCCGACCCTGCCCGTCTTCCAGCCCACGGTCACGCGGCCCCCATCGACGCCCATCCCGGCCGCGCCCGTCATCGGCCGCCATGTCGTCCTGCCCGGCGAGACCATTTTCTGCATCGGCCGCGGCTATGGCGTCTTGCCCGGTGCCATCGCCACGGCCAACAACCTGCCCGCCACCTTCCAGGTGCGCTCGGGGCAGGTGCTCGATATCCCCCAAGTCCAGTGGGTCAACATTTCCGCCGGGCCGGTGTGCGCGCCGCAGTTCGCCTCGCCCTTCCCCGGCCTGCCCGTGGCCACCGCCACCAACCCCGCCACCAGCACGCCTGCTGGTCCGCCGCTCTCGATCTTTATTCACTTCTACTGCACTTCCAACTGCGGCTCAGACCAGGGCGACTATGTCGTGCACTACGAGGTCCAGGTCACTGGTGGTGTACCGCCTTATCAATACAACCCGGCCCAGACTTTCGATCTCACACTCTCGCACTGCGCCGTGCCCAACCCCTCCGGCACCGTCAGCGTGACGTCCGCCGACGGCCAGTCTGCCAACGCCACCTGGGTCTACGACGACCCCAACTGCGGGCCGTAGCTCCGTGGCGTCGCCGACAACGCCTTGACCCGGCCCAATGGGTGGCGGTTCCAATCTGCCTCAGGGACCGCCGCCCCGTGCCAACACGGTTGATTCGACGATGACTCCTACTCCTGGCCTCCGCGCTCTCCGCGTCCTCCGCGGTCAATAAGGCTTCTTCGTGAAATTCGTTCTTCATTCGCGCAATTCGTGACAAAGTCCTCTCCATCCTCCAACCCCTCCGCCCTCGACCGGCCCATGACCCGCCGTGGCTGCGCCCTAGGCTGCCTCGCCTGGCTCCTCGTCATGACCCTGCCCCTGCTGGCTCTCATCCTCGCCGTCCGCGGCGAGTTGGCCTGGCAGCGCGGCGACTTCGTCGAAGACCGTCTGTGGCTCGTGCGCACCGATGACGTGCCCGGCGAAGAAGCCGCCGGCCTCGCCTACTCCTCCACCCGCCTCGTCCGCGACCCCGCCGCCCCCGCTGGCCGCGTCTGCGTTCGCACCCGCGTCACCTTCCTCCTCTGGCGCGGCAATAGCGAATCCTTCGGCTACTGCGAGTGCTACCAGGCCCACCCCGGCCAGGGCTACGACCCCATCGGCGCCTGCCCCCGCTCAACACCCTGACTCCAGTCTCCCCTCCCCCTCTGCGCCCTTCTCTGCCCTCTGCAGAGGGGCCTTCCGCCTCTGGCCGCCTACTCACCGCTAAGCACGCCGAGACCGCCGAGAAAGAGCTTCTTCCTTCATCCTTCATCCTTCATCCTTCGTCCTTCATCCTTCATCCTTC
>CAZCEC010000149.1:0-4778 GCA_964497615.1 uncultured Anaerolineales bacterium | reverse complement strand
GCCCCATGCCCGCCCACTGCCCCCCCTGCCCCGCGAATACGAACGCCACTTTGGGGCGGGCCGCCGTTGCTCCGCCCTGCTGGCGCGACTGACCGCTGGAATGAAAATCACCCAGTCGCGCGGCCAACGCCTCGCCTGTGCGGCCGCTGACCGCCAGCCGGTGCGCGTGGTGCGTGCGCCGCGCCCCCGCCGAATAGCAGATGTCGTCAGCAGCCGCGCCCGCCTCGAGCACGGCGCGATACCGCTCCGCCAGCGCCCGCAGCGCCTGATCGCTGCGCGCCGAAAGCGGCAAGAACAGACCGCGGCCGGATTGATCCGGTCCAGCCTTCGCCCTCGGCTGCTGCGGAGCCTCTTCCAGCACCACATGGGCGTTAGTGCCCGACCAGCCAAACGAACTGACGCCCGCCAGCCGCCGCGCGCCAGCCGGCCAGGGGCGCACCTCCGTTGGAAACTCAAATCCGGCGGCCTGCCGCGCCATGTGCGGGTTGATCTGCCGCAGGTGCAGGCTGGGCGGGATAGCCTCATGGTGCAGGGCCAGCACAGCCTTGATCAGGCCCGCAATCCCCGCCGCGCCCTCCAGGTGGCCGATGTTGGTCTTCACCGAACCCACGGCGCATGTGGGACCATCCGGCTGTCGTGGACCAAGCACCTCGGCCAGCGCCTCGATCTCCACCGGATCGCCCAGCGGCGTGCCCGTGCCGTGGGCTTCGATAAACCCAATGTCGCGCGCTGCGACCTCGGCATTGTCCAGCGCCTGGCGGATGACGGCCTGCTGTGCCAGCCCGTTCGGAGCAGCCAGCCCCGCCGAACGGCCGTCCTGGTTGACGGCCGAGCCGCGCACCAGCGCCCAAATCGCGTCTCCGTCGCGCACGGCGTCGCTCAGGCGCTTGAGCGCCACCACGCCGCACCCCTCGCCGAACACAATCCCATCGGCGGCAGCGTCGAAGGCGCGGCACCGGCCGCTGGGCGAGGCCGTGCCCATCTGCACCGTCGCAAACAAAAACTCCGGCGAGAGCCGCACATTGACGCCGCCCGCAAACGCCAGATTGCTCTCGCCGCTGCGCAGACTCTGACAAGCCAGGTGCACCGCCACCAGCGACGATGAGCAGGCTGTGTCCAGCGCCACGCTTGGACCCCGCAAATCGAGCAAGTAAGAAACCCGTCCAGCGATCACACTGTGCGCCGTGCCCGTGGCCGTGAAGGCATCCACCTGTTCCGCGCCGCCCGCCTGCATCCAGTAGTAATCGCTGCTTTGGCTGTGGACCCCCACAAACACGCCCGTCTTGCTGCCAGCCAGCCGGTCGGCGTTCAGCCCCGCATTGTCGAGCGCCTCCCACACCACCTCCAGCAGCACGCGCTGCTGCGGGTCCATCGCGCTGGCCTCGCGCGGCGAGATGCCAAAGAACGCGGCGTCGAACTTGTCCACCTCGTCGAGAAAGGCGGCCTGCACACTCATGGCCGCCGACGGGTTGAGCGCGTGCAAGGTGTGCTCCACCTGGTCTCGATTCCAGCGCTCAGGCGGCGTCGCCGTCACCATGTCCACGCCGTCGCGCAGGACGCGCCAGAAGGCCTCCGGCCCATCGCCGCCCGGAAAGCGGCAGCCGATCCCCACAATGGCAATCGGCTCGCGGCGCGCGCGCTGCACGGCCTCCAGGCGCGCTTGCGCCTGCTCCAGGGCCAGGTAAGCCCGTTGGAGCGGCGGTAGGTGGGCGAAGCGTTCAGTCGTGTGGCTCATTCCGACCGTGACACCCGTTCGATCTGTTTCAGCAGCAGCGCTTCCATCTCCGCCTCGGACAGGCTGGCGATCTGCGTCGCGACGCGGTCCAGGTCGTCGCGCTGCTCCGGCTCGGAGGCGGCGGGCGCATCCAGCGCCAGGCCGAGTTTCTCCGCCAGGTAGCCCGCGAGGGCGTCAAGCGTTGGGTAGCGCCAGACGAGCGTCGCCGAAAGCTGGAGGTCGAGGGTCGCTTCCAGCACGTTGCGCAGCTCGAGGGCCATCAGCGAGTCGAAACCCAGGTCCCCCAGGGGCTTGCGCCGGTCAAGCTGGCTGAGCTCAAGGCGCAGCACCTGGCACATCCGGGCCGCCAGAAAGTCCTCCAACCACACGCGGCGCTGGCGGCCGGCCGGCACAGCCAGCAGTTGGGCGCGGACGTCCGGCCCTGCTTCGCTGCCGCCCGCCGGGGTCAGTTCCGCCAAAAAGCTCAACCCCGCCGCCTGCGGGTAATAGCGCTGCCACTCGCGCACATCGAATCGCATCAGGCCCACCTGGGGCCGGTCCTGCCGGAGCGCAGCACCCAGCGCCCGCAACGCGCCCTCTGGAGCCAGGCTCGCCACGCCGCGTGCCCTCAGGCGCTGCCCGCGATTGGCCTGCGCGGCCGCCAGGCCAACGCCGGCCCATGGGCCCCAGTCGATACTGAGGCCTGGCAGGCCAAGCCCGCGCCGGTAGTGGGCGAGCGCGTCCAGGTAAGCGTTCGCCGCGGCATAGTTCGCCTGTCCCGGCGCCCCCAACAGCCCGGAGGCCGAAGCAAAGAGGACGAAGCAATCCAGCCGGTCCTCCTGCGTCAGGCGGTGCAGGTTCCACGCTCCCGCAACCTTGGGCAGCAGCACCCGGCGCAGGCGGTCCGGCGACATTTGCGCCAGCAGTCCATCGTCGAGCGCCCCGGCCGCATGCACCACGCCGCGCAGCGGCGGCATTTCTTGCCGCACCTGGTGCAATGCCTCGGCAAGCTGTTCCGCGTCCGCCACGTCCGCCTGAAGCAAGACGACTTGCGCGCCGTGCGCCCGGAGTGCCTCCACGACCTGCCTCGCTTCGCCGGTCGCGCGTGAGCGTCCCAGCAGCGCCAGATGGCGAACGCCCTGTGCCGCCAGCCACTCCGCCACCTTTAGGCCCAGCGCGCCCAGCCCGCCCGTGATCAGGTAACTGTGCTCAAAGGTAATGTCGACCGACGCCGTTGCGTCCGGTGCTGGCCTCAGATAGGCAGCGTAGCGCTCGCCGCCCCGTAGCGCCACCTGGTCTTCGGGACGATCGGAGCAGAGTTCGTCGCATAACGCCTGTGCCTCATCCGCGGCGCTGTCGAGGTCAATCAGCGTGCAGCGCAGCTCAGGCTGCTCGTACGCAATCGTCCGCCCCAACCCCCACAGCGGCGCCTGGCCGAACCCCAGCGCCCGATCACCCGGCACAACCGCCTGGGCGCCCCGCGTCACTAGCCACAGCCTGGGCGCCGGCGCGATCTCCGCATTCGCCAGCGCCTGGACCGTGAACAGCACGCTGTCACACACCAGCGGCTGCATCACGGCCAGGGCATCGTCCGGTCCAGTGTCCAGGCTGCAACAATGGACCAGGCCGCGCAGCGGGCCGTGCGCCGCGATCACCTCTTGCAGCCGACGCGCGCCTTCATCCGGCGTGATCGAATCGATCCACTCTACGCCCGCTTCGGACACTTCGGGCTGGCGCCCCCAGTGCACCACCGCGCAGCGCTCCCCGCGCGCCCGCAGCCGCTCTCCCAGCGCCGCGCCGGTGCCCTGCTGATCAGCCAGGATCAGCCAGCCGCCCGCCCGGCCGCCAGCCAGCGAAGTCGCCTCGCGCGATGCGCGCCGCCACACGATCTCGTACTGGTCCGGCTCCACCCCATGCGCCTCGCCTGCGCCCAAGGCCTGCTCGGCCCGCTTCGACTCGAGCCCTGTCACCGAGACAAGCAACTCGCCGGACTCTGTGAACAGGCAAATGTCGAACACCGCCGCCTCGCCGTGCTCAGCGTCCGGCCGCCTCGCGGCGTGCCCCCAGATCGGCCCGCTGCCCGGTTCACCGATGCGAAGCTGTTCGAAACCTACCGGCACATACATCGTCTGCACACCGTCATCGTGAGCCAGGGCAGCCGGAAGCTGCAAGCAGCAATCCATGAGCTGGATGCGCATCTGCTCGTGGTCGCTGAAAGTGGTGTTCACCTGGCAGAGCACTTCGCCCGCCCCACGCCACACGGCGGCGATGCTTTGGAAGGCCGGCCCGAAGTGGTACCCGCGCTGCCACATCCGCTCGTAGAAGGCCTCTCCGGTGAGCAGGTCGCGGCAGCGCTCGCGCAGCGCGGGCAGGTTCATCCGTTCACCTGCCGAGGCCGGCGCCCGCCGCACGCGGCCATCGGCGTGCAGCCGCCACGCCTCGGCGGGGGCATCTTTCCTCAGGCTACTGCTCAACACACGGAAGTTTGCCCCATCCTCGCCCTCGCGATCCACCACGCTCTGCACTCGGCGCTTGGTGTCCACAGGCAGCGCAAGCGCCTGCGGGAAGAAAACGCGCTCGAGTTGCAGCGGCCCTTCGCCCAGCACCGCCTCCGCCGCCGCCAGCCCAGCCGCGGCCAACCACGCGCCCGGCACGACGACGTCCTCGTTTAGCCGGTGATCGCTCAGGTACGCAGGCGCGTCCGCCGGCAATTGGAGTTCGAATTGCGCCTCTTTCAACGGCGATGCCAGGCGGCGGCCTAGCAGCCGCGCGCCGCTCTGCGGTGCGGGCGCTTCCCGTGGCTTCACCGCCGGATGGGGTTGGGACCGCTCACTGGCGAACCAGAACCGCTCACGCTGCCACGCGTAGGTTGGCACGTCAACAAACCGCCCGCCGCGATTCAACTGCGCCCACTCAATCGGCACGCCCAGGGTGTAGAGCGCTCCGGCCGTCTCATACAGCGATAGGACTTCGTCTTTCTCGCGCCGCAGCGCGGCCAGCGCCACGCCTGCCCGCCCCATCTGCCGCAGCCCGTCCGCCACGCTCGCTTGCAGCGTCGGGTGCG
>CAZCEC010000148.1:0-4906 GCA_964497615.1 uncultured Anaerolineales bacterium | reverse complement strand
TGGGCGGCAAGGCGCAGTTCGGCGGCCAGCGCTTTGGCGAGATGGAAGTGTGGGCCCTCGAGGCCTACGGCGCTGCTCACACCCTCCAGGAAATGCTCACCGTCAAGTCCGACGACGTGCAGGGCCGCGTGAAGACCTACGAGTCCATCATCAAGGGCGAGGCCATCGAGGAGCCCGGCATCCCCGCTTCCTTCCGCGTGCTGGTGAAGGAGCTTCAGAGCCTCGGCCTGGTGGTGGAGGCCCTGATGGACGGCGGCGACGTGGTGCGCTTTGGCAAGGACGAGGAAAAGGCTCGCACCCCGCGGCCGGGGGTGGGGCTGCTGAGCCTGAGCGAGGACTAAAAACCCGCCAAAAACCCTTGACTTGTCGGCAACCCCTATGGTAATATGGCGGTCCTTGAGTACGCTCAGGCCGCGATAGCACCAGGCTTTCGCGAGTTGAATACGGATATACCCAGGCGAGGCCACCGTTGAACGGCGCGGTGGCCTCCCTTAGTGCCGAGGCCCCGCCGCAAAATACCGGCCCCCGGCGCGGAATTTACCGAGTTCTAACCAAGTCGGGAGAGAGAGCGCGTGCCAACAATTAACCAGCTCGTCCGCAAGGGACGCAAGGCCAAGAAGACCAAGAGCAAGGCTCCGGCGCTGCAATACACGCTGAATACCTACAAGCAGCGCCGCACTGCCCAGCCCAAGGGCGCGCCGCAGAAGCGCGGCGTGTGCACCGTCGTGCGCACCCAAACGCCCAAGAAGCCGAACTCGGCCCTGCGCAAGGTCGCCCGCGTCCGCCTGACGAACGGCCTGGAAGTCACCGCCTATATCCCCGGCGAAGGCCACTCCCTGCAGGAACACTCCGTCGTGCTCGTGCGCGGCGGCCGCGTCAAGGACCTGCCGGGCGTCCGCTATCACATCGTCCGCGGCACCCTCGATACCACCGGCGTCGAAGCGCGCCGCCAGGGCCGCTCCAAGTACGGCGGCAAGCGCCCCAAGGCGCCCAAGGCCGCCTAAGGCCCAACGGTTACGGAGTTACTATGTCTCGACGAGCACGGCCAGCCAAGCGCATCACCCCGCCCGACGCGAAGTACAACAGCCCGGTGGTGCAGGAATTTATCAACCGCATGATGCGCGACGGCAAGAAGAGCGTCGCCACCCGCGTCATGTACAACAGCCTCGATCTGGTGGGTGACCGCGCCAAGCGCGAGCCCATGGAAGTCTTCGACCAGGCGCTCAAGAACGTCTCGCCCCTGATTGAAGTCAAGCCGCGCCGCGTGGGCGGCGCCACCTATCAAGTGCCGGTCGAAGTCGCCGCCGACCGCCGCCTGGCCCTGGCCATGCGCTGGCTCCTGGCGGCCGCGCGCTCACGCGCCGGCAAATCCATGGCCGAGAAGATGGCCTCCGAGCTGATGGACGCCGCCAACAACACCGGCGCGGCCGTCAAGAGAAAGGAAGAGACGCACAAGATGGCGGAGGCGAACCGCGCCTTTGCCCACTATCGCTGGTAAGCCCGTCTGGTTCGTGGAGCGCCGGTCCCTAGGCGCGCACCCACGCGCCCCCGGCTGCCCAGACGCCTTGCGTCCGTTGTTTTGCTATGCCTGGTAAGTATCCCCTCGAGAAGGTGCGCAATATCGGCATCATTGCCCATATTGATGCCGGCAAGACCACCACTACCGAGCGTGTCCTCTTCTACACCGGGAAGACGCACCGCATCGGGTCGGTAGATGAAGGCACGACTGTTACCGACTGGATGGAGCAGGAGCGCGAGCGCGGCATCACCATCGTTTCCGCCGCCGTTACCGCCGAATGGAACGATCACCTCATCAACCTGATTGACACCCCCGGCCACATCGACTTTACCGCCGAGGTTCAGCGCTCATTGCGCGTCCTCGATGGCGGCGTGGTCGTTTTTGACGCCGTGCAGGGCGTCGAGCCCCAGAGCGAAACCGTCTGGCGCCAGGCTGACCGCTATGGTGTCCCCCGCATCTGTTTCATCAACAAGATGGACCGGGTAGGCGCCGATTTCGACCGTTCGGTTGCCACCATCAAGGAACGCCTGGGCGCCAAGCCCATCCCGGTCCAAATGCCCATCGGCCGCGAAAGCGGCTTCCGCGGCGTGGTGGATCTGCTTGCCAACGACGCCATTATTTGGGCCGACGACATGGGCACCCAGATGGACCGCAGCCCCATCCCGGCCGAACTGCACGCCGAGGCCGCCGCGGCCCGCTCGCGCATGGTCGAGGCCATTGCCGAGACCGACGACGAGCTCACCCTTAAGTACCTGGAGGGTGAGGAGATTGGCGTGGACGAACTGCGCGCTGCTCTGCGCCGCGCCATCATCGCCAACAAGTGCACGGCCGTTTACTGCGGCTCGTCCCTGCGCAACAAGGGCGTCCAGCCGATGCTGGACGCCGTCGTGGACTTCCTGCCCTCGCCCCTCGATATCCCCGCCGTCAAGGGCACCAACCCCAGCAGCGGCGAGGAGATCACCCGCCCACCGGACCCCAAGCAGCCCCTGGCCGCCCTCGTCTTCAAAATCGTTTCCGACCCGTACGTCGGCCGGCTGGCCTATTTCCGAGTCTATTCGGGCAAGATCAGCACCGGCACCACCGTGCTGAACTCCACCAAGGGCAAGCGTGAGCGTATCGGCCGTCTCATCCGCATGTACGCCGACCGCCGCGAAGACATCGAAGAAGTGGAGGCTGGCGACATCGCCGCCGTCCTGGCCCTCAAGGATACCTTCACCGGCGAAACCCTCACCGACCAGGCCAACCCAGTTGTGCTAGAGGCCATCACCTTCCCCGATCCGGTCATTGACGTGGCCGTGGAGCCGAAGACCTCCGCCGATCAGGAGAAGATGGGCGAGGCCCTGCGCAAGCTGGCCGAAGAAGACCCGACCTTCCACGTCCGCTCCGACGAGAGCACCGGCCAGACCATCATTTCCGGCATGGGTGAACTGCACCTGGAAGTGCTGGTGGACCGCATGCTGCGCGAGTTCCGCGTCCAGGCCAACATTGGCCGGCCGCGCGTCGCCTACAAAGAGTCGATCACCCGCGCCGTGCCCAAGGTGGACCTCAAGTTCGCCAAGCAGACCGGCGGCCACGGCCAGTTCGCCCACGTTGTCCTCGCCATGGAACCGGGCGAGCCCGGCTCCGGCATCGTCTTCGAGAACAACATCGTCGGCGGCAAGATCCCGCGCGAGTTCATCAACCCCACGGAAAAGGGCATCCGCGAGGCCGCCGAGAGCGGCATCGTCGGCGGCTATCCGGTGGTTGACGTCAAGGTCAGCCTATACGACGGCTCATCGCACGACGTCGACTCCAGTGAAATGGCCTTCAAGACCGCCGGCTCGATGGCCTTCAAGGACGGCATGGCCAAGGGCGGGGCGGTCCTGCAAGAGCCGATCATGAAGGTTGAAGTGATTGTGCCTGAGGAGTTCATGGGCGATGTGCTCGGCGATCTGGCCTCGCGCCGCGCCGCCATCGAAGGCATGGAGCCGCGCCAGAACACCCAGGCGATCCGGGCTATGGTGCCGCTGGCCGAATTGTTCGGCTACGCCACCGACCTCCGCTCGGCCACCCAGGGCCGCGGGGTCTACACCATGGAATTTCACCACTATCAGCAATTGCCGCAGAACCTGGCCGAGGAAGCCCTGAAGGGCAATGCCAACGGCGGCCGGCGGCGCTAAGGTTTCGCGCAAAGAAAGAGATACCCATGGCGAAAGAGAAGTTTGACCGCAGCAAGCCGCACGTCAACGTGGGGACGATCGGGCACATCGACCACGGCAAGACGACCTTGACGGCGGCCATCACCAAGGTGCTGGCGCTGAAGAAGCAGGCCGAGTTCCGGGCCTACAACCAGATCGACAACGCGCCGGAAGAGCGCGACCGCGGCATCACGATCAACATTGCGCACGTGGAGTACCAGACGGACGCGCGGCACTATGCGCACGTGGACTGCCCGGGGCACCGCGACTACATCAAGAACATGATCACCGGGGCGGCCCAGATGGACGGGGCGATCCTGGTGGTGGCGGCGCCGGACGGGCCGATGCCGCAGACGCGCGAGCACGTGCTGCTGGCGCGGCAGGTGGAAGTGCCGGCCATGGTCATCTACCTGAACAAGACCGACATGATGGATGACCCAGAGTTGTTGGAGCTGGTGGAGCTGGAGCTGCGCGAGCTGCTGAGCCTGTACAAGTTCCCCGGGGACACGACCCCGATCGTGCGCGGGTCGGCCCTGCAGGCGCTGGAGAGTGCGTCCGACGACCCGAACGCGCCGGAGTATGCGTCGATCCTGGAGTTGATGCGGGTGGTGGACGAGTACATTCCGACCCCGGTGCGGGAGAAGGACAAGCCGTTCCTGATGGCGATCGAGGACGTATTTTCGATCAAGGGGCGCGGGACGGTGGTGACGGGGCGGATCGACCGGGGGTTGGTGAAGGTGGGCGACCCGCTGGACATCATCGGCTTGCGGGACGAGAGCATGAGCACGGTGTGCACGGGGGTGGAGATGTTCCACAAGCTGCTGGACGCGGGGGAAGCGGGGGACAACGTGGGGGTGCTGCTGCGGGGGATTGAGCGCGACGACGTGCAGCGGGGGATGGTGCTGGCCAAGCCGGGGAGCATCCGGCCGCACACGAAGTTCGAAGCGGAAGTGTACGTGCTGAAGAAGGACGAGGGCGGGCGGCACAAGGCGTTCTTCCCGGGGTACCGGCCGCAGTTCTACATTCGGACGATGGACGTGACGGGGGCGATCAGCCTGCCCAGCGGGGTGGAGATGGTGATGCCGGGCGACAACGTCAACATGAGCGTGGAGTTGATCACGCGCGTGGCGTTGGAAGCCGGGCAGCGCTTCGCCATCCGCGAAGGCGGCCTGACCGTCGGCGCCGGCGTCATTACCAAGGTGATTGACTA
>CAZCEC010000147.1:0-5093 GCA_964497615.1 uncultured Anaerolineales bacterium | reverse complement strand
CTGGGGCAGTTGTACACCGCGGGGGTAGGCATCGACTGGCGGGCGGTGGACGGGGAGAGGCTGCGCCACGCTTCCCTGCCCACCTATCCCTTCCAGCGGCAGTCGTTCCCAATCGACCGCCCGACGCCCGCTCCGCCCCGCGTTGCGCCGCCGGGGCTTTCACTGCTTGGCCGCCGGGTTCCAACCGCATTGGCCGGCATGTTATTTGAAGCCAGCTTCAGTGACGCTTTGCCCCTATTGCGCGAGCATGGCCTGTATGAGGCGCTCGTCGTGCCGGGGGCGGCCTACCTGGCGATGGCGTTGATGGCGGCAGAACAGACTGTTGGCCCCGGCGTTTGCACGCTCGAGAGCGTATCGTTCCGCGAGGCGCTGGTGTTGGAGGGCGACGTGGACCACCTGGTTCAGACGATCGTCAGCGAGGAGCGAGACGGCGCCTTCAAAGTGGAGACCTTCAGCAGCGGCGAGGGCGGCGGTTGGCGCCTCCACAGCGCGGGCACGGTCCGGCGCGGCGCAGACCTCAACGCCTCGGATGCCAGCCGCATTGATCGCGCGCAAGCGTTGGGCCGCTGCACTGAAGAGCTCACGGGCGAGCAGTTTTACGATTTGATGAGCAAGCACGACTCCAGCCTGGGACCCAGCTTCCGCTGGGTCGCGCACCTCCAGCGCGGCCCCGGCGAAGCGTTGGCGCGTATCCGTCCGCCAGTCGACGCCGACGGTGTGCGCGACTATCGCCTGCACCCCGGCTTGATCGATACCTGCTTCCAGGTGTTCGGCGCCACCTGGCCGGCCGGCGAGCGCGAAGCAGTGGCCTATGTGCCCATCGGCCTGGAGGCCATGCGCTTCTTCGCCTCTGCCGAGGCGGCGGGCTGGTGCTATGCGCGGCTGCGGCCCGACCGGGCAAGCGGGTTGTTCACTGGCGACATTGCGCTGCTGGATGAGGCCGGGCACGTGTTGGCGGAGATGACCGGGGTAAGCGTCATCGCCGCGCGGCGCGCTAGCCTGCTGCGGGAGCAAAAGGCCAGCGTGGAAGATTGGCTCTACGAAATTCGCTGGCACGCACAACTAGTACCTTACTCGCAGGAAGGGGCAGTGGAGGCGGGCAGTTGCCTGATACTCGGCGGCGGGGGCGAGGTTGGTGAGGCGCTGTGCCTGGCCCTTACCGCGCGGGGCATTGGGTGCCGTGTGGTGGCACGCGAGACAATGAATCCCGACAACTTGGAGGACCTGAGGGATCTGCTTGCAGAGGCAGCCACGGCGGTGACTCCGTGCCGGACGGTGGTGTGCCTGTGGGCGCTGGAGGCCGGGATGGTGGAACCGGCGGGGGCCGAGGATGGCGCGGCGATTGCGGACATCTTGAGGCTGGCGCAGGCACTCGCCAGATTGCCCGGCCCCGCCATGCCGCGTCTGTGGCTGGTCACGCGGCGGGCGCAGGCGGTGTTGCCTGAAGACACGCACACCGCGCCGGAACAGGCCATGCTGTGGGGCCTCGGACGCACCATCGCGCGTGAGCATCCTGAGGTGTGGGGCGGGCTGTTCGATCTCGACGACGATGAGCAGGCCGCTGGAGAGATGCTGTCCACCGTCATCCAATCTGCTGATGGAGGCCAGTGGGCTGTGCGCGCCCGCCAATGCTATGCGCCGCGGCTGGAGCCGGCCGCGCCCGCGCCGGCTGAGGCGCCGCTGTGGCTCGACCCGGATGGCACGTACTTGATCACCGGCGGCCTGGGAGCGATGGGGCTGGCCCTGGCGCAGTGGCTGGCGGCCAATGGCGCGCGCCGCCTGGTGCTGGTTGGGCGCCAGGCGGCGCCGAACGCGGTTACGGCCGAGTTGTCGCGGCAAGGGATCTCGGTCACCGTGGCCGCGTGCGATGCGGCGCGGGCGGAAGAGGTGGCGGGTTTGCTGGCTCGTCCGGAACTGGAGGGCTTGCGCGGCATCATCCACGCGGCTGGCGTGCTGGACGATGGCGCCTTGCTGCAATTGACGCCTGAACGGCTGTGGGCCGTCCTGCGGCCCAAGGTCGCCGGGGGCTGGAACCTGCACACGCTCACTCACGGGCTGAGGCTGGATTTCTTCGTGCTGTGCTCATCCGCGGCGGCTGTCTTTGGCTCTGGCGGGCAGGCCAACTACACCGCGGCCAATGCCTATCTGGACGGCCTGGCGCATCACCGGCGCGGATCGGGGCTGCCGGCGCTGAGCGTGAACTGGGGGCCATTCGGCGGGGCGGGGATGGCGGCGCGGACACCGGTGTCCGGCGCGCGGCGCGGGGCAATGCAGGGTCTGGTTGCGCTCGAGTTGGAGCAAGCCGGGCCGATCCTGGCGCGCCTGCTGGCGCAGGGCGCGACCCAGATGGCGGTGCTGCCCATGCCCGGCGATCGCCGAAAACGCGGGACCGCCGCCGCGCTCCAGGAGGCAGGACGGATGCGCGGGGCGCTGGAGTTGGACGGGCGGGATCTGGGACGACCGGCAATAGGCGTGCAGGTGCCTGCGGCGGCCGTGCCTTCTGGACTTAAACAGCGGCTGGCCGAGGTTCAGCCGGCACGCCGCGCGGAAGTGGTGCTGGCGAGCGTGCTGGAGCAGGCCGCCGTGGTGCTGGCCCGGGATACCATACAGGGTATTGACCCGCGCCGTCCATTGCGCGAATACGGGTTGGACTCACTCATGGCCCTGGACCTTTCGGCGGCCCTGAGCCGGCTGGCGGGCCGCAAGCTGCCCGCCACCTTGGTGTATGAGCAGCCGACGGCGGAGGCGCTGGCGCTGTATCTTGGCCGCGAGCTTGGCCTCGAGGCCGCCACACCGACCCAGCCGGGCGACGACCAACGCCGCGCCGCCATCGCCGAAGTCCAGAATCTTTCCGAGAGCGATTTGGATGCATTCGTCACGGATGCGCTCAAGTCGTTGTAGTGGGCTGCGCGCAGAAGTGTGGACCCATTGAGGCGACACCGCGGATGATCGTTCGATGAGCACCATCTCCGATCTCGTGAGCGACATGACGCCGCTCCAGCGCGCGGTGCTGGCGCTGAAGGAGACTCAGGCCAAGCTTGAGCTGCTCAAGCGCGCGCGCTCCGAGCCAATTGCCATTATTGGTCTGGCGTGCCGGTTTCCGGGCGGGGCGGACAGCCCGGAGGCCTTCTGGCGCCTGCTGGAGGAAGGCGGCGACGCGATCACGGAGGTGCCGCCGGAGCGGTGGGACCTGGACGCCTATTACGATCCTGATCCAGACGCCCCGGGCAAGATGGCGACTCGTTTCGGCGGGTTCTTGGGCCGGGTGGACGGCTTCGATGCTGAGTTCTTTGGCATCACGCCGCGCGAGACGCTCAGCATGGACCCGCAGCAGCGGCTGTTACTGGAGACGGCCTGGGAAGCATTGGAGCGCGCGGGCCAGCCGCCCGACCGCCTGGCGGGGAGCCTCACGGGCGTCTTCGTCGGCATCAGCTCGGATGACTATCGCGACTTGCAGAGCGGGCGCGGCACAATGGAGATTGACCCCTATACTGGCACTGGCGCAGCCTATAGCATTGCCGCCGGGCGGTTGTCTTATCTGCTCGGGCTGCACGGGCCATGCCTGCCGGTTGACACGGCCTGCTCGTCCTCGCTGGTGGCCTTGCATCTGGCGTGTCAGAGCCTGCGCGCGGGCGAGTGCGACCTGGCCCTGGCGGGCGGCGTCAACCTGATCCTGAGCCCGGAGCGGATGATTTACTTTTCGAAGCTGCGAGCGATGGCGCCCGACGGCCGGTGCAAGACGTTTGACGCGCGGGCGGATGGCTATGTGCGCGGCGAGGGCTGCGGGGTGGTGGTGCTCAAACGCCTGAGCGAGGCGCAGCGCGACGGCGATGCGATCTGGGCGGTGGTGCGCGGCTCGGCCGTCAATCACGATGGGCGTTCGAACGGGCTGACTGCCCCGAACGGCGCCGCCCAGCAGGCGGTGCTCCGCGCGGCGCTGGGGCAGGCCAATGTCGCGCCGCGCGCGGTTAGCTATGTCGAGGCTCATGGCACGGGGACGGCGTTGGGCGACCCGATCGAAGTGCAGGCGTTGGCCGCTGTGTTGGGCCAGGACCGCGGCCCGGAGCAGCGGTTGTGGGTGGGCTCGGTGAAGACCAACTTCGGCCATCTGGAAGCCGCCGCCGGTATGGCAGGCCTCATCAAGACGGTCCTGGCGCTTCAACACCAAACCATCCCCGCCCACCTGCACTTCAACACGCCCTCGCCGCACATTCCCTGGGCTGAGGCTCCAGTCTCCATCCCGACCGAGAGCCTTCCTTGGCCCTCGGACGATGGCCCACGCATTGCGGGTGTGAGCGCCTTTGGGCTGAGCGGGACGAACGCCCACGTCGTGCTGGAGGAAGCGCCGCCGCAGGCGGCTGACGAGGCACTTGCCCATGATCGTGATGAACCGTGCCTCCTGCCGCTGTCGGCCCGAACCCCGGACGCACTGTGGGCGTTGGCCGGGCGCTACGCCGAACTGCTGGCGGGGACGGACGCGCCCGCCCTAGCGGACGTGGCGGCCGCTGCCGGGGCCGGCCGCAGCCACTTCGCCCAGCGCGCCGCCATCGTGAGCGCCAGCACACCCGACGCACTGGCAGCGCTATACGCGCTGGCCAATGGGCAGACGCACCCCGCGCTGACCACCGGGACCGTGCCGGTGGGCGCACCCGCGCCGCGGGTGGTGTTCGTGTGCGCCGGGCAGGGCGGGCAGTGGCCGGGCATGGTGGCGGCGCTATGGGGCGACCCGGTCGCGGCGGCGGCGCTGGACCAGGTGGCGGCGGCGGCCCCGGCCGACCTGGGGTGGTCCCTGGGGGACGCACTGGCGGACCCGGGTGCGGCGTGGCAGGAACGGATCGACCAGCTCCAGCCGGTGCTGTTCGCGGTGCAGGTGGCGCTGGCGGCGCGGCTGAAGGCGTGGGGGCTCGTGCCGGCGGCGGTGGTGGGGCACAGCTTCGGGGAAGTGGCGGCGGCCCATCTGGCCGGAATACTCACGCTCCCGGACGCGCTGCGCGTCATCTGCGCGCGGAGCCGGGTGCTGGCGCGGATCGAAGGGCAGGGGGGTATGGCGGTGGTGGAGCTGACGCCGGAAGCGGTTGAGGCGGCGCTGGCGG
>CAZCEC010000146.1:0-5390 GCA_964497615.1 uncultured Anaerolineales bacterium | reverse complement strand
CGCGCTACCAGCGCCGTCACCTCGCCCCCTTCGCGCAGCGCGCCCCGCCCGAAGCTCACCCGGTTGCTCTCGTGCCGCCGCCCATCCACCAGGTACGTGTACACCACCCGCGCCCCATACGACTGGGTCTCGCCCGCCTCGTTCACCACCACCACCACGTCCGACGACACCACCTCGCCCGTCGTGCTGGACCATCCCCGGCTTGCCAGCGCCGCCCGCCACGTCGCGCCGTTCGCCGCCGCCAGGTACACCCCCGCCGCCACCAAGGCCACCCCCGCCGCCAGATAGCCAATCCTCACGCGTGCCATTGCCAAAGCGTAATCGATCTGCCGGGGTTAAACAACTGCACGGTTCGCCGCACCCCGCTGATGCCAGCAGCCGGATACGGCGAACCGTGCGCCCCTAGAGGAGGGCCGGGGACGGTTCCAGCCAGTAATCTATTGTTTCGGGCGCAGCAGCGACTCCAGCATTTCTTTCCCCAGGTACGGTGCCAGCTTCAACAGCGCCTCAGTGCTCAACCTTTCCCTTGTCCTCGCCAGCATCCTCCCTAGCGCCTCCTTGCCCAGGTATGGCGCCAGGTCTTCTAGGTTCTCATCCACTGCCGCCGCGTCATCCACCCTTGCCAGCAGCGCCTCTAGTGTGTTCGCTCCCACAAACGGCGCTAGCGCCACCACCTGCTCCACCGTCAGCGCCCCCTTCGGCATCCGCCCAATCATCACCTCCAGCACCTCGCGCCCCAGGTGCGGGGCCAGTTCCTCGACGAGGTCCCAATCCACCTCCTGTCCGCGCTCCAATTGCCTCCCCACCAGCGCCGCCAGCGACTCCCGGCTCACATAGGGTGCCAGCTCCACCACCATCTTCATGTCCAGGCTGCCCTCGTCCAGCCGCGCCACCCACCGGCCCAGCGTCTCGCGGCCCACAAACGGCGCCAGCTCCATCAATAGCTCCCCCTCCACGCGCTCCACATTCGCCTTCCTCAGCAGCGTGTCCAGCAAGTCCCGGCTCACGTACGGCGCCAACTCCACGATCTGCTTCAGCGTGAAATCGAACCCCGCCATGTTCGCCACCACCGCCTCCATCTGGCTGGGCGGCGTCATCGGTGCAGCATCCAGCATCTTCTTTACTCCTTCCAGATCAACTCTCTCCAGCCGGGCCGCCTCGCCCGGCGCTCCGCCCGAAAGCTCTGCCCCCATCGCCCCCTGCGTCAACCCGCCGATATGCGCCGCCGGTTCAACGCCCAGCCAATCACCCCTCGCCGCGCCGTCCTTACTCGCCGGCTCCTCGATCGGCATATCATCCGCCGTCCGTCCAACGCTCCCCACCGCTGGCTCCCCATTCAGCAGATCGTCCACCCTCACCCCAAACAGCCTCGCCAGCGGCAGCAGCAGCCCGATATCCGGCAGCGTCGCCCCCTTCTCCCACTGCGACACTGCCTGGTGCGTCACCTGCATCCGCTGCGCCAAATCCACCTGCGTCCAATCCCTCGCCTTCCGCAAGCTCGAAATATACGCCCCCGTCCGCTTCGCATTGATCATCCGTCCTGCTCCTCGCTGACCGGTCGCATCCACTATCCCTCAACTCCCGCCCCAATTCAACCAAGCGCCGCTTGAATCCCCGCCTCAAGCCGCGCTTGAACACGAGACAACTTAATATCCGCCCCAATCTCGCCTCCCCCTTCAACCCAATCGCGGGCAAAGTGGCAGAGGCGGCCGACTACCCGCCCTATGCCCTATTCCTGCCACGACCACGCGCACCACCTTCCGACAGCCCGTTTCAACGGGCGTCGATCATAGCCCGGAGCCTTCAGCTCCGGGCGGCGCCGGGCTTGTCGAACGCTGGCCTGATGCGTCATCTCACTGCCATCGGCCTGCGCCGGGCCTGTCGCACGCTGGACTGATGCGTCAACTCACTGCCATCGGCCTGCGCCGGGCCTGTTGGACGCTGGCCTGATGCGTCATCTCACTGCCATCGGCCTGCGCCGGGCCTGTCGGACGCTGGCCTGATGCGTCAACTCACTGCCATCGGCCTGCGCCGGGCTTGTCGAACGATGGACTGATTCATGATTTCGGAATCACCCTCACCGTCACAATCTCAAACGGCCTCACCCACACCCGCACTCCTGCCTCCCCCACCTCCAGCCGCTCCTTATCCTCCTCCAGCAGATTCGTCCGCCACGCCTCCGCCACCGCAAACCCGAAGCCCAGCGTTACCCACCCCCGCTCCCGCCTCGCCTCATAGAACCGCACCACTATCCCCCTCCCATCCTCCGCCGGCTTCACCGTCTCCACAATCACATTTCTCGACGCCTCAATCAGCGTGCCAAGCGCCTCCCCAGACCCGCCCCCTCCGCCCACCACCCGCACCGGATCATTGAAACAATACGCCTCCCGCGCCACCGCCCCCAGCGCCTCCGCCCCGCCCCCCGCATGCGGATACAACCGATACGCAAACCGCTGCTCCCCCAGGTCTGCCTCCGGGTCCGGCTCCGTCGGCGACCGCAGCAGCGATAGCCGGATCACGTTGTCCCGGATGTCGTGCCCATACTTGCCGTCATTGATCAGCGCCACCCCATACCCGCCCTCGCTCAGGTCCACCCACTTGTGCCCGCACGTCTCGAACCGCGCCCAGTCCCACGACGTGTTGTGGTGCGTCGGCCGCTCCACGTGCCCCCACTGCACCTCGTACCGCGCCGTTGGCGACAGGATGTCCACCGGGAAAGCGACTTTCAGAAGCACGTGCCGCTCCCGCCAATCCATCACCGTCTCCACGTCCAGGCACGGGCTGTGGTAGGCGAGCGATAGCCGCTGCGTGTAGCTGCTGTTCAATATCCGCCGCCTGATCTCAATCGTCGCCCGCAGCGGCCCCGCCTCCACCACGCGGATGCTCTCCGCCGGCTCCGCGAGATACACCTTCTCATCAAAGAACAGATCAACGTCCCACGCATCCCAGTTCAAAGGGCGATCTTCAAACGCCTGGAACTGGTTTGCTACTGCTCCGGCTGGCAGCACTTCGCGGCTGCTCTGCTTGTCAAAGATTCGGACGACATCGCCCGCCTCATTCAGTTCCACGCGGACGTATGCGTTCTCCAGTCGCCTCACCTCCGCGATCAGCGGATACTCCTCGGCGTCAGGTGCTGCCCCGGCCCTCTCCTCAAATCGCAGGCCCGTCGCGCTGTACGGCCCCAGAACCACGCCCCCGATCAGCGTCCCGCCCTCCACCGCCTGCACAAAGGCCCCCCCGATCTGCTTCCCCTCTGGCACGGCGCCTGGCCACATCACCAAGTCGTGTCGCTCAAAGCTCGTCGGGTTCACCAACACCACCTCGCCGCCCACATGCCGCGCCACCACCCCCAGCGCCTCCTCCAGCACCGGCTCCGCCAGCGCCCGCAGCATCGCGTACTGCTCCTGGCTCTCCACGTACACCGCCCCAATGCTGCTCCCCGGCAGGATGTCGTGAAACTGGTTCAAGCACAGCAGTTCCCACGCCCGCGCCATCGTCTCGCGCGGGTACACATACTCCTTATCCACCAGCCCCGCATATGCCGCCGCGAACTCCGTGTCGTGCAGCAGGAACTCCGCCTTGCGGTTGGCCCGCTTGTTGCGCGCCTGCGTCGTGTACGTCCCCCGGTGCAACTCCAGATACAGCTCCCCGTTCCACACCGGCAGCTTCGCCCCGCTCTCCGCCTCCAGCGCCTCAAAAAACCCGATCACCCTCCCCTGCCTCACCTGCGGCAGTCCCGGAAACGCCCGCAGTTCCCGCGCGTGCTCGTTCATCTCCCGCGTCGGCCCGCCGCCCCCGTCCCCCCACCCATAACTGATCAGCACCCGCCGCTGTGCCTCCTTGTGCCGCAGGTTCAGCCACGCCCCCAGCGCCGTGAACGCCGTCAGATTCGCGTTGTATGTCGCCGTGCTGCGGATGTCGGGCGTGCCGCTCTCGCTCAGTTCCGGCCCGCTGCTCACGTGCGTCAGCACCCGCGTCCCGTCCAGCCCCTGCCACCAGAACGATTCGTAGGGCAGCTTGTTATATTGATTCCACCCGGTCTTGATCGTGTAGAAATATTCCAGCCCCGCCAGCTTGATCAACTGCGGCAAACTCCACGCATACCCAAACACATCCGGCAGCCACAGCACCGGCGACTCCGCCCCCTCCCCAAAGTGCTCCCGGAAGAACTTGCGCCCCAGCACGAACTGCCGCGCCAGCGCCTCCGCCCCGCTCAAATTGCAGTCCGCCTCCACCCACATGCCCCCTAGCGGCTCCCAGCGTCCCTCCGCCACCCTCGCCTTGATCCCCTCAAACAGCGCCGGGTCGTCCCGCCGCACATAGTCATACAACTGCGGCTGGCTCTGTGTGAAGTGATAGTCCGGGAACTGCTCCATCAGCCGCAGCACATTCGTAAACGTCCGCTGCGCCTTGCGCCGCGTCTGCCCCAGCGTCCACAGCCACGCCACGTCAATGTGCGCATGCCCCGCCGCCACCACCTCCACGTCCAGTGGCGGCCCAGCCTCCGCCAACCCGGCCCGCAATGTCGCCAGGGCAGGGGGCACGCTTTCATAAAACGCCTCCCCCAGCGGCTCGCGCAAATCCAGCCGCAGCACCGCCTCATCCAGCGCATTCAGAATCCGCGCCTTGGCCGGCACGGCCTCGTCCAGCAGCGTCGCCGCTTGCAGCGCCGTGCGCGCCGCCGCCGCGAACTCCCTTGTTGCTGTGTCAATCTCAACGACCGCACACTCCCCCATGTGCAGCTTCCGCCCGACGCCCACCGTCAACCCGCCCAGCAGCCCCGTCCACCCGTGCAGCAGCAGCTCATGCTCCGCCCCATCCAGGTGTTCCGGCCGCAACACGATCTCGGGATGATGCCGGTCCACCGCCCCCACCACCTGCCCATCCACGTATACCAGTGCCTCCGGGTGCGAAAAGTCGCCGCTTTGCCCCAGTGGCAAATGCAGCGCCACCGTTCCGCTGGTCCCCATCCATTTCGGCGCCGCGAACCGCCCCCGCATCACGAAGTCCTGCTGCGGCCCGCCCCAGTATGCCAGCGCCGGCACGGACTCCCACCCCGCCTCCCCGCTGGCCGCTTCCTCCAATGGCACATCCACGCTTGCCACCGGCCGCCACTCCAGCGGCCCAATCGCCCTCCGCCGCCGGTGCGCCCTCGCCTCCACCAGCTTCAGCCGCTGCCCTACCTTCTGCGCCGTAAACCTGATCGTGTGTCTGTCCATAGACCCTTCGTCAACCCCGTGCCCCTGAATCGCAGAGACGGCGCGCCGCGCCGTCTCTCATGGCCCCGCCGCCCCGCCTGCGGCCTTCTGTGTTCAGTCACGCCGTCGCTTCGGTCCCCCCGCGTCCTCTCTGCTCCTCGCTTTCCCCAACCCCCCTTCCACCCCTCATGC
>CAZCEC010000145.1:0-5424 GCA_964497615.1 uncultured Anaerolineales bacterium | reverse complement strand
GCAGTTCGGCGTACCGCCCCGCCAGCGCCCTCAGCGCCGCCGGGCTCCGCGCCGAGAGCGTCAGGACCTGGGGACCTTCGGCTATGGTCGTGATGCCCGCCACCGGCAGGGCGGGCGCTTCCTCCACGATCAGGTGCGCGTTCGTCCCCCCGAACCCAAATGCACTCACCCCCGCCCGCCGTACCTGCCCATCCCCGTCCCAGGTTGTGAGCGTGGTCGGGATCGCGAACGGGGTGCCACTCCAGTCAATGCTCGGGTTGAGCACCCGGAAGTGCAGGTGGGGTGCGACCACGCCGTGCTGCACACTGAGCACCGTCTTGATCAGCCCCGCGATCCCGGCCGCCGCTTCCAAATGCCCCAGGTTGGTCTTGACCGACCCCAGCCAGCACCGCTCCCCCTCCGCCCGCGCCTGCCCGTACACCGCCGTCAGCGCCGCCACTTCGATCGGGTCCCCCAGCGCCGTGCCCGTCCCGTGCGCTTCGATGTAACCTACGCTCTCCGGCGCCACCTGCGCCTGCCGCAGCGCCGCCCGCAGCACCGCCTGCTGCGCCAGCAGGTTCGGGGCCGTCAGCCCGTTGCTCCGCCCATCCTGGTTCACCGCCGACCCGCGCACCACCGCCCAGATAACATCCCCCTCGCGCAAAGCGTCCCCCAAGCGCTTGAGCACCACCACCCCGCAGCCCTCGCCCCGCACGTACCCGTCCGCGCCTGCGTCGAACGTCTTGCACCGCCCGTCCGCCGCCAGCATGCGCGCGCGCGAGAATGTGATGGAGGCCTCAGGCGACAAGATGAGGTTCACGCCGCCGGCCAGGGCCAGGTCGCACTCGCGGTTGCGCAGGCTCTGGCAGGCCAGGTGCACCGCCACCAGCGACGACGAGCAAGCCGTGTCCACCGCCACGCTCGGCCCCTGCAGGTCCAGCAGATACGACAACCGGTTCGCCACGATGCTGTGCGCGATACCTGACCCGGCATAGGCGTCCAACGCCTTCGGGTTCGCGAATTGCCAGCGTGAGTAGTCGGTGCCGGAGACGCCCACGAAGACTCCGGTGGCGGAGCCGGCCAGGCGGTCGGGCGGCAGGTGGGCCTGCTCCAGCGCTTCCCAGGCCACCTCCAGCAGCAGCCGCTGCTGCGGGTCCATCCGCCGCGCCTCGCGCGGGGCGATGCCGAAGAACTCCGCGTCGAAGGCGTCCACCCCGTCCAGAAAGGCGCCATACCGCGTGGTCATCTTGCCCGGCGCGTCCGGGTCCGGGTCGTAGTAGGCGTCAATGTCCCAGCGGTCGGGCGGCACTTCGCGGACTGCGTCCACCCCGTCGCGCAGCAAGCGCCAGAACGCCGCCGGGCCGTCCGCCCCGCCCGGAAACCGGCACCCCACCCCCACCAGCGCGATCGGCTCGGTGCGCGCCTGCTGCAGCGTCTCCAGCTCTTCATGGAGCTCATGGGCGAGGAGCGCCAGGCGCTTCGGCGAGAAGTTCGCAATCTGCTCGGTGAAGTCGCTCATCCGGGCTGTCTCTTCCGGCTCATCTTCTCGGCCAGCAATCGGTCCACTTCGTCTTCAGACAACTCGTTCACCCGCTCGAGGGCGCTGGCCCGCGCCGGCTCTGCTGGCCGCGCGGGCGCTTCCGCTTCCTCGGCAGTGAACTGAAGCAGTTCAGCCAGGTGCGCGGCCAGCGCGGCGGCGTTCGGGTGAGCCCAGGTGAGCGTGGCAGGCAGCGTCAGGCCCAGACTCATTTCCAGCCGGTTGCGCAGTTCCAGCGCCATGAGCGAATCCATGCCCATCGTCTGAAACGGCGTCGCCGCATTCACTCGCTCGGCGGGCAGACGCATCACCTGCCCCACCTGCTCGCAGACATGCGCCTCCAGCAGTGTCAGCCTTTCCCGCCCGCCTGCTGCCATAAGGGCGGTGCCTAGTTGTCCGCCGCTCTGTTCGCCCGTTGGTGGCGCCGCCCCATCTTCCAGTTGCGCGAAATAGGCGAGACCAGCCGCGCGCGGATTCGATTCGCGCCACTGGCGTGCGTTGATGGGCACCACACCGACCTGCGCCGCCCCGCCGCCCAGCAGCCGCCGGAGCATGCCCAGCCCCTGCGCCGGGGTCAGGCTCCGCACCCCGCGCAGCGCGAGCTGCTGGCCGCGCTCGGCCCGCGCCACCAGCCCTACCTCGGCGAACGGACCCCAATTTACGCTCAGCGCCGGCCGCCCTTGCGCGCGCCGATGGTGAGCCAGCCCGTCCAGGAATGCGTTCGCCGCGGCATAGTTGGCCTGGCCGGGCGAACCCAAGAGCGCTGCGGCGGAAGAAAACAAGATGAAGAAGTCGAGTGGGTCGTCGCGCGTCAGCGTGTGCAGGTTCCACGCCCCCGCCAGCTTGGGCGCGAGCACCCGCCGCAGACGATCGGGCGTCTGGTTCAGCAGCAGCCCATCGTCGAGCAGCCCGGCCGCGTGCACCACCCCACCGAGCGCCGGCAGCGCCTCCCGAACACGCTCCAGTGCCTGCCGCAATTGTTCAGCGGCCGTCACATCCGCCTGAAGAACAACGACCTCGACACCGCTGCTTTCAAGCTGCGCGATGGTCTGCTCGGCCTGCTCGTCCGGCGCCGAGCGGCCAAGCAGCGCCACGTGCCGTGCCCCCTCGGTCCTCAGCCAGTTGGCCACCTTCAGCCCCAGCCCGCCCAACCCGCCGGTGATCAGGTAGGTGCGATCAGCGCGAACCAGATTCACTGGCTCGCCGGGCGCGGGCAGGATGGGAGTCTGCGCAGCTTGCCCGAACGAAATGACGATCTTGCCAATGTGCTGCGCCTGGGCCATGAGCCGAAACGCATCGACGACCTCAGCGGCAAGGAAGACCGTCACCGGCAAGGGCGCCAACTGCCTGGCAGCGACGAGCCGCAGCACCTCATCCAGCACATCGCGCACCAGCTCCGGCTGTTCGTCAACCATGCGCGCCAGATCAATCGCGGTATAGCTTAGGTTGCGCCGGAACGGCGCCAGGCTGATCCCCGTCTCTTGGTAAATATCCTTCTTGCTGATGTCCAGGAACCGGCCGTGCGGGGCCAGCGCCTCCAGCCCTTTCGCCAGCCCCTCGCCGCTGAGCGAGTTGAGCACGACATCCACACCGCGCCCGCCGGTGGCAGCCAGCACTTCGCCCGCAAACGCCGTCGAGCGCGAGTCGTAGACGTGCTCAATTCCCGCGTCACGGAGGAACTGCCGCTTCTCCGGGCTGCCCGCCGTGGCCCACACCTCCGCGCCTATCCACCGGGCCACCGCCGCCGCAGCCAGCCCGGTGCCGCCGGCCGCCGCATGGATCAGCACTCGCTCACCCGCGCCCAGCCGCGCCACCTTGCGCAGCGCGTAGTAGGCGGTGACGAAGGCGATGGGCAGCGCCGCGGCCTGCTCCACGCTCAGCCCGTCTGGCACCCGCACTGCAAGTCTGGCCGAAGCGTTCACGACCGTGCCGAAGCTGGGCGCCGCAATCGCTGCCACGCGGTCGCCAGGA
This sequence comes from uncultured Anaerolineales bacterium, assembly GCA_964497615.1. Lineage (GTDB taxonomy): Bacteria > Chloroflexota > Anaerolineae > Anaerolineales > UBA6663 > CAZCEC01. Next base: position 1,937 of record CAZCEC010000145.1, on the reverse strand, counting down.
TGCAGATCCGTGACGCCCTCCCCGACGGCGACAACATAGCCCGCGCATTCCGCCCCAAGCTGCACCGGCCCGCCGCTTCGATCCGGGCGAGCGCCGAGCGCAGACAGCACATCCAGGAAATTCAGGCCCGCCGCCTCGACCTGAATCGTGACCTGGCCGGGCCCGGGCGGCGCGGGCGTGAAGGCGCGCCAGCGCAAATGGTCGAGTACACCCATCTGATGCATCGCAAGGCCGAAGTGGCGTTCGCCGGCCATTTGGGTTGCCTTCGGAGCGACGGCCGGCGGCCCCTCGCGCCAGCGCACCAGCCGCGCCGCAAACGTCTGGCCGTTCCGCAGCGCGATCTGAGTCTCCGGGCCGCCCTGCCGGATGGCCCGACTCAATTGCCCGGCTGCTTCTTCCATTCCAACTGCTGGATCAAGATCAACAGCCGTGCAGGCCAGCTCAGCATGTTCGAGGGCAATGGTGCGGGCCAAACCCCACAGCGGCGCCTGGACGACTGTCGGCACATCACCCGGCGCGATGGCCTGGGCCCCGCGTGTCGCCAGCCACAGCCGCGGCGCATCGCGCCACCCAGCCTTGGCCAGCGCCTGCACAATCGACACCACGCTGTCGTAACCCGGCGGCGGCTCGTCGATCGGCCTTTCAGGCAGCGCTAGGTCCAGTCCCCAGAGGTAGACCATTCCACGGCACGGCGCCAGTCCATCCTCACGCAAATCCTTCAGCACGCGGCGATAGGCTTCCGGCTCGCGCGGGTCGAGTTGGTATCGGCCTCGCCCAAGCCGGGCATAGCCGCTGCCCACCACCACGATGCCGCACCCCGCGCCCCCCTCGCTCAGCATCTCGGCGACCCGCTGCCCCAGCCCGCCGCCATCGGCGAAGATCACCCACGGGCCGGGGCCGGCGCCATTCCCGCCGGTGTGATCGCCATCAGCCTGGGCACTCGTTTGCGGCTGCCACTCGACCTGATAAAGCCAGTCGTCAGATTCGGCGTGCCGCCTTCGGCCATCGTCCAGCGCCAGCCACTTCGCCCGCAAGCCGCGCACCTCCACGATCACCCGGCCGCCGCCATCTCGCAGGAAGAAGTCGGCCTTCAAAATCCCCGGCTCTTCGGACGCGGAGAGCTGGCAGTGTGCCCACAGTTCGCCCTCGATGGCCCCCTTGCAGCGCAGTAGCTCCATGCCCACCGGCAGGATCGGCCCAGCCGCGGCCAGCGAAGTGTCATTTGCGCCCGTTTGCGCCGCACCCAGGAGTTGGAAACACGCATCGAGCACAGCCGGATGCAGGCGATAGTGGGGCTGTTCGGCGGCGACTTCGGCTGGCATTTCCAGCCGTGCCAGGGCCTCGCCCGCGCGCCGCCACAATCCCGCGATGAGGCGGAAGGACTGGCCATAGCTCAGCCCTTGCTGCGCCAGTTGCTCGTAGTAGTCCGCCGCGCCCATCTCCTCCGCGCACCGAGCCCGAATCGCCGCGAGTGGCTCCGGCGCCTCTGCCGCGGCCTCCAGCGGCCGCATGCCGCCGCTGGCATGGCGCACCCACGCGTCGCTCGCATCCAGGGGCCGGCTCCATACTTCGACTGCGGCTTCTCCACGTCCCTGCTTGAGCACCGTCTGCATCTCGCGCAAGCCCGCTTGTGGCAGCGCCAGCATTTGGGTGAACGCGACTCCCGTGAGCATGGCGCCGGCCTCAGGCACGCCGCCGGCCGCCAGCAGCAATTCAATGTAGGCCGCGCCCGGCAGCACCGTCAGACCATCCACCTGATGGTCTTTCAAATAGGGCAGGCTCGCGCGCCCCAAGCGGCGCGACCACACCTTCGTTCCGCTGGCTGGAGCAAGCGGCTGAGGCGCGCCCAGCAATGGGTGGGTGCCCGCCGGCAGCCGGCCGTCCTCGTCCCGCGCCGCCGGGCTGGCCGCGTCAATCCAGTAGCGCTCGCGCTGAAA
>CAZCEC010000144.1:0-5648 GCA_964497615.1 uncultured Anaerolineales bacterium | reverse complement strand
ACTATGAGCTGGCCCTCATCGGCGCGACGACCGAAAGCGTCGCCCGCTACATCCACGAGGGGCAGTTTGGCCTGTGGACCGAGACCGGCCGCCTCAACGACATCGTGGCCGAGGGAGTCCGGGAGGGGCTGGGCTTTGGCGAGGCCGTCGGCCGCCACATCGCCGAGAGCCAGATGCCCTATCGCGACACCAGCATCCTGGCCGCCGCCTACCGGCTGCGCGTGCCCGTCACCGTTCACGTCGGACTGGGTTACGACATCATCCACGAGCATCCCAACTGCGACGGCGCAGCGCTGGGCCAGGCCTCGTACACCGACTTCCTGGTCTTCGCCGAGAGCCTCAAGCGGCTGGAAGGCGGCGTGTTGCTGAGCGTGTCATCGGCGGTGATGGGCCCGGAGGTGTATCTAAAAGCGCTGTCGATGGTGCGCAACGTGGCCCATCAAGAGGGGCGCACCGTGTCGAAGTTCACCACGGCCGTCTTCGACCTGCACGACCTCGGCTCGGACGTGAGCCACGAACCGCCCAAGAGCGAGGGCCGCTACTACTTTCGCCCGCTCAAAACCATCCTGGTCCGCACCGTCGCCGACGGCGGCGAGAGCCATTACATCCGCGGCGAGTACGACAAGACCTTTGCGGCCTTCTACCATCGCGTCATCGCCCTGCTCAAAGAATAATCGCCGTTGCCCTCGCCCATCCTTGATGTCCTTGTCATGTTGAGCGCGACCCGAGCCTCTCCGACCTTCCACCCGCGTTGCGCGCGAAACATCTCAATGAGCGCCTCGCCGGTGCACTGCGATTAGCCCATGGACCGACCCTACCTCGAAGCCCTGCTCGCCCGCTTCTCTCAGACCACCGTCCTCATCGCCGGCGACTTCTTCCTCGACCAATACTTGATCCTGGACCGGCGCTTGTCCGAGCCTTCATTGGAAACCGGGCTGGACGCGTACCAGGTCGTCGAGATCAGGAACCTGCCCGGCGCGGCCGGCACGGTGGCCGCCAACCTGCGCGCGCTAGGCGTCAACGTCCTGGCGCTGGGCGTGCTGGGCGACGATGGGGCTGGGTTTGAGCTCAAGCGCGCTCTCGGGCGGCTGGGCGTGGATACCAGCCTCCTGCTGGATGCGCGTGACCGCGCCACACCGGTGTACCTCAAACCAATGATGCGGGAGGCCGACGGATCTCTGCACGAGCTTAACCGGCTCGACACCAAGAACCGCGTCCCGCAGGCCGCCGCGGTGGAGACCGCCCTGCTGGCGCGCCTCGATACCGCATTGCCGCGCGCCCAGGGCGTCATCCTCGCCGACCAGGTGAGCGAGCCAAATTGCGGCGTTGTCACCGACCGGGTGCGGGAGGCGCTCTCGGCCCTTGCCGCGCGCCACCCGGACATTGTCTTTGCTGCCGACTCGCGCGAGAACATCGGCCGGTTCGAGAACGTCATCCTGAAACCCAACGCCCGCGAGGCCGTGCGCGCCATCGCCGACTATGCCGAACCGGACGACCTGACCGCCGTGGAGGCATGTGGAATGGCACTGGCCGCGCGCACCGGACGGCCGGTGTTCGTCACCCTGGGGCCGCATGGCATGCTGCTGTGCGAATCGCACGGGCGCGAGCACATCCCCACCGTGGCCGCTACAGGGCCGATAGACCCGGTCGGCGCGGGCGACAGCGCCATGGCCGGGCTGGTTGCGGCGCTGTGCGCGGGCGCCACCCTGCCCGAGGCCGGGCTGGTGGGCAACCTGGTCGCCTCGGTCACGGTGCAGCAATTGGGCACCACCGGCACGGCCACACCGGCGCAGGTCCTGAGTCAGTTTGACTCTCTCCCAGACCAAACTACACTGGCCTGAGCCGGCGGCACTCTGCCGCAGCCGGCGCCGGCCATTTCAAAGGAGCTAACCTTGGCCTTCTCCAACCTGATGGGCGCCCGCGTGCGCCGCAAAGAAGACCCGCGCCTGATCACCGGCGCGGCGCAGTACACCGGCGACCTCGCGCTGCCGGGCATGCTGCACGCGGCCTTTGTGCGCAGCCCTTACGCCCACGCCAAAATCAAGGCCATCGACACAGCCGCCGCGCTAGCCCTGCCCGGCGTCGTGGCCGTCTTCACCGGGCCGGACCTGCGCGGCGACTACACCTCGATGCCGATGGACTCGTCGGGCGAGAAGCTGGACGAGGACGAGGCCGACGAGGCGGTGGAAGGCACCCTGGGCGGCGGCGGAACAGCGCGCACCAACTATCCGCTGTCGGTTGACGTGGTGCGCTATGCGGGCGAGGCGGTCGCCGTGGTGGTGGCCCAATCCGCTGTCCTCGCCGCAGATGCCGCCCAGGCCATCAGCGTGGATTGGGAGCCGCTGCCCGTCGTGGCCACGGTGGCGGCCGCGCTGGCCGAGGGCGCGCCGCGCCTATACGACAGCCTGCCCAGCAACGTGGCCCGCACCTGGACCCGCCGCAACGGCGATGCAGACGCCGCCTTTGCCGCCGCTCATCGCACCGTGAAGCTCAGCCTGGTCAACCAGCGCCTGGCGGGCGTGCCCATGGAGCCGCGCGCCGGCCTGGCCGCGCCCGACCCGCTGACCGGCGGCCTGGTCTATTGGACCAGCACGCAATCGGCGCATGGCCTGCGCACCGAACTGGCCAAGGCGCTGCGCCTGCCGGAGAACAGCGTGCGCGTCATCGCGCCCGAGGTCGGCGGCGGTTTTGGAGTCAAGATCGGCCTGTTCCCGGAGGACGTGGTGCTGGGCGCCCTGGCCCGGCGGCTGAATAAGCCCGTGCGCTGGGCAGAGGGCCGCAGCGAGCATATGCTGGCCACCACCCACGGGCGCGGCCAATCCGCCGAGATCGAAGCCGCGGTGCAGGCCGACGGCAAAGTGACAGGCTTGCGCGTGCGCGTGCTCCAGGACGTGGGCGCCTACCCCCGCTCCACCTTCCTGGCAAACCTTACCGGGCTGATGGCCGTGGGCGTCTATCACATCCCCAGCGTGGATATCGTCAATACCTCGGTCTTCACCAACACCACGCCCATCGCCGCCTATCGCGGCGCGGGCCGCCCAGAGGCCGCCTACTACATCGAGCGGCTGATGGACGCCGTGGCCGCCGAGTTGGGGCTGGACCCGGCCGAGGCGCGGCGGCGCAACTTCATCCCACCGGAAGCTTTCCCCTACAAGACCGCCACCGACTTCGACTACGACAGCGGCGAGTATGATAAGGCCCTCACGCGCGCCCTGGAGGTCTCCGGCTATAGCGAACTGCGCGCCGAGCAGCAGCGGCGGCTGAGCGATCCCGCCCTGCCCCTGCTGGGCATCGGGCTGGCGACCTATGTGGAGATGTGCGCCTTTGGCTATGATGGCACTACCGTGCGGGCCGAGCCATCGGGCACCGTGTCGGTGACCACAGGTGTTTCGCCGCACGGGCAGGGCACGCACACCACCTTTGCGCAGATGGTGGCCGACCAGTTGGGCGTGCCCTTCGAGCACATTGTCGTGCGGCACGGCGACACGGCGCAAACGCCGATGGGCCAGGGCACCATGGGCAGCCGCAGCATGGCTGTTGGCGGCTCGGCCCTCCTGCGCACCCTGGACACCGTCAAGGCCAAGGCCGTGCGCATCGCCGCGCACCTGCTGGAGGCCGCGCCCGAGGACATCGAACTAAACGATGGCCGCTACCAGGTGAAGGGCGTGCCCAGCCGCGGCGTCACCTTCGCGCAGATTGCCAAGCGCGCCTATACCGACGACCTGCCGGATGGGATGGAAACCGGCCTGGAAGCCACCAACTTCTTTCACATCGGTGAGGCCACCTGTCCGTTCGGCGCGCATGTGGCCGTGGTGGAGGTGGACCGCGACACCGGCGCGGTGCGCGTGCGCGACTTCTTCTCCGTAGATGACTGCGGCCCGCGCATCAGCCCGATGCTGGTGGAGGGCCAGGTGCACGGCGGGCTGGCCCAGGGCATGGCCCAGGCGCTTTGGGAAGAGATCGCCTATGACGAGAACGGCCAGGCGGTGACGGGCACCTTGATGGAGTATGCTTTGCCGCGCGCCAGCCGCCTGCCCACCTTCACTGTGGACCAGACCGTCACTCCCTCGCCCACCAACCCGCTGGGCGTCAAGGGCATCGGCGAGGCGGCCACCATCGGCTCCACGCCCGCCATCGTGAACGCGGTGGTGGATGCGCTGCGGCCGCTCGGCGTGCGGAATATTGACATGCCCCTGACGCCGGAAAAGGTGTGGCGGGCCATGCGCTCAGCGGAGTAGAAGAGACTCACCCATGCTCCTCGGAACCCAGCACATCAACGGCGAAGCCTGGTCCCAATACCAGGCCCTGGCCCAACTTGGCGTCACGCACGTCTGCGCCAACCCGCCCGGCGATTGGCGCACATGGACGGCCGCCAGCCTGCGCGAGTTCAAGGACCGGCTGGCCGAATGCGGCGTGTCGCTCGACATGATCGCCCTGCCCCTCGGTTCGGCTGCGGCGCCGCTCAATGAGGCCCCGCACGTCTTCCTCGGCCCGCCTGCCGAGCGCGACCGCGAGTTGGACCAGATTTGCGGTTTGATCCAATCCCTGGCCGAGGCCAGCATCTTCCTCGCCAAGTACAACACCGCCATCCTGGGCCACTTCCGCACGCCCGACCGGCTGGGGCGCGGCGGCGCGATCCTATCATCCTTTGAATACGAGCAGTTGGCGGCGCCGGGCGTGGACGAGATCCCGCCCCTTAGCCACTACGCGCCGGGGATGCGGGCGACGGCCGCGCACGGCCCCCTGAGCGCGGATAATATCTGGGAGCGCATTGATTACTTTCTGGCGAGGGTGGTTCCCGTGGCCGAAGCGAACGGCGTGCGGCTGGCCTGCCACCCGGAGGACCCCGGCATTGGCGAACGTACGCATATGGGTGTGGCCCGCCCGCTGGGTACGGTGGACGGGCTCAAGCGCTTTGTGGAGCTGCATGCCAGCCCATATCACGGATTGAACTTCTGCATTGGCACCGTGGCGGAGATGCTGGAGCGGCCGGGCGAAGAGATTGACGACATCGTGCGCTACTTCGGCGAGCGCGGCAAGCTGTTCAACATCCACTTCCGCAATATCCAAGGCGGCTTCCTCGACTTCGTGGAGGTGTTCCCGGACGAAGGCGACGTGGACATGCCGCGGGTGCTGCGCCTGCTGCACGAGCTAGATTACCCATACATGGTGATGCCCGACCACGTGCCGCAGATCGCGGGCGAGGCTCCGCAACATGTCGGCTTCGCCTATTGCTTTGGGTACATCCGCGCCCTCATGCAGACCTTGGACCGAACGCGCGCCGCCCTGCGTTACAATACCGGCCCAGCCTGAACCCTGACACAACCCGAGCCAATGACGACTCGAACCCGCCGCACGACGGCCACATCCGCATCCGCCAATCAGCCGCTGCCCCCAGAAGACCTGCGCAGCCTGAACGAGATTCAGCGCCGCGTCTTGTGGCTGGCGACCAACATCATCCACCACGCCAACCACGTGCGCCCCAGCGCCGACGGCAGCAAGGTGGGGGGACATCAGGCGTCGTCTGCGTCCACCGTCTCCATTCTTACCGCGCTGTACTTTCACTTCCTGGAGCCGGGCGACCGGGTCTCCATCAAGCCGCACGCCTCGCCGGTCTTTCACGCCATCCAGTATCTGCTCGGCCAACT
>CAZCEC010000143.1:0-5754 GCA_964497615.1 uncultured Anaerolineales bacterium | reverse complement strand
GGGCGGGAGTGAGCGGCTTCGGCATCAGCGGTACCAACGCCCACGTGGTGCTGGAGGAACCTTTGCCCGGCGCCATGCTCAATCAGCCAGCAGGCGGGCCTTATTTGCTGCCGCTGTCGGCCCGCACGGCGGAAGCGCTCCGGTCACTGGCGCGGCGGTACGCCGCTGCGCTGACCGATGCGGGTGAGCAGTTCTTGGCGGCGGTGGCAGCCGCGGCGGGAGCTGGCCGCAGCCACTTCTCCCACCGCGCCGCAATCGTGGGGGCCAACACCGCTGAGGCACAGGCTGCCCTTGGCGCTCTGGCCGCAGGACGGGCGCATCCGGCGCTTCAGACCGGGCAGATTCCCGCTGGGCAGCCCGCCCCGCGCGTGGTGTTTGTGTGCGCCGGGCAAGGCGGACAGTGGGCGGGGATGGCGCAGGCGCTCGCCGATGACCCGATTGCGGCCGCCACCTTGCGGCAGGCGGCACAGGCCGCGCCGCCCGGGCTGGGCTGGTCACTGCTCGACGTGTTAGCGGACCCGGCAGCGCCGTGGCTGGAACGCATCGAGCAGCTCCAACCTATTCTCTTCGCGCTGCAAATCGCCCTGGCGGCCCGCTTGCAGGCCTGGGGCATCCTGCCGGCGGCGCTGGTTGGTCACAGCTTCGGCGAGGTGGCCGCGGCCTACCTGGCGGGGGCGCTGACGCTGCCGGAGGCGATGCGCGTGATCTGCGCCCGCAGCCGGGCGCTGGCGCAGCGGCGCGGCGAGGGAAGCATGGCTGTGGTGGAGTTGCCGCCCGAAGCCGCGCAGGCAGCGCTGAATGGTCATGATAGAAACGTCACCATCGCCGGCATCAACGGGCCGCGCAGCGTGGTGTTGTCGGGCCGCGCGGAGGCGCTGCAAGCCTTGGTGGCCGCTATGCAGGCCGAAGGAACCTTTGCCCGGATGCTGGCGGTGGACGTCGCCGCGCATAGCGCGCAGCTCGACCCGCTGCTGCCGGCAGTACAGGCGGACCTCGCGGACGTTCGTCCGCAGACGGGCGGGTTGCCCTTCTACTCGACCGCGACGGGCAAGCTAATGGACGGCGCCGCGCTGGACGCGGGCTACTGGGCGCGCAACTTGCGGGCGCCGGTGCAGTTGTGGCCGGCGGTGCAGGCCCTGGCAGCCGACGGGTACACCCACTTTGTGGAGCTTAGCCCGCATCCGACGCATGTCAGCGCGCTCGCGGACGGGCTCCGGGCGGTGGGGGTGAGCGGCGCGGTCGTGCCCACCTTGCGGCGCGATCATGCGGCCGGAGAATCACTGTTGACGACAATGGGCGCGCTGTACTGCGCGGGCGCGGCGGTGGCCTGGACGCAGCTTGCTTCCCAACGCGCGGCCGCCACGGCCCTGCCCACCTACCCCTTCCAGCGCGAACGCTTCTGGCTCGATCTGGCGCCGCGCGAGGCCGCGTCCCAGCGTCCACGCGGGGCTGCCAGTGGCCGCGCGATGCCGCCGGCCTTGGGGCAGGGAGTGGAGCTCTCAGCACTCATCGACCTGCGCATCTGGCAGCAGGATATCGACGCGACCACGTACAATGACCTGGCACAGCACCAACTCGACGGGACCGTGGTGCTGCCTGGCACAGCGTATGTGGATACCATGCTGGCCGCCGCGCGCGAAGTGTTGACCGCCGGGCCGCACCGGCTGGAGAACGTGCGCTTTGAGCAGATGCTGGCCCTCGCCAGTGACGGCGCACGGCGGGTGCAGGTGGTGGCACAACCCGACGGGCAAGGCTCGGCCACGGTGCGCATCTACAGCCGGGCGGTGAATGCCGAAGCGGCAAAAGCTGAACCCGCCCAATGGACGCTGCACGCGAGCGGCGTGCTGCGCCAGGCCCACGGGTCTTCGCCGGACCTCGATCAGGCCGCGGCGTTGCTGGATGACATCCGGAGCCGCTGCCCAAGCTTGATGACGGGCGCTGACCTTTACGCTGCCCTCGCCGGCAACGGGCTGGAGTATGGCCCGCGCTTTCGCGGCGTGGCTGAGGTGCGGCATGGCCAGGAGGAGGCCTTGGCGAGATTGGAGACGGCCACGATCTCGCCCGACGAGGCGCACGTGATTGCCCCGGCGCTGTTGGATGCCTGCTTTCAGATTCTTGGCGCGACAGTGCGCGCGGGCTCAGAGGCCGCTGCACCATATCTTCCGGTTGGGCTGGGCAGCCTGCGGCTCGTTGGCCGTCCGGCCGACGGGCGTTGGGTCCATATTCGCCGGGTCGCCTCGCCCGATGCGCAGGAGGTGGAAGGCGACCTGACGCTTTACGACGCGCAGGGCCAGCCGATCATCCTGGTCCAGGGGTTGCGCGCTCGGCGTGTGGCGATCCGGCGGCCGGGAAGGGGCAGTCAGCTTGAGCGCCTTTTCTATCTAGTGAGGTGGATTGAAGCGCCTTCCCTGCCCAGCGCTCAAGCCACCGAGGTGGGCACCTGGATCATCTTTGCCGACCGGGCTGGGCATGGCGCGGCCCTGCGCGCGCGGCTGGAGGGTGGCGGGCAGCGCTGCATCATGGCGCTGCCGGGCGAGGTCTACCGGCAGATGGAGCAGGGGGTCTACCAGTTGCACGCGGAAGACCCCGCGGCATTCAAGCGTTTGCTGCGCGACGCCAGTACCGACCGGCCTCCGGTCCGTGGCATCGTATATCTATGGGGATTGGACGGCGCCACCGAGCCAACCGCCGACGGTGACCAAACATGCGCCGGGGCACTGCATCTGGTGCAGGCGCTGGCCCAGGCCGGCTGGCGCAATGCGCCCCGGCTGTGGCTGGTGACGCGCGGCGCGCAGCGGGTGCTGGCCGGGCAGCAGGCTGTGCACCCGGCGCAGGCGCTGCTGTGGGGCTTTGGCCGGACGGTCGCCCTCGAACATCCGACCCTGGGTTGCACGCTGGTTGATCTCGATCCCGACGCCGCCGATGACGCGGGTGCGGCGCTGAGCGCGCTGTGCCAGGCGGATGGGATCGAGGACGCCATTGCCTGGCGATCGGGCAGAGCCTATGTGCCGCGCCTGACGCGCGCCGCGCTGGAGGCCGCCATACCCGCCATCCGGTCTGATGGCGCCTACCTTCTGACGGGCGGGCTGGGCGGGATTGGCCTGGCTGTGGCCCGCTGGCTCGTTGCGCAGGGCGCGCGTTACCTGGCGCTTGCGGGGCGCCGTGAGCCAACCGAGGCGGCTGAATCCACCCTGGCCGAATTGCGCGGCCTGGGTGCAACAGTTGTCACCTTCCAGGCGGATGTCGCGCGGCGGGAAGACGTGCTCCGGCTCCTTGAGCAGATCGACCAGACGCTGCCGCCCATATGCGGCGTGCTGCATGCCGCTGGCATCCTGGACGACGGGGTGATCACCCAGCTCACATCGGCGCGCATGCGGGCGGTGATGGCGCCGAAGGTGGATGGCGCCTGGCATCTACACGAGGCGCTGCGCGACCGGCCGCTCGATTGTTTTGTGCTGTTCTCGTCGGCGGCGGCGGTGCTGGGCTCGCCGGGGCAGGCCAACTATGCCGCGGCGAACGCGTTCCTGGACGCACTGGCGCACTATCGGCGCGCGCAAGGGCTGCCGGCGTTGAGCATCAACTGGGGGCCGTGGGCGGAGGTGGGGCTGGCCGCCGCCCAGTCCAACCGCGGGCAGCGGCTGGCGCTCCAGGGCATTGGCAGCCTGACGGAGGCGCAAGGATTGGACGCATTGGCGCAATTGTTGGGGCAGACCGAACCGCAGATCGCCGCCATCCCATTGAACCTGCGCCAGTGGCGCGAATTTCATCTGGCTGCCGCCGACGCGCCGCTGCTGTCTGAGTTGAGGCGCGAATCGCAAGGCGAGCCGGCAGCCGCGCCGGATGAGGCGCGGTTGTTGGAGGCCCTACGGGACGCCGAAGCGGGCCAGCGGCAGGCGTTGCTGACCGGCCATGTGCGCGAGCAGGTGGGGCAGGTGATGCGCCTGGACCCGAACGCCATTGACCCCGCGACTCCCCTGGGCAGCCTGGGGCTGGACTCGCTCATGGGCCTCGAAATCCGCAATCGGCTGGAGCGCAGCCTGGGTCTGACTTTGTCGGCGGCGCTGGTGTGGACGTATCCGACGATTGCGGCACTGGCCGCCTTCCTGGCGGAAGCCCTGGCGCTCCCGGTTGAACAAGAGACCGCCTCCAGTAGGCCGCAAGCGCAATCCGACGTGCAACGGGCCGAGGCTCGCGCCGCCGTCGCCGATCTGTCGGAGGATGAGGCGGAGACGGCGCTGCTGGAAGCGCTTGAGCGCCTGGCCGACGGGCGCAATGGTGAAGCCCAATGACGCACCGCCCTGAGTTGGCTGAAGACCTGTCCCCCGTCAAGCGAGCGCTGCTCGCCGTGCGGGACCTGCAAGCGAAGCTCGACGCAGCCGAGCAGGCGCGCACCGAGCCAATTGCGGTGGTGGGGGTAGGGTGCCGGTTTCCGGGCGGGGCGGACAGCCCGGCGGCGTTTTGGCGCTTGCTGAGGGATGGGGTGGACGCAGTGCGGGAAGTGCCGCCTGACCGCTGGGATATTGACGCCTACTACGATCCTGATCCGAGCGTCATTGGCAAGATGGCAACGCGGTGGGGGGGCTTTCTCGACCGGGTGGACGAGTTTGACGCTGAGTTCTTTGGGCTCTCGCCGCGCGAAGCCGCCCGGATGGACCCGCAGCAGCGGCTGCTGCTGGAGGTGGCCTGGGAGGCGCTCGAAAGCGCCAATCTGCCGCCGGACCGGCTGGCGGGTTCGCGCGCAGGCGTATTTGTCGGCCTGTACAACAACGACTATGCCCAGCGGCTGGGCGGCGCGAACGCGGACGCGCACGTGGCGCTGGGCAATTCACTCGGCATTGCGGCGGGGCGGCTCTCGCATCTGCTGGACCTGCACGGCCCCAGCCTGGTTGTGGACACGTTGTGCTCATCGTCGCTGGTGGCGGTGCACCTGGCCTGCCAGGCCCTGCGCAGCCAGGAGTGCGACCTGGCGCTGGCCGGCGGCGTGAATGTCATCCTGTCGCCAGCGTCGATGATCATGACGTCGCGGCTGCTGGCGATGGCGGCGGATGGGCGGTGCAAGACGTTCGACGCGCGGGCGGATGGGTTCGTGCGCGGCGAGGGCTGCGGGGTGGTGGTACTCAAACGGCTGTCGGATGCGCAGCGCGATGGGGATGTTATCTGGGCGGTGGTGCGCGGGTCGGCGGTGAACCAGGATGGGCGCTCCACGGATTTGACCGCGCCGAATGTGCTCGCGCAGCAGGCGGTGCTGCGGGCGGCGCTGCGGCAGGCGCAGGTGGGGCCGGAGAGCGTAGGTTACATCGAAGCGCACGGGACGGGCACGGCGCTGGGCGATCCGATCGAAGTGGCGGCTTTGACGGCGGTGTACGGGCAGGCGCGGGCGGAGGGGGGGCGGTGCTGGCTGGGGTCGGTGAAGACCAACTTGGGCCACCTGGAAGCGGCGGCTGGCATCGCCGGCCTAATCAAGTCCATTCTCATTCTTAGGGCTGGCTCTATCCCGCCGCACCTGCACTTCCGGCGTCTGAATCCGCGGATCACATTGGACCGGACACCGTTCGTGATCCCAACGGCGCTTGAACCCTGGGCGGCGGACGGACAGGCGCGGCGGGCGGGGGTGAGCGCGTTTGGGATGAGCGGCACCAATGCGCACTTGATCGTGGAAGAAGCGCCGGCCCTGCCCACTACGAGCGGCGAGACAACTGCGGGCCCGCAACTGCTGACGCTGTCGGCGCGGAGCCCGGCGGCGCTGAGGGCGCT
>CAZCEC010000142.1:1420-6022 GCA_964497615.1 uncultured Anaerolineales bacterium | reverse complement strand
CTCCCGAAATGTAACCCCCCTCCTGCCGCGTACTTCCGCCTAATACCTACTACCCACAGGATTAGAGTGATGCCCGCCTCCCGCCGCCCCCTCCTTGTCCTTTTCTTTTTCACTTTCTTTGCCTTCCTCACCGCCTGCCGTGGCGCCGGCACCCCTCTCCCCCCCACCGTCACCGCCTTCGTCCCGGCCACCCAAATCGCCCAGCAGCCCACTGCCACACCCTCTGTCACCTACACACCTACCCACGTCCCTACTTCCACACCGACCCCCACCCTCCACCCCATGACCATCGCCGCCCTCCGCCAGGGCAGCTACCCCGGCAGCGAGATCGTCGTCGAGTCCGAGCTTGAGCCCGGCGCCAACTACAATCGCTACCGCGTCTACTACCTCTCCGAGGGCCTCAAGATCTACGCCCTCCTTACCATCCCCTTCGCCGCCCCGCCGGACGGCGGCTACCCCGGCCTCGTCTTCAACCACGGCTACATCCCGCCCGACGTCTACCGCACCACCGAGCGCTACCTCGCTTACGTGGATTGGCTCGCCCGCGCCGGCTACGTCGTCTTCCGCATTGACTATCGCGGCCACGACCAGTCCGAGGGCGAAGCCACCGGCGCCTACTCCCACCCTGGCTACACCGTGGACGTCCTCAACGCCGCCGCCTCCCTCCGCGCCCACCCCCAGGTCAACCCCGATCAGATCGGCATGTGGGGCCACTCCATGGGCGGCTACCTCACCCTGCGCGCCATGGTCGTGGACCCCGCCATCAAGGCCGGCGTCATCTGGGCCGGCGTCGTCGGCTCCTATCCCGACCTCATCAGCCATTGGCGCCCCGGCCGCCCCACCCCCACCCCCGACCCGCTCGCCACCCCCACCGGCCGCAGTTGGCGCTGGGGCTGGGCCAGTGTGTATGGCTCCCCCGAAGAGAACCCCGACTTCTGGGCCGCCATCTCCTCCAACACCTACGTCGCCGACCTGGGCGGCCCCATCCAGCTACATCACGGCACCGCCGATGAGAGCGTCCCCCTCATCCTCTCCCAGCTCCTCGCCGAAGACATCCTCGCCGTCGGCGGCGCCGTCCAGCTCTACGAATACGAAGGCGACAACCATAACCTCTCCGGCTTCTTCTCCGCCGCCATGACCCGCACCATCGCCTTCTTCGACCAATACCTCAAAACCCCCGACGACTAACAGCCCCCGCCTCCCGCCTTCTCGCCTGCTTCCCCCGGTACCCGCCTTCGGCCGTCCGTCGTCCGTCGCTTGCCTTCAGTCGTAGCCTGCCTTCAGTCGTCGGCCGTCCTTCGTCGTTCGTCCATCGGCCCGCCTCCTTCACCCTTCATACTTCATCCTTCATCCTTCTCCATGCTATACTTTCAGCATGACCGGTCAGCGCGACCTCTTCGATCAAGCCATGCGTCAGGGCCACTCCGCCGCCTGGGACCAGCAGTGGGACCGCGCCATCACACACTATCGCCAGGCCCTGCAGGAATTCCCCGACGAGCCCAACGCCCTCGCCAGCCTCGGCTTCGCCCTGCTCCAGTCCGACCAGCTCGACGCCGCCCTGCGCGAATACCAGCGCGCCGCCACCCTCAACCCCGGCGACCCGGTCGCGCCTGAAAAGTGTGGCGAAATCTTCGAGCGCCAGGGCCGCCTGAACGACGCCGCCCTCACTTATCTGGCCGTCGCCGAGATCCACCTGCGCCGCCGTGATGTGCCCAAGGCCATCGCCAACTGGCAGCGCGTCGTCCGCCTCACCCCCGACAACCTCTCCGCCCACTCGCGCCTGGCCCTGGCCTCGGAGCGCACCGGCCACACCCGCGAGGCCGTGCGCGAATACGTCGAAGTCGCCCGCATCTTTCAGCGCGCCCGCGACAACGACAAGGCCCTCGCCGCCGTCAACCGCGCCCTTCAGCTCGACCCGCAGTCCGCCGAAGCCCGCCATGCCCTGGATAAGCTCCGCCGCGGCGTACCCCTGCCCCTGCCCGAACGCCCTGCTGGCGCCGCCCCCGCCCGGCCCATCGGCGCCGACGCCCTGGCCGGCCTCGACGAACTCGACTTCGTCCCGCCCGCCGGCCCCAATGGCGCCGATCACCACGAGTCGCCCCTGGCCGATGCCCAGGAACACGCCCTCGGCCGCCTGGCCGAATTGCTCTTTGAAGAAGACACGGAGCTAGCCAAAAAGGCCGGCGGCCTCGATGTTCTCACCCGCGCCACCGGCAAGCTCAGCGGCGACCGCGCCCGCCGGGCACTGGCCTCCCGGCACTTAGGCCAGGCCATCAGCAGCCACACCGCCGGCGACAGCGCCGATGCCATCCGCCATTACCAGAGCGCCCTGAACGCCGGCCTCGACAGCCCCGTCGTCAGCTTCGTCCTGGGCAGCCTCTACCTGGACCAGCAGCAGCCCGCCGAGGCCGTCCGCCATTTCCAGGCCGCCCTCAACCACGACGAGGTCGGCCTGGGCGCGCTCTACGGGCTGGCCCAGGCCGAACAACAACTGGGCGAGCTCCAGCCCGCTGTCGCCCATCTGCTGGACGCCTTGCGCACCCTCGATCAGCGCCTGCTGCCGCCGGAGCGCCACGACGCCTTAGCCGAGGCCTACGAGAGCCTAGCCGAACAGCTCAAGCAATCCCCCGCCGCCGAAATCGCCCCCCTGGCCGCCAGCCTCAACGCCTTTCTCACCGGTGCCGGCTGGCTCTCCCGCGTCGAGCAGGCCCGCCGGCAGCTCGATGCCGCCGCCCTCGATGGGCAGGCCGCGCCCTTGGCCGACCTGTTGGCCATCCCCGGCGCTGGCGAAGCCGTCGAAAGCCTGCGCCTCATCGAGACTTACATGAGCCGCCGCCTGTGGGACACTGCCCTGGAAGAGGCCTACTTCGCCCTCGGCCGCGCGCCCACCCATCTGCCCATCCACCTCCGCATCGCCGAAATCCTCACCGCCGAGCAGCGCACCCAGGCCGCCATCGACAAGTATGCCGCCGTGGCCGAGACCTACCGTGTGCGCGGCGAATTGGCCCGCGCCACCCGCGTCCTCCAGCAAGCCCTGCGCCTCAGCCCGCTGGACGTGTCCATGCGCGGCTGGCTCATCGAACTGCTCGTCGCCCAGAACAAGATCGACCTCGCCATGCAGCAGTTTGTGGACCTGGGCGAAACCTACTATCGCTTGGCCGATCTCGAACAGGCCCGCACCACCTACGCCGATGCCCTGATGCTCGCCCAGCAGCACCACCTGGCCGATCAGTGGAGCGTGACCTTGCTGCACAAGATGGGCGACATTGATCTCCAGCGCCTCAATTGGCGCGAGGCCCAGCACGTTTACGAGCAGATCAAGAACCTGGCCCCCGACGACAGCACGGCCCGCGCCACCCTCATCGACCTGCTCTTCCGCCTGGGCCAGCCCAAGCCCGCCCTCGCCGAGGCCGACAGCTACCTGCGCCAACTGCTCGCCGCGCGCCAGACCAACCAGGCCATTGACCTGCTGGCCGAGCTCGTCGAGACTCACCCGCAGGAGAGCGGCCTGGTCGCCCGCCTGGCCCGCCTGTACCAGGACACGGGCCGCCGCGCCGAAGCCCTGGCAGAGTATGACAAGCTCGGCGAAATGCAGCTCCAGGCCGGCCTCACCACCCAGGCCGCGGAGACTGTGCGCACCATCCTTAGCCTGGGGCCCGAGGACGCGCAGCCGTACGAGCAACTGCTGCAAGAGCTGCATGGATGAGTTCCTCGAAGAAGTCGCCTTCTTCTTCTCCCGCCTCGACTGGCTGAGCGTTCTCGATATTCTGCTGGTGGCGCTGGTCATCTTCGGATTGCTGGCGCTGGTCCGCGGCACGCAGGCCGTCGTCCTGCTGCGCGGCATCATCTTCCTCGCCCTGGCCACCGTCCTGCTCACCTCCGTCCTCGAGCTGCGCGCTTTTTCGTGGCTCCTACGTAACACCCTTCCGGCCCTCATCATCTCCATCCCCGTCATCTTCGCGCCCGAAATCCGCCGCGCCCTGGAGCGCCTCGGGCGCGCTGGCGCCGGCATCAACTTCCAGTCCCGCGAGGCCGACTTTCAGCCCATCATCCAGGCCCTCACCAGCACCGCCGTGCGCCTCTCCGAGCGCCGCCATGGCGGCCTGATCGTCATCGAGCGTCAGGTCGGCCTCAAAAACTATGCCGATACCGGCATCCCCCTCGACGCCGACCTGACCGTCGAATTGCTCGTCCAGATCTTCTATCCCAACACCCCCCTCCACGACGGCGCCGTCATCCTCAAGGGCGCGCGCGTTGTCGCCGCCGCCTGCATCATGCCCCTCACCGCCGATGAGAACGTGCCCGACCGCCAGATGGGCCTGCGCCACCGCGCCGCCCTGGGCGTCACCGAAGTCAGCGATGCCGTCGCCATCGTCGTCTCTGAAGAGACCGGCGCCATTTCCGTCGCCCACAACGGCCGCATGATCCAGCGCCTGGATGCGGCCCGCCTCCAGCACATCCTGTCCGCCTTCTATCGCCCGCGCGGCACCGGCGGCGTCATGCGCGGCCTGCGCCGTTTCTTCACCCGCCCCCCCCCCCCCCCCCCGCCCCCCCCACCCCCCCGCCCCCCCCCCCCCCCGAGCGCCCCGGGGCCGCCCGTCC
>CAZCEC010000142.1:0-1410 GCA_964497615.1 uncultured Anaerolineales bacterium | reverse complement strand
GCGCGGCCTGCGCCGTTTCTTCACCCGCCCCGCCCCGCCCGCCCGTCCCGACGACGCCCCGCGCCCTACCGGAGACTGAGCCGCCGTGGTCCGCCGTCTCTGGAACAACCTTGGCACCTTCCTCCTGGCCCTCGTCCTGGCCGCCCTGGTTTGGATCATCGCGCTGGACGAAGAGAACCCCCTGGAGGAGCGCGCCTTCGACCAGGCCCTGCCAGTCCAGTTGATCAACATCCCCGACAACATGATCCTGACTACCCAGGGTCCCACCGACGTCACCATCACCCTCCAAGCCCCGCGCCTCACCCTGGATAACCTCACCCGCGACCAGTTCCGCGTGACCGCCAACCTGGCCGGCCTCGAACCCGGCGACCATCAGGTCAAGGTTGAAGTCCAGATGGACGGGGTGGATACCCGCGTCACGCGCATCACCCGCATCGAGCCGGAGTTCATCACCATCAACCTCGAAGGCCGCACTTCCCGCCAATGTCCCATCGAGGTCTCCCAGACCGGCGCGCCCGCCGTCGGCTACGAAGCCGACGACCCCGTCGTCACGCCCGCCGCCGTCCTGCTGGAGGCGCCTTCCACCTCCGGCGACCGCGTGGCCGCCTGCGTCGTCCGCTACAGCATCGAGGGCCTGCGCGAAGACTACGACAACGTCCTCTCCGTGCTCCCGGTCGATAGCAACGGACTGGTCGTCAGCC
Organism: uncultured Anaerolineales bacterium; assembly: GCA_964497615.1. Taxonomy (GTDB): domain Bacteria; phylum Chloroflexota; class Anaerolineae; order Anaerolineales; family UBA6663; genus CAZCEC01. The sequence continues at coordinate 709 of CAZCEC010000142.1, read as the reverse complement.
GCGTCTCCCTCACGCCCAACACCGCCCAGGTAGTCGTCCCCGTCACACAGAAGCAGGGCTTCCGCGACGTCGTCGTCCGCGCCATCATCACCGGCCAGGTCGCCTCCGGCTACCAGGTCACCAGCATCAGCGTCGCGCCGCAGATCATTACCCTGTCCTCCTCTGATCCCGATCTGGTGGACCAACTCCCGGGTTTTGTCGAGACCCTGCCCCTCGACATCACCGGCGCCAACCAGGATATCGTCCAGCGCGTCGCCCTTCAGCTCCCCGAAGGCGTCGAAGGCGCCGAGAGCGTCCTGGTCGAAGTCAACGTCGAGGCCATCGAGTACAGCCTCACCGTCCAGCGCGACCTCGAGATCCGCGGCCTGGCGCCCGGCCTCGGCGCCTTGCCCTCCCCCGCCGCGGTGGATGTCCTCCTCCTCGGCCCGCTGCCGGTGCTCGATAACCTGACCCTCCAGGACGTGCGCGTCATCCTCGATCTGCAAGGCCTCGGCCCCGGCACCTACCAGGTCGAGCCCCAGGTCCTGCTCCTTTCCGACCGTCTGCGCGCCGAGAACGTGCTGCCCAGCCCCATCGAAGTGGTGATCGACATCGCCACGCCTACTCCCACGGCCACCCCCACCGAGGGGCCCACCGTCACCGGCACCCTGCCCACCGCCACCCCCACCGCCACCCCCACGGAGACACCCACAGTCACGCCGACCCCCAC
>CAZCEC010000141.1:0-6197 GCA_964497615.1 uncultured Anaerolineales bacterium | reverse complement strand
TGCTGCCCGGCGCCACGCGCTACGTGCTCGACGTGGCCGTGAGCTTCAACGCCAACGGCAGCGCCACCCTCACCGGCCGCGCCCTCATCCGCTACACCAACCGCGAATCCTTCGCGCTGGACGACCTGGTGCTCATGCTGTGGCCCAACGAGCCGTACCAATACCTGGGCCGCATGACCCTCGACTCCGTCACGGTCGCCGGCCAGCCCGTGGAGCCGCAGATGGAGCACCGCGACCTCGCCGCGCGCCTGCCCCTGGCCGACCCCCTCCAGCCCGGCGAGACCATCGAACTGGAAGCTGCCTTCACCACCCGCGCCCAGCTTGGACTCGAAGACGGCGCGCGCTTCGGCATGACCAACGGCGTGCTCATCGCCCCCAGCTTCTATCCCCTCATTCCGCGCCTCGTGGACGGCGAGTGGCAGGCCGCGCCCCCGCCCACTGGCGGCGACACCACCAACTCCGACAGCGCCTTCTACGCCTATCGCGTCACCTCCCCGGCCGGCTTGCAGGTGGCCGCCTCCGGCGAAGTCATCGATTTCAATTCCACCGCCCTGACGCAGACGCTGACCGTGCTCACCGGCCCCATGCGCGACCTGGCCCTGGTGGTGGGCGACCTGGAGGTCTATCAGCGCGATGCCGATGGCGTGCACCTCAACGTGTTCGTCCTGCCCGAGCACCGCGCCGAAGCGGAGACCATGCTCGACCAGACCGCCGCCCAGGTGGAGAACCTCCAGGCCAGCGTCGGCCCCTATCCCTTCACCGAGCTGGACATCGTGGACGCCCCCGGCGCGTTCGGCGGCATCGAGTATCCCGGCCTGATCCTGATTGGCGTCATCGGCCCGGAGTACGACTACGAGATCGTTATCGCTCACGAGGTGGGACATATGTGGTTCTACAGCCTCATCGGCGACGATCAACTGCTGGAGCCGTGGCTGGACGAATCCGCCGCCTCCTACACCGAGGTGCTGTACGAGGAGTACACCCGCGGCCCCGCCGCCGCCGCCCAGGCGCTGGACGGCTTCTGGCAGTATCTCAATTTCACGCAGGACCCCACCGCACCCATCGGCTGGCCGATTGATGCCTACCCCGGCGACGACTACTACCCCATCGTCTATGGCAAAGGCCCGCTCTTCTTCGACGCCCTGCGCCGCGAGTTGGGCGACGAGACTTTCTTCAAGTTCCTGCGCGCCTACTTCGCCGAGTATCGCTACGACTTCGCCACCACCGCTGGCTTCCACGCCTCCGCCGAAGCCGCCTGCGCCTGCGAGCTAGACGAGCTATTCGACTTGTGGGTCTACAAGGGCGGGGAGATCGAGAGGCCGTAAAGGCAGGGGCCTGAGGGGAGTAAGGGGCATAAGGGGCATAAGGGGCATAAGGGGCACTGCGCCGGGGGACTCAAGGGACTCAGGGGCCTCAAGGGCTGGCACCTGTGTTTGTCGTGCTGAGCGCGAACGACAACAAGCCGGGCCTCCCACCTCGCCCGCGCGCGAAGCACCTCGTTGCGCACTCCTCGCACTATCCTCGGCCTCCCTGCTGTCGTGCTGAGCGCGAACGACAACAAGCCGGCCTTCCAACCTTTCATGCGCGCGAAGCACCTCGTTGACCCGCCTCGCAGCGCCGTCGCTGCCCCCTCGCCGCCACCGCTGTCGTGCTGAGCGCGAACGCCAACAACCCGAGCCTCCAACCTATCACGCGCGCGAAGCACCTCGTTGCGCACTCATCGCGGCACCCTCGCCGCCGCGTTGTCGAAGGTCGCTTGACTCAATCATCTTTGAATGACCCTGCTGTTTACAGCATACGTGTCATTGTTCGATAGAGAGCGACGCCAATGGCAATGCCTGTGCCAAGCAAAACTACCAATACAATGCCAACAGTAGTTGGCGTGACGAGGGTCGGCCACACTGTCACTAGCAACATGCCCGCTACAAGTGCTGCGAGTACGATAAGGGCTCCCAACGCCAGAAGCTGGGTGATGAATGAGTTGCGCGGGTTTGCCAGTTGATCGAGCTTGCCACTCTTGCGGGCCTCCCGAATGCGTCGCGCCAAATCTTGTCTAGCTGCCATTCCTTTGCGGGCGCTGTAGAGCACAAAGGCAATATAAGGTATGAGACAGAAGATAAGGGTTAGCGCAAAGCTCAGAATCTGCTGGAAGTCTACCATCTCCTCACCCCTCCCCCGAGTCCCCTCACTCCCTCGCCTCTCCCTCGCCCCTGACGCCCCACACCCTCACGATCCCTTCCCACCCCGCCGTCAGCAGGGCCCGCCCGTCCGGCGCAAAGGCCAGCGCCGTGATCCGGTCCGCGTGCGCGTCTAGCGTCCGCAGCAGCGCGCCGTTGCTCGCCGCCCACAGCCGCGCCTGCCGGTCCGTGTGCGCCGAGGCCAGCAGTAATCCATCGGGCGAGAACGCCAGCCGCTCGGCGGGCGCGTTCAGCCGCACCAGGGTCAACGCTCTCTGCGCCGTCACCACGTTCCACAGCACGATGGTCCCGCCGGTGTTGCCCACCGCCAGCCGCCGCCCATCGGCGCTCAGGGCCAGGCCCGTCACGGGCGCCGGCTGCTCCATCACGCGCCAGGGCGGCACCGCCCCCGGGTCCTCCGCCCCCAGCAGTTCCAGCACGTCCCACACCCGCACCGTCGCCCCCGCCCCCACCGCCACCAGCGGCGCGTCCCCGCCGACCACCGCCAGCATCGCCCCCGGAGCGGGCGGCAGGCTGCCCAGGTGCGCCTGCTCGGCCACATCCCATAAAGGCACCGTGCCGCCGTTGAGCGAGGCCAGCACCGCCCCGCTGGGCCGCGCCGTCCGGGGCACGCTCAACCACCGCACCGCCTCCACGCGCCCAGTCTTCCCCGCCAGCACCACGCGCAGGTCACCCGTCGCCAGGTCGTAGACCCACACCAGGCCGTCCACCGCGCCCACCGCCACCTGCGCCCCGTCCGGGCTGATGGCCGCGCACGTCGCCCAACTCTCCGGGTCAATCGCCCGCCGCGGCGGGTCCGCCACCGCGCCGCCCGCCGCGTCGTACACCCACACGCCAAACCCGCCTGCGATGGCAACTTGCCGCCCATCCGCCGCCCAGGCCGCGTCGTCAATCCGCGCCGCGAGGCCGGCCGGCGTGGGCGTGGGCGTGGCCGTTGGCGTTAAGGTTGCGCCCGCCGTCATCGTCGCCGTAGGCGTCGGCGTCAGCGCCGCGCCCGCCGTCACCGTCCTCGTGACCGTAATGTCCGCCGTCTCCGTTACGCTCACCCCTGGCCCCGCCCTCGCGACCACCGTCAGGCTCACCACATTCCCCGGCGCGATGACGGCCAGCAGCGACGCGGGCGTGGCCGTGCCCGTCACCACCGCCGTCCCCGTAACCGTCAGCGTGCCCGTCAGCGTCGCCGTGGCCGTGGCTGTTGCCGTCGCTGTCAGCGCCGCCGTCGTCGTCGGCGCGAGGGTCGCCGTCACCCACCGGATCGCGGGCGTCCACGTCGCCGTCACCACCCGCGTCTGCGTGGGCGTGGGCGGCCCCGGCGAGGTGGCCGTCAGGGTAGGGGGCTCGGTGCCCAGCACCGGCGCCAGCGTCAGCGTGGCCGGCACTTCTTCGCTGTCCGCCGCTGACGCCGTCACCGTCACCGCCGCCGCCTGCGTCGCCGTCCCGCGCCCGCAGCCCGCGGCCAATAACGCCAATGCAGCGGCGATGGCGACCCACCTTCGCCGCCGCACTGCCGCTGTAGCCCGCGCAGGCGGGCTTTGGGCCATTGTTGCCGCGGTTTCAACCGCCCTGCGCCGCGTCGCCGTCCCGCGCCCGCAGCCCGCGCCCAGCAGCGCCAGCGCCAATAGCATGCTTGCCGCGCGTCCAACTCGTGCGGGCGGGTGTGGTCCGCGTAGCGCTGTGCGTACGTGAATTCTCACGCTAGATGCCACCCCACCTGCTGCTCGCTCCGGAAACTCGTCCGTGCCATTTTCACAACTTGGCTTACCAGCTCCTAAGCCCGATTGATCGGGCGTCGATACTAGCCCGGAGCCTTCAGCTCCGGGCGGCGCCAGGCATGTCGGCCGCTCGACTGGTTCCACGCCCGCCGATACCGCCGCGCGGCGCCAGGCATGTCGGCCGCTCGACTGGTTCCACGCCCGCCGATACCGCCGGGCGGCGCCAGGCATGTCGGCCGCTCGACTGGTTCCACGCCCGCCGATACCGCCGCGCGGCGCCGGGCATGCCGAACCGCAGCTAAATTCACCATCCTGCAACCAATCGCCCCTCGCTCATGCCCCTCATTATAGATGTCCACCGTCATCGCCGTCCCCGCCTGGGGTTCATCCCCACCTTCATCCTTCCATTTTGTGTTACCCTACCCCCAGGAGATTCCCCCATGCCCGAACCCGCCCTCTTCGTCCAACACCTCCGCAAAGCCTACGCCAGCGTCGTCGCCGTGGACGACCTCTCCTTCCAGGTCGAGCGCGGCGAAATCTTCGGCCTGCTGGGCCCCAACGGCGCCGGCAAGACCACCACCATCCGCATCCTGATGGACATCTTCAAGGCCGACAACGGCGAGGTGCGTGTGCTCGGCGGCCCGCCCGGCGCCGCCCGCCGCCGCGTGGGCTACCTGCCCGAAGAGCGCGGCCTGTACCGCACCCTCAAGGTCACCGACTGCCTGATCTACCTGGGCCAGCTTAAGGGCATGGACCGCGCCAGCGCCGCCCGCCGCGCCGCGCAGTTGCTGGAGCGCGTGGAGCTGGCCGAGTGGGGCAAGCGCAAGGTGGAGGAGCTCTCGCGCGGCATGCAGCAGAAGGTCCAGCTTGCCGCCAGCGTCATCCACGACCCGGAGCTGGTCATCCTCGACGAGCCGTTCCAGGGGCTGGACCCGGTGAACACCGAGATGGTGCGCGGCCTGATTCGCGAACTGCGCGGCCAGGGCAAGACCATCGTGCTCTCCGCCCACGAGATGAGCCTGGTGGAGATGCTGTGCGAACGCATCGCCCTCATCCACCATGGCCGCGCCGTGCTCAACGGCCGCCTGACCGACATCAAACAGCAGTTCTCGCCCAACGCCATCGAGATCAGCCCGCCCCTGCCGGTGGAGGGCTGGCCGGGCGTGGCGCACGTCTCGCGCACCGACGGCCGCCAGCGCGTCACGCTCGACCCCGGCGCCCAGCCGCGCGACCTCCTGCGCAAGATCTTTGACCGTGGACTGTCGCTCGATAGCTTCGAGCGCGCCACCGCCACCCTGGACGAAATCTTTGTGACCGTCGTAAAAGGCGACCCCCGCCCATGAACACCCGCCGCACCGTCCTCACCATCGCCTGGCACGAGTTCGCCGTCAACGCCCTGCGGCCCGGCTTCATCTTCTTCACCCTGCTCATCCCGGCCTTGGGCGTCATCGGCCTGGTGGTCGTGGGTCTGTTTTCCGGCCAGGCCGCGGATTTCTTTGAGCGCCAGTTCAACCGCGCCACCCTGCCCGCCGGCCTGGTGGATGAGAGCGGCCTGTTCACCCCCCTCCCGCCAGGGTTCGCCGATGACTTCGTGGTCTATGCCAATGGGGATTCCGCCCGCGCCGCCCTGCTGGCCGAGGAGATCGGCGGCTATGCCGTCATCCCCGCCGACTATCTTGCCACCGGCGAGGTCACCGGCTACGCGATTGGCGGGCTGATGGACACCGTGGATGCCGTGGACGAGGGCGCCCTGAGCCGCCTGCTGGTCACCGGCCTGCTGGCCGGGCAGGTGGACGACGCCACCCTGGAACGCGCCGCCGACCCGCTCTCCCTCACCCCCGTCACCCTCAGCGACCAGGGGCAGCCCACCGGCGGCCAGAACATCGGCTCGCTCATCGCCGGCCTCATCATCCCCTACGTGCTGTCCATCTTCCTGGTCATCTCCATCTTCACCGCCTCGTCCTACCTCCTCCGCAGCGTCAGCGAGGAGAAGGAGACGCGCGTCATCGAAGTGGTGCTGTCGTCCGTTCCGGCCACCCATCTGCTGGCCGGCAAGGTGCTGGGGCTGGGCGCGCTGGGGCTCACCCAGGTGCTCATCTGGGCGCTGTCGGGCGTGCTGCTCAGCGGCGGGCTGGGCGCCGTGGCGGCCGGCATCGTCGTGGCCCTCAACCCGATGCTGTTTGTGCTGGGCGCGGTGTACTTTGTGCTCGGTTACTTGCTCTACGGCACGCTGATGGCCGCGGCCGGCGCGCTGGGCACCTCCATGCGCGAGAGCCAGCAGATGGCG
>CAZCEC010000140.1:0-6215 GCA_964497615.1 uncultured Anaerolineales bacterium | reverse complement strand
CCTTCAGCCGCGCCGCCAGCGCCACCTGCACCGCGAACAGCACCGGCTGGAGCTGCTCGATCCGTTCCTGCCACCCCGCGCTCGCATCCGCCAGTGCGTCCCCCAGGGACCACCCCAGGTCCGGCGGGGCGGCCGCCGCCACCTGGTCCAGCGCCGCCGCTGCGACCGGGTCGGCCCGCAGCGCCGCGACCATGCCCGGCCACTGCCCGCCCTGCCCGGCGCACACGAACGCCACCCGCGGCGCGGGTGCGCCCACCGGCACGGTCCCCGTCGCCAGCGCGGGATGCGTCTGCCCATTGGCCAGGGCGTACAGCGCTGCCAGTGCGTCGGGTGTGCTGGCGCTCACGATGGCGGCGCGCTGGGCAAAGTGGCTGCGGCCGGCCCCGGCGGCGGCGGCCACGTCCGCCAGCGGGGGCGCGTCGGTCCCCGCCAGCAGTTCGGCGTAGCGCCCGGCCAGCGCTCGCAAGGCGTCCGGGGTTCGGGCCGAGAGTGCCAACAGGCACGCTTCATCAGTATCATGTGCCGGCGCTGCGTCACCCGCTTGCGGCGGCGCCTCCTCCAGCACAATGTGGGCGTTCATCCCGCTCAGCCCAAACGAACTCACGCCGGCCAGCCGCGGACCATTGGCGGCCTGCCAGGGGACTGGCGTGGTGGGTATGGCAATGGACATCGCGTCCCAGGCGATGTACGGGTTGCGCGCCTGGAGGTGCAAGTGCGGCGGAATAGTTTGGTGGTGCAAGGCGAGCACGGTCTTGATCAGCCCGGCGATCCCAGCCGCTGCCTCCAGGTGGCCCAGGTTGGTCTTCGCGGAGCCCACCATCAGCGGCTGCGTGGAGGGCCGCCCCTCCCCCATCACCGTCCACAGAGACCGAATTTCGATTGGATCGCCCAACGGGGTGCCGGTGCCGTGCGCCTCGACATAGCTAATCGACGCCGGAGAGACGCCCGCGCTGCGAACCGCCGCGCGCAGCACCGCCCGCTGCGCTGCGGCATTGGGCACCGTCAGCCCGCCGCTCTTGCCGTCGTGGTTGATGGCCGAGCCCCGCACGATGGCCCAGATGTGGTCGCCGTCGCGGGCCGCCTCGCTGAGGCGCTTGAGCACCACCACCCCGCAGCCCTCGCCGCGCACGTAGCCATCTGCCCGCGCATCAAACGTCTTGCAGCGGCCGTCCGCCGCCATCGAGCGGATGCGGCAGGAGTAGATCGTGGCCTCGGGCGACAGGATCAAGTTGACGCCGCCGGCCAGGGCCAGATCGCACTCGCCCGCCCGCAGACTCTGGCAGGCCAGGTGCACCCCCACTAGCGCCGACGAGCAGGCGGTCTCTATCACCATGCTGGGCCCCTGCAAGCCAAGCACATAGGACAGGCGGCCGGCAGCAAAGCTCGCGTCCACCCCCATCCCGCTGTAGATGTCCACCCGCGTGGGATCGTACCCATGCATGTTGAGTTGCGCGTAGTCGTTCGTCATCATCCCGACGAATACGCCCGTCCTGGAGCCAACCAAGCGGTCGGGCGGCAGCCCGGCGTGTTCGAGCGCCTGCCAGGCCACTTCCAGCAGCAAGCGCTGCTGCGGGTCCATGGCGGCGGCCTCGCGCGGCGCGATGCCAAAGAACTGCGGCTCGAACAGATCAACGTCACGAATGAAACCGCCCCAGCGCGTGTACATCTTCCCCGGCGCCTCGGGATTGGGATCGTAGAAGGCGTCAATGTCCCAGCGGTCGGGCGGCACCTCACTCACCGCGTCCACCCCGTCGCTCAGGAGCTTCCAATAGGCGGCTGGACCATCGGCCCCGCCCGGAAAGCGGCAGCCAATCCCAACAATAGCGATTGGCTCAGCGTGTGTCTCGCTGGCCGCGCCCTGCCGGCGCAGCTCCAGCAGGGCGCGCTTCTTGGGCGAGAGACTTGCGATGCGAGCGGAAAGATCACTCATGCGGAAGGCCCGTCATTGGATGGCTTGCCGGCCAGTGCGTTGAGCGCCTGGTCCGCCTCACCCTCCGAGAGAGATTCGACCTCCGCCAACAGCCGGGCCAACTCGGGGTCCGCGTCGTCCGCGGCGATGGCCGAAGCCGCCTCAGGGACGGCGGGGGCCAGCGTATCGTTGAGGAAGCGCGCCAGCGCCAGGATGGTGCTGTGCTCAAAGAGCACTGTGGCCGGCAGCGCCAGGCCCAGGCTCTGCTGCAATTGGCTGCGCACTTCCAGCGCCGTCAACGAATCCATGCCGAGTTCGAACAATCCTTGGTTCAGATCGAGACCAGCCGCGGGCGGCATCTTGAGCACGGCCAGCACCTGCTCGCGCACGTGAGCAGACAGCATCTCTATGCGCCGGTCAGTGGTCGCCGCCAGCAGGCTGTTGACAAAAGCGCGCTGCTCGCCGGCCTCGCGGCTCGTTACCGCCGGCCCAGCCTGCTGCGCCAGTCCGGCCAGCAGGGGCGGGAGGCCGTTAGGGAACTGCTGGGCGAACTGCGGCCAGTCGACCGGCAGTATGCTCACCTGGCCTGCCTCGGGACGCTGCATCAGGTACTCGAGTATATCCAGACCCCGGTCCGGCTCGATGGGCGACAGCCCGACGGCCGCCCAGCGGCGGGCGGGGTCGGCCTGGCCCGCCATGCCATCGCCGCTCCAGGGTCCCCAGTTAACGCTCAGGGCCGGCAACCCCAGCATCCGCCGCCGCACCGCCAGGGCATCCAGGAAGGCATTCGCGGCAGCGTAGCCCGCCTGGCCCGGCGACCCCAGCACCGCCGCCGCTGACGAGAACAACACAAAGTAGTCCAGCGGCAGGTGGCGAGTGAGGGTGTGCAGGTTCCACGCGCCCGCTGCCTTGGGCTGCAGGACGGCCTCCACCCGGCGCCAGGTCTGCTTGTGGATCACCCCATCATCCAGCACGCCCGCAGCGTGGAACACACCCCGCAGGGGCGGCAGTGATTGAGCGATGCGGTCCAGGGCGGCAGCCACCTCGCCCTCCCGCGCGACATCGGCCGGCAGCACCAGCACCTCCGCGCCCAGCGCCTCGATGGCTTCAACAGCGGCGCGGGCTGCCTCGCTGGGTTCATGGCGGCCAACCAACACCAAGTGGCGCGCGCCCCGCTCCGCCAGCCGGCGGGCCAGCTTCAGCCCCAGGCCGCCCAGCCCGCCGGTGATCAGGTAAGCGCCATCGGCACGCAGCTGCAATGGCGCGCTGCCCGCGCCCGCATTCGTCCCCGCGTGCCGCTCCAGGCGCGCGGCGTAACGCTGCCCGCGCCGGAGGGCCACTTCGCGTTCGGCATCCGGCCCCAATAGTTCGTTGAGCAAATCGCCCGCGTGAGCGTCTGGTTCGCCTGGGTCGAGGTCGATCAGGCCGCCCCACAGTTCCGGCAGTTCCATCGCCAGGGTGCGGCCAAACCCCCATAGCATCGCCGCCAGGGGAATATCGTCGGCCGGCTCCGCTCCCAGCGCCTGCGCTCCCGCCGTGACCAGCCACAGGCGCGGCGACCCCTGGGCGGCGGCCAGCGCCTGCGCTAGGTGCAGGGCGCCGGCAGCGATGAACGATTGCTGTGTCGCAATATCACCTGGCCCGGCGACTGGCGCATCCAGGCCCCACAGATAGACGGCGCCGCGCCACTGCCCTCCCGGCAGCAGCGCGGCCCGCAGCACTTGGTCGAAGTCTTCACGGCGCTCCGGCGCCGCCGTCCAGCGCCGGTCGCCATCCCTTTGAACACTATCGCCTGGAAAAATCAAAACGCACTGCTGGCCTAGCGCTTCCAACCTGCGCGCCAGTTCAGGGCCGCATCCGCGCCGGTCGGCCAGGATCAACCAGTTGCCGCTGGGCTGCGTGTCTGCGGGGAGGGCAGCCGTTCGAACGGCAGGCGCCCAGGCCAACTCATGGATCCAATCGCTCCGCACGTCCTCCGTGATGAGGGCCCGGCGGGGCAGGTGCCTGATGCGCAGGCCCTCCATCGACAGCACCAGGCCCGCCGCGCCGAAAACCTGCACGTCACCTACGATCAGCCGCGGGTCGGCTGAGTCAGCCGCGCGCAGCCGGGCATATGCCCAGCGTGGCTCGTCGGCTTGGTTGTGCAAGCGCAGGCGGCCTAAGCCGATCGGAACGGCAACCGACTGCTCCGGCCCCGGAGGCGCGGCGGCGGCCAGAAGCTGAAAGCCCGCATCCACCAGGCCCGGATGGATTGGGCTGTCCTCCATCACATCCGCCGGCTGCGATGGCCGGAGTGAGGCAATGGCTTCGCCGGCCCCGCGCCGGATCTCCTCGATCCACCGAAACTGCGGGCCAAAGTTCAGCCCGCGCTCGGCCGCCGCCGCGTACAAGTCGGCGCCCGTCACGGTCTGCCCGCATCGCGCCATGATCGGCTCAACCGCAAGCGTTTCGGAAGAGGCGTCACCGTTGTTCGCCCGGCTGGCCGTGGCCTGAGCGTGAGAAACCCAAGGGGCATCCTCATCCGCCTCTGCTGTCCGGCTGTACACCCGCACTGCGGCGGAGCCTTGACCCTCGGCAGAAACGACGACCTGGAGGGTGCGGGGTTGGCCCTCAGGCAGCCACAACCCTTCGGTGAATGCCATCTCATGCAGGTCAATCTCGGTGGTGCGGAGCGCCTGCCGCGCCGCCGCCAGCATCATCACGGCGTAGCCAGCGCCCGGCATCACGGCCGTCGCCCCAATCCGGTGATCCCCGAGCAGCACGGGCGCCTCCGCGCTGATGAACGCTTCGAAGACCGTGTCTTTCATCGCGGGCGAACTGAGCCGCCGGCCAAGCAATGTGCGCGCGGCAGGCAGGGGCGCGGCTGCCCTGACCGGCTTCTGTTCGAACCAATAGCGTTGGCGCTGGAATGGATAAGTGGGCAGCACGCGCCGGCGGCGCGCATAGCCTTCGTCGAAGGCCCGCCAAGCCACATTGAGGCCGGCCGCGTACAGCCGGCCCACGCTCTCCAGGAGTTGCGACCAGTCGTCGCGCCCCGGCTCCAGGGTCGGCAGCCAGAGCGCGTCCTCGGCGCCGGGGAGGCGCTGCCCCAGCCTCAGCAGCGTGGACTGCGGTCCGATCTCGATAAAGGCATTGCAGCCCGCCTCGCGCAGCGCAGCGAGCCCTTGGCCGAACAGCACGGGCTCACGCGCCTGCCGCCGCCAGTACGCGGCCGTTGTCAGGTCGCCGTCCGCCGCGGGTGCCCCGCTTAGGTTGGCAATCACCGTGAGTTCAGGTGCGTGGTATTCCACAGTGGCCGCGGCATCCCCCAAGGCCGCGAGCACCGGGTCCAGCAGCGGCGAGTGGAAGGCATAGTTTGCCGGGAGCGCCCGGCTTGAGACACCCTGTGCCAGCAGGGCCTCGCGCACAGCCTCGACGGCAGCCGGCTGCCCGGCAATGACCGTTTCAGAAGGGCCGTTGACGGCGGCAATCGAGACGTGGCCCGCATGTGGCGCGAATGCTTCGGCCGCCCGCTCAGCGGAGGCGAACACCGCCAGCATCGCGCCGGGGCCGGTGGTCTCCATAAGCTGGCCGCGCGCCACGACCAGCCGCACGCCATCCTCCAGTGTGAACACCCCGGCTCGGCACGCGGCCACATATTCGCCCAGGCTATGGCCGAGCATGGCGCTTGGCGCCACCCCCCAGCTCTCCCACAACTCGGCCAGCGCCCATTCGACCGCAAAGAGCGCCGGCTGCGCATAGCGCGTTTGCGCGAGCAGCGCCGTTGCTGCCTCATCGCCATACAACAGGTCCAACAGCGGCACATCGAGCAGTGGTGCGAGCGCGCGGGCACATTGATCGAGCGCGCGGCGGAAGACTGGCTGGGTGGCGTAGAGTTGGCGCCCTACGCCCGCGACTTGGGCGCCCTGGCCGGCAAACAGGAAGGCGACGCGCGGCGCCCTGGCGCCCGGCGGCTGCCCACGCCACGCATCAGCGGCCTCGCCTTGAGCCAGGGCGCTTAGTTTCTGTCGCGCCTCAACGAGCGTATCAGCGGCAAGCGCGAGGCGGTGGTCAAAATGCGTGCGCCAGACATTGGCTGTGTAGCACACATCCGCCAGCGGCAGTTCTGGATTCTCGGCCAGGAAGCGCGCCCATTGACCCGCCATCCGCGACAGCGCCTCGGGGCTGCGCGCCGATAACGCCAGCAAGTGGCGCGGCCGCTCGTCCGATGGCAGCGCAGTCGCGGGCGGCGCGTCATCCGGAAGCGCCTCTTCCAGCACCACGTGGGCGTTGGTACCGCTGATGCCGAAGCCGCTCACTCCCGCCC
>CAZCEC010000139.1:3450-6247 GCA_964497615.1 uncultured Anaerolineales bacterium | reverse complement strand
AGGGGCATAAGGGGAATAAGGGGCGGGGGACTCGGGGGAGGGGTGTGAGGGGTACAGGGGGAATAAGGGGCGGGGGACTCGGGGGAGGGGTATGAGGGGCATAAGGGGAATAAGGGGTGGGGACCCAGGGGACTCAAGGGAAATAGGGGAAATACAGGAAATGGGGGAGGGTGATGAGCGCGATGTGTGGGAGGGGTTAGGTGGGCAGGGTAGGTGAGCGGGTGATGCGGTACGTGGTGCGCGTGGCGAGGCGCGAGGCGGCGCCGGTGGGACTGCTGCTGGCTCTGGCGGGCCTGGCGGCGGCGAGCGTGGCGGAGGCGCGGTGGGCGCCGGGGGATGCGCCGTGGGCGGGCTTGCCGCTGCTGGGCGCGGTGCTGGCACGGTGCCGGTGGGCGGGGCTGACGGCGGCGGGGTACAGCGCGGTGATGCTGATGGCGGGCGCGGCACAGGCGGTGGGGCGGGTGCTGCCGCCGGTGTGGGGGGCGCTGAGTACAGCGCCGGGCGAATGGGCGTGGACGCTGCACTTGCGCGCGATGACCCTGGCGCAGCGCGTGGCGGGCTGGGGCGAGACGGTGCGGGCGGGCGAGGCGGTGCACGACACAGGGCTGTTTGTGTGGGGATTGAGCCTGGCGCTGTGGGGCGGCGGCGTGTGGCTGGCGTGGTGGACGATGCGGCGGCGGCAGGCGCTGGCGGCGGTGCTGCCGCTGGGGCTGGGGCTGGCGGTGAACACGCATCTGGGCGGGCTGGGGTGGCTGATCTGGTGGGCGTATGCGGTGATGGCGGCGGTGCTGATGGTGCAGACCAACGCCGTCCGGCTGTACGCGGATTGGGAGCGGCGCGGGCTCGACTATCCGGCGGAGATGGGGCTGGACTGGAGCGGCGCGGCGCTGACGCTGGCGCTGGGGGCCGGGCTGCTGGCGGCGGCGGCGCCGTTCGCGGCCACGCCGGAGGGGTGGCGCTTGACGGGGGGACTGGTGCGGGCGTTGCAGGAGGGCGCCACAGATACGGCCAGCCAGCTCTTCGCGGATGTGGCGCCGCCGCCTGCCGGGGAGGCGGCGCTGACGGCGAACACGCCGGACCTGGGCCGCATCGGCACTCCGATTGAGCGCAGCGTGGCCACGGTGATGTGGGTGCGGGTGAGCGATCCGCCGCCGGTGGTGCCCGAGTACGTGCCCGATGCGAGGACGCCTCAGCACTACTGGCGCTCGGGTCTCTTTGCCACTTACAACGGCAGCGGGTGGGAGCCGGTGAGGGCGGTGTTTGAGGCGCAGGGTGAGGCGCCGGGCGCGCCCGCGCCTGGCCGGTATGCGCTGCGGCAGGATTTTGAGATCGTGGCGGGGCATGGGCAGGAGTTGTTCGCGGTGAACCAGCCGGTGACGGCCAGCACGGGGGCGCGGGTGGAGACGGCGCCGGGCGAGGCCAGCGCGCGAGTGTATGGGCCGGCCAGCACGTACAGCGTGCTGTCATGGGCGACGCGCGTGACGCAGGCGGAACTGCGGGCGGCGCCCATGGAGTATCCGGCGGAAGTGGCGATGGCCTATCTGCAAGTGCCGGAGGGCCTTCCGGGCCGGGTGCGCGACCTGGCGAGGGAGATCATGCGGGGCGCGGACAATGCTTACGACCGGGCGGTGCGGCTGCAAGATCATCTGCGCGCGAACTACCGGTACACGCTGGATGCGCCGCCGCCGCCGGCCGGGCGCGACGCGGTGGATTATTTCCTATTCGAGGCGCCGGGCGGGTTTTGCAGCTACTACGCTTCGGCGATGGCGGTGATGCTGAGGACGCAGGGGGTGGCGGCGCGGGTGGTGACGGGGTATGCGACGGGCGAGTGGGACGCGGGGCGCGGGGCGTACCGGGTGCCGGCCGCGGCGGCGCACGCGTGGGTGGAGGTGTATTTTCCGGGGTATGGCTGGGTGGAGTTTGAGCCGACGGCGGCGCGGGCCACGTTCGATTACGCGGCCGGGGTGACGGCGGTGGTGACGCCGCCGGCAGCGCCGGAGCCATTGGCAGTGGAGGGGCGAGCCTGGGGCGCGGTGGTGGCGGCAGGGTTGGTGCTGGCATTGTGGGCGGCGGCAGCCTGGTGGCTGGCGCGGCGAGGCCAGCCGAGGGCGAGGACGCCGCGGGCGCGGGCGCTGCGGCTGTATGGGCGGATGCGGGCGACGCTGGGGCGGGCGGGACTGCGCGCCACGCCGGGCGTGACGCCGGGGGAGTATGCGGCCGGGCAGGCGGGTGCGCTGCAGGCAAGGCGGCCCGTGGCGCAGGCGGTGGACCATGTGACGGCGCTGCACGAACGGGCGGCTTACAGTGCGCACACGATCTCGACCGGGGAGTTGGGCGCGGCCGAGAAAGCCTGGCGGCGGGCGCGGCGGGCGTGGCCGAGGCTGTGGCTACGCTGAAATGGAGAATGGAGTAGAATCGGCACTCGTTCAAGGAGAGAAATGATGGTCAGTCCTGATCTGCTGGAAATTCTGCGTTGCCCGCACTGCGTGCGGGAAAAGCCCGGCCTGCTGACGCTGCACCGCGATACGTGGCTGATCTGCCAGGACTGCGGGCGCAAGTACCCAATCCGCGACGATATCCCGGTGATGCTGATTGATGAGGGGACGAAGTGGATGGAGACAAAGGCGGAGGATTTGCCGGTGCCGCCGCCGGGAGAGTGAAACGAAGGATGAAGGATGAAGGATGAAGGGGCGACCGACGACGGATGACCGACGACCGAAGACGAAGGACGGAGGGGACGAAGGACGGAAGACGAAAGACGGAGGGTGGAAGGCGAGAGGTGAGAAAGGGACGGAAG
>CAZCEC010000139.1:0-3350 GCA_964497615.1 uncultured Anaerolineales bacterium | reverse complement strand
GGACGGAAGACGAAAGACGGAGGGTGGAAGGCGAGAGGTGAGAAAGGGACGGAAGGCGGACAAGGCGTGAGGAACGAAGGCCGGAGAGGGAAGGGGCGTGAGGGGCGGGCCGATGTGCGGGTCGGGGGATGAGAGGGGGCAGGGAGCAAAGGTAGGTGCCAGCGAACTGGCTGGAGGAGTTATTTTCGGGGGACGATGAGCGGGCGGCGGCAGTGGTGGGGCAGGTGAGCGAGGCGGACCTGCCCGCGCTGCTGGAGGCCTTGCATGGGCATGATCCCGATGCGCGCTGGTGGGCGGTGGCGGCGCTGGGGCACTTGCCCGGCGAAGCCGCGACCGCGGCGCTGGTGAATGTGGCGGCCGACCGTGATGCGAGTGTGCGGGCCGCGGCGGTGCATGCGCTGGGCCAGCGCGCGGCGCCGGAGGCGGTGACCCCATTACTGTTTGCCCTGAACGACGAAAGCGAATACCTGGCGCGGCTGGCGACCGAGGCGCTGATGCGGATTGGGCGGCCGGCGGTGCCGGGGCTGATCCACGCGCTGAGGCACGACGCGCAGGCGCGGGTGCGGGTGAACGCGGCCCGCGCCCTGGCCGCCATTGCCGACCCGGCGGCCATCCCGGCGCTGATGGGGGCGCTGGAGGATGAGTCGGCGCTGGTGCAGCATTATGCGGATGAGGGGCTGGAGAAGCTGGGGGTGGGGATGACGTACTTCGTGCCCTGACGCGATGACGCACCCCCCGCTGCGAGGACGCAGGGGGCAGGCCGCGCCGTCTCTATGGGGGGGATTGGCCAAGCAGGACCCAGATGCCCCAGGCGATGAGCATGAGGACGGCCAGCACGAGGCGCACGACGACGGACAGGCCGAAGCCCACGGCGTAGTCCTTGACGGCGCGGGCGGCGGCACGGGCATCCTGGCCGCGGCGGCGATATTCCACGAGGAACAACCCCAGGGCGGCGCCGAGCAGCGCGCCGAAGGGGGGCAGCACGAAGAAGCCAATCAAACCGAGACCGGCACTGAGCGCGATGGCGGCCCAGGACGCGCCGCCGCGCCGCGCGGCCACCGGGCCCAGGACCAAGTCTACGACGATGCCGGCCAGAGTGAGCAAGCCCATGACGATGAGCACGCCCGCGCCCAGCCAGCCATCGAAGCCGGTGAGCAGGCCATAGACCACGGCGGCCAGAAAGATGAGGGGGACATCCGGCAGGCCGGGGATGATGACGCCGACGAGGCCGATGAGCATGACGGCGAGGGTGATCAGCGCGACGATCAGTTCATCGACAGGCATGGGGCACTGGGGACTGAGGGGATGCTTCGCAAAGGGGACTCGGGGGACGGGCGTGACGGCCTGGGGACTCGGGGGATGCTTCGCCAGGGGGACTCAGGGGACTCAGATCCGCCGCATGATGGCGAACAGGTCTGAGTCCCTTGAGGCCCACGAGTCCCCTGAGTCCCCGGTTGTTCAGCGGCGGGGCGCCTATGCGGCGCCGGGCTGGATGACGTCGAGGCCGCCCATCCAGGGCCGGAGGACGTCGGGGACGATGACGCTGCCGTCGGGCTGCTGGTAGTTCTCCAGGACGGCGATGAGGGTGCGCGGGAGGCCGAGGCCCGAGCCGTTGAGGGTGTGGACGAACTCGGGGCGGGCGCCGGCCTCGCGGCGGAACTTGGCGTTGGCGCGGCGGGCCTGGAAGTCGCCGCAGTTCGAGACCGACGAGACCTCCAGCCACTCGTTGCAGCCGGGCGCCCAGACTTCCAGGTCGTAGGTGAGGCGGGCGCTGAAGCCGAGGTCGGCGGTGCAGAGCTGTTTGACGCGGTAGGTGAGGCCCAGGCCGGCGCAGGTGGCCTCGGCGTGCTCGCGCATCAGCTCCAGTTCGGCGTCCGAGTCCTCGGGCCGGCAGA
Source organism: uncultured Anaerolineales bacterium (assembly GCA_964497615.1). Classification (GTDB taxonomy): domain Bacteria; phylum Chloroflexota; class Anaerolineae; order Anaerolineales; family UBA6663; genus CAZCEC01. Next base: position 1,455 of record CAZCEC010000139.1, on the reverse strand, counting down.
AGATGTACATTTCCACCTTATCGAACTGATGGCCACGCTTGATGCCGCGCACGTCGCGGCCGGCGGCGATCTTTTCGCGCCGGAAGCAGGGGGTGTAGCCGGTGTAGCGGCGGGGCAGGCCGCCGGGGTCGAGGATCTCGTCTTTGTGCAGACCGGTGATGGGCACCTCGGCGGTGGGCACCAGCCACAGGTCTTCTTCCGCGTCGTGGTAGAGGTTGTCGCGGAACTTGGGAAGCTGGCCGGCGGCGTAGAGGACGTCTGAGCGGACCATGAAGGGGGTGTAGACCTCCTGGTAGCCCTGGCCGCGGGTGTGGAGATCGAGCATCCAGGCGATGAGGGCGCGCTGGAGGCGGGCGCCGGCACCGGTGAGGACGTAGAAGCGCGAGCCGGTGAGCTTGACGCCGCGCTCGAAGTCGATCAGGCCGAGGCGCGGGCCGAGGTCCCAGTGGGGGAGGGGATCAAAGTCGAACTGGCGCGGCTGGCCGACGGTGCGGAGCAGGACGTTGTCGTCCTCGGTTTCGCCCAGGGGGGTGCGTGGGTCGGGGAGGTTGGGCAAGGCGCTGAGGGCGGTCTGAAGCTGGTCGTCCACGCCGCGGAGTTGATCGTCTAGGGCGGCGATGCGGTCGCCCAGGCCCTTCTGTTCGGCGATGCGGGCCTCGCGCTCGGCGGGGTCCTTGAGGCGGCTGATGGCCTTGCTGGCGGCGTTGCGGTCGGCCTTTAAGGTTTCGGTCTCCTTGAGCAGTTCGCGGCGGCGGAGGTCGAGGGCCAGGGCTTCGTCCACCGCGGCGGCGAGGTCGGGCATCTGGCGGTGGCGGAGGGCGGTCTTGAGGGTGTCGGGATCGTTGCGGATCAGGTTGATGTCGAGCATGTTGTCCTCTGGGCCGGTTGGATCCGGCGGGATTCGTCAACGGATGAAACAGATGGAACGGATGAGATGAGTTCGGATGGCAGGATGGCGGCCACACGGCCGCTAGGTAGACGGCGGGCGGCGGTTTTGGGCAAGGGCCCAGGCGACGAGGATGAGGGCGACGATGAGCACCATGCAGCCGACGACGCCGAGGGCAATCAGAAGGAAGCCGGTCAGGGACGTCATGTGCGCCTTCCAAAAATAAAACGACCCCGAGTCCTGGATGCAGGACGAGGGGCCGCTCGTGGTGCCACCTGCTTTTGCCGGTCGGTGACCGGCCTCATTCGCGCCCAGTAACGGGGGCGGGGCGGCCCGCCTCATCGGCGGGCAACGGCGGAAGAAAAAGCGCTTCCGCGAGGAGTGGAAACCGGCGGGGGGCCTGCCGCTTCGCAGCGATCAGCGGCTCTCTGAGAGGCGCGCACCCGTCCGGCATGTCTCCGGCGTCTTAGGGTATGGGGGGATTATAGGGGGAAAGGGGGCGTCGGGTCAAGGGTCAGGGCAATTGCATCTAAATTCGTTTCGGCAGGCCCAAGGTAAGATGGGCGGAT
>CAZCEC010000138.1:0-6424 GCA_964497615.1 uncultured Anaerolineales bacterium | reverse complement strand
CATCATGTACCTGGTGCTGAACATGTTCTTCTTTATTGTGGGCGGGCTAGAGGCGCTGCTGGTGCGCACGCAGCTCGCCAGCTCGAACCTGAAGGTGCTCGACCCGCAGCTCTACAACGAAATCTTCACCCTGCACGGCACCACGATGATCTTCCTGGTCATCGTGCCCATCTGGGCCGGGTTCGCCAACTACTTCGTGCCGCTGATGATCGGCGCGCGCGACATGGCCTTCCCGCGCCTGAACGCGCTGTCGTTCTGGCTGCTCTTCTTCGGCGGCGTGGTGATGTACTCCTCGATGTTCTTCCTGGGCGGCGATGGCCGGCCGCAAATCCCGGACGCCGGTTGGACCTCCTACCCGCCGCTGACCACCCGCATCTTCTCGCCCAATAGCGGCATTGACTTCTGGATCCTGGGCCTGCACCTGCTGGGCGGCTCGTCGCTCATCGGCGCCATCAACTTCATCGTCACCATCCTGAACATGCGCGCCAAGGGCATGAAGCTCACCGAAGTGCCCATGTTCGTGTGGAGCATGCTGGTCACTTCCGCGATGGTGCTGTTCGCCACCCCGTCGCTCACCGTCGCCATCAGCTTGCTGCTGGCCGACCGGCACTTTGGCACCAGTTTCTTCATCCCCTCGCAGGGCGGCGACGCGCTGCTGTGGCAGCACTTGTTCTGGTTCTACTCGCACCCGGCGGTGTACATCATGATCTTGCCCGGCATGGGCGCGGTGTCCGAAATCCTGCCGGTGTTCTCGCGCAAGCCCCTGTTCGGCTACAGCTTCATCGCCTGGTCGTCGGTGGGCATCGCCATCCTGGGCTTCAGCGTCTGGGCCCACCACATGTTCCAGGTGGGGTCCAGCCTGGCGGTGAACACTTTCTTCGCCGCCGCCAGCATGATCATCGCCGTGCCCACCGGCGTGAAAATCTTCAACTGGATTGGGACGCTGTGGGGCGGGGCGCTGGACATGCGCGCGCCGATGCTGTTCTCCATCGGCTTTATCTCCATGTTCATCATCGGCGGGCTGAACGGCGTGATGCTGGCCGCGGTGCCGGTGAACTGGCAGGTGCACGACACCTACTTCGTGGTGGCCCACCTGCACTACGTGCTCTTTGGCGGCTCGGTTTTTGCCATGTTCGCCGCCTTCTACTACTGGATCCCCAAGATCACCGGCTGGATGCTCCAGCGCGGCTGGGGCCGGCTGCACTTCTGGCTGATGTTCATCGGCTTCAACCTGACCTTCTTCCCCATGCACATCAGCGGGATGCTGGGGATGCCGCGCCGCATCTACACCTACGCGGCCGGGCAGGGCTGGGAAATCTGGAACCTGATGTCCACCGTGGGCGCGTTCCTCATCGCCGTGTCGGTGCTGGTGTTCATGATCAACGTCTTCGTCAGCGCGCGCCGCAAGGATCGGGCCGGGCGCGACCCGTGGGGCGGCGCCACCCTGGAATGGGCGACCTCCTCCCCGCCGCCCGCCCACAACTTCGACACCATCCCGCCGGTCAAGGGCCGCGACCCGCTGTGGCTGCTGGAAAAGGAAGGGCAGTTGGAGACGCGGGGGCAAAGGCCGCACGCGTAGGACGGCTTGTGTGCGTGTGTGTCTGTGAGCGCGTGAGAAGGTGCGTAAGTGTGTAAGTGCGCCAGTGCGCCGAGCGCTTCGCCGTGGGTGACTAGGTGACCGCGGCCATGCCTTCGCCGGCCCAGTCGCCCTGGGCGGGGCGGTTCCGGTGGCTGGCGCTCAGCGCGGCCACCGCCACGTTCCTGCTCATCGTGCTGGGCGGCATCGTGCGCGTCACCGGCTCGGGCATGGGCTGCGGCGACCACTGGCCGCTGTGCAACGGCGAGTTGTTCCCGCCGCTGGACCTGCCCACCTTCATCGAACTGTCGCACCGCTTCGTCACGGCCCTGGTCTCGCCCCTCATCCTGGCGACGGCCTACGGGGCCTGGCGCTGGTTCCGCCCGGTGCGCTGGATCGTGACCCCGGCGCTGTGGGCGGTGGCCCTGCTGGTGGTGCAAATCCTGCTGGGCGCGATCACGGTGCGGCTGGAACTGCCGCCGGGGATTGTGGCCCTGCACCTCGCCAACGCGCTCTCGCTGCTGGCCCTGCTGCTGGTGGTCACGGTGATGGCCTTCCTGTACCGCAAGGACCCGCGGCTGGCGCAGTCCCTGTTTCACTTTGATGCGCTCAGCAGCCTGGTGGGGATGACGGCCTTGGGTGTGTTTGCCGTCATCATCACCGGCTCGCTGGTGACGGCGGGGCGCGCCATGGCCGCGTGTGCGGGCTGGCCGCTGTGCAACGGCGCCCTCGTCCCCACCACCCCGGCCGGCTGGCTGCACATGGGCCACCGCTACGTGGCGGCAGCGGTGGGGCTGATGGTCATCGGCGCGGTGATCCAGGCCTGGCGGCTGCGCCGCGCCGATGCCCCAGTGTTCGTGGCCGCGGCGGTGACGGGCGCGCTGTTCGCCGGGCAGATCACCGTCGGCGGCATGAACGTCCTGCAAGGCTTCCCCACCTTTCTGAACGGACTGCACGTGGCGACGGCCTCGGCGGTATGGGCCGGCATGGTGGTGTTCGCGGTGTTGGCCATGCAGTATGTGCGCCTGTCGCCGCTGAAGTTCCCCGTGCCGGCGCGGGCCGCGCGCCCGCTGCGCGCTGCCGTGGCGGACTACGTCGCCCTGACCAAGCCCATCATCATCGTCCTGCTGCTGGTGACCACGGCCGCAGCCATGATCGTGGCCGGGCACGGCTGGCCGCCCCTAGACCTGCTGCTGTGGACCATGCTGGGCGGCGCGCTGGCCTCCGGCGGCGCCAGCACCCTGAACCAGGTGATTGACCGCGAGCTCGATCAGCACATGGCGCGCACGGCCCGCCGGCCCATTGCCGCGGGACGGCTGGATACGGGCGGCGCGCTGGCGTTTGGCCTGGTGCTCAGCATCGCTTCGTTCTATGTGCTGGCCGTGTTCGTCACCCCGCTGGCGGCAGTGCTGGCCTTGTTTGGCAATCTGTATTACGTGCTGGGCTATTCGGTGCTGCTGAAGAAAAGCACCGTGCAGAACATTGTCATTGGCGGCGGCGCGGGGGCGGTGCCGCCCCTGGTGGGGTGGGCGGCGGCTACCGGCCGCATTGATGTCTCGGCCCTGTTCCTGTTCGCGCTGGTGTTCTTCTGGACCCCGCCGCACTTCTGGGCGCTGGCGCTGCTGAAGTCCAACGACTATGCGCGGGCAGGCGTGCCCATGCTGCCCGTGGTGTGGGGCGAGCACGAGACGCGCCGCCACATCGCGCTCTACACCCTGCTGGTGGTGGCGCTCTCGCTGCTGCTCACGCCGGCCGGGGTGGCGGGGATGTTCTACCTGTTGGCCGCGGCCCTGCTGGGGGCGGGCTTCATCGTGTACGCCATCTCGCTGCTGCGTCACGGCGGCAACAAGATTGCCTGGCGGCTATACAAGTACTCCAGCCTGTATCTGGCGCTGATCTTCGCGGCGCTGGTGGTGGACCGGTTTGTGAGCGGCTGAATATCCGACGAAGGACGGAAGACGAAGGACGAAGGCAGGTGGACAAGAAACGGGCGACGCGCAATATGGTGACTGGGCTGGTGCTGCTGGTCCTGGCCGTGGGCATGGGGGTCGCGGCGATAGCGTCCATTTCGTTGGTGATGAGCCTGCCGCGCTAGGGTCTGGCGCGTGGTCCGTAGGTTAAGGAACTGAAGATGGTAGATGTGCCCGAGAGGGATGAAACCCAAGCCGCAGAGCTGGCGCACGGCGGCCCGCCCAAGAACGGCCACGGACGCGGTAACGGCCGCGGCACGGGGTCAGGCGGCGGCGGCGAGGGAGCGGGCGGCGGAGGGCGCGAGGAGCCGCACGGCGAGGCGCCGGTCAGTGTCCCGGCCCGGCGGCGCAGCGTGTGGCCCTTCCTGCTGGACCTGGGCGTGGTGCTGGCCTTGTTTGGGTTGATCATCACCGGGCGCTTTCTGATCGTCATTGGCGCGGTGCTGGCCGTGGTGGCGCTCATCGGGTGGATTCGCGAGGCGCGGGCGGAGTACGCGGCGCTGCGCGATTAGCCGCGCTGGCGCTGGGAAAGACCAACAATTGGCGGCGCGATTGGTGAAGCGCACAGCCCGGCGGTGGGGACTGGGGATGGCCGCGGCCGGCCTGGCGCTGCTCATCATTACCGGCGTAGCCTGGGCGCACCCCAGCCTGGTGCGCAGCGAGCCGCCAGCCAACAGCACGCTCGACACGGCGCCGTCACAGGTGGCGGTGTGGCTGGATGAGGCCGTCGAGCCGGAGTATGCCCACCTGTCGGTGTACGACAGCCGCGGGCAGCGGGTGGACCGGCTGGATGCAGAGTACCTGCCCGCCTTCACGGGCGATGCCGTGGCCGCCATCGTGGTCTCGCTGCCGCCCCTGCCGCAGGGCAGCTACGTAGTGGTATGGCGCGTCATTTCGGTGGGGGACGGGCACGCGGTGGGCGGGGCCTTTGCCTTTGGGGTGGGCGTGCCGCCCGACACCGGGGCCGCCCTCAGCGCCGCCGCCGAGGCCAACACCGAGCCGGACCTGAGCACGCACCTGATCCGGTTCTTTGGTCTGTTGGGGCAGTTGGTGCTGCTGGGGATCGTGGTTTTCCGGGTGCTGGTGTGGGTTCCCGGCGCACGGGCGCTGGCGGGTGCTGGCCTGCCGCTGGACGAAGCGGCCCTGATGACCGAGGCGCGGCGCTACCTGACGGTCGCCGCCGATATCCTGGTGGGGGCGCTGGTCATCGGGGTGATGGGCGCGCTGTACTTGCAGGCCCGCGACTCCGGGGTGGTGTTCTGGGAACTGTTTGGCACGCGCTGGGGGGCGATCTGGATTGCGCGCGCGGTCATCGCCCTGGCAGCCGCCGTGCTGCTGGAAGGATTGATGGATGGCCGGCGGTCGGCCTGGCTGGGCGCGGGGCTGGCGCTGGCCCTGGTCGCAACCACCACCCTGACCAGCCATAGCGCGGCGCGCAGCGGCTTGTCGGGCCTGGCCGCCGATCTGGCCCACCAGGCGGGGGCCGCCGTTTGGCTGGGCGGGCTGCTGATGCTGGTGATTGGCCTGCTGAGCGCGCGGCGGGCCGTGCCTCAGCCGGCCCCGCGCGACCGCCTGCGGGCAGAGTGGGTGGCCCGCTTCACGGGCCTGGCCGCGGCCAGCGTGGGGGCGCTGTTGGCCTCCGGGCTGGTGCTGGCCGCCCAGCAGGTGGGCGATTGGCCCAGCCTGATGCTCACCCGCTACGGGCAGGCGGTGCTCCTCAAGGGCGCCATCGTGGCGGGCGCGCTGGCGTTTGCGGCGTATAATTCGCTCCGCTCGGCCCGCTCGGCCGGGTGGGTGGCGGTGGAAGCCGGGGTGGTGCTCGGCGCGCTGCTGCTGGCGGCGCGGCTGACCGACCTGCCACCCGGGGTGAGCACGACCCTGGCTGATGAAGCGGCCGCGCCGGAGGGCATGACCTTCGAGGCGCAGGCCGGCAACCTGAATCTGGATGGGCGCTTGTCGCCCGCCCGCGCCGGCGCCAATGTGTTCGCGCTCGCCGTGACGGGGCCGGACGGCTTGGCGGTGGAAGGCGCGGATGTGCGCCTCACGTTCCTGGCGGTGGGCAGTGCGCTGTCCACCGAGGCGGCGGCGTCGGAGACGGGGGTGGGGGTTTACATGGTCTCCAGCCCCGGCCTGGCCCGCGAGGGCCAATGGCAAATGCGGGTGAGCGTCGCCCGCCCGGGGGCCGCGGTGCCGGACTACGCCGCCGTGGATTTTGAGGTGGGCCTGGATGGGGTGGTGCGGCTGAAGGCCGATCCCGTGCCCTGGACGGTGGGCGCCGCCGAGTGGCTGAACCGTTCAGGCCGCTTGGCCCTGGCTGGGCTGGCGCTGGCCGTGGCCGTGGGGTGGAGCTGGTTCGCCGGGCGGACCGTGCCGGGCCGCTTACGGCTGGGCTGGTGGGTGACCGGGCTGCTGATGGCCGCCATTGTCGTGATACTCGTGTTGAACAACACGTAACTGGAGGAGTACCTTGCGCCGCTTTTTGCCGACCCTATTGCTGGTGATCGCCCTGCTGCTCGTGGGCGGGTTCGCGGTCTACAACAGCCTCGTCGCGCCGGACGTAACCCGCGGGCCGTACGTGCCCACTCTCAGCACCGACCCAGATGTGGCGGCCGAACAGTCGCTGCTGTTCGTCGGCGTGCTGTTCCTCGTCATCTCCGGCACCATTGGTACTGGCGTCATCCTGGCCATCGTCTTTGTGCGCTTCACGCGGCTCCAGGCGGCGCATCCGGTCACGAGCGGCGGCGAGCGGTCCGGTGCGCCCAAGGCGGCGGCCTCCGGCCAGGGGCTGGAGATCCCCTTCAGCAGCAACCGGTCCGTCGCCATCCTGCTCGTTGTCGTGGCCCTGGTGGCCATCGTCTTCCAATCCCTCAAGCTGTTC
>CAZCEC010000137.1:1887-6449 GCA_964497615.1 uncultured Anaerolineales bacterium | reverse complement strand
CCGAGTGGACCGGCGGCGTGGCTCTGCCTGCCTACAACGTCATCGTCACCGCCATCGAGCCTGGCCAGGATGCCTGGGCCGCCAGCGTCATCCCGCACGAGTTGGCCCACCTGGTCGTCGGCGCCCGTGTCTTCAACTGCCGCGGCGTAGCCCTGCCCACCTGGCTCAACGAGGGCCTGGCCGTCGTCGCCGAGGGCCCTGCCGTGCCAGACGAAGTCAGCCGCGTTCAGCAGGCCCTCCACGCCGGCCGCCTGCCCACCCTGCGCACCCTCGCCAACGGCTTCCAGGCCGAGGCCGGCCGCGCCAACCTCGCCTACGCCCACAGCGCCGAGGTCGTCCGCTATCTCCTGAACGAGCATGGCCCCGACCGCCTCAGCGATCTTCTCGACCTCGTCCAGCAAGGCCAGCGCATTGACCCCGCCCTGGTGGCGGTGTACGGGTTTGACACTGATGGCCTGGACTCCGCTTGGCGCGTCGCCCATGGCGCGCTACCCCTGCCCACGCTCGCCCCCACCCTCGCCCCTGCCCAGCACACCCCAGTTCCCACCCTCGCCCTGTGGACCGCCGTGCCCCTCACCATGGTCGCCGCCACCGGCCAGCCTGCCACCGCTGTGCCGCCCACGCCCACGCCGCGCGCCGTCGCCCAGGCGTCCACCCCCACCCCCGCCGCCTCGCCCTCCGCAGCGTCCACCGCGCCCACGACCGTGGTCAGCCCACTGCCCCAACTCCTGGTCATCGGTCTGTGCGCCTTCATCGCCCTGGCCTTGATCCTGTTTGCCGTTCTTCGCCGCCGTCGTTGACGGCCCTCACTCTATTCCGTTCTACCAACGCCCAATCCGATTAATCCGCTTCACAATCCGTAGCCACCGTGCTCAGAGTACAATTGCCACTCCTTACCCGCTGAACCTGCCGCCCTTCACCCGTGTAGCACTGGTATGCCGATCCGCCGACCGCCGCCACCCGAAAGGACGCTGCCCGTGAAACGCCTCGCCCTCCCGCTCCTCACCCTGGCAGCCGCCCTCTTGGCCTGCACCCTGCCTGGCTTGCCCGGCGCCGCCACGCCCACCCCGGCGGCCTCCAGCACCCCCGCCGTGGCCGCCGCCACCTCCACGCTCGCCGCCACCGCCACCCAGCGGCCCACCAGCACGGCCATCCCAGAACCCTCCGCCACCCCCGGCCCCTCCCCCACGCCGCGCGGCCTCTATCAGCACGACACCGCCGGCTTCTCGCTCGTTGTCCCCGTCAACTGGGTCGTCAACTCCGAGGATCCCTCCGGCGTCGTCTTCGCCGATACGGCCGGCGGCCTGCTGCTGCTCGTCTATCGCGACCTCGATCCCCTCCAGCCCCCGCTGGAGCAGGTCGTCACCGAGTTCGCCGCCGGCATGGCCGACAACGGCCGCAACTTCGAGCCGGTGGGGGAGGGGGAAGTGGTGTTGGCGGACGGCCTCACCGCCCCCTCCGTGGACCTGCTCAGCGACGACACCGAGGAACCCCTGCTGGTGCGCCTCTCCCTGGCCGTCCACGATGGCCGCCGCCACATCATCATCCTCTACATCGCGCCTGAACTGATGGATACCCGCGCCACCACCCTGGACCAGGTTTACGGCAGCCTGGCGTTCAACAACGTCATCTACGGCCTCGACCGGCGCGAAACCCTCGTCGTCTTGGGCGGCGACCCCGAGCCGCAAGACCTCGACCCCGCCCGCGCCACCGGCTCCGCGTCCGGCTACGTGGGCATGCTTTTTGCCGGCCTCGTTCGCCTCAGCCCTGAGTTGGAAATCGTGCCCGAGCTGGCCGAAGGCTGGGAGATCAGCCCCGACGGCCTGACCTACACCTTCACCCTGCGCGAGGGCCTCACCTTCGCCTCCGGCCGCCCCCTCACCGCCGCCGACGTCGTCTACAGTTGGGAGCGCGCCGCCGACCCCGCCACCGACTCGCCCACCGCTGCCACCTACCTGGGCGACATCTTGGGCGTGGACGAGATGTTGGCCGGCGAGGCCGACCATATTGCCGGCCTGGCGGCCGTGGACGACCGCACCCTGGTCGTCACCCTGGACGCCCCCAAGGCCTACTTCCTCGCCAAGCTCACCTACCCCACGGCCTTTGTCGTCAACCCGGAGAACGTCGCCCTCAGCCCCGCCCGCTGGATGTTCGACCCCGACCCCAGCGGCCCCTACCTCCTGCGCGACTACATTGAAGACGAGACCGTGGTCTTCGTGCGCAACCCGGCCTACCACACCTTGGCTGGCATCCCCTATGTCGTCTACCTGCTCCAGATTGGCGGCACCCCCCTCAGCCTGTACGAGATTGGCGACCTGGACGTCGTTGGCCTTCAGGCTGCCGAGGCGGCCGAGATCAGCCAGCCCGCCAGCCCCCTCCGCGACGAGTGGCTCCAGACCACCACCATGTGCACCACCCTCCTCCAGTTGGACGTCTCCCGCCCGCCCCTGGACGACGCCAACGTGCGCCGCGCCCTGGCCCTGGCCCTCGACCGCGCCGCCCTGATCGAGCTCTTCAACCCTGGCTCCTTGCTGGCCAATACCGTCCTCCCGCCCGCCATGCCCGGCTACGCTTCCGACCTGCCGCGCTTCACCTTCGATGCCCAGGCCGCCGTCGACGCCCTGGCCGCCTCCAGCTATGCCGGCGGCGATATCCCGGCCATCATCATCAATGAGGGCGGCTCCGGCCAGGCGCCCAGCGGCTTCGTCACCGCCATCGCCGACATGTGGCGCGGCAACCTGGGTCTCTCAGTTGAGATTCAGCAGTTGGACCCCCTGGACTACACCCGCGCCGCCCGCGAGCAGCACGGCCACGTCGTCAGCTACGGCTGGTGCGCCGATTACCCCGACCCCGAGAACTTCCTCGACATCCTTTTCCACTCCGGCAGTGAGTTCAACGTCGGCGGCTATGCCAACCCCGCCGTCGATGCCCTGCTCGAATCTGCCCGTTCCGAGCCAGATGCCGCTGTCCGCCTTGACCTTTACCGCCAGGCTGAGACTACCCTCTTGGGCGACTTCGCCACCCTCCCCCTCGCCCACAGCGTCGCCGATGTGCTCGTCCAGCCCTACGTCAAGAATTACATCCTCACCCCCATCGGCGCCCTCGTCATCCCCAGCCTCACCTTGGAGTTCGACGGGCCGTAGGAGCCAAACCAGGCGCGCTCGGCTGCCATCTCCCCTCGGATAGGCCGGAAAATTGTCGCCTTTCCGGCCGTCCTCCTCATTGGCGTCTTTTGGCAGGGCGCTGGCTTCCTTTGGCGGTCGCCAGTCCTTATTCTGGCCTCCATTCACGCTTGGCGGTCGCCCACCAGATGGGTGGGTGGCACCGCCAGCGTGGCAGGAGGCCCGATGGCTGGCTTGACCGTACTGCCTCAGCACACATCCCGGCCCAGGTCCCGTCGCCCGATGATGGTGATCATGTGTTGTCTGATCGCCCTATTGGCGCTCGCCGCCGGGTTTCTGTTTTGGCCCGAGAACCCGGCCGCCTTGCGCGCTCTGCCCCAGCCGGCGACCGGCTACGCCGAAGCCGCCTGGCGCATCCAGGTGCTTGCCGGCCGCCTCGATGGCGTGGAAATGCACCCCCTGTGTGGGACGCGATTCTTGACGCACGGCCAGCGCCAACCGCGCGCCATCGTCCTTGTGCATGGCTACACCGACTGCCCTCAGCAGTTCGTCGCGCTCGGCGAGCAGTTCCACACCCTGGGCTACAACGTGCTCATCGTGCCCCTGCCGCAGCATGGTCTGCTGGACCGGCTCAACGATGAGCAGGCCCAAATCACGGCCGAGGACCTGGTCGCCTATGCCGGCGAGGTGCTGGATATCGCCCATGGTCTGGGCGAGCACGTGACCATGCTGGGAATCTCGGGCGGGGCGATTGTGACGGCCTGGGCCGCCCAGGAACGACCCGACCTGGATCAGGCCGTATTGGTCGCGCCCGCCTTTGGCTACCAGCAGGTGCCCACGCCGCTCACCCGCCCTGCCGCGCGGCTGTACCAACTCCTGCCCAACAGCTATCGCTGGAAGGATGCCGAACTTAAGGCCGGCGTGCTGCCTCTGCACTCGTACCCGCGCTATGCCACCCGCGCCCTGGCGCAGGTGTTGCGCCTCGGCGATGCCGTCCAGGTCGCAGCCGGCCACGAGGCCCCGGCCGCGGCCCGCCTCGTGGTGGTGACGAATGCCAACGACCAGCGGGTCAGCAACCCGCTCACCGCCCAGGTGGTGGCGCAGTGGCGGCGGCAGGGTGCCGCGGTGGAAACCTACGAGTTCCCCGCCGCCCTTGCTCTCCCCCACGACGTAATCGAGCCCGAACCGCCCAACCCCAACACCCCCCTGGTCTATACCACCCTGATCGATCTGGTCCAGCCATGAAACAAAGCCGCCGGGCATCTTCGTGCCCGGCGGCGTCTCATCCCGCCTTTAGTCTCCCTACGGACTGACCACCACTCCTACCGCCACAGCGTCACCTTCGCGTCGATGAATGCTTCCCCCCGCGCCCGCGCCACTGAGATGCGATGGTGCCCGTCGCGCTCACACCGCGCCGGGTGAAAAGGGAAAGCGGTGAAA
>CAZCEC010000137.1:0-1877 GCA_964497615.1 uncultured Anaerolineales bacterium | reverse complement strand
CCGTACTGCACCAGGTCCACGGGGGGCAATTCCTTGCCCTGCGCCCGCGCCTTGAAGATGCTCACCCAGCGCTCCAGCGTCGTGCTGCGCAGCGGGTTGAACTCCGCGTCGAAGTCCGCCGCCCGCCCCTCCGAGCCGCGGATTTCGTCGATCGCCACGCTCTTCTGCCCGGCGTAGCGCTGCTCGCTCGGCAGCCGGTCGGGCAGGGCGCACAGCCCGCGCGCCTTCCGGGTGATGGCCGCCCACACCTGGCCGATCTGCGCCCGCTGCCGCAATGTCTCGTACCGGCGGACAGCCACGGTGGCGGCATCGGTATTCTTGAGGGTGTCTGTCGCGAACATGGCTGTCTCCTTTCCTGTCGTCTCGTCCGTTCTTGACCACAGTATCCAAGACAGCCGTTGCGCGGCAGTTTCTAGGGGTGTTATCTAGCGTGGGCGGTGCGTTTCGGTTTCGTTTCGGATGTCATCCCCGCCAAAAACAACATAACATAACTGTCTATCACGGCCAACTGCTCGTCTCGAACGGCACCCCCTTGGCCTCCAGCCACTCCCGGAACGCCACATCGTCCTTCATAAAGTCCTTGACCAGCAGCAGCAGCACCGTGTCCTTGTACCCCGCCGCCACCGCCACGTTGTACTCATACTCGTCCCGCCCCCACACCTCCTCCACCAGCTTCCCATAGTCGCTCCGCTGCACCTCCAGCCGCCCGTCCTCCTCGATCGCCGCCCACAGCGTGGACCTCACATTCTCCCCCTCGTTCCGCCCCATCACCACCGATGTCAGTGGCTCCACCCTCACCCTGCCTTTCTCGCCTGCAGCGAAAATAGGAACGGGATCGTGCCGTGCTGCTCGCCCGCCAGCCGCCACCAGCCATCCTCCCCCTGGACCATCCCTGGGAATTTCGCCCGCGCCGCGTACGGGAACTCGTGCAGGAACTCGATCCTCAGCCCCGCCCCCACCAGCGCGCCGATGATCTCCCCCAAGCTGTGATCCCACACGTACGACACGCCCGCCGCCCCCCCTGTCCCCGTCGCATACGACCCCGCCGCCTCGATGCGCTGCGGCGTCTCCCGGAAGAAATACGACCGCTCCGGCCGCAATTCCCCCTCGCCTCCGGCCCGGAAGACCCGCATGAACGGGTGATCCTCCACGATATAGAAAATGCCGCCCGGCTTTACGAAGTGCGCGATGACCTGCCCCCAACGCCCCAAGTCCGGCAGCCCGTGCAGCACCCCGTACGACGTGAACACAATGTCGAACTCCCCCTGCAAGGCCTCCGGCAGCTTCGCCACGTCCGAACACACGAACTCCGCCGGGATGTTCAGCTCTGCGCTCAGCCGCTGCGCCAGCGCAATCGCGTTCTCCGCAAAGTCCACCCCGGTTGCTATCGCGCCTCGCCGCGCCCACGCCAGCGTATCCAGCCCAAAGTGGCACTGCAAATGCAGCAGCCGCTTCCCCGCCACATCGCCCAACTCCTCCAGTTCAATCGATCGCAGCCGGTCCTTCCCCGCCCGGAACCCCTCCAGGTCATAGAACGCCGACGCCTCGTGCTCCAGCGTCAACTGCTCCCACCGCTGCTGGTTCGCCTGCAAATACTCATTCACCGCCATCGCTCCCTTCCCCTCAATTGCTCACTCCCTTACACACCTCCACACTCCCACACCCGTCCCTCTGCCTCCTTGCCATCGCATACTCCTCCTCCAGCGGCGCAATCGCCCGCGCCACATCCTTCGCCTCTCGCCATTATATGCCCGCCCCATCCCCCCTCATCGCCATCGCCTCCATTTCCCCACTTCCCCACTTCCCTTACTCCCCCTGGTTCTCCTGAGTCCCCGCCCCTCACACCCCTCTCGCCCCTTATACCCTTTCCTGGGATT
>CAZCEC010000136.1:0-6498 GCA_964497615.1 uncultured Anaerolineales bacterium | reverse complement strand
GACATGCTCAAGGGCAAGAAGGGCCGCTTCCGCCGCAACCTGCTCGGCAAGCGCGTAGACTATTCCGGCCGCTCCGTCATCGTCATCGGCCCCAAGCTCAAGCTGCACCAGTGCGGCCTGCCCAAGACCATGGCGCTGGAGCTCTACCGCCCCTTCGTCATCGCCAAGCTGGTCGAATACAGCTACGCCTCCAACGTCAAGGGCGCCAAGCGCTTCATCGAGCGCGAGCGCCCCGAAGTCTGGGAAGTCCTCGAGGAAGTCATCAAGGACCGTCCCGTCCTGCTCAACCGCGCCCCCACCCTGCACCGCCTCGGCATCCAGGCTTTCGAGCCTGTGCTGGTGGAAGGCAAGGCTATCCAGATTCACCCCCTGGTCTGCACCGCCTTCAACGCCGACTTCGACGGCGACCAGATGGCCGTCCACGTGCCCCTGTCGCAGAAGTCGGTCGAAGAGGCCCGCAGCCTCATGCTCTCCATCAAGAACCTGCTCAAGCCCGCCGACGGCGAGCCGGTGGTCGGTCCCGCCAAGGACATGGTCCTGGGCGTCTACTACCTCACCACCTGGCAGGAAGGCCCCAAGAAGGGCGACGGCCGCGTCTTTTCCGACCTGGATGATGTTGACCTGGCCTATAGCCTGGGCCAGGTGGATATCCACGCCAAGATCAAGCTCCAGGTCAACACCTGGTTCAACGACAAGGGCGATCGCTACGCCCGCGCGCAGAAGCGCATGGTTGAGACGACCGTGGGCCGCGCCCTCTTCAACCGCGTCATGCCGCCCGACATGCTCTACGTCAACGAGGTGCTTGATAAGGGCGGCCTTCAGCGGCTCGTCTCGCGCTGCTACCAGGTGGTGGGCTCGGAAGTCACCACGGATGTGGTGGACGACATCAAGAACATTGGCTTTCGGTACGCCACCAAGTCGGGCATGACCATCGCCGTCTCCGATCTGACCGTCCCCAAGGAGAAGCAGGAGATCGTGGACGCCACCCTGTCAGAGCAGGGCGACCTGGAGCGCCAGTTCCGCCGCGGTTTGCTCACCGAGCAGGAGCAGAACGACCGCATCATCGACATGTGGACCCGCGCCCGCGACGACGTCGCCAAGGCCGTTTCGGCCAACCTGAACCCCGGCGGCCCCCTGGCCATGATGGCCAAGAGCGGTGCCACCAAGGGCGGCTTCGGCCCCATCTCGCAGTTGGCCGGCATGCGCGGCCTGATGGCGGACCCGTCTGGCCGCATCATCCCGCTGCCCATCCGCTCGAACTTCCGCGACGGGCTGACGGCGCTGGAATACTTCATCTCCACCCACGGCGCGCGCAAGGGCCTGGCCGATACCGCCCTCCGCACCGCCGACGCCGGCTACCTCACCCGCCGTCTGGTGGATGTGGCCCAGGACCAGATCATCAACACCGTGGACTGCGGCACCGAGAGCGGCATCTGGGTTCGCCGCTCCGACGACGTGGCCGGCCAGCCCTACTACGACCGTGTGGTTGGCCGCGCCGCGGCCCGCAACATCGTGGACCCCAAGTCGGGTGAGCTCATCGTCGCCCGCAACGAGATCGTGGAGGAAGCGCACGCCCTGCGCATCGAGGCCTCCACCATCGAGCAGGTTTACGTCCGCAGCCCGCTCACGTGCCAGCTCGAGCAGGGCATGTGCCAGCTCTGCTACGGCCGCGACCTCGGCCGCGGCAAGCTGGTCGACATCGGCTCGGCCGTCGGCATCGTCGCGGCGCAGTCCATCGGCGAGCCGGGCACGCAGCTCACCCTGCGCACCTTCCACACCGGCGGTGTGGCGGCCGGCGGCGACATCACCCACGGCCTCCCGCGCGTGGAAGAGCTGTTCGAGGCCCGCAAGAAGCCCAAGGGCGAGGCCGAAATCACCGAGATCGACGGCGTGGTCGAGGTCATCCGCTCCGACAAGCCCGGCGGCCCCCGCATCGTCAAGGTGGTGGATAGCGCCATCATGCGCGATGAGTACGAGGTGCCCGGCAACTGGTCAGTCAAAGTGGATGACGGCCAGCGCATCCAGGCCGGCGAGGTCATCGCCACCCGCGGCGAGAGTGAGATGGTCGCCACCAACGGCGGCGAGGTCAAGCGCCGCGACTTCAACGTGGTCGTGAGCTACGAGCGCCGCGACGAGAAGGAGTACCTCATCCCCTCGTCCACGCGCCTGCTCGTCATCGACAACCAGCGCGTCAAGGCCGGCGAAGCCCTCACCGAAGGCTCGCTCAACCCGCACCGCATCCTGCGCATTCTGGGCCGTGAGATCACCGAGCTGTACCTGCTCACCGAGGTCCAGAAGGTCTATCGCTCGCAGGGCCAGAACATCAACGACAAGCACTTCGAGGTCATCATCAAGAAGATGCTCTCCAAGGTGCAGATCACCCGCACCGGCGACACCGAATACTTGCCCGGCGAACTGGTGGACCGGCTGCGGCTCCAGAAGCTCAACGAGGCCCTCATCGCCGAGGGCAAGCAGGCCGCCGCCGCGGTGCCCGTCCTCCTGGGCGTCACCAAGGCCTCGCTCTCCACCGACTCCTTCCTCAGCGCCGCCTCCTTCCAGCACACCATCAAGGTGCTGGCCGGCGCCGCCATCGAAGGCAAGGAAGACCCGCTCTACGGTCTCAAGGAGAACGTCATCATCGGCAAGCTCATCCCCGCCGGCACCGGCTACTGGTCCTATCACGTGGACCCCAACGCCCTCCCGGCCGAGACCGCCGAAGGCGAGACCCCGGCCCTGGCCCAGCCCGAGAACGGCGACGCCGCCGTGGCCGCCGCTGCCTAGCTGTTCAGCCCTTTCCGTAGCGGCGGGCTTCACGCCCGCCGTGCCCGGCGGCTGACGCTACTCATAACAAAATCAAAAGGAGCCGGATGAACCGGCTCCTTTTGATTCGTCATCCCTGCGTAGCGGCGGGCTTGACGCCCGCCAATGATTGGTTCGCTGCACCAACGCGGCTATCAGTGTTACCCTGAGCGCAGTTCCGCCTCCTTGTGCCTGGCGTCCATCCGGCGCGCGAAGGGTATCCATGAAGAAACAACGAACTCAGCTTCTCAACAGCGTTGAGACCGCAATATCCTCGTCCACCGCTTCCCAGTGGATGCCGATGCCCCGCGCAATCAACCGCCACTGCCGGCGCTGTTCCGCGCTGGCGTCGTGCAGCCTCGGAAACCACTCCAGCGGGACGGAAACCTCGCGCCCGTCTGAAAGGCCCACAATGAGTGCCTCATCCGAAAAGCGGACCTCAACCGCCAATACTGCCGTTGGGCTAGTGGGCGCTAAAGTGCTCATATGGTTGGCATGCTGCTAGAGTCTTATCGCGCCATGCGGATAGTGCCGTTGCGGCTATTTGGCTTTCAATGTAACCCAATTGAGCGATCCATCCCCGTCCTCCCCAGTCGCCGCCTCCCGCTCCAACGTCACCACGTCGTACAGCCCCACCACCGCCGCCGGCTGCGCGCCCGCCGCCAAGTCAGTTGGCGTCGTCAGCGTGTACGTCTCCGCAAACAAGCTGCCAAACACCCAGCTTGTCGTCGGATACGCCCCGCCCAGCGGCTGCCCATCGTACTGTGCCACCGAGCCTGACCCCGCGTCGTACAGATGCACAAACACCGTCAGCGGCCGTTCACTCGCGGCCAGTGGCCGCCAGAATACCGTCACCCGCACGCTCTCCCCTGCCCGCGCCGGGTCGCCCTCCAGCGAGTACCCCTCCACCCGCGCCACGTTGCCCAACTGTGCGTCAAGCGGGATCATGCTTGCCAGCGCCGCCGCATCGGGCGGCGGGGCAGGCGGCGCCGTCACCATCTCCAGCCCGTGGTAGTCGCCGATGCACCCATTCAACCAGCGCCGCGGATCAGCCCCCGCCTCCTCCAGGTTCGACACACTCACTATTGGCGCTACTGCCACCCGTGCCGCCCCCAGCGCCCGCGCCGCCTCCAGATCTACGTGCCGCTTGTCCCACGCCGCCGCATAGGCCGCATATGCCGCTCGTGTTGGCACCGTCTGAACCGCCGCCCACGCCGCGCTCGCCAGTGCCCCCGCCGCCAGCACCCGCGCGCCCCATCCCCACAGCCGCATCTCTCGATCCTGGCTCTGGCCCACGCCCGCCGCCCTCAGCCAGCCCCCCGCCGCATAGCTCCACGCCAACAGCGCCCAGGCCAGCCCATACGCCGGCACAACCAACCCGCGCCCCGGCGGCGGCCCGCCAAACGTCCGCGCCGCTATCGCATAGCCAATGAGGATCGCCCCCCCAGCCGCCAGCGGCAGCCAGGCCATCAAACGCGCCAGGCTCCGGCGCCTCTCCGGGCCTCCGCCGTCACCCAGCCAATATCCCGCGCACCCCGCCAACGCCGCCGCGCCCGCCACCCCTATCGGCGCCCGCGCAAACCCCTCCGCGACGAACAGCGCCGCGAAACGCAGTGCGATGCGCGGCACCGCCTCCCACGCCGTCGGCGGCGGCAATTGCAGCGCCCGGATCGCGTTTCCCGGCGCCGTCACTTCTAGCCACGCCGCCCCGGCCCCGCCCGCCAGCGCCGCCGCCAGGCAGGGCAGGGCGGTCCGCTGCGCCCTCGGCCCCGCCAGAATTGCCAGCACCGTCAGCCCCGCCAGCAGCGCCGCCTGCATCCCCGTAAACATCTCGCTGAATCCCCCCGCCGCAAACCCGAGCCCCAGGCACGCCACCGGCGCGGCAACCGTTGCCATCAGCATCCGCTTATCCGTTGACGCCCCAATCACGCCAACTCGCCTGACCAGCACCCCCGCCATCACCGTCGCCAAAATCAGCGGCGGCACGTAGTTCTGCAACCCGCTCGTCCAGTACAACGACTGGTTGATCTCGGGGATTACTACCAAGGTCACGCCCAGCGCCAGCGCCCCCGTCCCCCACGCGGCCCAGCGCCCAGCCCTCGCCGGCAGCAGCCCGCGCGCCAGCCACGCCGCCGCCCCCAGCCACGCCAGCAGATACAGCGGCGGCAGCCACGGCGCCAGCCCCGGCCCGGCGCGCCCCGCCAGGCTCTCCAGCAAATTGAACCCAAACCGTCCCGTCCACTGCGTGTGCCAGTGCCGCAGCACCGTCCACAATGGCCACAACTGCCCAATGTTGGCGTAGCAGTAGCTGTCGGCCATCCATCGCGTCGCCGTCCCCACATAGGCATACGCCGCCAGCGGCAGCGCCAGCACCGCCGCCATCGCCGCCTGCCTGAGTACCGCCTTGTTTCTCATCGGGCCGATTTATAGCACCAACCGTTGAAAGGCCCTCATCCGGCCCGCCCTTTGGCTCGCACCCGTTGTCACTAACTGCCGCCCATTGTTGCTCGCCAGGCATCGGCCATCCTTCGTCCGTCGCCGCAATTCCAAGGCCAGACCCAGCCTCAGAATATTGCTAGATCACTCGTTCTACGAGTATAATCGGCTCACAGCCGGTCCATCGCTGCATACCCTAGAAACCCGAGGACGTCATGGAAGTCGGTCTCATCCGCCAGATCAACATCGATAACGAAATGCAGAGCGCCTATCTCTCGTATGCGATGAGCGTCATCGTCGCCCGCGCCCTGCCCGACGCCCGCGACGGCCTCAAGCCCGTCCAGCGCCGCATCCTGTACGCCATGCACGACATGGGCATCCGCGCCGAAAGCGCCTACAAGAAATCCGCCCGCATCGTCGGCGAGGTCCTCGGCAAGTATCACCCCCACGGCGACGCCTCCGTTTACGAGGCCATGGCCCGCATGGCGCAGGACTTCTCCATGCGCTACCTCATCGTGGACGGCCAGGGCAACTTCGGCTCCATTGACGGCGACGCCCCAGCCGCCATGCGCTACACCGAGGCCCGCCTCGCCGCGCTGGCGATGGACCTGCTGGGCGATATTGAAAAGGACACCGTTGACTTCGGCCCCAACTTTGATGACACCCTCAGCGAGCCGGCGGTCCTCCCCGCCGCCGTGCCCAACCTGCTCGTCAACGGTGCCAGCGGCATCGCCGTCGGCATGGCCACCTCCATCCCCCCGCACAACCTGGGCGAAGTGGTGGATGCCCTGATCTACATGCTCGACCGCTGGACCAAACTCGATGACGTGAGCGTCAACGATCTCATGCGTCACGTCAAGGGGCCGGACTTCCCCACCGGCGGCATCATTCTGCGCGCCAAGGATGAGGCTGAGGGCCTCAAGGCCGCTTACAGCACCGGCCGCGGCCGCATCACCGTTCAGGCCCGCGCCCACGTCGAGGACATGGGCCGCGGCAAGAGCCGCCTCATCATCACCGAACTGCCCTACCAGACCAACAAGTCCGCCCTCATCGAGCGCATCGCCGACCTGGCCCGCAGCGGCAGCCTGGACGGCTTGGCCGACCTGCGCGACGAGAGCGACCGGCGCGGCATGCGCATCGTCATCGAGCTTCAGCGCACCGCCGAGCCCGACAAGGTCCTGCGCGAGCTCTACAAGCGCACCCCCATGCAGGGCACCTTCAGCCTCATCAACCTGGCCCTGGTCAACGGCGCCCTGGCCCGGG
>CAZCEC010000135.1:0-6645 GCA_964497615.1 uncultured Anaerolineales bacterium | reverse complement strand
CCCGCGCCAGCAGCGATGAAGGCCTCGCCGTCGCCGGCCTCACCCTGCCTGCCCGCCCCGCCTCGCCCCGCCCCGTCCCCCCACCGCGCCTGCCCGCCCACCTGCGCCTCCTCGAAGCCCTCCTGCGCCCGTTGGCACGAAGGGTGTACAACGAGTCTATTGAGAATCAACGACCGACGACGAATGTCGAACCACGCGACACCTGACACCTGATACATGACACATGCTTATTATCATCGGCTCCTCCAACACTGACCTGATCGTCCGCGCCCAGCGCCTCCCCGCCGCGGGCGAAACCGTATTGGGCGGCGACCTCGCCACCGCCGCGGGCGGCAAGGGCGCCAACCAGGCCGTCGCCGCCGCCCGCCTGGGCGCGCCCGTCGCCTTCGTGGCCCGCATCGGCACCGACATGTTCGGCGAGCAGGCTGCGGCCGCCCTCGCCCGCGAAGGGCTCGACCTGCGCTATCTCGTGCGCGACCCCGATGCGCCCTCCGGCGTGGCCCTGATCGTGGTGGACGCCGCCGGCCAGAACCAGATCGCCGTCGCGCCCGGCGCCAATTCCCGCCTCACCCCTGCCGATGTCGCCGCCGCCCAGCCCGCCCTCGCCGCCGCCCGCGTGCTGCTGCTGCAACTGGAAATTCCTCTCGAAACGGTGCAGGCCGCCGCCCGCGCCGGCCGCGCTGCCGGCCTCACCGTCATCCTCAACCCCGCCCCCGCCCAGCCCCTGCCCGCCGCCCTTTACCCCCTGGTGGACTACCTCACCCCCAACGAGCACGAAGCCGCCGCCCTCACCGGCGCCGCCGACCCCGAGGCCGCCGCCGCTGCCCTCCTTGCGCGCGGCGTCAAGCACGTCGTCATCACCCTGGGCGCGGCTGGCGCCCTCGTGGCCCAGCCGGACCAGATGCGGCGCGTGCCCGGTTTCGCCGTCACCGCCGTGGATACCACCGCTGCCGGCGACGCCTTCAATGGGGGCCTGGCCGTCGCCCTTGCGCGCGGCGACCGCCTCGACGCGGCGGTGCGCTATGCCCACGCGGTCGCGGCCCTGTCCGTCACGCGGTCCGGCGCGCAGCCCTCCTTGCCCACGGCCGAAGAGGTCGCGTGCTTCGTCAGGGTTTATAATTAGGCGTTGAAACCTACGGGTAAGCGAAGGAGCCATCATGAACCTCAACCGGCTAAACAAATTGGTGCAGCAAGCGGCGGACTTTGTCGAAGACCTCGGCCCAGAACCGGCAGAAAAGGAACCGGTCGGCCAGAAGCCGGCCCCCGTTCATCGCAAGGTCATGAGCATCATCTACAACCCCAAGGTCAAGTCGGCCGGGGGCAAGAAGCTGTCCGAGGTGATGGGCTGGAACGACGCCGACAAGCTGGTCTCCGGCCACATCGCCGACTTGCAGAAGGCCAGCTTCGGCTACGCCAACCACACCGTCGTCGAGCGCATCGAGGTGGACAAGATGCCCACCAAGGTGGACGGCTTCACCTACACCGCCGACGACTTCGTCAAGCTAATGAAGGTTGGCAAGGGCTTCCACGACCCCGACGCGGTGGACTACTACCGCATCCTGGACGAGTTCGACATCATCGAAAAGGTCAACGCCGGCAAGATCGACGAGGTCTGGCTCCACGCCTTCCCCTACGCCGGCTTCTACGAGTCGATCATGGTCGGCCCCAAGGCCTTCTGGTGCAACGCCCCGCCCCTGGAGAAGACCGACCACGCCAAGCGCAAGTTCGTCATCATGGGCTACAACTACCAGCGCGGCACCGGCGAGATGCTGGAGAATATCGGCCACCGGGCCGAGTCCATCATGGCCCACGTCTTCCGCAACAAGAAGGGCGACGACAACCTGTGGGAGCGCTTCGCCCGCTACGACAAGACCCACCCCGGTAAGGCCGAAGTCGGCATCGTCCACTACGCCCCCAACAGCGACAAGGACTACGACTGGGGCAACAAGAAGAAGGTCCAGAGCCGCGCCCACACCTGGAAGAACTTCCCCAACCTCGACGGCGCGCCCAAGACCGTGGACACCGCCGACTGGGGCAATGGCGACATCACCGGCCATCACATGTGGTGGTTCCAGCTCTTCCCCCACATCACCGGCGGCGCCAACGGCATCGCCTACAACTGGTGGAAGTACGTGATTGACCCGAACACCGTGCGCTAGCGGCCCGCATGGCGCAGCCCGTCCCGTGGAACGGCGACCCCGCCTGCGGCCACGCGGTCGCGGACGCCTATCAGACCCACTACTGCACCTATATCCGCGTCCCCCGGCTGCTCACCCTGCAACCGAAGGAAGCCTCAACGCAGCCCGGTGCGCTGCTGCTCGTCACCGCTTACCAGTGGTATGAGTTGTGGTTCAAGGTGCTGCTGGCCGACGCCCGCGCCGCGCTGGCCGCCGGTGCCTCCGCGCCCCCCACCTACGAGCGCGTCAAGCTCCTCCGGCGCGGCAGCGACTTGTTCAAGCTCTTCGACCAGCACGCCGACCTGGCCGAAACCCTGTGCGTCCGCGACCTGCGCCTCACCCAGCCCCTGCGCGACGTTGGCGTCGAGCCGCCCTCGGCGCAGTTTGAGCTGTTTACCCGGCTGGCGCCCCGCCTGGCACACCTGAACGATGAGCGCACACCCGGCCTGGCCGAGGCCGCCCGCGACTACGCCGCCCGCTTCGAGCGCTGGTCCGCCCAGTACCGCCGCTTCGCCAGCGCCACCCTCACTTGCGCGGATGACGCGCCCCGCTTCAGCGACTGGCTCCATCTTCCAGCCCTGCTCGACCTGCAACAGGGCGTGAAATCGGCCTGGTCCTCCGCCGGCCAGCCCCCCGGCGGCCACTGGCAGCCCGAGCACATCAGCCCCGACGAAAACCTGTTCATCATCGTCCACCAGTGCTTCGAGGTGTACTTTCAAGTCATCCTCGACCAGGTGGACCGCGCCCTGCCCTTGCTCCAGGCGGGCGACGCCGCCGGGGCCGCCGCCTTCATCCGCCGTGCGGTGCTCGTCCAGCGCCTGCTCGTCCCCCAGATTCAAATGCCGGCCACCATGCTGCCCCTCGACTTCCTGCGCTTCCGCCACCAGACGCGCCAGCGCGACGATGGGCAGGAGGAATGGACCGGCCTCACCCCCGCCAGCGGCACCGAGAGCTACCAGTTCCGCGAGATCGAAATCGTCTGCGGCCTGCGCGACGACCCGGTCTTTCAGAGGTTCCTGGAAGGCCTCGACACCCTCCCCGTTCACCTGCTCACCCCCCGCCAGCGCCAGCGCCTCTCCGAGCCTACCCTGCCCGAGGTCTTCCTGGCCCAGGTGCAGGCGCGCGGCCTGACCGATCTCAAGGACCTCTTTACCGCCGCCGACACGCCCAACCCCCACCAGGACCTGGCCGAACTGGCCGACCTGCTCCTCGAGTTCGACCAGTTCTTCTACTTCTGGCGCGTCGGCCACGCCAGCATGGTGGAGAAGATGATCGGCGGCCGCTCCGGCACCGGCTTCCTCGGCCCCGAATACCTGGCCGAGACCGCCGGCATCAAGATCCAAGCGGCCAACCGTGTCTTTGAAGACCGCCAGGTGCGGCCCCGCTTCTTCGAGGTGCTGTGGCGTGTCCGGCAAGACCTGCGCGTGAGCAAGTGAGCGTGTGAGCACGTGAGAGTTTCGTTCAAAGACAGACCGGAGAGAATGCATTGGCGCTGATCAAAGACTTCAAGGAGTTGAGAGTTTACAAAGTTAGCTTTGAGGCGGCCATGCGCATCTTTTCTTTGCCAAGGAACTGGCCGGCCGAGGAGCGTTATTCGCTCACCGACCAAATTCGGCGGTCGTCCCGGTCGGTCTGCGCTAACCTCGCCGAGGCCTGGAGAAAGCGTCTCTGCGTGCCCAACTTCGTTAGCAAGGTTAGCGACGCCAACGCCGAGGCTGCCGAAACCAGTGTTTGGCTGGATTTTGCGCGCCGGTGCGGCTACTTGGATGCCGATACTCACACCCACCTGTCGCAAGACTACGAGCAGATCAGCGGCAGCCTGGTCAAAATGGCCGCCCACCCCCAACCCTGGTGCGGCCCAGCTTCAGTCCGAGAAGAACCTGGCGACTACGCGGCAAACTCGGATTTCGGCGAGTCGATCAACGACGACGCCAACGGTGGACGATGATTCCCTGACGCCGAAATGACAACGACCTCATCGCCTAACCACCTCACACGCGCTCACGCGCTCACACGCTCACACGCCGAATCCCTCGACCGCGCCGACCCGCTCGCCAGCTATAGGGATCAATTTGTCATTCAAGACGACGACCTCATCTACCTCGACGGCAACTCCCTCGGGCGCCTGCCCAAGCGCACCGCCGACCGTATCGCCGAGGTGGTGAACCACGAGTGGGGCGCCCGCCTCATCCGCGGCTGGGGCGAAGGCTGGTTCACCCTCGCCCAGCGCCTCGGCGGCAAGATCGCCGGCCTCATCGGCGCCCAGCCCGACGAAGTCCTCGTCGCCGACTCCACCACCGTCAACTTCTTCAAGCTCGTCCTGGCCGCCCTCGGCGCTCGGCCCGGCCGCCGCGCCATCGTCACCGACGACCTCAACTTCCCCTCCGACCTGTACGTCCTCCAGGGCGCGGCCCGCCTGACCGGCCCAGACTATCGCCTCCTCCGCGTCCCCTCGCCCGACGGCCTCACCGGGCCGGAAGCCGAAATCGTCGCCGCCCTCGGCCCGCACACCGCCCTGCTCACCCTCACCCACACCGCCTTCAAGAGCGGCTTCGTCTACGACATGCCTGCCCTTACCGCCGCCGCCCACCAGGCCGGCGCCCTGGTCCTGTGGGACCTCAGCCACTCCGTCGGCGCCCTGCCCGTGGACCTCAACAGCTGCGGCGTGGACCTGGCCGTCGGCTGCACCTACAAGTACCTCAACGGCGGCCCCGGCGCGCCGGCCTTCCTTTACGTCCGCCGCGATTTGCAGGACACCTTGCTCAATCCCATCTGGGGCTGGTTCGGCCAGCAGGGGCAGTTCGATATGGGCCTGGATTACGCCCCCGCCCCCGGCCTGGGCCGCTTCCTCGTCGGCACCCCCTCCATGCTCTCCCTGGCCGCCATCGAGCCGGCCGTGGACCTCCTGCTGGAGGCCGGCCTCGACCGCCTGCGCGCCAAGTCCGTCGCCCAAACCGAGTACCTCATCGCCCTCTGGGAATCCGAACTCGCCCCTCTCGGCTTCACCCTCAACTCCCCGCGCAACCCCGCCCGGCGCGGCTCGCACGTCTCTCTCGGCCACCCCGAGGCCCTGCGCATCGATCGCGCCCTGATCGAGGAGCTCAACGTCATCCCCG
Organism: uncultured Anaerolineales bacterium; assembly: GCA_964497615.1. Taxonomy (GTDB): domain Bacteria; phylum Chloroflexota; class Anaerolineae; order Anaerolineales; family UBA6663; genus CAZCEC01. The sequence continues at coordinate 1,352 of CAZCEC010000135.1, read as the reverse complement.
ACTTCCGCTACCCCGACAACCTGCGCCTCGGCCTCGCCCCCCTCTACACCCGCTTCGTGGATGTGTTCGACGGCCTCACCCGCATCCGCCAGGCCGTCACCGAGCGCCGCTACGAGCACTACCCCCTCGAGCGCCCTGCCGTCACCTAAGTCAATCTACGCATACTCTTCCGACCTCTGACCTCTGACTTCCGACCTCCAATACTTATGCTCATCGCCACCTTCTCCCTCCTCGCCCTCGACCCCGCCACCGGCGACCTCGGCGTCGCCGTCCAATCCAAGTTCCCCAACGTCCGCCCCATCGTGCCCTGGGCCCAGGCTGGCGTCGGCGCCATCGCCACCCAGGCCGCCGCCAACGTCAGCTACGGCCCGCGCGGCCTCGCCCTCCTCCGCGGCGGCCTCACCGCCGAGGCCGCCCTCCGCGCCCTCCTCGCCGATGATGACGCCCGCGAGACCCGCCAGGCCGGCATTGTTGACGCTCACGGCAACGCCGCCACCTGGACCGGGCGCGAGTGCTTCGCCTGGGCTGGCGGCCGCGCAGGCGATTCTCAAGGTGAGCCGGGCACAGTCGCCGTCGGCCAGGGCTTCGCCGCCCAGGGCAACATCCTCACCGGCCCTGCAACCGTCCTCGCCCTGGCCCGCACCTTCACCACCACCACCGGCAGCCTCGCCGACCGGCTGGTCGCGGCCCTGGTGGCGGGCGGCCAGGCCGGCGGCGACCGGCGCGGCGAGCAGTCCGCCGCCCTGCTCGTCAAGCGCGCCGGGGCCGGCTACGACGGCACCAGCGACGATTTCATTGACATCAGCATCTACGACCATGCCCGCCCCCTGCAAGAGCTTGAGCGCCTGTTGGCCCTCCACAAACTCCACTTCTTCCGCTCCGACCCCGCCGACCTGATCCCCATTGACCCGCCCCTATGCCGCGAGTTGCAGGCCCTCCTCGGCGACCTCGCCTACCGCGGCATAGCCTTCTACACCGGCCCCCTCACCGGCCAGTTCGATGCCGCCACTAAGAAGGCCCTGCAAGACTTCATGGGTTGGGAGAACTACGATGTCCGCATCCGCGACGACGACCTGATTGACCGCATTGTCCTCGCCGACCTCCGCGCCAAGTATCACGCCTGGCAGCGCGCCCAGTCCGCCTGAGGTCCAATCCGGCCTGCCTTTCATCCCCGCCCCCCGTCCCCGTCACTCCACGCCCGCTTCCCCCCTCCGGCCCCTCGGCCCTGTCATTCCGAACCCGCCTCAGCCTGCCGGGCCTGGCATCCCCCTGCGCAGGTGATCCATCTGACCCCTGGCCTTCCCCCCCCCCCCGGCCCCGTCCCTCCGCACCCTTCCCCCCCCCCCCACCCC
>CAZCEC010000134.1:0-6767 GCA_964497615.1 uncultured Anaerolineales bacterium | reverse complement strand
CCCGGCGCCGCCCGGCGTTGCAGGCGGAGGGATGATACGTGCGTGCGACATGCCCAACGCCGCCCGGCGCTGAAGACGCCGGGCTATGATCGACGCCGGATCAATCCGGCTTCCAGAGCAAGTGCCATCGGGGTAGATTGCTGCCGGAAACCGTATGGCCGAGGCGAGGACTTGACTACCCGCCGTGTGAAGGTGCCATAAGTGGGCCGTCAGGATTTGTGCTTCGGCGTGCGCAGACGCTGCACAATCGCCTCCACGCGTTCAGCCAGGCCAGGTTCGGGGGCGGCGGGCCGGTAGGCGGCCTGCTCGACCGCGGTGGTGATATCGGCCCAATCTTCGAGGCGGATACGCTGGGCAAATTCGCGCGGGGTTTCAGCAGCGGCGCGGAAGCGCTTGAGGCGGCGCTGGCCGAGGTGGTAGGCGGCGAGGATGCGGCGGCGGTGGGGGTGACCGTCGAGGGCGACGAGGCCGGGCAGGCGCTCGGCGCGGCGCAACTGCCAGGCAAGACGAAGGAGCCAGGCGGCGGCGATGAGCATGGCAATGGCGACGAGGACCAGTATGGGACCAAAGGCGGCCCCGGCCAGGGCGCGGCCAGCGGCGGCCAGGGACCGGATGGGCAGATCGGGCAGGCCGCGGGCGGCACTGGAGAAGAGCCAGCGCTGGACCGGCGCGGTGTAGGGGTCGGGGGTCCAGCCGGGGGTGGGGTCGAAGGGCACCCAACCATAGCCGGGGAAGTAGACCTCCACCCAGGCGTGGGCGTGGGAGGCGCGCACGGTGTAGTAGCCGGACAGGGCGTTGTAATCACCAGCCCCGTAGCCGGCGACGAGGCGGGCGGGCACGCCCAGGCTGCGCAGCATCACGGCCAGGGAGGTGGCGAACTGCTCGCAGACACCACGCTGATCCACAAAGAGGAAGGTGTCTACCGTTTCGGCGCCGGGCGGGTGCGGCGGGGGGAAGAAGTCGTAGGGGATGGTGAGCAGGTAGTCGCGCAAAGCCACGGCCTGATCGTAGGAGGTGGGCGCGAGGGCGGTGAGGGAGCGGGCCAGTTCGCGAACGCGGGGCGAGAGGCTGGCGGGCACCTGGAGGTAGCGGGCGGTGACGGCGGTGGGGTAATCGCTGCCGGCCTGACGCAAGGCCTCAGCAGAGAAGTCGGGGCGGCGTGAGACGATGGTGTAGGTAGTCCCGGCGCGCATCGGCTCGCCGACACGGAGACCGTCGCCCGCGTCGAGCACGAGCGAATCCGTGTTGAGATAGGCTTCCACGGGGCGGTAAGCGGCAAAGACAAGATTCGGCTGATCGCCGACGAGGAAGAAGGACTGCACGACCTCCTCGCCCAGGGCTTGCGCGTCGGCGGGGATCTCGAAGTAGATTTCGCGATTGTCCTGGGCCAGATCGATTACGCGGGTGGCGGTCTGCTCCCAGGCGGTGCCGGTGTAGGTGTCGTAGGAGTGGCTGCGCCAATAGCTCCAGGCGGGCGAACGCACGTACATGACGACGGCATCGGACAGGCCGCCGCGGTAGGTGAGGTCGAGGCGCTGGTCGAAGCCGTAGTAGTAGTCGCTCTCGCCGCTAGACCAGCCATTGATCTGAACAAGGGGCACAGCGGGGTTGACGATTTGGGCGGTGGTGCCGCGCGGGATGGGAAGGTCGAGGGAGAAGGGCGGCAGCATGGGCCGGCCCGCGAAACGCGGGGTGAAGGCAAAGACCAGGGCGGCTAGCACGATCAGGACTGCGCCATAGCCGACGGCGGGGCGCAGGCGAGAGGCGGTCGCGGCGGCGCCTGGACGGGCGATGGGCATTAGGACGGGCAGACCGGGTGTGGTGGCATGGGCGCGGCCGCTCTCCAGTTCGGCCTGGTAGAAGACGGCCAGCACCAGAACCAGGAAGAAGAGCACAAAGACGATTAGCGACGTGTCGCGGCTGAGGGTGGCGGCCACGTAGAGGGACAAGAGACTCATCGCCAGGGAGGCGAAGAGGTTGCCGCGCGTGCGCAGGTCGAAGCTGGTGATGGCCTGGGCGAACAGGGCGAACTCGGCCTGGGGCAGCGCGCCGGCCACGAACAGCCCGGCGCACATCCACAACAGGGCCGCATGCAGGGCGACGAAGATGATGAGGCGGGCGAGGGTGGAGGCGCGTGGGCGGTGGGCGGCGCGCCAACTGTAGTAGTGCCCGGCGGCCAGCCCAGCCAGCGCCAGCACCACCGGCACCCAGATATCGGCGACCCAGCCGAGTGACAACATGGCGGGCACACCGGCGAGGACGACGAGCAGGCGCAGGCGCGCGGACCGCTCGGGCGGCGCGGGCGGGCGGCGATGGCCCAAGGGATTCATAACGGCTCGCCATCCACGAGGGTCCGCTCCCAATCCGGCTCAGCGCCGAGTAGGCGGACGGCCACGCCGCCGGCCGCCAATTCTCCAGCCACGCGCCGCGCGACCTTGCCCAGCCAGGGTTCGGCGGGCGCAAAGGCGGCGGGGTCTATGACTACCGCCAACACCACGAGACCGGCTCGCTGCCAGGCTAGCAGGGGCGCGACCACGTCGGGGTCAGGCGCGGGCAGGACGGCGGCCAGGAAGCTGGCGCCGCTGACCTGGCGCAAGGCGGGTGCCAAAGGTTCATCGCCTTCAGCCTCGACGCGGGCCAGGTAGGTCATGAGCGCCCACCAACTGAGCACACCGCGCGGCGCGGGCCAGCGGCGGCTGTTGGCGGCGAGGCGCACCGGGAGGCCGCGCTGTTGGGCGTGGCGGGCCAGGCTGGCCGCGGCCTTGATGCCCAGTTCCAGTGGGTTGTCGTCTTCACCGCCGACGAGGCCGGCGGCGCGCAGGTCGAGGGCGATGGTGAGGGCGGGCTGCTGCTCCTGCGCGAATTCCTTGACGACGAGGCGGCCAGCCCGCGCCGTGGTGCGCCAGTGGACGTGGCGGCGCGGGTCGCCGGGGCGGTAGTCGCGGACGCCGAGGAACTCACCCCCCTGCCCTGCCGCTGCGAGGCTGCTCTCCAGGGCGGGCTGGCGGTCAAAGAAGTCGAGCCGGTCCAGGGCGCGGTACTCGGGAAAGACCAGGACGCCGTCGGGGCCATCCACCAGGGCGGCGCGGCGGGCGGCCCACAGGCCGAAGGGCGCCTGGGTGGCGAGCGGCACGGGGCCAAATGAAAACCACCCGCGGCGGGCGCAGGTGGCGGCATAGGTGAGGGTTTCGGTGCGGCCGGGACCGACGTGCGGCAGGAAGAAGGGGCGGCAGCGTTCGGGCACGGGCGCAAGGGGACAGGTATCGGTGCCGGTCACCTGGAGGGCGGGCAGCCAGCCGCGGCTGGTGACGTCAAGATCGATGGTGACAGTGTCGCCCGCGTGAAGTTCCAAATCCGGGCCGAGGGCCGAGCCATTGACCCGGCGGGCGAGGCGCAGGCCGCGCAGCATGCGTCCGGGCAGGGGCCAACTGCTGAGCCACAGCGCCAGGGCGGCGGCGGAGAAGACATACAGCCAGCCGACCTGGGTCTGATTGGCAAAGGCGTACAGCACCAGGGCGATGCCGGCCAGGGCCAGGCCGCGTTTGGTCAAGAGAGCTATTCGAGGCGGCCCAGGAAGAACAGGGTGAGGGCGCCGGCGATCATGCCGATGAGGAATATCCCGGGCTGATCGAGCCCAGAGAAGGCGACCAGCAGCGCCCCGATAAAGGCGCCGGCCAGCGACCGGCCCCACCAGCTTTGGATGACTTTCTTCCACGAGAATCGGTTCATGCAACCCTCACCTGCGAAAGCAACTCCTGGACGACGCCGCGCGCCGCGTCCATGCCGCGCGCCCGGGTGAGCAGGCGGTGGGCCATGACGGCGGGTGCCGCGGCCTTCACATCATCGGGCGTGACAAAGTCGCGGCCCGCCAGCAGGGCCAGGGCCTGGGCGGCGCGCTGCAGGGCCACGCCGCCGCGCGGGCTGACGCCCAGGATGACATCGGGATGGGCGCGGGTGGCGCCCACCAGGCGGACCATATACTCCTTGATGGGCCGGGCGACCGCCACCGCCAGGGCACTGGCCTGCAATTGCCGCACTTGCGCCAGGGTGAGCACCGGCTGAAGGGCATCCAGCGGGTTGGCGTGCTCCTCACGCTCGAGGATGAGCACCTCGGCCTCCTCGCCGGGATAGCCGAGGGTGAGCGAGAACAGAAAGCGATCGAGCTGGGCCTCCGGCAGGGGGAAGGTGCCGACCGTCTCGACGGGGTTCTGCGTGGCGATGACGAAGAAGGGCTGGTCCAGCGCGCGGGTGACGCCATCGGTGGTCACCTGGCCCTCAGCCAAGGCTTCCAAGAGGCTGGACTGGGTGCGGGGCGTGGCGCGGTTGATCTCATCCACCAGGACTACGTTGGCGAACAGGGGGCCGGGGACAAACTGGAATTCCTGGTGGCGCTGATCGTAGAGGCTACTGCCGGTAATGTCGCTGGGGAGCAGGTCGGGTGTGCATTGCACGCGTTTGAAGTCGCCGGCCAGGGACCGGGCAAGGGCTTTGGCGACCAGGGTTTTGCCAAGGCCGGGCACGTCCTCGAGGAGGAGGTGGCCGCGAGCCAGGAGCGCGGCGAGGATGAGGCGCAGGCGGGAAGGCTCCACGACGGCGGCGGACTGAATGTTGGCGGCCAGCCGGACCAGCCAGTCCACTGCCTCACGGCTATCGGCCAGGGCGAGCGAGGGCGCGGCGGCAACTTCCAGGGGGGAGGCCTGGGCGAGGGCGGGCATGAACGCAATTCTAACATGCTCCCCATCCCGAAAGCGCCTACTTTTTGGTATGATCCAGCGCACGAAGCCAAGGGTACAGGGAAGAAGTGACGAATGACGAGTGAACGCAGGCTGATTTTTGTGGGGGCACATCCGGACGACGAGTCGTTTGGGCCAGGCGGCACGCTGGCGCACTACGCGCTTCAGGGGGTGAAGGTGTACTACGCGTGCGCGACGCGCGGGGAGGTGGGCGAGGCCGCGCCGGAACACCTGGAGGGCCATGCCAGCCCGGGCGACATGCGCTGGGCGGAGCTGATGTGCGCCAGCGAGACGCTGGGGCTGGCAGGCGTCATCCATCTGGGTTACCGGGACTCGGGGATGCCCGGGGCGGCCAGCAACCACGCGGAGGGCGCGCTGACCGCTGCACCGCTGGACGAGGTTACGGACCGGGTGGTGAGGGTGCTGCGGGAGGTGCGGCCGCAGGTGGTCATTACCTTTGACCCGATCGGCGGGTACCGGCACCCGGACCACATTGCCATCCACCAGGCGACGGTGGCGGCATTCGAGGCGGCGGGGGACGCGGCCCGCTACCCGGAGGCCGGGCCGGCGTATGCGCCGCAGAAGCTGTACTTCGCCGTCTTTCCCAACCGGGCGCTAAAGCTGGCGGTGCGGGTGATGCCGCTGTTTGGCCGCGACCCGCGCAGGTTCGGGACGAACAAAGACGTTGACCTGGTGAGCCTAACGGACGTGTCCTTTCCAGTGCATGCGCGGATCGCAATTTCGGCGGCGGCGCGGCGGGCGAAGGAGGCGGCTTCGGCGTGCCACCAAAGCCAATTGGGCGGCGGGCCGGCGGCGCGGAGCTTGATGGGGCTGGCGATGCGGCTGTGGCAGGGCCGGGAACCGTTTATGCGGGCCAGGCCGGCGGTGGAGAACGGGCGGGTGAGGGAGAGTGATCTGTTTGAGGGGGTCGTTTAGGGCTTGGGGCGGAAGGTAGATTCCTCGGCAAAGTCCGCCTCGGAATGACGGGAGGCAGGGGTCAGTCCAAGGGTCGCTTGTCGATGCGGAAGGTGCAGGTGGGGCCGCCGGCCGCGATGCAGGACACTTCCTCGATGTGAAAGCGCCGGCCGCCGGTGCCCCAAAAGATGGCTTCCTCAAGCAGGCCGCCAGCCAGGTGACAGCAGACGTCATCGGTGCGGCGGCCCCAACACACGGGGCAGCGCTCGATGATCCAGAGGTGATGCTGCTCGGTCTCGGACAGCTTGACCACCTGATCGCTGAACTGGTTGAAGACGCGGGCGAACACGTCCAGGCCGACGCGGAACTTCATGCCCAGGGGCATGAGGCGCATGGGCAGATCGGCAATGCCCAGGAGCGGGTCGAAGTCCTTGAGGCCGAGTTCGAGGGTGCCGCGCCCGACGCGGTGATTGATCTGGCGGCCAGCACGCACGCCAAAGACGTCCTCGGTGGCGCTCTGCATGGCACTGACGGTCTCGAACGGGAAGCGCTTTTCGAAATTGCCGAGGGGCATGGTGGAGAGCAGGCGCTCGTGCCAGGCGGTGCGCAGGACGTTCAGCACCTGTTCGGCCCCCAATTCCTTTTTCATCGAGAGCAGCAGGATGCGGCCCATGCGGTTGGGATAGAAGTAGCGGGCGTTGACGGGCGCGGCAGTCATGAGGCTGGATTATAACCGGGTTAGGGCTGCGCCGGTTCGGTGACGAGCACCACCAGCACCTCGCCGGGGCCGTGAACACCGACGGTGAGGGTCATTTCGATATCGGCGGTGCGGCTGGGGCCGGAGACGAGACTGACGTTGCTGGCCTGGGCCACCCAATCGCTCGCGCCGGGCCCGGCGGCGGCGATCCAGTCCTCCCACGACGCGTGAAATTGATCGGCGGTGACAAGGGCGATGTGCGTCTCGGTGGAGAGGGAGGCGAGGCGGGGGCGGCCGGGGCCAGAGCGGAGGATGAGGGTGCCGGTAGCGGCGAGGGCGGCGTCGGCGCCGGTGAGGCCAACCTTGAGGCGGGACCACTGCTCCAGGGCGGCGGCGCGCGAAGGGGCGTCGTTGGGCACTGG
>CAZCEC010000133.1:4491-6810 GCA_964497615.1 uncultured Anaerolineales bacterium | reverse complement strand
GCGTCTGGCGTCTGCTTATTGCCATTCTATCGGGCCTCGGCCTATTCGCCTGGGCCATGTCGGCGCTACCAGGGGGTGCCGCAGAAGGGGGCCCCATCTATCTGCCATTCATCGTACGGAACCAAGCGCTGGGTTCCCCGGGCTCATTTCTTGAGACGTTCGACGGCGCACCAATCAACCCGCAGCCATGGAACCCAGCCCGTTGGGATGTGACGGTCCATTCGCGTGATGCCAGCAGCGTCGATTCGCTGCAGGCGATGCACGCGCAGCACGGTCCCGGCTGTGAGGGGCCGCCGGCCACGCATCTAACGAGCAGTTTTGAGGGGGCTGTATTTAACTGCCGGGATCATGTGATGACGGCCATCAACGATGATGGCTACGGGCTCATCTACCTGACGCCGAACGTGCTGGTAGACTTCTCGGCTGGCATGGCCATTGTCCGCTTTGACATGTCGACGCTGCGAACCTCGAACCGCGACTGGATGGACCTGTGGATCACGCCATTCGAGGACAACGTTCAGTTGCCGTTGCAGAGCTTCTATCCAGACTTGAACGGTCCACCGCGACGGGCTGTCCACATCGTCATGTCGTCCTTCAACGGCGATACGCCCTTCCAGGCGGAGATCTACACTGGCTTCGATGCGATCGCAGTTGACGGCAATTGGTGGACGGGGTATGAGGCGTTTTTGGAGCCGAGCGCCGCCCGCCGGGATACGTTTGAACTGCAAATCTCTCAAGACCATATCAAGTTCGGCATGCCCCAGTATTCCTTCTGGTGGATCGATCGGAGTATTCCGGACCTTGATTGGTCCCGGGGAATTGTTCAGCTAGGCCACCACTCCTATACGCCCGAGAAAGATTGCATATACGCGGGCGGTTGCGGCCCGAATACGTGGCACTGGGACAACGTGTCGATTTCGCCGGCCGTGCCTTTCACCCTGATCAAAGCCGACCGGCGGTATGTTACGGCCGCGACCACTCGTACCGTCAACCTGTCAAGTCCAGCTCCGGCGAACGCCTACTTGCGATTTGCTGGCATCGGCAACTCCATCGATGTGAGCTATGATGACGGTACGACCTGGACTCGCGCTCAACAACCACACCACGAGGATCCAACGAGCGGATCCTTCAGTTCCTATTGGGTGCCCATCCCGGCGGGTGTCTCCCAGGTCAGGTTTCGCGGGCAGAACTGGTGGGGAGGGGGGTGGCAGGCGCGGGATATCTCCGTCTGGTCGCTGGAGGCGCCGGCTGCGTCGCAGTAAGGGTGATCAGACTTCGCCCCGCGCGCTTTAGCCATTCGGTGTTGTGTATCGCCTCGGCTTCATCATTGAGCAGGCCCTGGGCCATGTGACCCACGGCCGCAACTTGCAGCAGTTTGTTAGCCGGGACCCCAGTGTGGAAACGCACTGGGGTTTTCCGTCGTGGGACAGACGCGGCCTGGCCGGACGGCTCCCCATTTTGGGGGGAAACTGGACTGTGCAGGCAGGGTGGCAGGCGCGGCGCCACCTGGCGGCCATACGGCGCCGGACCGGGCTCCAGGCGCTATTCTTCCATACCCAGGTGCCGGCGGTGCTGGCGCCGGATTGGCTGCGGCGGATTCCCAGCATCGTATCGCTGGACGCGACGCCGCGCCAGATCGATGCGCTGGGCGGGCACTACCAGCACTCGACCGGGCCGGCCTGGCTGGAACGCGTGAAGGCGCGGCTCAACCGAAACTGTTTTCGGCTGGCGCGCCACCTCGTGACCTGGTCGGCGTGGGCCAAGCAAGGGCTGGTGGAGGGGTATGGGGTTCCCGCCGAAAAGGCTACCGTCATCCCGCCGGGCGTGGACACGGCCGCCTGGGCGAGCCCAGGGCGGACGCCAGAGTCAGGCCGGGTGGTCAAGTGTCTGTTTGTGGGCGCGGACCTCGAGCGCAAGGGCGGCCAGGTTTTGCTGCAGGCCTATCGACAACTTCGGCAAGCGGGCCGGCAGGTCGAACTGCACCTCGTGACCCGTCATCGGCTCGCCCCCGAGCCCGGCGTCTCCGTCTACAATGACTTGGCGCCCAACAGTCCGCCGCTGCGGCAGCTGTTTCACACCTGTGACGTTTTTTGCCTGCCCACGCAAGGCGACTGCCTGCCGTTGGCACTCGCCGAGGCGGGCGCGGCGGGGCTGCCGCTGGTCTCCACGCCACTGGCCGCGATTCCCGAGATCGTGCGCGACGGCGAGACGGGGTTCCTGACGCCGGTGGGAGACGTATATGCCCTGGCGGCCAATTTGGACCGGCTCGCAGCCGACTCCCAGCTCCGGCTGGCGCTGGGGCAGGGGGCTCAGCAGCTC
>CAZCEC010000133.1:3937-4475 GCA_964497615.1 uncultured Anaerolineales bacterium | reverse complement strand
GGATTCTGGATCTGCTCAAGGCCCTGGTGAATGATGGGCAGACCAAGTTAATCAGCCAGTGAACAGCGTACTACTGACCGTTTCGGGGATCATCGATCCTGACCTAGAGGCCAAGACCGCGCGCGGGGAGCGGCCCGTGGCCGACTACGCGGCCATGGCTCGCGCCTTCGACGCCGACTTGCTGGACTACGCGGAGGCGCAGCGGCGCTCGGGCGCATTGGGCCGATTGCTGCGCGCTGCCGGAGGGCGCAACCTGGTGCTCGCCTGGGCGTGCTTCCAGGCCCGCGACCGCTACCAGGTGATCTTCACTGACGGCGAGCAGGTGGGGCTGCCGCTGGCGGTGCTCTTCACGTTCGCCGCCCCTCGCCCTCGGCCGCGCCACGTCATGATCGGCCATCTATTGTCCGTCCGCAAGAAACTACTGCTGCTGGATGGGCTGCGCCTGCATCGGCAGATCGACCAATTCATTGTGTATTCGTCTTGGCAGAAGCGCTTCATCGAGCGGCGCTGGCGGGTGGCACCGGAGCGTGTGTTTCAC
>CAZCEC010000133.1:0-3927 GCA_964497615.1 uncultured Anaerolineales bacterium | reverse complement strand
CGCGGGATTCTTCCACCCCGACCGTCTGCCGGCCGAGCCGCCTGACCTGGCCATGCCAGTCTCGCCCCATCCCCTGATCTGTTCGGCCGGCCTCGAGTTCCGTGACTACCCGACGCTGGTCGAGGCGGTTCGGGGACTGCCGGTGCAGGTCGTCATCGCGGCGGCCAGCCCGTGGTCCAAGCGCCAGCCCGCGCGCCTCGACGCTGTCTTGCCGGACAACGTCACGATCCGGGCCTTCAGCCAGTATGACCTGCGGCACCTTTATGCGCTCAGCCAGATCGTCGTCATGCCCTTGGAACCGGTCAACTTTCAGGCCGGCGTCACCGCCATCCTGGAGGCCATGGCCATGGGCAAGTCCGTGATCTGTACGCGCACGCCTGGCCAGACGGACGTGATCGACGACGGCCGCACGGGGCGCTATGTGCCGCCCGGGGACCCGACGGCGTTGCGGGCTGCGATCGTGGACTTGCTGGACCATCCGGCCGAGGCCGAAGCGATGGGACGGCGTGCGAGGCAAAAGGTCGAGGAGCGCTTCAACCTGGAGCACTATGTCCGCCGCCTGACGCCGCTCGTGCGCGCAGGGCAACCCGAACGCGCGGCCCCGAGCTTGGCCGGCCGCGGGCCACAGGCGCCTTGACCCGTCCGCCCGGACGCGCTCGTCCAAGAAAAGAGACACCGCTTCAACGTGGTGTCTCTTTTTTGTTTCTGGTGACCCCAGGTCTCGAAAGTGGTTTCGGCCACTGCTGCAATGCGCGAGATCAGAACCGGGTCGTCGCACGGGTCAATCTAGCCGGCCCAGGCGCAGCTGCGGCGGTACCGCGCCGTCAGCCAGACCAGCCCGTCCGGCAGCGCCCCTAGGTGTACCCAGTCGCCGTGCCCATACGCGTGAAGCAATATGGCCCGCACCGCTGGTGACCAGGTGTTTACTCATGGTCCGCGGCGATTGGGCCGGGCGCGCTGAGCCGGCAAGTGCGCTGGCGCGAGCCGCGACAACTAGCGGTGGGATTGGCCTTTTATCGCTGGCTGGCGAGTATCGGCTCGTAGCCAGCCCGAAAGCGGAGGTGTGATGCGGCTAGGGGCGACCGAGGAGGGCTGGAAAACATCCCCAGAATCGGCGCTGTTCGTGCGCAACGGCGGCTATGGGCGTCCCGCGCGCGACAAGTGGCAAGAAAAGCGACGGTTCAGGCGGCGGCGATGGATCGGTCTCCAGAACCAAGACCCAATCGCCGGCGCCGCCGCTGTTGTTGCCGGCCGGCGTGAACTGGCGGGTGCCGGTGTTCTCAAACGGCGAGCCTGGGATCGTGGTGAAGGTGCCGTTGGCGGGATCGTACCAGCGGGCCGTCGCATCGGCCGCCAACTGCGCCATATCGATCGTGACTGTGCGCACGGTCGGCAAATAGGCCACCACCAATGAGCCGTCGGCGGCGCGCGCGGCGGTAGCGTAGTTGGAGTTGCCCAAGCTGCCGTATCCAGCCGTAAGTGTCGTGTGGCTCCAATCCGGCACCAGATCCTGCCACGCCAGCGAGTTGAACAGGCTGGCCACCAACCCGGTATGCCTGGAACCGGGGCTGTTGAGCTGAAGGGTCCAATCCGAATTGGTGCCCGGGCAGAATGCTGCCCCAGCCGGCGAACCCAGGCCCCAGATCGGGCAATTGCCAAACACGTAGCCAAATCCGCCGCCCAGTACGCTCCAGTAGGATTGGGCGCGTAGGTCTTGGGCGGTCATGCCATGTTCGTTTTCATAATAGCCTTCCATGTGAAAGAAGGGCATGGTGGGGCTATGCAGGTAGGCTGCTTTGGCGTCACTGGCCGCGCTGGCCTCCGGCGCGTAGGTGTTGTTCACGGTCAGCCAGGCGGCGCCGGGCCAGGGATCGATGGCCATCTGGCCGGGCGCATTGTGGGCGGTCATGAGGTGGCGGGTATCGGCGGCTGCCAGGGCCGTCGCAAAGGCATTGACCTTGGCCGCCACGCCGGCGTGGTCCGTCGGGTCAGTGTCCGCGCCAATGACCCAGAGGATGTTATCGAAGTCTTCATAGCGGTTGCCAACATACTGGGCCCAGGCCTGGAGATCGGCCGTCGAAGCATCCTGAACTTCTTCGCACCAGCCTTCGAATCCGCAGTTGTAGCCCAGGTACAGGGGGACCAGCAAGACAAGTGTGCCGTGGGCGGCGGCCGCGTTGATCACATAGTCAGCGTGCGTGAAGTATGCCTCGTTGGGGGTGATAAACGTGGTGCCGGTGAACGGCGCCACGTCGTAAATATTGTTGGGCGCGTTGGTTGCAAACCTGGCTTCGATCAAATTGACCAGCACCGCATTGAATCCCAACTGCTGGCGACTGGCGAAGTACGTATCAACGTCGGCCGTGGTACCCTCCGCAATGAGCGACCAGGCCGCCTCACCTGACATGAAGAACGGCTGGCCGCTCTCGTCCAAGAGATAGCGGTCGTTGTCGCTGATTGTCAAAGGGAAGTCTGGTGTCCCCGCTGGCTTCACGATCACCAATTCAGTTGGTGTCACTGCCGGCGCGACCGGCGGCGGGCTGACACATGTGGCGGACACCAGCATCAGAGCCACAAAAACGGGCAAGGAGTGTCGGCTGGGAACTGGATGCAAGCCTAAGTTGTTAGGGTTCAAAACCGATGTGATACGCATTGGGATTACGAACTCCTCCACCAACCCCTCGCTCGCATTATAGCACCGCCGTGGGTCGAGGTCTGGGCCAAGCTCGGCTGTCCCAGCCTACGGTGGCCGGCGCGCGAGGCCCGCTTGATCTGCCTGTCGCGGGATGGCCATCGTTTTCAGGCTGGCGCCACGCGCCGCTGTGTGCCAGCGGGTGATTCGTCGGCGCTGTTGGCCGCAACGGTTGATCTGCTGGAGCATCCGTCTGTCCGAGATCGAGGCGCAGGGTCGGCGCGCACGGCGGCAAGTCGAGGTTCACTTCAGCCTGGAACACTACGTCCACCGGCTGACGCCGCTGGTGCGCAGCGGCCAGGAAATGCGGGTCGCCATCAACGACTGACTCGACTCCAGACGCCCACGAACAAAAAACACCGCCAATCGGCGGTGTTTCGCGTTAAGGGCGCTGAAGCGCTGACTGTGTTCCTGGCGCGGTTACCCGGTGTCAGTTCCCACTCAACAGAGCGAACGTTGCCGGCAAGCTATCGGCGCGTGCGCATACTGCGTCACCCACACGCCGCGTTACCAAGGCGCGCCAGTCGCCCGTCGTGCCGCCGGCAGCGTCGACGTCCGCCACCAACCAACTGGTCACCGACCGCGGAGCAGCGGGGCGCTGAATGCAGATCATCAGCCCAGGTGCCTCGATGTGCACGGCGCGCCCGGCGTCGTCCCAGGGCGCAAGCCGCGCGCCCGGGGAGGCAAGCCGCCAGCCGTCGGGCGCGGCGGGCAGGGTGCTGGCTGGGACGAGGGCCAGGGTGATGCGGCAGGGGGTGGTGTCATTCGCCGCTCCGGGCCACGCGAACAGCCATAGCTGCGCCGCCCGCAGCCCCAGGGATCGTGGGGTGCCAGGCCGGGCGGCGCCCAGGGCGCGGGGGCCATCCACGCACACAACCGCGTCCAGCGCGGCTGTGGGCGAGGGCCCGGCCAGGGTGAGGGTGGGGCGTACGCGGCCCGGCGTGGGCGTCGACGTGGGCGGAACGGGTGAAGGCGTGGCCGTGGCGGGCGGCGTGGCAGTCGCCGGTGACGTCACCGTTGGCGATGGGCCAGCCGTGGGCGACTTGGTGACGGTGGGCACGGTCTGCGCTTCGGATGAGCCGGCCCAGGCCGGCCTGCCGGCGCCCAGCACGCTGATGACCGCCACGGAGGCGGCTAGGCCCAGCCATGTCAGCCAGCGCCGCATTGGGCGCGACAGCGCTTGCGTGTGGGGCCGCATCAACGGCGGACCAGCGGCAGGAAGAGTTGCTGCACAG
>CAZCEC010000132.1:0-6848 GCA_964497615.1 uncultured Anaerolineales bacterium | reverse complement strand
GGCGTGTGGAAGTTCAAGGAAGGCTTTGGCGGCGAGTTTGTGCGCGGCTTGGGAGCCTGGGACTATGCCCCCTCGCCGACCCTGTATCGGCTGTACACTTCCGTGCTGCCGCGCATGCTGGCGGTGATGCGGCGGCGCGGCCTGAATGAGGCCCGTGAGCATGTGAGCCCGTGAGCAGTCGAGCGTCTCACACGCACACTCGCGCACATGCCCACGTGCTGATGACTGAGTGAAACATGATTGACCAACTCCCCCGCACCCCCCTCGCTCACTTGCCCACGCCACTGGATGAATTGCCGCGCCTGAGCGCCACCCTCGGCGGGCCGCGCCTCTTCATCAAGCGCGACGACCAGACGGGCCTCGCGGCGGGCGGCAACAAAACCCGCAAGCTGGAGTTCCTGGTGGGCGAGGCGCTGGCCCAGGGCGCGGACTGCCTGCTGACGGCGGGCGCGGTGCAGTCCAACCACTGCCGCCAGAGCGCCGCCGCCGCGGCCAAGCACGGCCTCCGCTGTGTGCTGGTGCTGCGGGGCGCGCCGCCCGCCGAGGTCACCGGCAACTTGCTGCTGGATGAACTCCTGGGGGCCGAGATCGTGTGGGCGGGCGACCGGCCGCGCGAGGACGTGCTGGCCGAGGCAACCGAGGCTGAACGGGTAGCGGGCCGCAAGCCGTATGCCTTCCCCATCGGCGGGTCCACGCCGCTGGGCGCGATGGGCTATGTGCTGGCGATGGAGGAAGCGCTGGCGCAGGCGCGGACGCTGGGGACCGCTTTCGACCGGATGGTGTTCGCCAGCAGCAGTGGCGGCACGCACGCCGGGCTCGTGGCGGGTGCGGGGCAGTTCGGCTACGCCGGGCAGGTGCTGGGCATCAGTATTGATGAGGACGAAGGCTGGCTGCGCGAGACGGTGGCCCGGCTGGCGACGGGGGCAGCAAGCTTGCTGGGCCAGCCACACACCTATTTGCCCGCGGAGGTTCACGCGAACGCCGACTACTTGGGCGCGGGCTATGCGGTGCTCGGACCGCCGGAGCGCGAGGCCATGCGCCTATTTGCGGAGATGGAGGGCATCCTGCTCGACCCGGTGTACACCGGCCGCGCCGCCGCCGGGTTGATTGACCTGATCCGCCGGGGGGAGATTGGGCGCGAGGAGACGGTGCTGTTCTGGCACACCGGCGGCACGCCCGCGACGTTCGCGTACGCCGACGCGTTGCGGCGGCCAGGCGGCGTAGCGCGGCCATAACTCCCACAGGGTGCGCCTCGCAAAGGCCGTAGCCACAGATGCAGTGATCAGGCTGAGCTAGTCGCCGGCGCCAGTCTGCGCGTTTGGTCGGCGCCGGCGGGCACGGGGCCGCGCCCCGCCCACCGTCCACCGGCGGGGTGCGCGGCGGGCGGCGCCGCGACTCTGCCAGAAACCCAGCGCGGCTGTGACGCCAAACGCCAGCGCATAGAGAAATGCCATCGGCGCCAGGCCGGGGGCGCGCGTCAGGGCCAGCAAGCCCGTTGCCAGGGCATAGGCGGCCAGCACCGCCTCCGCCCAGGTAGTCCAGTCCAGCGGAATCGCATAGGCGCCGGCCGCCCCTGCCGGTGCCTTGGGTGTGCGGCGGAACTCGCTCACTTTTCCCGCGAGGGCCTGCCAGGCGGCCTGGGTATTGGACACCGCCAGGCCGATCCCGAGCAGCATAAGGGCTGGCAAGTAAAGGAGGCGAGGCCAATCGCGCCGCAAGATCAACTGCCCGACCACGCCCATGGCCAGCGGGCCCAGACCCGCCAACCCCACCACGCCAAAGGCGGGCGGCAAATCGCTCCCCCACAACACCACGGGCAGGCTCAGCAGCAGCGAGAGCACCATGCAGGGATGCGGCAGATAGCCCGACAGCGAGATCAACCCTTGCAGCCGCAGCCACAACGGCAGGCGCGCGCCGGCCAACTGCCGGCCCAGCTTGCCCAACACCTGGAATGAACCCTGCGCCCAGCGCGATTGCTGGCGCTTGAACGCCGCCAGCGTGGTGGGCAGTTCGGCCGGCGCGCTCAGGCGGGGCAGGTAAGTGAGGCGCCAGCCCCGCAACTGCGCGCGGAACGACAGGTCCAGGTCTTCCGAGAGGGTATCGGCCTGCCAGCCGCCCGCGTCGTCGATGGCCGCGCGGCGCCACACCCCGGCACTGCCGTTGAAGTTCATCAGCAGCCCCAGCTGCGCGCGCACAAACTGCTCCACCCCAAAGTAAGCGTCCAGCGCCAGACCTTCAGCCTGGGTAAGCGCATCGCGGGCGTGATTGAGGTGCTCCCAGCGCGCCTGCACCAGGGCCAGGCGCGGCTGGCCGTCGAAGGCGGGCAGCGCGCGGCGCAGAAAGTCGGGCGCGGGCACGAAGTCGGCGTCGAAGATGGCCGTGAACTCGGCCTGGCTCCCGCGCAGCCCTTCGGCCAGGGCGCCGGCCTTGTAGCCAGTGCGGCGGGCGCGGTGCCGATACTCAACGTTCACGCCGCGCGCGCGGTGATGGGCGGCGCGGGCGCGGGCCAGGAGGACGGTGTCGTCGGTCGAGTCGTCCAGCACCTGGATGGTGAGGCGGTCCGCGGGATAGTCCAGCCCGGCCACCGCATCAATCAGCCGCTCGGCCACGTAGCGCTCATTGTACAAAGGCAGTTGGACCAGCACGTGCGGCCAGAGGCGTTCCGCGGAGGCAGGCTGGGCCGGCGGCGCGGAGGCGCGGCGCGCGGCCAGCCACAGCCCGGCCGCCAGCACCGCCATCAGCAGCATATACAACCCATAGGCCGCCATGACCAGCAGGACGGCGGCATAAATCCAGGTCACCCAGTTCAACATCAGCCTGTTAACACACAAAACCCGCGGTCGGGCGGGTTTTGGCTCTCGGCAATGCGCCCGCGGCGCTGACTAACACACCAGATCGAGCAGCTCAAACACGGGAATGGGCTGCACACGATTCTTGACGTGCAGCGCCTCCAGCGGATTGACCCGCACCATGGGCTTCACCCGCGCATAGAACGTATCGCTCAGATAGACCTTGCCGGGCTGCCCGTTCTCCTGCAGGCGCTTGGCGGTGTTGACGGTATCGCCGATGATGGTGTAGTCCAGCCGGTCCTGCGTGCCCACCAGGCCCACCACGGCCTCGCCCAGGTGGACGGCAATCCGGAACGAAAGCCGGAACTGAGGCTCCATCACCTCGTGCAGGGCGAGGATGTCATCCCGCATGCGGATGGCGGCGCGCACGGCGCGCTCGGCGTGGTCGGGCTGGTCGTCGGGAGCGTTGAAGAAGGCCATCACCGCATCGCCCACATACTTGTCCACCGTAGCCTCGTGCAGCAGCAGCGCCTCGGCGGCAGTGCCCACGTAGCGGTTGAGCACCTTGATCAGGACTTCCGGGTCGAGGACTTCGCTAAACGCAGTGAAGCCCTGCACATCAGCGAAGATGATGCTGACTTCCTTGCGCGTGCCGCCCAGCGCCAGGCTCTCCGGATTGAGACGGTTGATAACCGCTGGCGGCACCATGCGCTTGAAGACCTCGTACTTGCTCTGCAAGCGCTTCTTCTCGGTCTGGTCGTCGAGCACAATCGCCAGGCCCTGCGGCGCTTCGGTGCCATCCTTCAGGGCCGAGATGTTGAAGGTCCAGTCGAGCACGCCCCGGTCGGGCAGCACAGCGCGCAGCTCATGGCCGACGACCGCGCGCAGGTCGCTCTTGACCCGCGCCAGCACGCTGGCAAAGTCCTCGGTGATGCCGGGCACGGCCGTTAGCAGAGATTGGCCCACCAGGTCGATTTCGGGCCGGCCGATGATGTCCGCGGCGGAGCGATTGGCCAGCGTGATCCGGTTGTCGAAGTCGGTGGTAATGACCCCCGAGGCAATGGAGGCAAAGACGTTGTCGAGCAAGTTCTTGAGCTCGGTCACTTCCTGGAACTGGCGCGCATTCTCGATGGCGATGGCGGCCTGGTTGGCGAAGGAGGCCAACAGATCGCGCTCGCGCTCGCTGAACAACCCGGTGCGGATGCGGTTGTCCACATAGATAACGCCGGTGATGACCGAGCGCAGCGTGAGCGGCACGCACACGATGGAGCGCAGGTTGTAGCCCACCACGCTCTCCTGGGCCGAGAAGCGCGGATCGGCCTGGGCGTTGGTGGTCACCACCGGCTCGCCACTCTGCGCCACCTGGTCCACCACGGTGCGGCTGACCTGGAAGGCAGATGAGTCGAGCGACTCGCGCTCCACGTTGCGGGCGATGCGGAATTCCAACTCGCCGCGGTCGTTCATCAGCATCAGGAAGCCGCGCTCGGCGCCCGTCAGGCGGACGATGGTGTCCATCACCGTGTTGAGCACGGTGGTGAGATCGAGCGACGAGTTGATAACGCCGGATGTGTCGGCCAAGGCCTGCAGGCGCGATTTCTCCGCTTCCAGGGATTCGATGATGGGACGCAGGCGTTCCAATTGATCGCGCAGGGCCGCCAGGCTGTCCATGACGCCAGGCGGATAGCCCAGGCCGGCGCGCGTCAGCATCTCCTTTTGGGTGGAAAGGAGTGTCTTGGTGTCGGCCGCGAGCTTGCTCAGTTCGCCGAGTTGCTGGGCTAAGGGGTAAACGCCAGAAGGCATACAGGCAGGAATCCCAACATGGGGGTCATTGGCCCCTGGGGAGAATTATACGTCATTCTGCCAGCGCTCCACCACTCGCCGGGTGGAGGCGAACGCCAATTCTGGCAGCGCCTCCGGACTGAAATAACCGGCCTCGGCCGCGTCGTCGCCCGGCCGCAGCGCGCCGCCGACGACTTCGGCGCGGTAAACGATCAGGATATCGGCGCCTTCGGTGTCGCCCTGGCGGCCGTGCACATCCAACAGCCCGGTGATGCGCACTTGCAGGCCGGTCTCTTCCAAGGCCTCGCGTTCAGCGGCCTGGGCCGGGTCCTCGCCCGCGTCCACAAACCCGGCTGGCACCGACCACTTGCCCTTCTCCGGGTCGTTGCCCCGGCGGACCAACAGCAACTGCCCAGCACGCGTGATGACGAGGCCCACCGCCACCTTGGGATCGGCGAAATGCACCCGCCCGCACCGCGGGCAGACCGGGCGCACCGCCCCATAGGCCTCGCGGCGCTCCACGGCGTTGCCGCACTGCGGGCAGAATTTGATCTCGGTCATGCGATGGAATTATAGATGGATCTTGCGTTGGACCGACCGGAAGCGAAACCTTGCCGGCTGGTCCAACACACGCGGCCTAGCCGCTGCGCCGCGTCACCCAGGCAGCGGCGGCCAGGAGCACCGTCAGGACAATCAGGCCCACCTCAACCAGACGCAGGGGCGTCAGCCCGGCCCGCGGCGGTTCGGCAACCTGACTGGTCATGGCCGAGTCGTCGGCGCTGTAGAAGAGGTCCTCGGTCGCGCTGGGCGGAGCCTCCGCCACGATCAACGGCGTGGGGGTCGGCTCCACGGTCTTGGGACTGGGCTCGGCGGTGGGGGCCAGGGTGCGGTCAGCCTCGCCGGTGGGCGTGGTCGAGACGGCGGCTTCCGGCGCGACGAGTGCTGTCTCGATGGTGGCCTCCGCGGCCTCCAGGGTGCCGGTCCCTTCATCGGCGGCGCCTGCCTCGCCCTCGCCCACCATGGCGTCCATCTCGGCGGCAGGAGTCTCAGAGGGCGCGGGCGCCTCGGCCGGCACGGCCATCTCCTCGACGGTCTCCGTCGGCGGCGCCAGGGCCACTTCCACCTCGCCGCCGGCCGTGGCATCCTGGCGCACGCTGGCGGCCAGGAAGCCGCCGCCCAGGTCGCCCACCAGCACCACGGCCAGCGCCAGGGCCGACATCGCCGTGGCGAAGCGAAGCACTGGGAAGAGCGGGCCGCGCCGCGGGGCGCTGAAACTGGCACCTTTTGCCTGCGCGGGTGTCAGCGTGAAGTTCCGCGGCGCCTTGACGTGAGGCAGCGCGCGCAGGGCACGCACGGTCAGGCGCAGATCGTTCAGGGAAGAGCGCAGTTCAGGCTCGGCGGCCAGGCGCGCCTCCAGGGCCGCCCGGTCGCGGGCCGGGAGTTGATCGTCCAGATAGGCGGAAAGCCGGTCGAAGTCTTGCGTCGTGGTCATGGGCTGGTCTCTTCTTCTAGACGGAAAGCACGGGGAAGAAGTTCCCAGTTTTCGCCCTGGCGCAGGCAGTCGCGCAGCCGGGCGCGGGCGCGCGACAGGCGCGACTTGACGGTGCCCAGCGCAGCGCCAGTGCTGGCCGCGATCTCGGCATACTCCATCTCCATCACGTCCGACATGACCACCACGGTGCGCATGTCCTCGGGCAGGGCATCCAGGCAGCTCTGGAGGTGGCGGGCCAGCTCGCGCCGCTGGGCATGATCCTCGGGCGATTCGTCGCGCGAGACCAGGTTGGCTTCGGTTTCGGCGTCGGGTCCGGCCTCGACCACGGTGAGGGCCTCCAGCGAGGCCGCCGGGCGCCGCTTGCGGCGGCGCAGTTCGTCGTAGCAGGCATTGGTGACAATGCGCAGCAGCCAGGCCTTGAACGACCCGCCGCGGTAGTGGCGCAGGTTCTTGTAGGCGGAGATAAAAGCCTCCTGCGCCGCATCAGCCGCCGAGTCGGCCTCGCCCATGATGCGGTAGGCCAGGTTGTAGACGGGGGTCTGATATTCGAGGACCAGGCGATTGAAGGCGTTCAGGTCGCCGGATTGCGCCTCGAGGATGAGGGCCGGTTCGTCCATCGGTCGAATCATACCACCACCCGGCGGCGGCGCGGTGGGGCGTTAAACGGCACGGGGGCGCGCACGGCTGGTAAGCCAGCCATACGCGCCCCCGAGGGCCTCAGTCGGGTGACTGAAGCAGGGCACAGAGCAGTTGGCGGTGACCTACTCTCCCAGGCCGTCGCCGGCCAA
>CAZCEC010000131.1:0-7088 GCA_964497615.1 uncultured Anaerolineales bacterium | reverse complement strand
GGTGCGTCATTTAGAACATCGGGGCGAAATCAGTCAAGGACTGATTAAACCCTCCTATCCTCCCCATTTCCCGGAGTTCAACATGAAAATCACCGCTGTCCGCCTGTACGTGCTGGAGGCGCCGGAGCAGCCGCACGGGACGTATCTTAAGCTGATCACGGTGCCTAACCTGCGGCGCATCCAGTACACGCACACGCGCATCGCGACGGGCAAGCCGCTGACGCAGACCTTCATCCAGGTGGAGACGGACGACGGGCGGGTGAGCCGCTGCACGACGACGATGCTGCCGCACCAGATCGAGATATTGCGGAATCAGGTCATCGGCTGGGACGTGGCGGATCGGGAGGGGCTGTTCCAGATGCTGCACAAGGGCACGCGCTGGGTGTATCAGCCGCCGGGGTGGTATGGGGATTTTGACAATTGCGTGTGGGACCTGCTGGGGCAGGCGGCGGGGCTGCCGGTGTGGGCACTGGTGGGCAAAGTGCGCGACCGCTTCCCGGTGTACCTGACGTGGCACGACCTGCCGCTGAGGGAGTATCTCAAGCAGATCGAGGCCGGGCGGGCGTATGGGGTACAGGCCTACAAGTTCCACTCGTTCAAGGGCGGCGCGGCGGATATCCCCATCTTCCGGACGGTGCGGCGCGAGGTGGGGCCGGACTATGCGCTGCTGAACGACCCGGTGTGCTCGTACGATCTGCGCGAGGCGATCGAGGTGGGGCACGTGATGGAGGAGTTGGGCTTCATCTGGCTGGAGGAACCGTTCCACGAGCAGAAGCTGCACGACTACCAGGCGCTGTGCCGGGAATTGACGCTGCCGGTGATGGGCACCGAGATGCTGATGCACGACATGGGGCTGAGCACGCAGTGGCTAATCCAGGGCGGGACGGACCGCATCCGGGCCAACGCCCGCAACGCGACGACGCAGGTGCTGAAGATGGCGCACTTCGCGGAGATGTACGCCACGAATGTCGAGCTGAACGGCGGCGGCGGGCTGTTTGGGCTGATCCACGCGCACCTGGGATTGTGCATTGACAATGCCGACTACTACGAGCACTTTGCCACGGCGGCGGACAGTAACCGCGTGGAGGGCGAGCTATGGGGGATGCTGAACGGGCCGCTGATCGAGGACGGGCACATCGCGCCGCCGGAGGGGCCGGGCTGGGGGGCGGTGTGGGACGAGGCGCGGTTCAGCGAACGCATCGCGGCGGAATATTGAGGCGCAAGGAGGCCCAGATGTCGGAGCAGTTGCTGTTCGTGGGGACGTACGAGATTCCCGCGGGGGAGTACGAGGCCTGGAAACAGGCGAACCAGGAGATGATGGATTTTGTGCGCGCGCACGAGCCGCGGGTACTCGGCTTTTGGACTATGCCAACGCCGACCAGACGGAAGTGAGCACGGTGCATCTGCATCCGGACCCGGCGTCGCTGGATTTCCACACGGAGGCAGCGCGCACGCGGATCAGCGCTGGGACGGCGCTGGTCAAGATGAAGCGCCTGGAACTATACGGGCCGGTGAGCGAGAAGCTCATGGCGCAACTACGGGCGGTGTCGGAGCGGTCGGGGAACTGGCCCATACAGGTGAAAGACTTCGTGCAGGGCTTCACTCGCGGGGGCAGCGCAGCGGAGTAGACGCTATGCCGGACGAGGTGCTGCCGGATCAGTTCCAGCGCCGCTTCGGGGTGCGCACAGTGGGGGAGATGTGGGCCAAGAACCTGACCGAGGGCAACGTGCGGATGCGGCGCTACCGGCACATCTATGGCCGCCTGCCCTCGAACCCGCGCTGCGTCAACTGCCACCGGCCGTTCGCGGGGCCAGGCGGAGCGCTGCTGCGCTGGCTGCACCGCACCCGCAAGTCGGACAAGAACCCACGCTTCTGCTCGGCCTGTTATGGTTTCACCAGCCAGTTTCCGGGCGGCGCGGAGATCGAATTGACCATGCTGTTTGTGGATGTGCGCGGCTCGACCACGATTGCGGAGTCGATGGATGCTGCCCAATTCAGCCGCTTGATGAACCGGTTCTATGAGGCCGCTATCAACGTGCTGGTGCAGGCGGACGCCTTCATTGACAAGCTGGTGGGGGATGAAGTGACGGCGCTGTTCATCCCCGGCTTCGCGGGGCCGGAGCATGCCCGCCGGGCGGTGGAGGCGGGGAAGGCGCTGCTGCGGGTGACGGGCCACGGCGCGGCGGACCGGGCAGGGGTGCCGGTGGGGGTGGGGGTTCATACCGGGACGGCGTGGGTGGGCTCGGTTGCGGGGGCGGCGGGCAGGGCGGCGGATTTCACGGCGCTGGGCGACAATGTGAATATCGTGGCGCGGCTGGCGTCGAATGCGGGCGCGGGTGAGGTGCTGATCAGCGAGGCGACGCGCGCGGCGGCGCGGCTGGACGCGGCCGGGCTGGAGCAGCGCGACCTGGCGCTGAAGGGCAAGAGCGAATTGGTGCGCGTGCGGGTCCTGCACGCCCGCTGAGGCGGGCGGAAGCGCCCGCCCCATCCTCGCTTTGTCAAGCCTTTGTCAAGCGGCCGGCGGCAGGCGCGGCCATACTCTCAGCATGAGCACATTTCAGCGGAGCCTGCGGGCGTTGAGCCATCCGGCCAGCGTGGCGGCCATTGGGCTGCTGCTGTTGAACGACCATGTGCTGAAGGCGGCCTGGCCGTCGTGGTTTACGGGGAAGCTGAGCGATTTCGCGGGAGTGTTCTTCTTTCCGTTCCTGCTGACGGCGGTGGCGGGGGCGGCGGACAAAGTGTCAGGTGCCGGCTGTCAGGTGTCACGGGCTGGGGGGCGCGTAGGCTGGGCAGCCCATGCGGCCTTCGGGGTGACGGCGGCGTGGTTCGCGGGGATGAAGACGATCCCGGCGGTGAACGAGTGGACGAGGGCACTGGCGGGGTGGGCGGCGGGCGGGCCGGTGGTGATCGTGCGCGACCCAACGGACCTGATGGCGCTGGTGGTGCTGTGGCCAGCGTGGCGGGTGTGGGCAAGCGTGTCGAGCGTCAGGTGTGAGGTGGCGGGTGTCAAGTGGCGTTCTGGGCCAGCGGCCTACGCGGCGCTGGCGGCGGCGGCGCTGGCGACGATGGCGACCTCGCCGTGCGCGCCGCTGCCCAACGTGGTGCGGGTGACGGAGTTGGATGGGGTGCTGTACGCGGGCCTGGATTGGGAAGCGGGCTGGGGCGAGTATGCGGCGAGCGATGACGGCGGTGATAGTTGGGAGGCCGCCGAGGCAGTGCCGGACGACGTGGCGGCGCGGCTGAGGGCGCCGGCCGCGGCGGTGGTGTGCGCGCCATCCGACGCGCAGACGTGCTACCGGCTGGGGGAGGAGCGGGTGGAAGGGTCGCGCGACGGCGGGCAGACGTGGGCGGTGGTTTGGGAGATTCCGGCGGGCCGCCGGATGTATATGGAGCGCTTCGCCACCCAACTGCTGAGCTGCCGCGGCGAGCAGGCAATGGACATTGGGCCGTATGACCTGGCGGTGTTCGACGGGCCGGGGGGGACGACGGTGCTGGCGGCCATGGGGGCGCAGGGGGCGCTGGTGGGCACTCCGGATGGGCGCTGGGAGAGGCTAGAGGTGTTGGGGGCCAGCCCGGTGCCGTTTGAAGGGGCGACGCTTTTCATCGTCATTTGGGAGATTGTGCTGAGCCTGGGGGCGGCGATGTTCACTCTGTTTGGGCTGTCGGCCATGGCGTGGGGGCGGCTGGCCCGCAGCGCCGTCACCACGGGCTACCGGCTGATGGGAGCGGGTGCGGTGATCTTTGTGCTGGCGCTGCTGTCGGTCACCGGCCTGGGCCAGATGAGCATCCTGGCGCTGGGCGCGGGCCTGCTGGTGGTGGCCGCGGGCTGGCTGGTGGGCTGGTTCCAGGCGCTGGCCGGCGCGCCAAGCCAGGGCCGGGCCTGGGGGATGGCGGGCATCAGCCTGCTGGCGGCGCTGGTCGTGGGAGGGGCGCCGGTCGCGCTGCTGTATGCCTGGATGGAAGGGGCCATCGCCACCTATGGGGTGGCGCTGGGCCTGGCCCTGGCGCTGGCGGCAGGGGCCGCTATCGGCGGGGCGTGGGCGATTGGGCGGCTAGCCCAATCGCCCAACGAGGGAACGCCAGAGATCATCCATTAGAGCCAGACCCTTAGCGCGGCCGGGGGCCCGCGCCGGTGGCGCGCAGCCAGCCGTCGCCCATGGCATCGAAGGCACCGATGCGGCCCAGGGTCCGCCCAATGAGGGCGAGCAAACCCAGTACCACCAACCCAAGCATCACCAACAACCAGGCATCCATCGCGCAACTCCTGTCTCTATCCACCCGCAGTCGTCGCGCCTGCAAACTGGAGTCAGCATACGCCCGAGGCCGCGGGGCGGCATCGGGAGGCGCTCCCTATATTGGGTGAAAGCTCACCCTATTTTTCAGGTTTAGGGGGGATTGAGGGGCGCGGACGCGCTGCGGGCGAGGGCGGCGGCCTCTTCGCGAGTGTGGACGTTGAGGCGCGCCAGGACGGCCGAGACGTGGTGGTCGGCGGTTTTGGCGGAGATGTGGAGGCGGGCAGCGATGGCGGCGTTGCTGAGGCCCTCGGCGAGCAGGGCCAGCACCTCGGCCTGGCGGGCAGTGAGGCCCAGGGGGTTGGCGCGGGTGGCGGCGCGCGGCCGGCGCGGGAGGCTGGGGACGCGGGCGCGGCGCAGGCGGGCGCGCAGGGCGTCGGCGGCTGGCTCGGCTCCCAGGCGTTCCCAAATCTCCAGGGCGGCGATTTGGGCGGCGGGGTCGCCCTCGGCCAGGGCGCGGGCCTGCTCGTAGGGGCAGTTCAGGGCGGCCCAGGCTTCGGCGGCCCCGCGCCAGTCACCAGCCAGGTGGCGGGCGTAGGGCGGGGCCATCCAATCGGCTGGGGGCACGGGGGCGCCAGCGCGGTGTTGCCAATAGGCCAGCTCGCCGCCAAACCACGGGTGCTGTTCGGCCTGGGCCGCGGGGAAGACGGCGCGGGCCTCGGCCAGGGCGCGGGGCGCGTCGCCGAGGAGCCAGGCGGCCTCGGCGCGGGCGGCGCGCACCAGCCCCAGCCGGTGCAGGCTGGTGGTGTGGGTGGAGAGCGCAAGGGCCTCGTCCAGGAGGGCGGCGGCATCTGGGCTGCCGCGCCGGGCGTAGAGGTGGCCGAGGGCGGCCAGGGCGGTGATGCGGCTGGTGATTGAGACGCCGGGCCGGCGAAGCACCACCTGGGCGGCAGCCTCCGCCTGGGGCCAGCGGCCCAGCCGCAGATGGGTGATGGCCTGCCAGGCAGTGATGTACAGGCGGAAGTGCTCCAGGCCGCGCTCGGCGGCGTAGGCTTCGCCCTCGGCGGCGTAGTGCTCGGCGCGGTCAAACTGGTGGAACTCGCTGGAGGTGGAGCTGAGGTTGGCGTAGGCGTGGGCGGCGATGGCGTCCAGCCCGGCGGCCTGCGCGTCGGCGAGGTTGCGCTCCAGGTAGCCGCAGCCAAAGGCATAGTCCAGGGTGAGCCAGCAGGTGCCGATGGTGTTGCGGGCGGAGAGCACCAGGTTATGGTCGCCAAACTGCTCGGCCAGGGCGATGCAGCGCTCGCCCCAGGCGATGCCGGCGCGGTGGTTGTGGAGCAGCATGTGCAGGCCCGACTGCACCCGGTAGGCGAAGGCCAACTCCAGGCCGGGGGGGTGGGCTTCGAGCACGGATAGGGCCTGGGCGCAGACACGCTCGGCTTCGGTGGTCTGCCCGAGGCCGTTGAGCAGAAAGGCCATGTGGGCGAGACATGCGCCGGCTCGCAGCGGCTGGCCGGCGGCCTGCCACAACGCCAGGGCCTCACGGCGCGCGGCGAGGGCTTCGGCGCGCTGGTCGATCAGGTTGCTCTCCACCGCCAGGGCTTCCAGTAATTCGGCGCGCAAGGCAGGCGGCTGGCCGGCGGCGTGGCGCAGGGCCAGGGCATACAGGGCGGCGGCCTCGCGGTGGGCGCGGGCGGCGGCGGCCTGACGGGCGGCGGCGGGGGCATGGGTCGAGACGGCCTGATGATCGCCGGCGACTTCGGCGTGGTGGGCCAGGCGGGCGGGGTCGGGCTCGCCGGGGGCGGATTGGAGGGCGGCCAGCGCGGCGCGATGGAGGGCGCGGGCGCGGGTGGGCGAGAGAGTCTCCAGGATGGTTTGGCGGGCCAGCTCGTGGCGGAAGGCCAGGGCAGGCCCATTGGCGGTGAGGATGCCCAGCGCCAGGCCTTCTTCCACGGCGGGGGCATGCGGGCCGGCGACACGCTCCAGCAGACCATGCTCGATGCGCGGCCCGACGACGGCGGCCGCTTCCAGGGCGGCGCGGCCCGCAGGCGAGAGGCGCGCGGCGCGGGCTAGCACCGCATCGCGGATGGTGGCGGGCAGGCCGGTGCCTTCAGCCGCCAGCACCTCGGTGACGAAGAAGGGGTTGCCGCCCGTCTGGCGGTGGAGGGCGGCGGCGTCGAGGCCGCGTTCGCCGACCAGGGTTTTGACGGCGCGGGGCGTGAGGGGCGCGAGCGTCACGCGGGTGACGCTGCCGGAGGTAGCCAGGTCGCCGAGGACGGTGCGGAGGGGATGGGCCAGGCTGAGCTCATCGTCGCGGTAGGTGAGGGCCAGCAGGGCGCGGGTGCGCGGCATGCGCCGGCCCAGGAAGCGCACCAGGTCGAGGGTGGCTTCGTCGGCCCAGTGCAGGTCTTCGATGACGAGAAGGGTGTGGGCGCCCTGGAGCACGGCCAGCAGGGCGGCGTGCAGTTCAGCGCGGTGCGTCTCGGCGGCGAGGGAGGGCAGTGCGCCGGGCGGGAGCTGCGCGGCGACATCGTGCAGGGGGCCGAGGGGGCGCGGGGTGAAGAGCGCGTCGCACGCGCCCCAGAGCACGCGCGCCTGGCCGGCGCGGCGGCGGGCGAACTGCTCCAGCAGGGTGGTTTTGCCGATGCCGGCTTCGCCACTGATGAGGGCGACCCGGCCGCGACCGCTGGCCGCGCCAACGAGCGCGGTCTCCAACTCGGCCAGGGCGGCGTCGCGTTCGAGGAAGGTCGACATTGGTTCCAGACATCTTAGCGTTTTGGGCGGGGTGTGGCAATAAGGCGGACGCAGGGCAATTGCATCTTATTGGGGTTGGGCTCCAGCCAAAACGGTGAGCAGGTA
>CAZCEC010000130.1:3740-7160 GCA_964497615.1 uncultured Anaerolineales bacterium | reverse complement strand
GCCAAGGTCCAGGACGAAGCTGGTCATGGCCAATACCTCTACCACGCCGCCGAGACCCTCGGCGCCACCCGCGAGGAGATGATCGACGCGCTCCTGGCCGGCACGGCCAAGTACGCCTCGGTCTTCAACTACCCCTCCCTGACCTGGGCCGATATGGGCATCATCGGCTGGCTGGTGGACGGCGCCGCCATCACCAACCAGACCATGCTCGCCCGCTGCTCCTATGGCCCCTACTCGCGCGCCATGGTCCGCATCTGCACCGAGGAAGGCTTCCACAAGAAGCAGGGCCAGGAAATGGTCATCCGCTACGCCCGCGGCACGCCCCGCCAGCGCGCCATGGTGCAGGACGCCCTCAACCGGTGGTGGTGGCCGGCGCTGATGATGTTCGGCCCCCACGATACCGAGTCCGCCAACTCCCCCATCTTGCTCCGCTGGGGCATCAAGACCAAGACCAACGATCAGCTCCGCCAGGAATTTATCAACGAGCTCGTGCCTGATCTGCAGGCGCTGGGCCTGACCATCCCCGATCCCGACCTACAATTCGACGCAGCCTCAGGCAACTGGATCAGCGGCGAGATTGATTGGGATGAGTTCTGGCGCGTTGTCAAGGGCGACGGCCCCTGCAACGCTGAACGCCTCGCCGCCCGCCGCGCTGCCCACGACGAGGGGCGCTGGGTCCGTGAAGCCCTCGCCGCCTACGCCCAGCGCCAGCCAATGGCCTGACACCCAGCACCCGCCACTTGACACTCAACACCTGGCACATGACACTTGACTCTCAGCTTCCCCGCTTCGAAGTCTTCGAGCAAGAGCGTCCCGGCCAGCCCCACCGCAGCGCCGGCTCCCTCCACGCCGCCGACCTGGAAATGGCCCTCCTCAACGCCCGCGACGTCTTCGTCCGCCGCCCGGCCTGCCACAGCCTGTGGGTCGCGCCCGCCGGCGCCATCTACAGCCGCACTGCCGAAGAGCTGTCCGAGAAAGTCATCCCGACTGCCCCCTTGGGCGATCCAGCTCAAACCTACCAGGTGTTTATCAAGCCCACGCAGCGGCAGGCCGAGACCTTCGTCACCCACGTCGGCGCCGTCGAAGCCCACTCCCCGGCCGAGGCCCTCTCCCTGGCGATCGGCCAATTCTCTTCTCAACCCGTCTTTGTCTGGTGGATCGTGCCCGACCTCGCCCTGCTCCGCAGCGACCCGGGCGATGCTGCGAGCCTCTTCGCGCCTGCCGCGGACAAGCCCTACCGGTCACCCAACTTCTATCACACCCTCACTCAGATGCGTGCCGTGCGCGCCGAGGCCAAGCCGCCGGAACCCCGTTCACCATGAGCCTGAGGCAGGGCGAGTTGATGCGGGTCCTTCACCCGTGGCCGAGTTGACCGATTGACTGCTTGCCCAGTTGACAAATCGCCCAGTTGACGAGCCGACCCATTGACCCATTTGCCAGTTGACCAGTTAGCCGCTTACCTCCTTGCCCTCGCTGACGACGAGCTCATCCTCGGCCACCGCAACTCCGAGTGGTGCGGCCACGCCCCGATCCTGGAAGAGGACATTGCCTTTGCCAACCTTGCCCAGGACGAATTGGGCCACGCCGCCCTGTGGTACCGTCTCGTCGAAACGCTCACCGGCCAATCCGCCGACCAACTGGTCTTCTTTCGTGCCGCTGCCGATTACCGCTGCGCCCAAATGGTAGAACTGCCCAAGGGCGATTGGGCCTTCTCCATGCTCCGCCAGTATCTGTTCGACGCCCTTGAAGCCGTCCGCCTGGCCCTGCTCGCAGAGAGCGCCTTCGTCCCCCTCGCCGAGACCGCCCACAAGATACGCACTGAGGAAATCTATCACCTCCGCCACACGCAGGCCTGGATCAAACGCCTCGCCCTTGGCACCGCCGAGAGCCATCGCCGCACCCAGTCCGCCCTGGACGCCCTCTGGCCCTACACCGCTCAGTTGTTCGCGCCGCCGCCCGAATCCGATCCCTGGCCGGACGCCCCCGGAGTTGTCCCCTCCCCGCCGGTACTGGCGCGCGCCTGGGCGGACCTGGCCAGTCCCTTCCTCGCCGGCTGCGGCCTGACCATCCCGCTCACCAGCAGCCCTGAGCATTCTAGCCGCGCCACCCACACGCCGCATCTGGCCAGCCTGCTGGACGAGATGCAATGCGTCGCCCGCCTTGAAGACCAAGATGTGCTCTGGTAGCCTGTTTGCGGGTCTGTTGCTGCATCCGTTGACGCCGGCTGAAGTGCCCCTGCGACTGGCGCGCTGCGCACAGCACACCCTCCAGCATGCTTGATCCTGAAACCGTCCTCCGCGCCCTCGAAGACGTCAAAGACCCTGAGATACCCGTCCTCTCCGTGGTCGAGCTGGGCGTCATCCGCAGCGTCCACGTCACAG
The DNA here is from genome assembly GCA_964497615.1 of uncultured Anaerolineales bacterium. Classification (GTDB taxonomy): domain Bacteria; phylum Chloroflexota; class Anaerolineae; order Anaerolineales; family UBA6663; genus CAZCEC01. The sequence goes on along the minus strand of CAZCEC010000130.1, from coordinate 4,779 downwards.
GCGATGCCGTCGCCGTGGACTTCGCCCCCACCTTCGCCGGCTGCCCCGCCCTGGAGGTGATGCGGGCCGCCATCGATGACCGCCTCCGCGCCCTCGGGGCGAGCCCCGTGGAAGTCCGTCTCGTCCTCTCCCCGCCCTGGACCACCGACTTCATCTCTGACGCTGGCCGCGCCAAGCTGAAGGCATTTGGCCTCGCCCCGCCCCCCTGTCACGGCGGCCTGATCCAGGTCATTCTGGCCGAAGACGCCGCCTGCCCCTACTGCGACTCCACCGACACCACCCTCAAGAACAGCTTCGGCCCCACGCTGTGCCGCGCCATCTACGTCTGCAACACCTGCCGCCAGCCCTTCGAGCAATTCAAGCCCCTCTAGCCCGCTGCCGCTCCCCTTGGCGGCGCCCTGGTCCCAGCACACCGCAACCATCGCCCCCGCACCCGCGTAAACCTGTGTGGAGGACCGCATGGAACTTGAGCTCGAAACCGCAGGTCTGTCCCGCAACGCCCTGGCGGGCGAGGTCGCCCTGGTCACAGGCGCCGGCCAGGGCATTGGCCGCGAGGTCGCCCGCCTCCTGGCCCATCTGGGCGCTACCGTTACCGTAGGTGAGATCGCCGAGACCGGCGCCGCCACCGCCGCGTCAATTCAGGGCAGCGGCGGCCAGGCGCTCTTCTGCCAGGCCGATGTGTCCGCCGAGGCCCAGGTCGCGGACATGCTGGCGCGGACGGCTGCCGCGTTTGGCCCCGTGACCGTGCTCATCAACAACGCCGCGCTCGAACCCGTCACCACCCTCACCGAAATGTCGGCTGCGGAGTGGGATCGCGTCATGGCCGTGAACCTGCGCGGCGCATTTCTTACGGTGCGCGGCTGTCTGCCTGGCATGCTCGCACGGGGGCGCGGCGTCGTCATCAACATGATCTCCGCCGAAGCCATGCCCGGCATGGCGGCCTACATCGCTTCCAAGCAGGGTCTGGTGGGCTTCACCCAATCCCTCGCCGCCGAGTTTGGCAGTCGGGGTCTGCGCGCCATTGCCTTCGCGCCCGGCA
>CAZCEC010000130.1:0-3705 GCA_964497615.1 uncultured Anaerolineales bacterium | reverse complement strand
TCCGCCGCCAGCGGCCTGGCGCCTCGCCTGGGAATGACACCAGAGCAGTTCCTCGGCGTGTCTCTTCACCCCGCCTATGCCGGTCTCATGCCGGCCGCCCATGCCGCCGCGGCCACAGCCCTTGTGGTCGTCCGCTATGCCGGCGACTACCAGGGCGAGACGGTCAATGGCTATGCCGTCCTGGAGCGCGCCGGCGTCATTCCCGCGCCCGCCGCGCCCGCCCCCACCGTGTCCAAGGACGAAAGGGCCGCCCCACCCGCGCCCAGCCAGTCCCAGGCCCTGGCGCGCGCGCTTGAGCAGTTGCCCGCCCTGCAAGGCATTTTGAGTGAAACCCAGGCTGATTTTGACCGGCTGCCGGTTTTTGTGCGGCCCTTGGCCCGCAGCGGCTTCAAGAGCAAGTCCGGCCGGCGCCTCCAGGATTGGCCCGCCGCGCTCACGCGCCTGGCCGAAACCTTGCGCCGGGCCCAATCATCGGACGGCCTGCCAGCCGCAATCGGCGCGCCCGAGGTACAGCAGTTGCTCGTCGCATTCGAGCAGTTGGCCGGCTACTACGCTGGTGTGCCCGCCGAAATGGCGCGCTTCACCAAGGACGAACAGACCCTGGCCCAGGCCGCTCGCACGTCGCAGGACCGGCTTCAAGTTATCACCGGCCTGAGAGACACGCTCGCCGCGTTGATCGAGTGACCGGCCCTCAGAAGCCCTTTACGGCCTCGGCGCGGTCGGTGAAGATTTCAAAGAACTGCACCATTCCAGACGTATCGAGCACCCGCGCCACTGAAGGCTGAGGATTGAGCAGCTTCACGCCCTGCTGCATTCCCGCCTCCACATCGCGGCCCATCGTGCGAAAGGCCTGCCAGCCGGCCTCCGGGTCGGGCGGCTGCTGGCCGCGCACCAGCACGCCGATGCTGTGCAGCGCCACCAGGCCCGCACTGCTGACGTAGCCCACTTCGCCCAGGTCCAGCAGGAAGTGCCGCGCCCCGGCGGCATATTGCTCGCGCGCCGCCGCGACGAGTTCCCGATAGTTGGAGGCGTCCACGTCCCCTGCCACTTTCAACACCGTCACCGGTACCCGCCCCTGCTCGGTTTCCACGCTCACCTTCATGCCAAGCCTCCTTGCCCGCTCATGCCCAGGTCACGCTTCACCAGGGTCAGTTCATTGCCGCCCTCCGGCAGCGCCCGATGCCGCAGCTCGTCGGTCAGCTTGCGGCTCAAAAAGATGCCCAGCCCGCCCACCTGCCGCTCCTCTAGCGGCGCGTCGAGGTTCGGCTCGCCTGCGGTCGTCGGATCAAACACTGGCGCCCTGTCGCGCAGCACCACCGCCAGGCCTGCGCCCTCTGGCCGCACCGCGATCTCGATCTCCCCCGGTCCGCCGCCATACCCATGCAAAATGATGTTGGCCGACAACTCATCCACCGCCTGAATCAAGTCATCAACCACGCGCCGGGCCGCGCCCAGGCCCTCGGCAGCTTCCTGCACGAACCGCCGCACCACCACCAGATAGCGCACGTGCGCCGTGATAATGAGCCGGCTCTCCGCCAATTTGTACCTGTCTGGTCCTGCCGATTCACCCATGCGCCATCCTCACTGCCGCCTCCCGCCGAATTCCCGCCTGCGGCAGCATTGTACGGCATTTGTGCCGAAATGCAGGATTCGCTACAATCGTCGCCGCGCTGGCCGTTGCGGCGCTTCACTGTCAAGGAGACTTATGAGCCACGACCTGCCCTACCCCAACCTGGGCCTGACCCCCGAAGCCGCCGCCGCCCAATTCGAGGCGTTGCAAGCCAAGCTGGTGCCCTTGTGGAAATCCATTCAATCCTTCAATCAGGACGAGCAATCCATCGTCATCGTGCCGTCCATGAATATCGACACCGAGTTTGCCAGCTCGGAGCTGCAGGCCTACGAAGAGCGCTTCCTCTTCCTTCTGCTGCTCCTGCGCCAGCCGCGGGCGCGGGTTATCTACGTCACATCGCAGACCATCAACCCCGCCATCGTGGACTACTACCTTGACCTCCTGCCCGGCGTCATTGCCAGCCACGCCCGCAAGCGCCTGCACCTGGTCGCGCCCCTGGATGCCTCCTCGCGCCCGCTCAGCCTCAAGCTCCTCGAGCGCCCGCGCCTCATTGAACACATCCGCAGCCTGATCCCGAACCTGGACCGGGCGCACCTGGTCCCCTATAACACCACCACCCTCGAGCGCGATCTAGCCCTCAGCCTGGGCATCCCCATGTACGGCGCCGATCCCAAATACTTCCCGCTCGGCACCAAGAGCGGCTGCCGCCGCATCTTCGCCGAGGAGGGCGTGCCGCACCCGCTGGGCATGGAAAATCTGTCCAGCGCGCGCGAAGTGCTCGCCGCCATCGCCGACATGCGCTCCCAGAAGCCCGCCATCCGCCAGGTCCTGATCAAACTCAACGAGGGCGTCTCCGGCGAAGGCAACGCCCTGGTGGACCTGGAAGACCTGCCCCCACCCGGTTCTTCCGGCGAGGCCGACGCCCTGGCCGACCGCCTGCGGCACATGCGCTTCGAGCTGCAGGGCGCGCAATACGACACCTACATTGCCAAGCTCAACGAGCGCGGCGGCGTGGTCGAAGAACGCATCCAGGGCACCGATTTTCGCAGCCCCAGCGTGCAGTTGCGCAACACGCCCCTGGGCAAGGTGGAGATCCTCTCCACGCACGACCAGGTGCTGGGCGGCCCCAGCGGCCAGAGTTACCTGGGCTGCCGGTTTCCCGCCAACACCGAGTACGCCCCGCTCATTACGCGCGAGGCGGCCAAGGTGGGGGCGCGTCTCGCCCGTGAGGGCGTGCTGGGCCGCTATGCGCTCGACTTCGTAGTGGTTCGCGCCGCCAACGGCCAGTGGGACCCGTACGCCATCGAGATCAATCTGCGCAAGGGCGGCACCACCCACCCGTTCCTGACCCTGCAGTTTCTCACCGACGGCAAGTACGACCCCGAGTCGGGCGCCTTCTCCACCCCGCGCGGCGAGCAGAAGTGCTTCGTCGCCAGCGACCACGAAGCCGCCACCGAGTTCCGCGCCTTCACGCCCGACGACTTATTCGACATCGTCGCTCGCCACAATCTGCACTTCGACATGTCGCGTCAAAAAGGCATCGTGCTGCACATGCTCGCCGCCATCGCCGACCACGGCAACCTGGGCCTGACCGCCGTCGGTGATACCCACGCCGAGGCGGACGAGTTGTATCGTCGCGCCGTGGACGTGCTCCGGTCCGAGGCCCGCCAGGCGCTTAGCCTGCCAGCCTAGGTCACTGGCTGGCGCCCAGGAGGATCCCGCCCATGGAACTCACCGTGCATGAGGAACAGGCCCGCGTGCCTGTCACCGTGTTTGCCGTCAAGGGCGACATTGACATTATCTCTTCGCCGGAGCTCCTTTCGCAGGCCCGGGCCGCGTTTACGGGCGGCATGCGCAATCTGATCCTCGATCTCAGCCAGGTCGGCTATATCAGCAGCGCCGGTGTGCGCGCCCTGCACCAAGTCTTCCTGCTGCTCCGCACCGATGACCCCGAGGAAAGCGAAGCCTCCATGATGGAGGGGATGCGGGCCGGCAGCTACGTCTCCCCGCACCTGAAGCTCGTGAACCCCATGCCGCGGGCGGAGGAAGCGCTCAAGAACACCGGGCTGGACATGTACTTGTCGATATATCCCACGGTGGATGCGGCGCTGGCTGCCTACGCCTGACCATCAAGT
>CAZCEC010000129.1:0-7465 GCA_964497615.1 uncultured Anaerolineales bacterium | reverse complement strand
GTGGACTGGGACCTCTCCCCCGAAGCCGAAGCCCGCGCCGCCGCCCTCCCGCCCCTCGCCGCCGACGTCCTCTACTCCGCCGCCCGCGAAGCCCTGCGCAACGCCGCCCGCCACGCCCGCCGCCCCGACTCCCCCCTGCACATTACCCTCACCCTTGCCCCTGCCGATCCCACCGGCCTCACCCTCACCCTCGCCGACAACGGCGCCGGCCTCGCCCCTCACACCCACCCTGGCGAGGACACGACCGGCCAGGGCCTCTCCCTCCACGGCACCCTCCTCGCCGTCCTCGGCGGCACAATGGCGGTCGAAAGCCAGCCCGGCGCCGGCACCCGCGTCCGCCTCACCCTCCCCTAGCGCCTCCCCTTCCGCCATTCCTTGCGCCCCTTGCGCTCTCTGCGGTTGAGCCTTTTGCCCTTCTTCGTGCCCCTTCTCCCCTTCGTGCCTTCGTGGTAAGGGTTCCTCCGCGCCCTCCGCGCTCTCTGCGGTTGAGCTTTTTTGCCTTTCTCCGCGCCCTTCGCGTGCTCCGCGGTGAGATGGTCCCGTCCTTAATAAAGTAGATCACCCTTTCTAAAATTCACCCGTTGTGCTATCATCGCAGAACGCTATGGCCCTCGACCGTTTCGGACGCGAAATTCACTACCTGCGCATCAGCCTCACCGACCGCTGCAACCTGCGCTGCGTCTATTGCATGCCGGAAGACATCACCTTCCGGCCCCGCGCCGAGTTGCTCCAGGACGACGAACTACTCCTGCTCGTGCGCTTGTTCACCGAGATGGGCTTCCACAAGTTCCGCCTCACCGGCGGCGAGCCCACCATTCGGGCCAACGTCGTCGAGATTGTGCGCGGCATCGCCCAGACCCCCGGCGTGCGCGGCTTGTCCATGACCACCAATGGCCTCATGCTCAAGCAGCTTGCCCGCCCCCTGGTCGAGGCCGGCCTCCAGCGCGTCAACGTCTCGATTGACACCCTCGATCCTCACAAGTTCAAACGCCTCACCCGCTGGGGCGACGTGCAGGACGTCTGGGCCGGCATCGAAGCCGCCGAGCAGGCCGGCCTCCTGCCCATGAAGCTCAACGCCGTCATCGTGCGCGGCTACAACGAAGCCGACGTGGTGGACCTCTCCGCCCTCACCCTCTACCACCCCTGGCAGATGCGCTTCATCGAGATGATGCCCTTCGGCGACGTGGCCGACTTTCAGCAGAACCAGGTCGTCACCGCCCAGGAGATGCGCGCCGCCATCGAAGCCAAACTCGGCCCCCTCACCCCCGTGGACGGCGGCAAGCTCGACGGCGAAGCCCGCCTCTACCGCCTCGCCGAGGGCCTCGGCGATATTGGCTTCATCAGCTCCGTCACCGAGCCCTTCTGCGCCTCCTGCACCCGCGCCCGCCTCACCGCCGACGGCAAGCTGCGCATGTGCCTCCTGCGCGAATACGAGATGGACCTGCTCACCCCCCTGCGCGCCGGGGCCGGCCTGGATGACCTCAAGGCCCTCATCGCCAAGGCCGTCCACCACAAGCCCTGGGGCCACGGCCTGGCCCACAACGTCGTCCCCATGAACCGCGTCATGAGTGAGATAGGGGGATAGAAGTCGGATGTCAGCGGTCAGATCACTTCTGACCTCCGACCTCTGACTTCCGACCTCTAGTCCTACGATGCCCTCCCACCTCAAGACTATCCTCTTCGACCTCGACGGCACCCTCCGCCACAACGACCCCAACGGCTTTGCCAGCTTTGTCAGCTACGTGGAGGAGTTGGCCCGCCCGCTCACCCCGGAGCAGGTGCGCGCCGGCCACCGCTGGACCCACTACTACTGGTCCGTCGCCCCCGAAATGCGCCAGGACCTCACCGAGTTGGGCGGCGAAAGCGACGACTTCTGGATCCGCTACACCGAGCGCGAATTGCGCGCCGTCGGCTTTGACGGGCAAGCGCCCGCCCTGGCCCCCGCCGTCATCGCCCTGTTCAACGAGCGCTACCAGCCGCGCCACCACATCCCCGCCGACGTCGTTCCCACCCTCGCGCGTCTCCGGGCGCAAGGCTTCACCCTCGGCCTCGTCTCCAACCGCCGCGAGCCGCTCGACGCCCTGGCCGCCGAACTGGGCCTGGCCGAACACTTCGCCTTCACCCTCTCCGCCGGTCAGGCCCAATGCTGGAAGCCCGACCCCGGCATCTTTCACCAGGCCGCCGCCCTGGCCGGCGCCCGCCCCGCCGACTGCGTCTACATCGGCGACAACTACTACGCCGACATCCAGGGCGCCGAAGGCGCTGGCCTGCGCCCCATTCTCATCGACCCCCTCGGCCTCTTCCCCGAAGCCCGCTGTCCCGTCATCCCCGCCATCGCCGCCCTCGAACCCGCCCTCGCCCGCCTCCAACCCCTCCCCCTTCATACTTCATAATTCATCCTTCATCCTTCCCCTGGAACCTCTAGCGCTCCTCCGGCGTCTCTACCATAGCGGCCCGAAACGCGGGCCTATTTCTACCTACAGGAGAGAGACCGAATGAAACGCCACTTTCGCACCCTTGCCGGGGTCATGCTGGCCGGCCTTTTGCTCGTCGCCGCCTCCGCGTGCTCCGCGCCCGCCAACGCCCAGGATGGCGTCAGCGCCGACACCCCGCGCACCATTTCCGTCAGCGGCACCGGCATCGCCTATGGCAATCCAGACGTCGCCACCATCCAGATCGGCGTGCAGACCCGCAACCCCGATCCCGGCCAGGCCGTCAGCGACAACAACGCCCGCGTCCAGGCCCTGATCGACGTCCTTAAGGGCCAGGGCATCGCCGAAGCCGACCTGCAAACCAGCAACTTCTCGCTCTACGCCCAGCAGGACTACGACCCCGTCACCGGGCAGCCGCGCGAGACCATCAACTACTTCGTGGACAACACCCTGAGCATCACCGTCCGCGACATCAACAACCTGGGCGAGGTGCTTTCCGCCGCGGTGGATGCCGGCGCCAATAACATCTACCAGGTCTCCTTCAGCGCCGCCGATGTCACCGCCCTGGAGGGCCAGGCCCGCGACAAGGCCATGGCCGATGCCCGCGCCCGCGCCGAAGCCCTGGCCCAGGCCGCTGGCGTCACCCTGGATCAGGTACTGTCCATCAGCGAAAGCACCTCCGGCGCGCAGCCGCCCATCTACTATGGCCGCGACATGGCCGAACAAGCCGCCGGTGGCGCCGTCCCGATCCAGACCGGCCAGATCATGGTCAACTTGTACGTCAACGTGACCTGGACCATACAGTGACGTAACGGGAATCAAGGGGGAAAAGGGGAGAAAAGGAACGGCCCGCGCGCTCAGCGGGCCGTTCTCTTTTGCGCCGGCGCCCGCCACTCGGGGCGCGGCCAGGGGGCGACCGGCGGAACCAGTCTCCCGTCCAGCACGTAGATCGCCGACAGCGCAGCGCGCAGATCGGGCGCCAGGTCATCAGGGGAACGGTCAAAGAGCGCCGAGTTGTCGATCAGGGCCAGCATCCCGGCGCGCAGGTTGGCCAGGTCGGGGGCGCCCCGGCTTTGGCGCGACAGTTCGGCGATCTCAGCCCGGCGCCCGTCGAGCGCCTGGCCGGCCCGGCGGAGTTCGGCGATCAGCACCTCGGCGGCGGCGGGCGAGGCATGCCGCACGCCCTCCAGCCCAACGGACAGGTCGGCCAGCTTGGACTCCAGCCGCGCCGCTTCGGCCTGCGCGCGCGCCAGGCGCTCGGCGCGGTCCTGCGCACCGTCATCGGGGAGACCCTGGCCGGCCAGCCACTCGTCCACGTCGGCGGGCGTGAGGACAGCGAAGGCCTCGCGGACCAGGCCCATCAGCTTGCGCTCGTTGATGTAGTTGGGCGCATGCGCCGGCCCCGGCCACTTCCCCTGCCGCACCCACCGGGGCCGGTTGCAGAAGTATCCCCGGTAGACCGCCGCGCCCCCGCCCTTCAGTGGGATCGGCTTCGTGCGGCCGGACGACATGGGCAAACCGCAGATTCCGCAGCGGAGGATCCCCGACCACGGCCCCGTGCCGCGCGGGCCCCAATGGTTGTGATGGCGGCGCGCCAGCTCGCGGTCCAGCGCGGCGATGGTCTCGCCGTCCCAGGCTGGCGGCTGCACGCCGGGCACGACGAACTCCGGCTCTCCCGCGCGCCAATTGTAAGCCAGCTGGCCGCGGTAGAACGGGTTGAGCAGGAAGAAGCGCAGCGTGCTCGCGTCCCAGGGACGCCCCGTCGCCGGGTTGGGCGCCAGCCGCAGAGGCAGATCGTGGTAGGGGATGCGCTCCAGGAACAGGCGCGCCAGGTCGGCAAAGAACGGTCGCCACTCCGGCAGGAGCGCGTAACCCGTGGTGCGGCCAAAGACGTCCTTGATGGCCGTGTAGCCGCGCGGCACCCGCCCGCCGTGGTGCAGGCCGCGCTGCACCCGCCCGCGCTTGCCCATGGCCGTCCGCTCCGAGATCCCGTCCAGTTCGATGCGGGCGATGCTGGCTTTGAGAAACAGCATTCTGCGGTCGAACGTTTCCTTGACCAGTTCGACCGTGACGCCGTGGCTCTCGATCAGGTCGTCCACGATCACCGCCGGCTTGATGCCGCGGTACAGCCGGTCCTCGCGCCAGGCCACGATCACGTCGTAGAGCCCGGCCTGCCCGTCGGCGATCAGGCGCGCAAATTGTGGCCGGTCAGCGCGCGTGCCCGATGGCTCCACCAGCCGCCCCCGGACGCGGTAGCGCTCGGTGTCTTGGTAAACCGCGGTGACGGTGTAGCTGCGGCTCAGTGCGTAGCTTTGGCAGTCGGCGAGTTGGGCTTCGGGGCTGACACGCTCGGCCTGGCGCTCGGTGGAGGTGCGGAGGTAGAGTACGGCGCGGACGAGAGGCTGTGCGCCGTTCGTTTTCGCGCGAGCTGCCTTCATCTGCTGATCGTCACATTCAACGCCCCCTGCCGGCGCACCACTGCCTCGTGGATCGCCTTGACCATCGCTAACGCCGCCAGCGAGTCGCGCGTGCTGACAATACGGGCCTCGCCGGCCGCAGTCGTCAAGGTCACATAGTAGGTCGGCTTTTCCAAGCCGAAATAGAACAGCGCCGCCAATGCCAAGCTGCTGCCCGACAAAATGCCTATGCAGACCAGGATGAACACCAGACTGTTTTCGTTGATGGCAATCAGCAGGCACAACGGCAAAACCGACGCCAGGACGAAGAGAATCGATCCCGCGCGAGCGGGTCCCGCTGTCTGGCGGCCGACCGAAGTGATATTGACGATCGGATACATCCGCGGACCAACGACAATCCGGGTGGGCGTCACGCTGACGTCGCCCTTCTGAAACAGAAGTTCCTCGCCGGGGGACCCCATGACAAAAGCCCCCTACCCCTCTCCCCCAATAACCAGCACACCCGCGCGCGCCGGGACCAGATGCCACCTGCGCGGCGGTGGCAATTGCGCCAACTGCATTTGATGAAGACTAACGATGCGCTCAAAGACTTGTCGCCGCCGGTGTTTGCTCATACTTAGCCACAAGTCCATAAACTCAAGAATCCATAGCGCTTTCACGTTCCCCCTGCTCTACCCTCCTCATAAAGGCAAGCAGGCCATCCCGCGTCGTTTCATCCATCCGTTTCAACAATTCAATTGCGTCATTCAGATCAGGATCCCAATCCGGCGGCGCGGGCAGTAGGCCCGCCAAATAGATCGTCGTTAGTGGGTCGCGTTCCAGCACCGGCGCAAGCGCCACTGCTGTATCAAACGTCGGCTGCTCTCCTAGATTAAGTATGTTCGAAATGGTTGTGTGCGATACCCCCGCGCGCCGCCCCACCTCACGCATCCCCCACCCGTTTTTCTCCATCACAGATCGAAGCTCGACCAAAAACGCCTCCGGGGCTTGGTTGGGCATGTAAACAAGCCTAACTGAATTGTCACAAATTCTTGTAACCAAAGTGGCAATTGGTATTGACAAGTGGCAAGTTCGGGTGTACTATGGTGACTGTAGTTGCCGTTTTGGAAATATCTGACACCAGGAGCGACAATGGCCGAAAAGATCAGCATCAGCCTCGACGAAAAGCACATTCGCATCGTCGAGCGTTACGGCAAGAAGATCGGCATTTCCGCCTTCTCCACTGCGCTCCAAGCCATCCTCCACCAATTCGACCAGCAGCAGAAGGCCGCCGAGGCCGACGAAAAGTCAGCCGAGCCCGAGCCCACCGCCGCCTAATTCGACCTGGGCGTCAGGCCTGGGGGCGTCCCCCCTCCGCCCCCAGGCCGGCCCACCTTGACCATGTCCACGGACATACCCGCCCGCCCCACCCCGCCCGCGTGGCCCTACCCCAAAGCATGGCTGTTGGCCCTGATCGCCGGCCACGTGCTGGCCGATTACGGCGTCGAGGCCGCGGCGCGGGCGCGGCGCGTGGCGCAACAGGCTCCCGCGTTGGAGACCGAACATGCCTGAGCCGTCCGGGTACGTCATCGAAGCCGTAATCCGTGTGCCGGACGAAACCACCGCCGAGTGGGTGGTGCGCCAGATCGCGGCGCTCCTGGCCGACCGCACCGACGGCGCGCGGCTGGACCGTGCCGGCATCTTCGAGGCGAGCGCATGGGAAGCGGCGCAGTGCCTGAGCGATGACGAGCTCGAAGCGCGCTGGGCCGCGCTGGCGGAGGGGGTGTAAGGATGCGCCGCATCGCCCTCGACCATCGGCAGAACCCCGTGGTGAAGTACAAGGAGATTCACGCCGCCCTGTCGCGCAGCCCCAACCTGCGGGACGTGCGCCGCGTGGGCGACCACGAAGTCTACGTCGGCCCGACCGGGTCGGTGCCCGTTCCCCACGACCACGGCGGCGACTGCCCCAAGTGGACCTGGAAGAGCATCGTGCGCATGGCCGTGGCCGCTGGATTAGCAGTGTTGACACTGGTGATCGTACTGGCGCTCTAAAGAAAATGCCCGGCGGCGCGAACCGACCGGGCGGGGGCGACCAGGGCAAGGAGCCCTGACGCCCAGAGTGTATCCGATAAGGCGACTGGAGACAAGGAGCAACATGGCAACTTCCAAACCCGCGCCAGAACTATACAAGCTGCTTAACCCCGACGACACCACGCCGCAGACCGGCTACCAGTGGCCGGAGCCGGGCGTATGGCTGCCCGCTGTCAAAGGCCCGCTGGTGGAATGCCAAAACGGCTACCACCTCGTCACGCTTGCGCAGGCGCTGAACTGGGCCGGTCCCGAACTGTGGACCGTCGAAACCAAAGGCCGCGTAGACGACTACGGCGACAAGCACGTCGCCCGCCAAGTGCGACGCCTGGAGCGTGTGCCGGGCTGGAACGACCGCAACCTGCGCCTGTTCGCTTGCGACTGCGCCGAACGGGCAGTGACCCGCGTTGGCAAGCCAGACACGCGCAGCGTCACCGCGATTGCAGTAGCGCGCAAGTTCGCGGATGGCGAGGCGACCTCCGAGGAATTGGCCGCCGCCTGGGCCGCCGCCTGGGACGCCGCCAGGGACGCCGCCTGGGCCGCCGCCAG
>CAZCEC010000128.1:0-7790 GCA_964497615.1 uncultured Anaerolineales bacterium | reverse complement strand
GGCACGGGGCGGTGGCGGCGGCGGTGGCGGCGGTGTGGGACGGCGGCCCGCTCGATCAGCGCCTCGTCGCCTATGTGGTGCTCAACCCGCAGGCGGGTCCACCGGAGGACCACCCGGCGAAGAATGGGCGGCTGGATGCGCGGCTGCAGACTGAGATGCGTGCTTACCTTAAGGAGCATCTGCCGCATTACATGCTGCCGGCCGCGATCATGGCGCTGCCCGCGATTCCGCGCACGCCGAATGGCAAGGTAGACCGCAAGGCGCTGCCGGCCCCGTTTGCGCCGGCCGCCGCTGCCGTCGACAGGCGTCCACTGCCTGGCGGACTGGCCCAGGAGATTGCGGCGATCTGGAAGGAAGTGCTGCGCCTCGAGGAGATCGAGAGCGAGCAATCATTCTTTGACCTGGGTGGCCATTCGCTGCTGCTGGCGCGCGTGCGGGCGCTGCTGGCAGAACGGATGCGGCTGGACCTCTCGCTGGTGGAGTTGTTCCGATATCCGACCGTGGGCGCGCTGGCGCGCTATCTCGAAGGCCGGCCGGGTGATGCGCAGCCGCAGTCCGCCAGCGCGGCCATCGCGGTTGGGGCGGCGCCTGGCGCAAGCGGGGCCGGCAGCGCCATCGCCGTCATCGGCCTCGCGGGGCGCTTTCCCGGCGCGCCGACGATCGAGGCGTTCTGGCGCAACCTGTGCGCGGGCGTCGAGTCGGTGCGTTTCTTCAGCGATGACGAACTGCTGCGGGCGGGGGTCGAACCGCATGTGCTGGGCCAGCCCAACTATGTGCGGGCCCGCGCGAGGCTGGACGACATTGATTTGTTCGATGCGGCGTTCTTCGGGTACAGCGCCCGCGAAGCCGAGTTGATGGATCCGCAGCAGCGCATCTTTCTGGAGTGCGCCTGGGAAGCGCTGGAGCACGCCGGTTATGCGCCCAGCCGGTGCCCGGGGCGGGTGGGCGTGTTCGCAGGGGCGGGCCTCAACAGCTACCTCATCAACAATCTGGCCGGCGGCGAGCCAATCGAATTCAGTGGGCCGGCGGGCTATCAGGCCTTTATTAGCAGCGATAAGGACTTTCTGACCACGCGCATTTCGTACAAGCTCAACCTGCGCGGGCCAAGCATTGGGGTGCAGACTGCGTGTTCCACGTCGCTGGTGGCGGTTGCGATGGCGTGCGAGAGCCTGGCGCGCGGCCAGTGCGAGATGGCGCTAGCGGGCGGCGTGGCCGTTCACGCGGCGCAGGACACGGGCTACGGCTACGAGCCAGGGATGATCCTCGCGCCGGACGGGCACTGCCGGGCCTTTGACGCGCAGGCGGCCGGGACGGTGCCGGGCAGCGGGGCCGGCCTGGTGGTGCTCAAGCCGCTCGCTCAGGCGCTGGCCGATGGCGACACGGTGTACGCGGTGGTGCGGGGCTGGGCGGTCAACAATGATGGCGCGGTCAAGGCCGGCTACACCGCGCCGGGCGTGGAGGGCCAGGTGGAGGTGATCCGGGCCGCACATGCCGCGGCCGGGTTCGCGCCCGAAACGATCGGCTATGTGGAGGCGCACGGCACGGGCACGCCGCTGGGCGACTCGATTGAGATGGCGGCGCTGAGGGAAGCATTCGGCGCTAATGGCCGCGAGGCGGGAAGCTGCCTGGTCGGTTCGGTAAAGACGAACATCGGCCACCTAGACACCGCCGCCGGGGTGGCTGGGCTAATCAAGACAGTGCTTGCGCTCCATCACCGCCAGATCCCGCCCAGCCTGCACTTCTCGAATCCTAATCCGCAGGCCAATCTCGAGACCGGCTACTTTCGGGTGAACACGCAGTTGACCGACTGGCCGGCCGAAGACATGCCGCGCCGGGCGGGGGTCAGCTCGTTCGGCATCGGCGGCACCAACGCGCATGTGGTGGTCGAAGAGGCACCAGAACGCCCGCCCCGGCCGGCACAGCGCGCCGGGCCACACCTGTTGTGTCTGTCGGCCAAGAACGGCGGGGCGCTGAGCGACATGCGGACGCAATACGCGGACGCGCTGACGAGGATCGCCGACAGCGACCTGGCCGAGGTGTGCTTCACGGCCAGCGCAGGCCGCGTCCACTTTGCCCACCGGATCGCGGTGGTGGCCCACAGCCCGGCGGAGGCGCGCGCGCGGCTCCAGGCTTGGGACGTGAACGGCAGCGCGGCACACTCACGCCTGGCGGGCGGCCAGGGGGTGGCCTTCCTGTTTTCGGGCCAGGGCGCTCAATATGCCGGAATGGGCCGGCGGCTCTACGAGACGCAGCCGGTGTTTCGCGCTGCGCTCGACCGTTGTGCCGAACTGCTGCGGCCTGAGTTGGAACACGACCTAAGAGAGATGCTGTGGGCTGAGGGATCGTCGTCCTGGCTGGATCAAACGGCGTACACGCAGCCGGCCCTGTTCGCGCTGGAATGGTCGCTGGCGCAACTGTGGCAGGCGTGGGGCATCCGGCCGGCCTATGTGTTCGGTCACAGCATCGGAGAGTACACGGCGGCGTGCGTGGCGGGTGCGCTGAGCCTCGAAGACGGCCTGCGGCTCGTGGCGGCGCGGGGCCGGCTGATGCAGGGCCTGCCGGCGGACGGCGCGATGCTGGCCGTGTATGCCAGCGAGGCGCGCGTGGCCGAGGCGATGAGGGCCTACACCGCGCAGGTCTCGATCGCCGCCATCAATGCGCCGGCCGAGACGGTGATCTCGGGGGCGCGGAGGGCGGTCGAAGCGGTGGCGGAGAGGCTGGAACGCGACGGCGTGCGCACGCGCGCGCTGTCCGTCTCGCACGCGTTTCACTCGCCGCTTATGGAGCCCGTGCTCGAGGCGCTGGAACGCGAGGCGGCCGGCGTTCGCCTGGTCCCGCCGCGCATCCCGCTGGTGTCGAACCTCAGCGGGGCGGTCGCCCGACCGGATGAGGTCTGCGACCCAGTCTACTGGCGCCGCCAGGCCCGCGCGCCGGTGCGCTTCGCCGACGGCATCCGCGCGCTCCGGGCGCACGGCTGCGAGGTGTTCGTCGAGATTGGGCCGCGCTCGGCCCTGCTGGGCATGGCGCGCGAGTGCCTGCCGGATGGTTCTGGCTTGCTGGCGCCATCGCTTCGTCCGGGGCGCGACGACGAAGAACAGATGCTGGAGAGCTTGGGCCAACTCTACATGGCGGGCGCGGAGATTGACTGGCAGGGTGTGTGGGGCGAGGCGCCGCCTCGGCGACGAGCCTGGCCCACGTACCCGTTTCAGCGCCAGCGCGCGTGGGTCGCGCCGGCTCGCAGGCGGCAAGCTGAAACGCCGGGCGACGATCCGCTGTTGGGCGCGCGGCTGGATTTGCCGCTGCCCGAGATCATTTTCCAGACCGAGCTATGGCCGGCGCGGTCGGCGCTGTTGGAGGGGCACCGGTACTATGGGCTGGCGCTGGTACCAGCGGTGTGTTACGTGGGTATGGCGCTTTCCGCCGCGAATGCCGCGCTGAGGGGCGAAAACGGCCTCAGACAAGTGACATTCCTCCAGCCGCTGGTGCTGCCGGATGACGGGCGGCGGCGCGTGCAGGTGTTGCTCACCCCGGACGAGAACGGCGCGAAGCTGGGCATCTTTAGCCGGGACGACCGGACAGACGGCGCGGGGGCCTGGACCCAGCATGTGGCGGGGCGCGTGGAGGCCGAGCATGGCTTCGCCGAAATGGGGCGTGTGGACGTAGGGGCGATCCTGGCGCGCTGCCCCAACGAATTGGCGGGCGAGGCCCTGTATGCGGCCTTGAAAGCGAGCGACATTATCCTGGGGCCGAGCTTCCAGCGGCTGGAGACGATCTCGCTGGGAAGGGACGAGGCGCTGGGAAGGATAGGCGCGGCGCCGGATGCCGACCAGGGGCATGCGTATCGTTGGCTACCCAGTCTGTTGGAGGCCGGTCTGCAATTGGCGAGCGTGGCAGCCTCGCCCCCGCAGGCGGACGGACGCGTGCTTGACATCTACGCACCCATCAGCGTTGAACAGGTGCGCCTATCCGCTGAAGCCAGCCAGGCCAGGCTGGCCCATGCGCGGCTGATGCCCGGCGCTAGCCGCGATGGGTTCACGGGCGATGTGCGCCTGGTGGATGCAGAAGGCCGCAGCGTGGCAGAACTCTTGGGCGTGCGCTATCGGATGGCGAGTCGAGCGGCGCTGCGGCGCACTGGCGAGACCGCGCTGCGTGAGCATCTGTACACGATTGAGTGGCAGCCAGCACCAGTGGGCGCGACACCGGCGAGGGAACCAGGCCGCTGGCTGATCCTGGCCGACCGGGGAGGCGTGGCCGAAGCGCTGGGGCAGCACTTGCAGGGGCCGGGCGGAGAGTGCCTGACCGTTGTGGCCGGGCGACACCTGGAAGAGACGGCGCCGGGACGGTGGCAGGCCAATCCCGAGCGGGCTGAGGACTTGGCGGAGGTTGTGCGGGCCGCCGCGGGGCAGGCTGGCATTCACTGGCGCGGGGTCGTTCACCTCTGGGGGCTGGAGGGCGCGGAGCCGCCAGCCACGCCCGGTCTGGAGAGCGCGCTGGGATTGGCGCAGGCGCTGGTGCGGCACGCGCCCACGCCGCTGCCGAAACTGTGGATCGTCACCGCGGGGGCGCAATCAGCCGGGCGCGCGGCCGAGGCGCTGTCCCCCGGTCAGGCGCCACTGTGGGGATTGGGCCGAACCATCGCGCAGGAGTATCCTGAGCTGTGGGGCGGGTTGGTTGATCTGGAACCCGGCCGGTTGCAGGACGCGGCCTCCGATCTCGCTGGGTGGCTGCTGCGGGCTGAGGCTGAGGACGAGGCGGCCTGGCGGGCGGGGGCGATGCTGGTGCCGCGCCTGACGCGCCACACGCCCGCGCCGGCCGGGCCGCTGCCGCTGAATGGGGAAAGCACGTACCTGATCACCGGCGGGTTGGGCGGGCTGGGCTTGACAGTGGCGCGCTGGATGGTGGAGCACGGCGCGCGGCACCTGGTGCTGGCGGGCCGCCACGCGCCCTCAGCGGCCGCGCAAGGCGCACTGCGCGGGCTAGAGGAAGCTGGCGCGCGGGTCGAGGTAAGCGCCACCGATGTATCTGATGACCGGGCCGTGGCCGAGCTAATCGCCCACATCGCGGCGAGGCTGCCGCCCCTGCGCGGGGTGGTGCACGCGGCAGGACTGCTTGACGATGGCGCTCTGCTGCAACAAAACTGGCCGCGCTTTGCGCAGGTGCTGGCGCCTAAGGCGGCGGGCGCGTGGCACCTGCATGCGCAGACTCGCACATTGCCGCTGGACTTCTTTGTGTTGTTCTCATCCGCCGCGGCGCTCCTGGGCTCACCAGGCCAAGCCAACTATGCGGCTGCGAATGCCTTCCTGGACGCATTGGCGCACCTGCGGCGGGCAGACGGCTTGCCGGCGTCCGTGATCAACTGGGGGCCCTGGGCTGAGGTTGGCATGGCCGCGCGAGGCGGGCCAGTGCGCGGGCGACGGGAGGAGCAGGGCATCGGCGAGATCGCGCCGGAGGATGGGTTGCGGGCGCTGGGCTACACCCTTACGGCAGCGCCCACCCAACTCGCGGTGCTCCCGATGGATTGGGCAAAGTACAATGCCCGCCGGGCGGCAACGCGTCCGATTGTTGGGGCGCTGAGGGCCGGGCAGGGCGCGGCGCGCAACAGGCCGGTGGCCGACGTTTCCAAGGGACGTCTCCACCTGGCGGCCAACAGCCGCGAGCGCCGTGAGCAGATCGCGGCGTTGATCCGGGCACAAGCCGCGCGCCTGCTCGGCCTCGACGCGTCCGGCCCGCTGGACCCGCAGCGGCCGCTGCAGGAGCTGGGGCTGGACTCGTTGATGTCCATTGAGATGCGGAATGCCTTAGGGGCCGCGCTGGACGTTACCCTGCCGGCGACCCTGCTGTTCGACTACCCGACCGCCGAGGCGCTTGGCAGGTTTCTGGAAGGCTTGCTGGTCCTGCCCGCCAACGGCAACGAGGGCGCGGAGGCCGACTCGCGCCCGGTGCCTGAGTTGGACGCGCCGACCGGCGGCCTGGATACGCTTTCGCAACGCGAACTTGAAGCTATGCTGGACGAACGGCTGGAGCAGCTTGATGCGGGGGGAGAATCCTAGACGGCATGTCAAACGATTCGCTGCCGCCCGATCACCTGGACCGCCTGCGCCGGTCGCTGCTGGCCATCGAACGCCTCCAAGCGAAAGTTGAGCGGCTGGAGAGCGCCCAGCAAATGCCCATCGCCATCATCGGGATGGGCTGCCGCTTCCCCGGCGCCGAGAGTCCCGCGGCGCTGTGGAAGCTGCTGCGCGAGGGAACGGATGCGGTCCGCGAGGTGCCGCCTGACCGCTGGCGCATTGACGATTACTACGACCCCGACCCGGGCGCCGTGGGCAAGATGTACACGCGTGTCGGCGGTTTCATCGAGCGGGTGGATGGGTTCGATGCAGGCTTCTTTGGGGTTGCCCCGCGCGAGGCCGTGAGCATGGACCCGCAGCAGCGTCTGCTGCTGGAGGTGGCCTGGGAGGCGCTGGAGGACGCGGGCCTGCCGCCAACCAGCCTGGCCGGGAGCCCGACGGGAGTATTCATCGGCCTGCTGTCCAACGATTACTACCATCTGCAAATGCTCGCGGGTCCGGAGACCATTGACGCCTACACCGGCACAGGCAACACTGCCAGCGTCGCCGCCGGGCGCATCTCGTACCTGCTCGGACTGGAAGGGCCGAACATGGCGATTGACACCGCCTGCTCGTCGTCTTTGGTGGCGGTGCACCTGGCGTGCCAAAGCCTGCGGTCCCGCGAAAGCTCGCTGGCGCTGGCCGGCGGCGTGAACCTGATCCTGACTCCAGACCGGACCATCTACTTCTGCCGGCTGAACGCGATGGCTCCGGATGGGCGCTGCAAGACCTTCGACGCGCGGGCCGACGGCTACGTGCGCGGCGAGGGGTGCGGCATGGTGGTGCTCAAGCGCCTGGATGACGCTGTGCGTGATGGCGACCGGATCGCGGCCGTCATCCGCGGCACGGCCGTCAACCAGGATGGGCGCAGCAATGGGCTGACCGCGCCAAACGGCCCCGCGCAAAGCGCCGTCATCCGCCGGGCGCTGAGGGAGGCGCGGGTGGAGGCGGCCGAGATCGGCTATGTGGAAGCCCACGGCACGGGCACCGCGCTGGGCGACCCGATCGAGGCGGGCGCGCTGGCGTCGGCGCTGGGCGTTGGCCGGAGCGCAGAAAACGCATTGGCGATTGGGTCCATCAAGACCAACATGGGGCACCTGGAGGGCGCGGCCGGCGTGGCCGCGCTGATGAAGGTCGTCTTGATGCTGCAGCACCAACAGATTCCGCCCAGCCTGCACTTTGAGACTCCCAGCCCCAATATTGACTGGGAGGCGATGCCGATGCAGGTGCCCACCCGGCTGGCGCCGTGGCCGGCTCCCGCGGGCGGGCGGCGCGTGGCCGGGGTCAACTCATTCGGATTGAGCGGGACCAATGCGCATGTGATTGTGGAGGAAGCGCCGGCTGCACGCCCGGCAGAAACTGGACAGGGACCGTGCCTGCTGCCCCTTTCGGCGCGCAGCGAACAGGCGCTGCGGGCGCTGGCGGAGCGGTATCGCGCCGTGCTCGAGGCGGGCGCGGGCGACGCGCGCGATGTGAGCTACAGCGCGGGCGCGCGCCGCGCGCATCATGAGCATCGCCTGGCGGCCGCGGGCGCGACTGCTCAAGACCTGATTGGTCAACTCGATGGCTACCTGGCCGGAGCGACACCGCGAGGCGCCTGGGCCGGGTATGTGCCGCGCGGCCAACAGCCCAAAGTGGCGTTCGTATTCGCGGGGCAGGGGGGGCAGTGGGCGGGCATGGGGC
>CAZCEC010000127.1:7752-8004 GCA_964497615.1 uncultured Anaerolineales bacterium | reverse complement strand
TGCGTAGGTGCAGGGGTGTGGGGGTGTGGGCGTGTGGGGGTGTGGGGGGGTAGGGGAGGGTTGTTAGTGGAGTTTTCGGCGCGAGATTGGGCGTGACGGGTGTAACCCGCGCGGCGTGCCTTCCGGCCGTAGAGCCGGTCCCTCAGACTTACTACAATCGAGCCGGGGACAAAGGGAGCAGAGGAGGGCGGCGATGCCAGCCTTGTGCGCCGACGAGCGCCTGTGGGTGTGGATTCTGACCGGGGCGGCGGG
>CAZCEC010000127.1:7017-7742 GCA_964497615.1 uncultured Anaerolineales bacterium | reverse complement strand
ATCGACGCGGCCTATACCGAACTGGCGGTGCGTGCCCTGCACAGCCTCTACGGGCTTGATAAGGCGTAAATTTCCTGACCGCAGGGGCGGCGGGGGCGCTGTTTGCGTTTCTGTTGAGCCTGGTGGGGCCGAACTTGCTGGCGCGGTTTAGCCGGAATGCGCCGCGGGCGGCCCGGCGGCACCCGGCGGTGTGGGTGCTGTTTGCGCTGGCCGGGGTGACGTCCATCGTGGGGGCGGCGTTTGCCAGCAGCGCGCCGAGCCGGAGCTGTCTGAGGGTGTCGATCCCACGAATGATGTGCGCGCCGGAGGGCGAGGGGCAGGCGGTGACGGGCGAGTATGTGGAACTGCGCAACGACGGGCGCGGGGCGGTGGGGATGGAGGGCTGGACGCTGTGCGATGTGAACCAGAACCATTGCTACACGTTTGGGGCAGTGAGGCTGGCGGGCGGGGCAGACGTGACGATCTGGAGCGGCGCGGGGGCGGATACGGCCGCGGATGTGTATTGGGGCAGCCCGCAGGCGATCTGGAATAACGAGGGGGATGTGGCGACGGTGCGGAACGCGGACGGGGAGGTGATGGCGGAACGGGCCTGCCCGTAGGCAACCGCAGGTGAGAGGCATTTGGAGCGGCCCGCTGCACGGCGGGCCGCTTGGGTTTAGAATTGGGGCGAGCCTGAGCCGAGGGGCGCTGAGGGAGAACGATATGAAGCTAAAGACGCTGACGCC
>CAZCEC010000127.1:543-6939 GCA_964497615.1 uncultured Anaerolineales bacterium | reverse complement strand
GTGAGTATGATGACTTCTTCGAGGAGGGGACGTACGTTTGCCGGCGGTGCGAGACGCCGCTGTATGTGAGCGACCGGAAGTTTCACTCGGGGTGCGGGTGGCCGAGCTTTGACCAGGAGATCCCAGGGGCGGTGCGGCGCGAGGCTGACGCAGATGGGCGGCGGGTGGAGATTCTATGCCAGGCGTGTGGGGCACATCTGGGGCATGTGTTCCACGGGGAGCGGTTCACCGAGACCAACACGCGGCACTGTGTGAACTCCATCTCGATGAAGTTTGTGCCGAAGGCGGCGGCGGGCGGCTAGCCGACGCGGCTAGCGGGCGAGAAAAGACAGGAAGAGGCGGAAGATGGAGGGGGCCTCGTAGGCGCCGATGTCGCAAGTGAATTGGCCGTCGCCGTCGCCGTCCTGGGGGCGGGGGAGGCCGCGCTGGTCGAGGGCGGGGAAGCAGGTGAGGTCGCCCATATCCAGGGCGGGGCTGCCCGGCAGCAACGCGAAGGTGAGGGTGTCGCCGCCATTGTCGGCCAGGGGGCCGAGGAGGGGGTCGATAGAGTTCTGAGGCGTGCCTACCTGATCGGAGGACAAGGCGGAGGCAGTGGGACATCCGGCGTTGTTGCCGATGAGGTTGAAGCCTTCGGAATCCAAGGCCATGGTGCCGGAACAGTCGGGATAGGTCTGCGAGGGGCCGTCGCTGTTGCCGGCAATGAGCACGCCCTGAGGCAGCAGTTGATGGGCCGTATCTTCGAGATGGATGCCGCCGCCATCGCCAAAGCCGTTCTGATCGGTATCGGCGGTGTTGGCGGTGATGGTGGAGTAATAGAGGTACAGGTCGCCGGCGGCGACGTAGAAGAGGCCGCCGCCGAAGTTGACGGCCTGATTGCCGGCGATGGTGACGGCGCCAATCTGGCCGCCGCCAATGGGCGCCGGCTGGAGGAACAGGCCGCCCCCGTTGGCGCGCGCGACGTTGCTGAGCACAGCCCCGCCGGAGATTGTCACCGTGCAGAAATCGCAGTGCAGGCCGCCGCCCTTATCGGCTGAGTTGCTGATGAGGTGGCTGTTGCGCAGGAGGACCAGGGAATCCGGGGCGCTGTAGAGGCCGCCGCCCTGCGAAATGCCGGGCGCGGCGTTGCTGAGCAGGTCAAGGTGGTCGGCCAGCAAGAAGCCGTCGTTGTAGATGCCGCCGCCGTTGCTGTTGAGGCCGGCGGTGTTGCTGTGCACGACGGTGTGGGTAAGCGACATGGCGCCCGAGTTGAGGATGCCGCCGCCATGGCTGACGGTGGCCAGATTGTTGTACACGAGGCCGTTGGTCATCGTGAAGGCGCCCAGGTTGAAGATGCCAGCACCGGTGTTGAATTGGTGGCCGGAGATGACGACGGTATTCAAGATGGCGGCGGCACCGCTGTCAATGATGAGGCCACCGCTGACGCCGATGAGGTCCAGGCCCTGGAGACGGGCTGTGCCGGAGATGACCTCGAAGGCCCGGTCGCCGAGGGCGGGGTTGAGGCCGATGCGGGGGGCGACGGCGCCGGTGCCGCTGACGGTGACGCTGGCGCGGAGGTCGAGGTCGCCCGTGACGGCGAAGGCATCGGCGCCGGTGCGGGTGAGGGTGTAGGCGCCGCTGGGGACCAGGATGGTTTCGAGGCCGCCGATGCCGACGCGGGCGCAGCCGCCAAAGTCGGCGTCGTCGTTGGCCGTCTTGACGGCCTCGCGCAGGGCGCAGCCGGTGCCCGAGCCGGAGTTGTCAAACTCGTCCTGGTTGGTGGTGACGGCGATGGTGATGCCGACGGCCAGGGCGGGCTGCGGGGCGGGCCGGAGGGCGGTGGCGAAGGCGAGGACGACCAGCGCAAGTGCGGCGAGGCTCAGGCGAGGCGGGGTAGTTGACATGGCCAATCTCCCGGGCAGGCGCAAGCGTTACAGCCTGATGTTAGCCAATGCCAGCGGGCAAGACACGAGTCGAGAGACAGGTTTGGGGCATGACTTTGGAGGGGTGCAGGCGTAGGGGTGAAGGGCAGACGGAAACGGGGGAAGAATGAAGCTGCCCCCCACCCGGCTGGGTGGAGGGCAGACGACGGGGGCGATGAGGCGAGGCGGCTTAGCGGCTGACTTGCGGGAGGTAGATGACCCACGGGGCGGCGGTGCCGTCGCTAGCACGTAACTCACTCCGGCCGGAGCCAGCATGGAACAGGGCATACACGATCCAGCGGCCGTCTGGACTGATGTGTACCTCGCCAAGACTGGCGTAGCTGGCCGAGCGGCTGAGGTTGAGGGGGTCGCCGCCAGCGACGGGCAGGCTCAGGAGATCGTAGTAGCCTGAGGGCGCCTGGCTGTACATGAGCAGGTGGGTGCTATCGGGCAGAAAGCCAGCCCCAACGCCGGGCCCAAGCGGGCTGCCCGGGCTGCCATCGGTGGGCAAGCTGTAGGCAGTGTAGGTGGGCGAGGTGTGGAACTCCACCAACTTGCTGTTGGGGCTAAGATGCAAGTTGGAAATGTACTCGCCCTCCGCTTCGAAGAACAGGGTGTCGGTGTCGGACCCATCGAGGGCGGTGGACTGGAGGACGCCTTGACCCGCGCCGGGCTGGTAGCGGAAGAGGACGCGCTGGGAGTCCGGGGTGGGATAGAATTGATACCGGTAGACGCCTTTGCCGGGGGCGGCCGTGGCCAGGGGCGTGGAAGGGCCGCCGCCGATGAGGACGCTGTAGAGGCTGCCATTGGACGGCTCGGGCGAGCCGGAGGCGACGTTGTAGATGACGCGCGCGCCATTGGGGCTGATGCGGAAGCCGATGACGCTGTCATCCGAGTCGAAGGTAAAGTTGAGCGGCGTGAGCAAACCGCCGGTGGTGGCATTCATGTAGAGCTGCCAGCCGTGCGCGCCGCTGGTCTTGGCTGAAAAGACCACCACCTGGAGGGTGGGGTTCACCTGGAACGCGTCCACGTGCGCGTTGGCCGGGTTGAGGGGGATGGCGGCGGCGCTGCCGTCGATGGGCACGCCATACAGCTCGGTGAAGCCGTCCACGGATTGGTCAGCCAGATATACCACCCGGTTGAGGATGGGATCAAAGTCGAAACGACCGACGTCGCCGCCCGCGACGAGGGTGGGGTTGAGGCGGGTTACCTGGCCGCCCAGGATGGGCACGCTGAAGAGCTCGAACTGGCCGGGGACGAGCTGCTCGGCGCGGTAGACGACGCGGGCATTGTCGGGGTCAATCTTGAACTCGCGGACGTCGCGGCCGGCCAGGGCAGCGACGTTGAGCTTGACCGACTCGCCGCCGGCAATGGGCACGCGGTAGAGGTCGGGGCGACTCGCATCCTCAAGGCCAGCCGTGTAGATCACATATTGGCTGTCGGGCGTGATGTAGAAGTAATGGATCATACCGCCGCTGGTGATGGGCGGGCTGAGTTTGAGGGGGGCAGTGCCGGTGAGGGGCACACTGTATAGCTCATAGCGGCCATCCCACTCGATGTCGGCGCCGAAAACCAGGTAGTGCGAGTCCGGGCTGATCTGCGGGAAGAACGGTTCAGCATGGGCAGGCAGGAGACCGGTGAGGGTATGCCAGCCCGCCGGAAGCTGGGCGGGGGCGGCGGGAGACAGCGCCGTGGAAGGCGGGGCGGAGCGGGCCGTAACCGGGGAGGCGGCCGCGAGCAGGGCAAGGACGAGCGCCAGGCGCGGCCACCGGCGGGTAGAGCGATATGTGAACATGGCATTTTCTCCCAGGCAGAAACAAACGAGTTACACAGGGCCGGGCCCGCATGGGAGGTCGCGGGAACGCGGGGCTGGGTTGGACGGCGGAACCGCCGCCGGTCTTGGGCGGGGCGCCAGGCGAGCGGACAGGCGCGCCAGGGCCACGAATAGGGGCCCGCGCAGTGTGGGCGGTACAAAAGGCAGGGCGGCGGCGGTCTGCCGCAGCCGGACAACGACGATGTGGAGGGAGAGTTTAGTGTTCATGGAGACTACAATAGCGGGCGCATGCGAGGAAGGTGCGAGGGAGAACGGGTGAACGCAATCTCGATTGGGGTGCTGGGGCCGCTACGGGTGAGCGTGGACGGCGCGCCCGTGAGCGGGTTTGAATACACCAAGGTGCGGGCGCTGCTGGCCTACCTGGCGGTGGGGGCCGGGCGCGACCACCCGCGGGCGGTGCTGTGCACCCTGCTGTGGCCGGACCTGCCGGAGAAGACGGCGCGGCGCAACCTGACGCAGGCGTTGAGCGGGCTGCGGCGGGCGCTGGTCGCGGCGGGTGCCGAGCAGGCGCTGACGACGACGAGCGAGGCGGTGCGGCTGGAGGCGGGACCGGGGCTGAGGGTGGACGCGCTGCGGTTTGAGGCGCTGGTGGACGAGGCGGAGGCGCACGCGCACCGGGGCTGGCACACCTGCCACGCCTGCGGCGAACGGCTGCGGGAGGCGGCGGCGCTGTACGAGGGGGACTTCTTGAGCCAGCTTTACGTGGCAGACAGCACTGAGTTCGAGGAGTGGGCGCTGGGGTGGCGCGAGCGGCTGCGGCAGCGGATGATGACGGCGCTGGAACGGCTGGCGCGGGCGGCCGAGTGGCGGGGGCAGTGGGCGGCGGCGGCGGCGCTGGCGCGGCGGCAGGTGGAGCTGGACGGGCTGAACGAGGCGGGGCACCGCGAGGTGATGCGGCTGCTGGCGCTGGACGGGCAGCAAGCGGCGGCGGAGGCGCAATTTGACCGGCTGCGGCGCACGCTGCGAGATGAATTGCACGCGGCGCCCGATGAGGCGACGATGCGGCTCCAGGCGGACATCCGGGGTGGCGCGGTGGAGCGGCTGCGGCGATACGCGGCCCCGCCGGTGGAGGGGCCGGCACGACCGAATGCGCTGGTGGGGCGGCAGACCGACTTGCAGGCGGTGTGCGCGCTGGCGCGCGACGAGGCAGTGCGGGCCATCACCCTGACGGGGACGCCGGGGGTGGGCAAGACGCGGCTGGCGCTGGAGGCGGCGCAGGCGCTGCGGTTCGATTTCGAGGACGGGGTGCACTTCGTGGAACTGGCGCCGGTGGGCCAGGCGGACGGGGTGGCGGGCGCGATTGCGGCGACGCTGGGGGTGAACGACAAGGCCAACCAACCGCTGACGGCGCGGATTGTGGCGGGGCTGCGGGCGCGGCACGCGCTGCTGGTGCTGGACAACTTTGAGCACGTGCTGGAGGCGGCGGGACTGGTGGGCGAGGTGCTGGCGGGGGCGCCAGGAGTGAAGGTGCTGGTGACGAGCCGCGCACCACTGCGGGTGCGGGCCGAGCATCAGTATCCGGTGGCGCCGCTGGGCCTGGCGGACGAGGCCGACCCGGAACGAGCCAGCCAGGCCGAGGCAGTGCAGTTGTTTGTGAGCCGGGCGCGGGCAGCGCGGCCGGGCTTTGAGTTGACGGCCGAGAATGCCGCGGCCGTCAACGCCATCTGCGAGCGGCTGAACGGGCTGCCGCTGGCGATTGAGCTGATCGCGGCACGGGCGCGGACGCACGAGCCGAGGGAACTGCTGAGGCAGTTGGGGCAAGGGCTGGAAGCGCTGGCGCTGGGCGCGCGATGGGCCGGAACGCCATCACAGCCTGCGGAATGCGATCCGATGGAGCTATGAGCGGCTGGATGGGGAGGCGCAGCAGGTGTTTGCGCACCTGGGGGTGTTTGCGGGGGGATGCACGGCCGAGGCGGCGCAGGCGGTGGCCGGGCCGGAGATACGGGTGGGGACAGTGCTGGAGCGGCTGCACGAGGCCAGCCTGACGCAGGCGCACACGGCAGGGGGCGTGACGCGGTTTGGGATGCTGGAGACGCTGAGGGAATTTGCCTTGGAGGCGCTGGAGGCGCGCGGGCAGTTGGAGGAGGCCCGCCGCCGGCATGCCGAGCACTACCTGGGGCTGGCGGAGGGGGCGCGGCCGGAGCTAACCGGGCCGAACCAGAAGCAGAGGCTGGACGAACTGGAGGGCGAGCTACCCAACATGCGGGCGGCGCTGCGATGGAGCCAGGGGCAGGCGCCGGAGATGCACCTGCGGCTGGCGGCGGCGCTGGACTTGCTGTGGAATGTGCGCGGGCTGGCGCGAGAGGGGCGGGGGTGGCTGAGGGAGGGGCTGCGGCTGGGCGGGAAGGCGCCGGCCGAGGCGCGGGCCCGGGCGCTGCTGGCAGCAAGCTGGCTGGCGTGGAAGCAGGGCGACCACACGGAGGCGGCGCAACTGGCGGAACAGGGCCAACAACTGTACTTGAACCTGGAAGACGCAGGCGGGCTGGCGTGGAGCCACTACAACCTGGGAATGGCGGTGTACAACCTGGGGGACTTCGACCAGGCGGAGGCGCGGTTCCGGGAGGGGCTGGAGGTGGCGCGGGGCATCCCGCACTGGCACCTGGAGGCGTTGGCGCTGAACGGGCTGGCGAATGTGGCGGTGCGACGGGGGGACTATGGCGGGGC
>CAZCEC010000127.1:0-533 GCA_964497615.1 uncultured Anaerolineales bacterium | reverse complement strand
TATACAGGCAGGTGCTGAGGCTGCACGAGGCCAAAGACAACTACGCGGACATGGCCGGGATTATGCAGAACCTGGGGGTGGTGGAATATGAGCAGGGGAACGTTGAGGCGGCGCGCGGGCATGGCGAGGCGGCCTTGAGGTTGGGCCGGCAATTGGGCGACCGCAATATCGTGAAGCTGTGCCTGCTGAACCTGGCGAACGCGATGCTGGCGATGGGCGATGCGGCCGGGGCACGGGGTTATCTGGAAGAGACGGTGGCGATGCAGCGGGCGCAGGGCGATACGGAGAGCCTATCGGCGCCGCTGAACGCGCTGGGCCGCGCGCTGCTGGAACTGGGCGAGACGCGGGCGGCGCGGCCTCACTTGGAGGAGGGGCTGCGCCTACGGCAGGAGGCGAAGGACGAGCGCGGGACGGCGGTGAGCCTGGAGGCGCTGGCGCGGCTGGAGTTTCTGGAAGGGAAGGCGCAGTTGGCGGCGCAACTGTTTGACGAGTCGGGGGCGATCCGCGAGCGGCTGAAGGCACCGGTGACGCCA
>CAZCEC010000126.1:0-8215 GCA_964497615.1 uncultured Anaerolineales bacterium | reverse complement strand
GGCCATGATGGCTGAGGCGCGGTATTCCACCGCCCCGGTCTGCGCGGCCCAAGCCGCGGCGGCGATGCCCAGCACCACAAAGCCCATGTGGTTGATGGACGAGTAGGCCACCAGTCGCTTGAAGTCGCGCTGGCCGAACGACGCCAGCGCGCCCATGATGATGGCCAGCAGACCCAGCACAGCCAAGACACCCGAGAACTGCGCCGCCTCCACCGGGTACAAGGGCAGCACCAGCCGCAGGAAGCCATAGGCGCCCAGCTTGAGCAGCACCCCGGCCAGGATCATCGAGCCGCCGGTGGGCGCCTCGGTGTGGGCGTCGGGTAGCCAGGTGTGGAAGGGCCAGATGGGCACCTTGATGGCGAAGGCGATGGTGAAGGCCCAGAAGGCGACCGCGCGGACGGTGCTGGCGGGGATGCCGTAGATCGTGCCGCTAAAGGCCGGCCAGCGCTGGAAGGCCGCCAGCATGTCGAACGTGCCCAGGGTGATGCCGATGGTCTGAATGGCCAACAGCAGGCCCACCGACCCGGCCATGGTGTAGATAAAGAACTTGAACGACGCATACCGGCGGTTGGCGCTGCCCCAGATGTTGATCAGGAAGTACATCGGGATCAGGCCCACTTCCCAGAACAGGAAGAACAGGATCAGGTCCAGGGCCAGGAAGACGCCCAGCATGCCGGTTTCCAGCAGCAGGAACAGCACCATGAAGGCCTTGACCTTCTCGGTGATGCTGAACGAGAACAGGATGCACAGGGGCGTAAGCAGCGTCGTGAGCAGCACCATGGGCAGGCTGATGCCGTCCACGCCCAGGTGGTAGTTGGAGTTGATGACTGAGAACCACTGATAGTTCTCTTGCAGTTGGAAGCCCGCCGCGCCGCCCTCGAACCGCAGCCACAGGGCGATGGACAGACCCAGCGGGAACAGGCTGGCGATGAACGCCGCCCAGCGGATGAGCCCCGTCTGGTCCTTGGGCAGCACGAGCACCACCAGCGCGCCGAGCGCGGGGGCGAACAGGATGACGCTCAGCAGGTTGTCTTGTAAGAGCGATGTCATGTTAGTTATTGTCCGAGTCCCGGCAGCAGCAGCACGGCCCCAACCACCACCACAATCGCCATGCCGATGAGCAGGTACTGCTGCACCTTGCCGGTTTGGATGACGCGGAAAGCCCGCCCGAAGCGCTGCACCAGGTTCGCCACCAGATCGCCGGAACCGTTGATCACCGGGGCGTCGAAGTAGTCGCGGAAGATGCTCCCCAGGCGCAGGGCGCCGCTGCCCAGCACGTGCAGGGTGCCGTCGATCACGCCCTTATCCACCCACACCGAGGCAAAAGTCTCGGAGAGCCAGTAGGCCGGGCGCACAAAGACCGTATCGTAGATCTCGTCAAAGTAATACTTGTCGCGCAGCAGGGTGAAGACCGGGCCCAGCGCGCGCTGCGCAGGATCGGTCGCGCCGTGGCGGTAGCCGCGATATACCCACCAACCCAGCAGCAAGCCGCCCAGCGCCACCACCAGCGACGTAATCAGCGGCACATAATTGAATTCCAGCGCATGCGGGTGCTCCAGCAGGGTGGCGCCCACATAGTCGTGGAACCAGTTGGGGATCAGCCCGCCGATGACGGGGAAGTGCTCGGGGATGCCCACCCAGCCGGCGGTGATCGCAAAGAACGCCAGCACCACCAGCGCCAGCAGCATCGGCCGGAAGATCGAATCGCTCTCGGTGGCGTGCTCGGCGGCGGCGGAGCGCGGCTCGCCGTGGAAGGTGAGCACAATCTGGCGCATGGTGTAGAAGGCCGTCAGCAGCGCGGCTGCCGCCAGCACGACAAAGACCACCGGGGCATGCGCCCAGGCATCGGCCAGGATTTCGTCCTTGCTCCAGAACCCGGCGGTGATGAAGGGAAAGCCCGCCAGCGCGAAGCCGCCGATCACAAAGGTCCAATAGGTGATGGGCATGCGCTTGGCCAGCCCGCCCATGTTGAACATGTTCTGCGGGTCGAACGGCGCACCATGCGACTCGCCGTGGCCGTGGCTGGCGTGATGGTGGCCGTGCTCCACCCCGTGGATGACGGAGCCGGAGCCCAGGAACAGCAGCGCCTTGAAGAAGGCGTGCGTCACGAGATGGAAAGCGGCAGCGATGTAGCCGCCGATG
Organism: uncultured Anaerolineales bacterium; assembly: GCA_964497615.1. GTDB lineage: Bacteria > Chloroflexota > Anaerolineae > Anaerolineales > UBA6663 > CAZCEC01. The sequence goes on along the minus strand of CAZCEC010000126.1, from coordinate 6,073 downwards.
CCCAGCGCCGCGATCATGAAGCCCAACTGCGAGATGGTGGAGTAGGCCAGCACCTTCTTCACATCGCTCTGGGCGACGGCGATGGTGGCAGCGAACAGCGCTGTAAAGGCCCCAATAGCCGCCATCGCCATCATGGGCGGGGTGAGCGCCCCGCCCTCATGCCAGCCCGCCGAGAGCAGCGGGAACATGCGCACCATGGCGTACACGCCGGCCGAGACCATCGTGGCGGCATGGATCATGGCGCTGACGGGCGTGGGGCCTTCCATCGCGTCCGGCAGCCAGACGTGCAGCGGGAATTGGGCGCTCTTGCCGATGGTGCCGGCGAACAGCAGCAGGCCCACCACGTGCGAGACCATGAATCCGGCGATGATCGAAGGCGTGGTTGCCAGGTGGTGCAGCATCTCCTCGTTGTAGAGGATCTCGCGGAAGTTGAGCGTATTCGCCTGGCTGTAGAGATAGGCGATGCCCAGGAGCATGAACATGTCGCCCACGCGGGTGGTCATAAACGCCTTGACCGCCGCCCGGCGGGGGGTGATCTGCTTGGGGTCGGCGTAGTTGCGGGCGTACCAGAAGCCGATGAGGAGATATGAGCACAGCCCCATGATCTCCCAGCCAACGAACATCAGCAGCAGGTTGTCGGCCACCACCAGTAGTAACATCCCAAAAGCGAACAGAGAGAGATAGGCGAAGAAACGGGAGTACAGCGGCTCGACGCCGTGCGGGGGCGTGCCCGGCACGTCGTGGCTGTCGCGCTCCTTGCCGAAGTTGCTATAGCCGATGCTGTAGATGAAGATGAGCAGGCAGGCCAGCGAGACGAAGAACAGCATCACGCCCGTCAGCGGGTCCACCAGTACGCCCATCTCCAGGGGCGTGGTGCCCACGGCTGAGGAGCCAAAAGGCAGCCACTCGACCGCGTCGTGCAGTACCTCTTCGCCGAAGTGCGGAAAGAGAACCGGGCTGAGGGTGTTGAAGAAAACCACCCAACTCAAGACCCAGGACAATCCCATCAACCCCACAGCCACCACGGTGCTGAGCGCCTTGCTGCGGTTCGTCACCAGTACGATCAGCGCAAACGACAGCAGCGGCGGCAGCGGGATGAGCCAGGGAAGGTACTTCAGCGTCTCAGTGGTGAATTCCATGCAGGCTCCGCGATTAGAGAAGGCTGATCTGGGCGGGCGCCCGCCCAGATCGGCCTTCTCTAACTACCACTTCATCAAGTCAATCTCTTCAGCCACCACGGTGCTGCGCCGGCGGTAGATGGAAATGATCAGCGCCAGGCCCACGGCCGCCTCGGCGGCGGCCACGGTGAGCACGATGATGGTGAACATCTGCCCGGAAATCAGCCCCGGCGCCAGGTAGTGCCAGAAGGCCACCAGGTTGATGTTCACGGCGTTGAGCATCAATTCGATGCCCATCAGAATGGCAACGGCGTTCTTGCGGGCCAGCACGCCATAAAATCCCACACAGAAAAGGGCGGCCGCCAGGGCGAGATACCAGGAAAGAGGAATCATGGTTGCTTCTTATCCGCCGCGATGACGATGCTGCCGATCAGCGCCACCAGCAGCAGCACCGAAGCCAGCTCGAACGGCAGCAGGTATTGGTTCGGGTCCACAAACGACTGGCCCAATTGGCGCAGGCTGGCGTCTGGGCTGGGCAGGGCCGTCACGGGCTGGGTCACATCTTGCAGGGCCGGCACCAGGCCCAGGCTGATCAGCAGGGCCACGAACAGCACCGCCGCCATGATCGCCGCCACCCACCACTGGCGGTTGGTCTGCGGGCCGGTGTCCTGCATCACCCGCCGGGTAAGCATGATGGCGAAGATGATCAGGATGGCGATGGCGCCGATATACAGCACCACCTGCACCGCCGCCAGGAACCCGGCCTGAAGCAGCACGAAGATGATGGCCACGCCGAAAAACGAGGCGATGAGCGCCAGCGCGGCGTGGACCAGGTTGCGGGCCGTCACCACGAACAGGGCGGCGCCCAGGGTGGCGGCGGCTGTAATCAGGAAGATGACATGAGCGGCAGTCATAATCGTCAATCGCCTTGAATCAATGGGCCGGGGCGGCGTGCGCGCCCGCGTCGCCGGGCAGGGCCGCGTGGGCCTCATGGCCTGCCCCGTGGTCGTCGTGACCGGGAGCGGCGTGGTCGTCCGCGCCTTCTTCCTCAGCCCGCATGCGGCGCGCCGAAGCCGATAGGAACCAGTACACCACCCACACCAGCACGAGATTGCCCAGGAACAGCAGTCCGGCCCGCAGCCACTCGCTCTCCAGCCCGGCCGTCTGGATGAGCTTGTCGCCCAGCAGGGTCAGGACGATAGCGGCCAGCGAGACCGGCACCAGGAACTTCCAGTTCAGGTCGAGCATGTGGTCGATGCGGATGCGGGGCAGGGCCGCGCGCATGAGGATGACGATGAAGTAACCGGCGAAGGCTTTGAGCATGAAATAGAGCACGCCCAGCAGGGGATAGGCCTCGGCGCCCGGCCCGCGCCAGCCGCCCAGGAACAGCACCGCCGTCAGCGCGCCCACGGTGAAGGCGTGCAGAAACTCGGCTACGAAGAACATGCCGAACTTCATGCCGGTGTATTCAATGTGGAAGCCGGCCACGATCTCAGACTCGGCCTCCAGCAGGTCGAAGGGCGTGCGGCCCACCTCCGCCACCGAGGTGGCGAAGAAGATCAGGGCCGCCACCGGCGCGGCGACGACGAACCACACGTGCTGCGCCTGGACGATCTCGTTCAGGTCCATGCTGCGCGCCAGGATGACGGGCACCAGCAGGCTGAGCAGCAGCGGCGCTTCGTAGGACACCAACTGCGCCACGGTGCGGAACGCGCCCAGCAGCGCGTACTTGTTGTTGGACGACCAGCCGCCCATCATGATCGCCAACGTGCCCAGCGAGCCGACGCTGATGATGTACAGCGCGCCCACGTTGAGCTTGGTGCCCAGGATGTTGACGGCGAATGGCACCACCGCCCACATGCTGATGACGGCGATCACCGACAATATCGGGGCGGCGTTGTAGACCAGCTTGTCCGCGCCGATGGGGGTGATGTCTTCCTTGATGAGCAGCTTGATGGCGTCGGCGATGGTCTGGAGCGCGCCCTGCGGACCGACGCGGTTGGGGCCGATGCGGTCCTGCATGCGGGCCACCACGCGGCGCTCGAACCAGATCAGGAACAGCGGCAGGACCAGGCAGAACGAGGCGATAATGACCACGCCGATCGCGGCCAGGATGACGTTGATGACCGAGTCCGCCAGCCCCAGCGACGCCAGGAGCTGGACGAGCAGGTCGCGGACGAAACCAACCGGGTCGGAAAAGAGCTGGCTCAAATCCATGTCACACCCACTGCAAGGCGCCCTTGCGCCAGGCGTAAATGAGGCCGCCGGCCAGGATGAGGATGAAGATCACGACCTCCACCACCATGAACAGCGCCACCTGGTCGAAGGCGACGGCGAAGGGGAACAGGAAGATCGTCTCCACGTCAAAGATGACGAAGACCAGCGCAAAGATGTAGTATTGGACCTTGAATTGGACCCAGGTGTCCCCCACCGTTTCGATGCCGCATTCGTAGGGGCTGTTCTTGACGGGGTTATTCTTTTTGGGTCCTAAGATGAGGCTGTTGAGGAGGATGGGCACTCCGGGAAAAATCGCTCCCATGAGAAGGAACAACCCAATGAATGTCCATTCGTTCAGCATAAGTCATCCTTGATTGGTCAAACGCGGGGGACTGCATCGCATTTGTGAAGAACGGCGCGGATAATAGCATGAGTCAAAAGATGAGTCAAACATGAGAGATTATAATCCCAATATGCCCCGAGTTCGGCATAATTGGGATCAATTCGTGGCGGCGCACCCCCGCGGCCATCTGCTGCAATCCGGCGCCTGGGGCGAGCTAAAGTCGGAGTTTGGCTGGCGGGGCGGACCCCTTCAGACCGGCCCGGAGGACCACCCCGACTCCGGCGCATTGGTGCTCGTCCGGCCCTTGCCCCTGCGCTCTTCCCTGGCGTACGTCCCGCGCGGCCCGGTCGTGGATTGGGACGCCGAGGCGCTGCTCCGGCGGCTGTTTGGCGCGCTCGACGACCGGTGCCGGCAGTCCCGCGCCATGTGCCTGAAGCTGGAGCCGGACCTGCCCGACGAGCCGCGCTGGCGTGACCTGCTCCGGTCGCACGGTTTCCGCCCCTCGCCGCACCTGGTGCAGCCGCCGCGCAGCCTGGTGGTGGACCTGACGCCGGACGAGGCCGCCATCCTGGCGCGCATGAAGCCCAAGACGCGCTACAACATCGGCCTGGCCGGCAAGCGCGGCGTCACGGCGCGCGTGGCTGGCGCGCCGGAGGACCTGGAGGCCTTCAATCGCTTGATGGCCGCCACCGGCAGCCGCGACGGGTTTGGGGTGCACGCGCCCGAGTATTACCGCCGGGCGCATGAGCTGTTCGCGCCCACAGACCGCTGCGCGCTGATCCTGGCTGAATGGGAGGGGCAGCCCCTGGCGGGCGTGATGGCCTTCGCCCTTGGCCAGCAAGCCTGGTACTTCTATGGGGCGTCATCCGATGTCGAGCGCCAGCGCATGGCCCCCTATCTGGCGCAGTGGGAGGCGATGCGCTGGGCCAAAGCGCACGGGGCGGTGACGTACGATTTGTGGGGCGTGCCCGACGCAGACGAGGCGGCACTGGAGGCGGGCTTTGAGCAGCGCCGCGACGGGCTGTGGGGGGTGTACCGCTTCAAGCGCGGCTGGGGGGGGACGCTGACGCGCACGGTGGGGGCGTGGGATCGCGTGTACAACTGGCCGCTGTATTGGGGCTACCTGGCGATGCTTCGCTGGCGGCGGCCCTCAGCGTATGCCTGACGCAATGCACGCGGTTGCCGACCCGGCCGAGTGGGACGCCCTGGCCGCCAGCGCCCCACAAGCCCACTTGCTGCAAAGCTGGGCCTGGGGCGAGTTCAAGAGCCGGCACGGCTGGCAAGCGCAGCGGCTGACCTGGGAAACGCCGCATGGCCCGGCCGTGGCGCAGGTGCTCACCCGCACCGCGCTGCGCTTCTTGCGGGTGCTCTATGTGCCGCGCGGCCCGCTGCTGGATTGGAGCCGGGACGAAACGCGCACCGCCGCCATATCGGCTCTAGAAGATCTGGCCCGGCGCCAGCGCGCCCTTCTCATCAAGATCGACCCGGACGTGGCGCTGAGCCGGGGGTCGCCTGGCGACGAACGCCCCCACCCCGCGGGCGAGGCGGTGCAGGCTGAACTGCGCCGCCGGGGGTGGGTGTTCTCGCCCAATCCCGTGCAGTTCCGCAACACGGTGACGCTCGACCTGCGCCCATCCGAGGCCGAGTTGCTGGCCAGCATGAAGCAGAAGACGCGCTACAACCTCAGGCTGGCCGAGCGCAAGGGCGTCGTCGTCCGGCCTGGGACCAGCGCCGATCTCGGTCTGCTCTACCGGCTGTACGCCGAAACCTCGGTGCGCGATGGCTTTGTCATCCGGCCCGAAAGCTATTACCGCGATGCTTGGGGCAGCTTCATGGCGGCGGGGCTGGCCCAGCCCTTCATCGCACAGGTGGATGGTGAGCCGGTCGCGGCCCTGGTCGTCTTTCGCTTTGCGCGGACGGCGTGGTATATGTACGGCATGAGCCGCTCCGCCCACCGCGACAAGATGCCCAACCACCTGCTCCAGTGGGAGGCCATTCGCTGGGCCAGGGCGCAGGGCTGCGAGACCTACGACTTCTGGGGCGCTCCCAACGAACTCAACGAGAGCGACTCGCTGTGGGGCGTGTGGCAGGACAGCGCGCAGGCGCCGGTGGACCGCCTTCGGGCGATGAGCTACATCAGCATCGACGGCTTCCTCTACAGCGACCCCGACAGCGCGGCCGTGCTGGCGGGACTGCAGTACGACCTGGCGGTGCGGCATGGCAACGCGCGCTACCAAGGCATCGCCACCACCACGCTGGGCGAGTACCACATGATGAAGGGCGACTATGCCCGGGCGCTCGATCGCTTCACGCAGGCGCAGAAGGCCTTCGGCGAAGCGGACGAGCCGGTGGCCCAGGCCAAGAGCGTGAGCAACATGGGCGTTCTCTTGCAGGA
>CAZCEC010000125.1:0-8850 GCA_964497615.1 uncultured Anaerolineales bacterium | reverse complement strand
AACCTCCGCCGTCTCGGCCGGCTGGGGGCGGATCGCTGGTGGTGCCGCTACTGGCGAACGAGGACTCGCTGGGCGCGATGGTGCTGGTCAGTTCGCAATTCGACGCGTTTGACGAGGCACAACTGCGGCTGGTCTCGGCGGCGGCGAACCAGGTGGGCGCGGCAATCAATAATGCGGAGCTGTACCGGCTGATCCGGGACCAGGCGGAGCGGCTGGGGGGCATGCTGCGAGGGCAGCAGGTGGAGGCGACAAAGAGCCGCGCCATCCTGGAAGGCATTGCCGACGGGGTGCTGGTGGCGGACGAGGCCGGGGATGTGATTCTGTTCAATGTGGCCTGCGAGCGCATTCTGGGGCTGGACCGCCAGGAGGTGATGGGCCGGCCGATGACGGAATTCGTGGGGATTTACGGCGCGGCCGGGCAGGCGTGGACGAAGGCGATGGAGCGCTGGGGCAAGAACCCGAACAGCTATCAGCCGGGCGAGTTCGTGGCGCAGCGGCTGACGCTGGACGACCAGACGGTGGTGTCGGTGCACCTGGCGCCGGTGATCGCGGCGGAGGAGTACCTGGGGTCGGTGTCGGTGATCCGCGACATCACGCGCGAGGTGGAGGTAGACCGGCTGAAGAGCGAGTTCGTGACGAATGTGAGCCACGAACTACGGACACCGATGACGTCGATCAAAGGCTACGCCGACCTGCTGCTGATGGGCGCGGCCGGGCCGCTGCAGGCGGACCAGGCGCGGTTCCTGGACATCATCCGCGGCAACGCCGACCGGCTGAGCCTGCTGGTGAACGACCTGCTGGACATCTCGCGCATCGAGTCGGGCCGGGTGCAGTTGGTGATGCGAGCGACGGACGTAGGGGAGGTGATGAAGACCGTGGCGACAACGCTGGAGGGCCGCATCCGGGATGAGGGCAAGGCGATGACGGTGGTGGCCGATGCCCCAGCCGGGCTGCCGCCAGTGTGGGCCGACAGCGAACGGCTGACGCAGATGCTGACGAACCTGGCCGACAATGCCTTCAACTATACGCCGGGCGGGGGCACAATCCGGCTGGAGGCGGCGGCGGACGGGACCGCGGTGGTGGTGCAGGTGAGCGACACGGGCATCGGCGTGGCGCCGGCTGATCAGCCGCGGCTGTTTGACCGGTTCTACCGGGGGGAGGACGCGCTGGTGCTGGCCAGCTCGGGGACGGGGCTGGGGCTGGCGATTGCGCGGCAACTGGCCGAGATGCACGGGGGGCGGCTGTGGCTGGAGAAGTCGGAGGTGGGGCGCGGGAGCACATTCGCGCTGGCGATTCCGATCGCCCAGGCAGATATGGAAGGGCAACCGCCGGAAGCGGTTGGAGAACATCACTAGTCCCAATCAACCAGGAGCTGGGATGAGAGACGGCGCATGACAAAGATATTGGTTGCTGAGGATGAGCGCGATATACGCGACTTGATCGCCTTTACGCTGCGGTTCGCGGGCTATGAGGTGATTACGGCCAACAACGGGGAGGAGGCGGTGCAGCTCACGCTGCAGGAAATCCCGGACCTGGTGCTGACGGATGTGCGGATGCCGAAGATGACGGGTTACGAGGCCTGCAAACTGATCAAGGCGGAGCCGGCGACGCAGCACATTCCAGTCGTGTTCCTATCCGCCAAGGGGCAGGAGGCCGAGGTGCAGTCCGGGCTGGACGCAGGGGGCGACGAGTATCTGCTGAAGCCGTTTGCGCCCGACCAGTTGACGCGCAAGGTGGCCGAGATCCTCAACAAGCCGAAGGCTGGCTGAGGCGGCCGAGGCCCACATTCGCGACACCCGCACCGTTGAGCGCGCTGATCATTGAGGACGAACTGATTCACTATGAGGTCCTCGGCCGGGGCCGGCCGTTGATCTTCCTCCACGGCTGGCTGGGCTCGTGGCGGTATTGGATTCCAACGATGCAGGCGCTGAGCGCGGAGTATCGCACGTATGCGCTAGACCTGTGGGGATATGGCGACTCGGCCAAGGTGGGGGCGCGCTATGCGCTGGAAGCGCAGGCCGATATGGTCGGGCGATTCATGGAGCAGTTGGGCATTTTGAAGGCGGCGTTTGTGGGGCATGGATTGGGCGGCGCGGTGGTGCTGCGGCTGGCGGCGAAGTGCCCGGAGCTGGCAGACCGGGCGATGGGCGTGAGCGTGCCGCTGCGGCCGGCGGACATCAACCCGCGGCTGCTGGCGGGGCCGGCGGCGAGCCTGATTGACTGGCTGCTGGGGCGCGGCCCGGCGGTGGAGCCGATTAGCCGGGAGGCGGCCAAGGCCGACCCGCAGGCGGTGGAGGCCTCGGTGCGGGCGGTGATGGCGATGGAGGCGCACACGGCGCTGGCCGGGCTGCGCCCGCCTTATCTACTGGTGCACGGGGAAAAGGACCCGCTGATCAGCCCGCCGGGCGAGACCGCGCTGGAGGGGCTGAACGGAAACGTGCACGCGATTGGGCTGGAGGAGTCGCGGCACTTCCCGATGCTGGACGAAGCCGCAAAGTTCAACCGACTGCTGGCGGACTTCCTGACGCTCAAATCGGGCGAACCCCTGACGAACCTGGGGCTGAAGGAAGAGTGGCGGCGGCGGATTCGCTGACCGCCCTGCCCTGGCGGGCACCCCCACGATACAAAGCCCAACAGAATAGGAAAAAGAAGGATGCCAGGACGAGCCTGGAGATTCTGATTCCTCGGCGGAGAACGCCTCGGAATGTCATCGCTGAAGGCGGCGGGGCTGCAAGGGAAGCAAGCAGCCGGAAGCGGTCAGCTAGGCGGCGGGGCGGCGGGAGCGCCGATGACTTCCCAGCCGTGGGCGGCGGCGTGGGCGGCGAGTTTTTTGTCGGGGTAGACGGCGACAGGCCGGCCGACGAGGGCGAACAGCCCCAGATCGGAATAGGAGTCGGCGTAGGCATAGCTGGCGGAGTAGTCCACGTCCACGCGCTGCTGGGCAAAGTGCTGGCGGACGTAGTGGGCCTTGTGCTCGTCAATGCAGGGCGGACCGGCCAGGCGCCCGGTGTAGCGGCCGTCCACCTTCTGGGCCGGGGAGCCGATGGCGTGGGGCACGTGCCACATGGCGGCCACGGCCTCCACAATTTCCTGGGGCGCGCCGGAGACGAGAGCGACGACGTGGCCGCGCATGAGCGTGTCATCGAGCAGGGCGCGCATGTCGTCGCGCTCGACGTGGCGGACGAAGTCGCGGGCGACCCACTCGGCGAGGGCGCGCATCTGGGCGGCGTCGTAGCCACGGAAGTACCAGGGCAGATGGGCGCTCCACAGGCGGCGGAAGACGGCTTCGCGGAGGAGGCCGATGGGGCGCAGCAGGACGAGGGGGTAGTGGAGGGCCACGAAGGCGAGGTGGGTCAGTTGGCGCTCGCGGCGCCGGCCGAAATACACCATGATGCCCTTCCACACGTTGGTGGTGGTGAGGGTACCGTCAATGTCGAAGAGGGCGGCGGGGAGGGGCATAGGCGAAGGATGAAGGCAGAAGGATGAAGGATGAAAGAAGGCCGAGGACAGTTGACACAGAGCTTTAGGCAACCGGCGCCCAGGCACCCGGCGGGCGCATGGGCCGGGAGCCCGTCGCGGGGCGTGGCGGGAGGGACGCTGATGCGCTGAGCGGCGCAGCGGAAGCGCTATTTGGCGGCGACTTTTTCCTTGTGCTCCCGGACGAGTTCGCGGCGGAGGATCTTGCCGACGGTGGTCTTGGGCAACTCGGACCGGAACTCGATTTGGGTGGGCACCTTGAATTTAGCGAGCTTGTCGCTGCACCAATCTTTGACTTCGGCCTCGGTGAGGGTCTCGCCAGGGCGGACAACCAGCCAGGCTTTGACGGTCTCGCCGCGGTAGGCGTCGGGGATGCCGGCCACGCCGACTTCGAGGACCTTGGGGTGGGCGGCCAGGACTTCTTCGACTTCGCGGGGCCAGACCTGGAAGCCGCCAGCCTTGATCAGTTCCTTCTTGCGATCCACGATGTAGAAGTAGCCATCCTCGTCCATGCGCACGATGTCGCCGGTGAAGAGCCAGGGCGCGCCGCCGGCCGCGTCGGCCTGAAGGGTGCTGTTGGTTTCGGCGGGCATGTTCCAATAGCCCTTGAAGACCTGCGGGCCGCGCAGGACCAATTCGCCGATTTCGTTGACGCCGAGGGGGGTGACGCCGTCCTCAAGCGACAGGATCTTGCACTCGACATCGGGGAGGGGCATGCCGATGGAACCCTCCTTGTTCTTGCCCTGAAAGGGGTTGCAGTGGGTGGCGGTGGGCGCTTCGGACAGCCCGTAGCCCTCAAACAACTTGCCGCCGGTCAATTTCTCAAAGGTGTTCTTGGTCTCCAAGAGCAAGGGCGCGGAGCCAGAGATGCAGGCGCGGATGGAACTGAGGTTGTATTTGCCGGCTTTGACGTCCGGGTGGTTGTTGATGGCGTTGTAGAGCGTGGGCACGCCGGGGAAGAGTGTGGGGCGATATTTGTTGATGTTCTCCAGCAGGTCATGGAGATCGCGCGGGTTGGGCACCATGACGAGGGCGGCGCCGCAGGAGACGGCAAAGGCCATGCCGGCGATCATGCCGTAGGCATGGAACAGGGGGATGGCCATGAGAGTGACTTCCTGACCCTCGCGCATGCCAGGCAGCCAGGAGCGAATCTGGAGGGTGTTGGCGACGAGGCAGGCGTGGGTGACGACGGCGCCCTTGGACAGGCCGGTGGTGCCGCCCGAGTATTGGAGCAGGGCAACGTCGTCGGGCTGAACGGTCACGGCGGGGCGCTGAGCGGCGGTGTGGCGAGCCAGGAGGTCCTGCATCCATACATCCCCGGCGGCGAGCTCGACGTGGTGGCCTTCTTTCTTCTCGCGCAGGAGGCCGAAGAGCAGGCCGAGGATGGGCGGCAACTGTTCCTTGATCCGGGTGACGATGAGGGTCTTAAGTTGGGTGCCGGGCTGAGCATCTTTGATGCGCTGGTAGAAGTTGCTCATGACGAGCATGCGCTCGACGCCGGAGTCCTGGAGCTGGTGGGTGATCTCGCGGGGCGAGTAGAGGGGGTTGGTGGCAACGACGACGCCGCCAGCCTTGAGGATGCCGTAGAAGGCGATGACGAACTGGGGTGTGTTGGGGATAAAGATGCCGACGCGCTCGCCGGGCTTGACGCCCTGGGCGGCCAGGGCAGCGGCCATGCGGTCGGAGAGGTCGTTCATCTCGCGATAGGTGATGATGCGGCCTTTGAAGATGGTGCAGGGGCGGTCAGGATACTTGGCGGCCGTCTCCTCGAGGAAGGCATGCAGGGGCTTGGCGGGATAGGGCGCGAGGGAGGCAGCCACGCCATCGTCGTAGTGGGGGAGCCAGGGCTTGGATTCCATTTAGTTCCTCCGAGTTGAAGAACAGCGAGACGGCGCGAATGGGAAGGCGATGTGGGTGAAGATTGCCCAGAGTATATGCCGCGCCGGGTGGGCCGTCAACTTTTCTGGCAAAGCAGGTCCAGTTTTGGTGGGCGACTGGTTGGCGCATACGGCCGCTGGAAGAAGGTTGAGGGCACAATCAACCGTCCGACATGCCAAGCGCCGCCCGCTGAAGCCTCCGGGCTATCCCCACTCCGCTTCGCTGCGGGGGACAGGTGATCCACGCCCGGTCAACCGGGCTTAGAACGTTTGCCGGATCGATCAATTTCCCAGACGAAGTGCGCCGGGCAGGTGCAGCCAGGTTCGGCGGCAAAGTCGGCCGCCGTCGCGGGGGGCGCTTCGCAGCCACCCGCGCTACGACGGTGGGCGGCCATTCACAGTCGCGGGGGACGCTTCGCAGCCGCCCGCGCTACGGTGCGTGCGCCAGGTCAGTTCGGTGGCACAGGCAGCCGCCGCCGCGGCGACAACCAAGGGGCGCTTCGCAGACCAGCCGCGCTACCGTACATGCGCCCAGTCAGTGGGTGCTTTAGGGCTGGCGAGGGGCAGCGCGGATTTGGACGTCGGAGAAGGCGACGACGGCATCGCCGCCCTTGCCGGGGGCGAGGATGACGCGGATGCGGCCCATGGAGAAGCGGTCATCGCGCAGGGCGGCGGCCAGGACGCCATTGAAGTAGACGCGCAGACCGTCGCCGCGCATGACGACGCGGAGGCGGTTGAGGTCGCCCCAATTGGCGCGGAGGGCCGGATGGTTGGACCAGGGGACGAGGTGATCGCCCCAGGCGTTTTTGTCGTGCCAGCCAATGTTGAAGGTGCCCTGGGCGGAGATGCGGATGGCGTAGTCGCCGGGGTCCCAGGAGCGGACTTCGAGGCCGGCGCTGACCTGATCGAGCACGCCTGAGATGAAGCGAACGTTGACGCCGACATCGAAGTCGTCGAATGGGCCGGGGGTGCGGATGACGGCGTGGATGAGGTCGGAGGCGGGCAGATTGACCCAGGCCTCGGCGGGGGAGCCAGGGCGGAATTCAAGATTGTCAGGGATGGAGATGATCCAGCCGGGGATGGCGGGATCGCGGAAGTCGGCGCCGAGGAGCAGGTCGCCCAGGTCGGGCTCGGGAGTGTAGGAAACGGGCACGCGGAAGGCGATGCCGCAATAGCCGCACACGGCGCGGTCGCCGCGGATGGAGGCTGGATCAATGGGCGCGCCGCAGTTGGCGCAGGTGAGTTCGGTGATCAAGGCGCGCTCGCGGCCTCGCGGAGGAGGATGTCGCGCAGGAGGTCGCGCCGGGCGGAGCCGCCCAAAAGCTCAAGGCGGCGCACGCCGAGCGGGTCGATCACATCGCGCAGGAGGCGCAGGTCTTCGGGGGTGGGCGGGGGTGTTTCGGCGCAGTCCGGGGCGACGGCAAGTTCGAAGCCGGTCTTGGACTGGATGTGCTGGAGGGTGACGCCGGGGTGGAGGGAAGTGAGGCGCAGGCGGCCGCCGGCAAAGTCGAACTGGCCCAGGTCACTGACGAGGTAGATGGGGCCGGCGCCGTGGAGGCGGTGCGGGACGTGGCCGAGGCCGGAGACTAGGTCCACTTTGGGCACGAAGGTGACGCGGGAGTGGCGGGGGACATACAGGCTGACCCGGTCTTCATAGGTGGTGACATCGGGGATGCCGCCAGCGCCAGGGAGGCGGAGACGGGGGCGGTGGTAGTCGCGGCCGAGAGCGAAATTGTTGAAGTTGCCGGCCGCATCGACCTGGGCGGGGCGGAAGAATTCCAGAGGGCGGAGGCGGGGGAGGATCTCGGTGACGATTTGGGCGAAGCCACCGGAGGCGATGGCTTTGTCGAGCCAGAGGGTCTCGATACGGGCCAGGCCGAGCGGGGCCCAGTCGCGGCAGACACCCTGGCCGATGGCGGAGGCGAACAGGAGGTTGGGGGCGTGGGTGAGCTTGGCCAGCAGGTAGCCGGCGGCGACGAGGGGGGTGGCGATGCCCTGGGCCACCATCTCGCCATCGGTGATCTGGCGGGCGATGCAGACGGACATCAACTCGTCAACGGTGAAGTCTGGCATGGGCGGTATTCTACATCTTAATCAAAGGCCCATCGGCGGCTTAGTTAGGTTTAAGGTTGGGGGACGAGAATGCAGGCTAGAAGCAGTCGATACAGGCGAGAAGGCTGGAGGCCGGTACAAATGACGATGAGACGGGTTTTGCTGACGTGTTTGGCGGTAGCGGCGCTGGGGGGCGCGGGGTTGACGGGGGCGGTGGCGGGCGGCGCGGCGGTGTACGTGGCGGCGCGCGAAAGCCTGCAAGCGGCGCCAGCGCCCACGGCGGAGCCGGTGCCAGTTGACCAAAGCGCGGATGGGAGCGGCACGACGCTGAACGTGGACATCCACACGGCAGTGGAGGACGCAGTGGCGAAGGTGAGCCCGGCGGTGGTGACCGTGGTGAACTACGTGGGCCGCGGGGCGCAAGGGTCAGGGTCGGGGGTGATTGTCTCGGCGGACGGGTACATCGTGACCAATGACCATGTGGTAGAAGGGCACCAGAGCCTGGAAGTCATCTACCAGGATGGGAGCACGGCGGAAGCGACGCTGGTGGGGACCGACCCGTTCGTGGATGTGGCGGTAATCAAGGTGGAGGGCGCGGTGCCAGCATATGCAGCGTTCGGCAACTCGGACGCGCTGAACCCGGGCGAGACAGTGATCGCGATCGGGTCGCCGCTGGGCGACTTTCGGAACACGGTGACGGTGGGGGTGGTGAGCGCAACAGGGCGGTCGCTGGACACGAGCGCCAACTATCAGATGGAGGGCCTGATCCAGACAGATGCGGCCATCAACCACGGAAACTCGGGCGGGCCGCTGGTGAACCTGGCCGGGCAGGTAGTGGGGATCAATACGCTGGTGATTCGCGGGACGGGCGGCTTTACGTCGGATCAGGCGGAGGGGCTGGGCTTCGCGGTGGCGTCGAACATCGTGAGCGCGGCGGCGGACCAGTTGATCGCGCAGGGGTATGTGGCGCGGCCGTACCTGGGGATCGAGTGGACGAGCGTGACACCGGCGCTGGCGGCGCAGTATGACCTGCCGGCTGAGTGGGGGGCGTATGTGCAGTCGGTGTCGGATGGCAGCCCGGCGCAGGCCGCGGGGCTGCGGGCGGAAGACATCATCACGGCGATTGACGGGGTGGCGCTGAACGAGAGTGCGAACTTCGTGAACACGCTGTGGACGCACACGGCGGGGGAAACGGTGACCTTGACGGTGACGCGCGGCAACGAGACGGTGACGCTGAGCGCGACGCTGGGGGAGCGGCCGAGGTCGTAGGCTGACCTATCCCCCCTGCCCCCTTCCCTACAAGGGAAGGGGGAGCCCAATCTCTGGTCCTCTTCGCTGACCAGGGAAGGGGGAGCCCAATCCCTGGGCCCCTTCGCCGATCAGGGAAGCGGGAGCCCAATCTCTGGTCCTCTTCGCTGACCAGGGAAGGGGGAGCCCAATCCCT
>CAZCEC010000124.1:0-10454 GCA_964497615.1 uncultured Anaerolineales bacterium | reverse complement strand
AGGCGTAATTCGCCACCGGCACGATGGCGGTGCCGGCCGCCACCTCGCCGACCTCGGGGACGGCCACCTCGTCGCGCGGCAGGACGTACCAGACGATGTAGGTGCCGATGCCGAACAGCCCCACCAGCCAGTACAAGCCGAGCGTGATGCGCATCAGGTTCTTCCACCAGGAGATGCGCAGGAACTTGGGCAGCAGGCGGTTCATCCGCAGCAGGAGGTAGACGGCGCAGACGATGGTGAGCGTGCCCAGCAGGGAGTGGATGAAGGACGAAGCATAGTAGGGCCGCAAGAGGCGTTCCGGGATGCCGCTGGCGACCGACCGGGTGAAGGACACGGCCATGATAAAGATGACGAGGACAATGTTGAAGAACACCCAGGCGGTTTGGTTGTATTGGTGGGCGGTGATCTTGCCGGCC
Source organism: uncultured Anaerolineales bacterium (assembly GCA_964497615.1). Classification (GTDB taxonomy): domain Bacteria; phylum Chloroflexota; class Anaerolineae; order Anaerolineales; family UBA6663; genus CAZCEC01. Next base: position 10,038 of record CAZCEC010000124.1, on the reverse strand, counting down.
TTGGCCAGGCCGTAACCAAAGGTGAGGCCCAGCAGCAGGATCACCTCCAGGACGAGGTTGATGTCGGCGAACAGGCTGGCGCGGGTGCCGAACAGCCCCTCGCCCGTGGCGAAGCCGGGGCCGTAGCCAATCAGGATGAAGACCAGGGCCGGGCATAGCACGATCAGCCCGATGACGGCGGCGACGACGATCTTGACCACGGGGCTGGGGCCGGCGGGCGGCGCCGGGGGCGTGGCCTGCGGCGGAAGCGCATGCGGGACGGTCGGCGGCGGGGGAGTGGTCATGGCGTCTCCTGGCGGCGCGGCGCGGAAGCGGGCCGCGGTGGGATGCTGTCGGTGAAACGGGCACCACCGGGCCTGGCGCGCGCCCGGTGGTGGTTATCTTAGCTTGGTCAAGCCAACTTCACACCACCCGAAAGTGGGGTGGCGGGCATAACTTTAGAGGGGCGGCTATGGCTCAACGATAAGGGTGGCCGTCATGTTGGCGTGGTAGCCGCATAGGATGGTCATGGTCCGAGCGTTGTTGAAGGTGATGGACCAGGTGGTGTTCGCGAGGTTGGCGGGCGCTTCGAAGATGAAGGGCGCCGCGGCGCCAGCATAAGGCTGGTGGAAGTCGCCCTCGATCTGGAAGGTGACCTCGGTGCCGGCCTTGATGGTGGTGGATTCCGGGACGATCTCGTAGTTGCGGTAAGTAATAATCACGGGGCCGGTGGTGGCCGTGGGCGCGGGCGTATCGGTGGGCGCGGGCGTGGCGGTGGCGGCCGGGGTGGGCGACGCATCCGCCGGATAGGCGGCCGGGGGCTGTGTGGGCGGCTCGGTGGCGGCCGGATAGGGCGCGGCGGTGTTGGAGGGCACAGCGGCCGGATAGCCGGTGGGCGGCACGCCGGTGGTCAGCACGCTTGTAGCCGGCGCGCTGGTGAGCGCTGCGGTGGCGGTGGCGGTGGCGGTGGGCGGGACGCAGCCGGCGAGGGCAACGGCGACAATTACCAGGACCAATAACGACAAACGAGACATGTTTCCTCCGGTGGGCGGCAATGATACTCGGCGCAGTGGCATCGTGCAAACAGGCCGGCGGCGTGGGTGCATCCACCGAAAAGGGGCCGGTTTGTGCCTGGCGTTTGACCCCAAAACAGGGCTTCGCACAGCCGCAGCATTGCACCCGCCTCCGCAGGCTCGAGATGAGTCGGCGAAGGCCGACTTTGTGCTCTTGGTAGGCGCGGTTTCAACCGCCGGCCACTGGCGCAGATTCCTCGGCCAAACAGCGGGCCTCGGCATGACATTCTCCCGGCGGGCACTGTGGCCAAAGGCGCGAGGCGCCGTCCAGGGCCGGAGCCGCGTAGTCCGGCCCTTCATGGGCCGGTCCGCGGCCATGAAGGCCGCGACTACGAGGAATCCGACGGGTCTTTTACGCGGGCGCGAGCAGGGCCGGCAGGTCGGCCAGGGCGCGGGCGAGGTGCGTGCCGGGCCAGGTGAGGGCGGCGCCATCCACGAGGACTATACGGCCCTGGGCCACCGCCGGAATCTCAGGAAAAACGTCGAAGGCGGATAGGTCGGCGGCGGAGAAGGGATAAGGCTCGCTGGGCAGGAGGATCACGTCTGGAGAAAGCGCGGCAACCTCGGCAGTGGAGACGCGGGGGTAGCGAGTGTCGCGATCGGGGGCGGGCGGTTCGGGCGGGTGGCCGGCGGGGTCGAGGTCGGCGGCCAGGGGGTAGCGCCGCTCGCGGTCCGCGCAGATGTTGAGGCCCCCGCAGATGCGCAGGATATCGTGCAGGTAGGTGCGGGCATTGGCCGTCATCCACCATTGGACGGGGCCGGCGGCGGGCTCGCGCCAGATGGGGCAGAAGACACGGGCCGGCGACGCGTTTTCGGCGGCGAGGCTGGTGATCTCGTACGAGCGCTCCAGGGCGGCCAGGCTCTGGCCGGCCTGGGGCCAGTCGAACAGGCGGATGAGGGCCCAAAGTAGGTTGAGGGCGTCGCGGGCCGTGCACGGCAGGGTGGTCCAGACGGGGATGCCCGCCGCCTCGATGGCCTCGACATCGGCGCGGCGGTTCTCTTCCCAGTTGGCGAGGACGAGGTCCGGCTGGAGAGCGAGGAGGCGCTCGACAGCGGGGTTCTTGGTGCCGCCGACGCGGGGCACGGCCTCCACCTGGCCGGGCGGGTAGACGCAGTAGTCGGTGCGGCCCACCACGCGGCTGCCGAGGCCCAGGTCAAACAGGCTGCCGGTGAGGGAGGGGACGAGCGAGACGACGCGTTGCGGCGGGGCAGAGAGGGAGAGTTGAAAACCGAGGGGAGGAAAGGTCATGCAGCGTGAAACGTGAGGCGTGAATCAATTGGGAAGGCGCTTGGGTGGTCACGCATTACGCGTCGCGCCGCGCTGACCACGGGTCAATCGTTGCGGCGCTTGGCTTTGCCGCAGTTGCAGCCGCCGCTCTCGTGCCGGTCGCAAGGCTCGGTGGCCTTCTTCTGGAGGGCGGCCAGCTCATCGGCGGGCTGGAGATCGGCCTTCATGAACTCGTAGATGCGGTAGCCGTCGCCCTCGGTGACGGCGACGAAGACCGACTCCTTGAGGGGGTTGACGTCGGTGACCTTGCCTTCGCCCTTGGGGGTGTGGACGATCTTGTTGCGCTTGGGCAGGGTCTTGCGGGCGGCGACGTACTGCTCGTACTCGTACACCAGGCAGCAGCGCAGCCGGCCGCACATGCCGGTGATCTCTTCCGGGTTGAGCGACAGGCCCTGCTCCTTGGCCATCTTGATGCTGACGGGGCTGAAGTCGGTGAGGAACATGGAGCAGCAGCGCGTCTCCAGGCCGCAGGCGCCCATGCCGCCCAGGAGCTTGGCCACATCGCGCGGGCCGATCTGGCGCAGGGAGACTTGCGGCTCGGGATATTGGCGCTGCATGTCCTCGCGCAGTGATTTGGTGTCCACGCGGGCGTTGCCCTCGTCCGGGCCGCTGATGAGGAAGGTAAGGCGCGTGCCGTCGTAGCTGAAATCGGCCTTGACGATCTTGACGTCGCCGAGGCGCAGTTGGTGGGCGCGGTCGCGGCAGTTGATGAGGGCCTCGGTCTCTTTGGCCTTCCACATCTGTTCCAGGGCCAGGTCGCGCGCAGTGGCCAGGCCCTCGATGCCCTTGTAGCCGCCGGGCGGCGGGGATTGCTTCTCGGGCGGGACGATCTGGGCGACCTCGCCCAACTGGCGGCCGCGGGTGGTCTCGACGATGACGCGGTCGCCGACGCGGAGTTCGTTGTAGTTGGTGGCGTCGAAGTGATAGAGCTTGCCAACGCGCATAAAGCGGACGCCGATGATCTGGCGAGCCGGACGCGCCGGAGGGGCTTCGGTGAGGACGGCTTCGGTCATTAGGAATCCACCGTTTCCATAATGGTTAGCATAACGAACGGCTATGGTAAACGATGGGGGGGGATTGGTCAAACGACGAAGGACGAACGACGAAGGACGGACTTTCGATGAACGACGACCGGCGACGGACCCCGCAATGGGACGTTCCTGTGACCGACGACCGAAAGCGGGCCGAGCGTCCAAGCGGTGGGGCAGGCGAGGAAGGTTACGACCCCGTGGGGACGCAGGATGAGGAAAGCGATAGATGATTATGTACGGATATACATCGTTCGAGCTTTCGGGGTGTGCAGTGAAAGCGGTCAAAGCGGTGGAACCTGGTTGGTAGCGCTCTCAAGAAGTCCTTGCCCCTGGACTGCGGTCTGTGATAGTCTGGCGGATAACCGTCCGGCGGGCCAGAGCAAGCTCAATAGGGAGGAGCAACCATGATCAGTGATACCTTACCAGTCAAGACACGCCGCCATGCCACCCACGCGGCTCTGCTGCTGGCCGCGATGATTCTCGCTGGGTGTACCTCACAGCCATCTGTTCGGCCGCAGCCGATTCCTACGGCCGCCCCCACCGACGCGTCTGGCCTGCCAACCGCGGCGCCGACCATGCCGCTGGACGTGCCGAATGTCGCCCGCAATCCGGCCGACGTCCCGCCGCCCTTGGGCCGCAGCGAGCCGGCCACGGTTGAGGTCACGTTGACGGCGAAGGAGGTAATCGCCGAACTGGCGAGTGGCGCCAGTTATGCCTTCTGGACCTTTGATGGGACCGTGCCCGGTCCGATGATCCGCGTGATGGAAGGCGACACAGTCAACTTGACGCTGGTCAACGCGCTCGACAGCGTTATGGGACACAACATTGACCTGCATGCGGTGACCGGCCCGGGTGGCGGCGCGGAGGTAACGAACGTTGCGCCAGGCGAGACCAAGACGCTGACATTCAAGGCTCTGCAAGCCGGCGCCTACATCTATCACTGTGCCTTCCCTCCGCCGATGCTGCACATCGCGCAGGGCATGTACGGCGTGATTGTCGTCGAGCCGCCTGGCGGGCTGCCGCCGGTGGATCGGGAGTTTTACGTGGTCCAGGGCGAATGGTACACGGCCGCCTCGTTCGGCGCGGCGGGGCACCAGCCGTTTGATCAGGCCAAAGCGATGGCGGAGGCGCCCGAATACTTCACCTTCAATGGGCACACGGCAGCGCTGACCAATCTGTATCCGCTGCAGGCGAATGTGGGCGAAACGGTACGCCTCTACTTCGGTGACGGCGGCCCGAACGTTGCCTCGAACTTCCACATCATCGGCGAAATCTTCGACAAGGTGTATACCGGCTCACCCGAGACGTTTGTGGCCAACGAAGAGACCGCCATTATCGCGCCGGGGTCGGCGGCCATTTTCGAGCTGACGCTGGAGGAACCTGGGCAATACCTGCTGGTGGACCATGCCCTGTTTCGCGTCAATAAGGGGGCAGCCGGGATACTGCAGGTCGAAGGTCAACATGATCCTGCCATCTACGCGCCGGATCCGGCGGCGGAAACACCGTAACGGGGTCAATGAAGTCGGAGGCAGCGCCATGTGTTTGGCCTGGCGATCTGGCACGTCTGGCCACGGCTTGATTGTGAAGGCGCGTTGTGCGGTCTGATATCGGATCCAACTTGCCAGCGCGGCGGACAATCACAAATGCGGCCCGGCGTGTTGCGCGCCGGGCCGCATCTTGATGCGCGTGCTATCCGATCTCGGTGATGGGGATGACGTTGTTCTGATTTTGGAAGTTAAGGACGCTGACCTTGGCGGCGATGTCCTGGGCGACGGCGACCAGGGCCTGGGCCGCGGCCGACTCGGGGTGGCTGACGACGACGGGGACGCCGCCATCGCCGCCCACGCGCACCTGCGGGTCAATGGGGATCTCACCGATGAAGGGGACGCCCGCGGCCTCGGCCAGCTTGCGCCCGCCGCCCTGACCGAACACATCCAGGCGCGAGCCGTCCGGCAGGAGCAGGTAGCTCATGTTCTCGACGATGCCGAGCACAGGCACTTCCATCTGCCGGAAGCCTTCCAGCCCGCGCCGGGCGTCGGCCTGAGACACTTCCTGCGGCAAGGTGACGATGACGGCGCCGACGACGGTCATGGCCTGCGAGACGGTGAGCTGGGCGTCGCCGGTGCCGGGGGGCATGTCCACGATCAGGTAGTCCAGGTCCCCCCACCCCACATCGCCCAGGAACTGGCGGATGGCCTTATCGAGCATGGGGCCGCGCCAGATGATGGGCTGTTCGTCCTTGACCAGGAAGCCCATAGAGAACACCTCGATGCCGTGTGCGCGGGCGGGGACGAGCTTGCCGTTGGCCTGGATGGGCTTGTAGACGGCGCCGAGCATCATGGGCGTGTTGGGGCCGTAGATGTCGGCGTCGAGCAAGCCGACCTTCGCGCCGGCCTGCGCCAGGGCCACGGCGATGTTAACGGCCACGGTGCTCTTGCCCACGCCGCCCTTGCCGGAGGCGATGGCGATGACGTTGCGGGCCGGCATGGGCATCTGCCCCAGGCGCTGGTTGGCGGTGACGCGCGAGTCCCAGCGGATGTTGACGCCGGTGACGCCGGGCACCTTCGCCAGCGCGGCGCGTGCGTCGCGCTCCATGACGCCGCGCAGGGGACAGGCCGGGGTGGTGAGGACGATGGTGAAGTCCACCTGGCCGCCCGAGACCTTGAGGTCCTTGATCATGTCGAGGGTGACGAGGTCGCGGTGCAGCTCGGGCTCCTGGACGGTAGCGAGGGCCTGCGTCACTTGGTCGGGGGTTACGTTAGGCATTCATTCTCCTTGCACCAGCATCGCGCTTGCGGGGCGCTCCTGCCACACATGACCGGCAGGGAGCCGCGCGCTTACTATCCCATATCAAACGCGGCCCGTAAAGGGCCGCGCTACGGAAAGGCATTCATCGCCGGCGACGGCAGGGCACACACAGCCGGCCAGGATGTTCCCTACATCTCCAACAGGGTGCCGTCTTCGAGGTACAGGCGCACGTCGCGGGCGGCCTTGTTGTAGAGCTTGACCAGGCCGTCGTCGCCGTCCTTGAAGCGGGTGATGGACTGTTGGGCGCAGGCGGTGCAGCCGCGCATGGCGCGGTACGAGTCCGAATGGCAGGTGAGGCAGCCATTCAGGCGGATCATCATCAGGCCAAAGGCCAGGGTGGGCTCTTCGCCGTCCGGGGCGGTGGCGACCTTGTCCACCAGGTTGCGCCAGGCGGCCCCGCGCAGGTGCTTGAGCGTGGGGATGACGCGCGTGGGGAAGAGCATTTCGGTGTCGCTCTGATACATTAGCGTTTGGCCTTCTTGGCTTCTTTCTCGGCGCGGACGACCTCTTCGCGCGCGTAGTTGGTCGGGCGGATGGAGGCGTAGTAGTCCACCGGCTTGCTGAGCTTTTCCTTGTTGTAGATGTGGGCGCTGGTGCGGTCGAAGGCCGACAACTCGAAGTCGTGGTCCATCTTGATGGCGTCGAACGGGCAGTACTCGGCGCAGAAGCCGCAGTTCATGCAGATGTCGATGTCAATGTAGAACTCGCGCGGCGCGGGGATGGGGCGGCCGGTCTTGGGGTCGTTGGTGCGCTCGATCCAGATGCACTGCGGCGGGCAGACCTTGGCGCAGATGCCGCAGGAGGTGCAGCGGTCTTCCTGGGTGCCGTCTTCCTTAACCTCGTAAAGCAGGAAGGGAATGTAGCGGAACTCTTCCGGGGTGACGAGCTTCTCTTCGGGGTATTGGACGGTGAAGATGCCGGCGGCCTGCGGCCCCTGGCGGACGGCCAGCGCTTCCTTGTTGTAGTAGCGGCGGCCCAGCCAGCGGATGTCGTCGGTGTAGGTGTCCACGAAGTGCTTGAACACCGTCCACAGTCCGCGCGCAATTCCAAGTCCATACATAGAGGGTTCTCCTCGTTACTTCTCTGCTTCCGCGGGCGGCAGGATGGCCGCCACGTCGAGGCTGACATCGGGAAAGGCCAGGGGCGAGACGGCGTCGCCGGGCCTGAACTTTTGCAGCAGCGAGTATCCGTCGGCAGCGGGTTGGCGATAAACTTCCAGGGTGTTATCCACCAGGTTGACGATCCAGTATTCGGGCAGACCGGCGGCACCGTAAAGGCGGACCTTGCGCGCGCGGTCATATCGTAAGCTAGTCTGCGAGACCTCAATCACCAGGAGGATGTCTGGTGAGGTTGGGTGGGCGTGACGATAACGGTCGGCGCGATACCGAGCCAGGATCAAGTCCGGCTGCGGCTCGGACTGCTCGCTGAGCGTGAACGGGCTTTGCGCGGTGACGAACGCCTTGCCCACAAGCGGGACAAGCAGAAACTCGGTCAGAGCAGCCACGACGGCGACGTGCTGGGGGTTGATGGGCGACATTTCGATAACTTCCCCTTCGATCAACTCGACCCGCTCATCCTCGCCCAGGATACCGGCTTCGATCATGGCGTGAAACGACCGCACGTCAAAGCGATAACGTTCCCCGCCGAGGGGGGATGACGCTGCAATCTGGGCTGGTTCGGCTTCCTTGATCGCCATCGAACTACCGGTCCGTCTCTCCTAGCACGATATCAATGCTGCCCAGGATCACCACCACGTCGGCGATCTTGTGGCCCTTGCACATCTCGCCGAAGGGGGTGAGGTTGATGAACGAGGGGGCGCGGACGTGATAGCGGTGCGGGTTGGGCTTGCCGGTCGAGACGACGTAGAAGCCCAGCTCGCCCTTGGGGTTGTCCACGCGGCCATAGGCTTCGCCCGCCGGCACGCGCACCTGGTACTGCGGCTTGCCGGTCTGGATGTCGCCGCCGGGCAGGCCTTGCAGCGCCTGCTGGACGATGCGGATGCTCTCGCGGATCTCGTCCAGGCGGATGAGGTAGCGGTCGTACACGTCGCCGTTGTAGCGCACCGCCACGTCCCAATCAAAGCGGTCGTAGATGCTGTACGGGTCGGCGCGGCGGACGTCGTAGGGCACGCCCGAGGCGCGCAGCACCGGGCCGCAGGTGCTGTAGGCGATGGCCTGCTCGGCGGGCAGCACGCCCACGCCGACACAGCGCGAGCGGATGATCTCGTTGTTGGTCAGGTAGGCGTCCAGCTCGTCCACCTTGCGCGGCAGGCGGTCGAAGGCCAGTTCGTTGAGCCGGGCCTCGATGCCGTCGGGCAGGTCGCGGGCGATGCCGCCGAAGCGCATGTAGTTGCACATCATGCGCGAGCCGGCCACCGCCTCGAACACGTCCAGGATCAACTCGCGCTCGGTGATGGCGTACAGGGCGGGGGTAAAGAAGGCGCCCAGGTCGTTGAGCAGGAAGCCGATGGCCCACAGGTGGTTGCAGATGCGGGTCAGCTCGGACATGATGACGCGGATGTACTCGGCGCGCTCGGGCGGCTTGATGCCCATCAACTGCTCGACGGCCAGAACGTAGCCCAGGTTGTTGGACATCGAGCAGATGTAGTCCAGCCGGTCGGTGAAAGGGATGTTCTGGAGGAAGGTGTTGCGCTCGCCGATCTGCTCGTGGTTGCGGTGCAGGTAGCCCATCACCGGCTCCAGATCCACGATGGTCTCGCCGTCGAGCGTGGCGGCGATGCGGAAGACGCCGTGGGTGGAGGGGTGCTGCGGGCCGAGGTTCACCACGATCTGGTCGGTCTTGAGGCTGCCGGCGCCGGTCTCGGTGATGGCGCCCAGCCCGGCATACAGGGCCTTATCGGCCTCCGGGGTCCAGCCTTCGAGGGTGAAGCCGTCCGGGTACTTGACGTTGTGGCCGAAGGGGTTGTGCTGCTCGGCGCGGAAGACCTGCCCCTCGGGCCAGCGCGAGTCGAAGGGCTTGACGTCCTCTTCGTAGTAGGCTTCCTTCCAGTCCTTGCGCATGGGGTGGCCCCAGAAGCCTTCCCACATCAGGATGCGCTTGAGGTTGGGGTGGCCGGTGAAGCGGATGCCGTACAGGTCCCAGGCTTCGCGCTCCTGGAAATCGGCGCCGGGATAGACGGGCACCAGCGAGGGCAGCACCGCGTTGTCGCGCGGGGTCTGCGCCTTGACCACCAGGGCCGGGCCGCCGGTGGTGCGGTAGAGGTGGTAGACCATCTCCAGGTGGCCCTCGTCGAGGTAGTCCACGGCGGTGGCGGAGGAGAGGTAGTCGTAGCCGGCTTCGTCGCGCAGCTTGGTGGCGACCTCGACCAGCTTGTCGGGCGGGATGAGGTAGCCGCCATAACCCTTGCGAGTGTCGGGGCTGGCGACGCCGGGAAATTCCTCGTCGAGCTTGGGGGTGACGTTTTCGAGGGCAGGTGCAACGGTCATGGTTAGGCCTTGGCCCGGTCGGCGACGGTGATGTTGTTGGACAGGCCGCGGGCGGCGCGGTCGCGCAGCAGGGCGGCGTGGCGCGGGTCAATGATGTCCGGGCCGAGGATGGGCACGGGGATGGGCTCGGACGCGCCGGGCTGATACCACGGCACGTTGCGGATGGACTGGTTGTCGATCTTCTTTTGGAGCGTCATCAGGCCGTGGAGCAGGGCCTGGGGGGTGGGCGGGCAGCCGGGGACGTACACGTCCACCGGGACGTACTTATCCACGCCGGAGACGACGTTGTAGCCTTCCTTGAAGGGGCCGCCGCCGCTGGCGCAGGCGCCCATCGCCAGCACGTACTTGGGCTCGGGCATCTGGTTGTACAGGCGGACGATCTGGGGGATCATCTTCTTGGTGACGGTGCCGGA
>CAZCEC010000123.1:0-10519 GCA_964497615.1 uncultured Anaerolineales bacterium | reverse complement strand
CCGGCGGTTGAAACCGCTACTACGGGGGCCCGAAACCCGCCGTCGCGGATTGGGGGTGGCGCGTGAAGCTGTAGGCCCGGGGGCTCCGAATGTATCGGCCGGGAGGGCAATGGGCAGGCGGATTGAAAAACGGGAATGATCATCCGACGCGATTTCGGCCTGGCGGCAGAGCACGCCAGCCGCATCGTAAAGCTCGGCGCGTACGGCAGAGTGCGGGACGCCGCCGTAACCGCTGACGACAAGCGCGCGATCTGCTTCGACCAAGTTCAGGTCGGTGATGCCGGTGTGAAGCGCGCGCAGGCCCAGGCTTTGCCAGGGGCCGCCGAAGGTGGTGCACACGTCGCCGAGGAAGCCGGCGAGGGTGTCGCGGAGGGGGAAGCGAGGGCCGGGCTTCCAGATTTCAAGCTCGATCTCGTTGCGGCCGGTGCGGACGAGGGTGGTCACGTCAAGCTGGAAGCGCGACCACATGCCCTGGTGACGGCCGGCCTCGTGACCGTTGATACGCACGGTGACGTCGAAGCTGATGGCGCCGGCCTCGAAAAGGATGCGGCGGCCGTCGAGCCAGGCGGCGGGCAGGTCAAAGGCGCGGCGGTAGAGGGCGGGGCCGTCTATACGCTTGTCACGGACGTGGGACTCCCAGGCAGAGGGGACGGGCAGGAGGATGGGGGCGCTGCCGGCGAGGAAGAAGGACCAGTCGCCGTCGAGGGAGAGGTAGTCGGAGAGGTCGTTTTCGAGGAAGGGCATGGACCAAGTGTCAGGTGCCAGGTGCCGGGTGTCAAGTGGTTGTGGCGTGGTGCGTGGCGGGTCTGGCAGGAGGAGCGACTTCAGCCGGCGCCGGCTGATGGCTCAGCGGGGGAAGCGACTAAAGTCGCTACTACAAAGCAGACGGAGCGACTGAAGTCGCTGCTACGACGGTTGTGCCTCGACATTCGGCCTTCGGCACCGGTCGCCGGTCGTCAGTCGGCGGTCGTCAGTCCTGGAAGTTGTAGAACAGGGTGTTGAGGCCCTCAGACATGGTGGGGTGGGAGAAGATGGCTTCCTTGAGGACGGTGTAGGGCAGATTGCCGAGCATGGCGATCTCAAGCATGGCCATCAACTCGCCGCCTTCGTAGCCGAGCACCGCCGCGCCAAGGATCTGGTCGGTTTTGGCGTCCACGATGGCCTTCATGAGGCCGCGCTTCTCGCCGATCTCCCAGGCGCGGGAGAGGTAGTCCATGGGCATCTTGGCGATGCGGATAGGGCGGCCCTGCTGGCGGGCCTCGGCCTCGGTGAGGCCCACGCGGCCCAACTGCGGGTCGGTGAAGACGACGTAGGGCACGAGGCGCCGGGTGGTGCGCGTGCCCGCGCCGCCCAGGAGGTTATCGGCCAGGATGCGGTAGTCGTCGTAGGAGATGTGGGTGAAGGCGGGGCCGCCCTTCACGTCGCCGATGGCAAAGATGCCGGGGGCGGAGGTTTCGAGGCGCTCGTTGGCGACGATGAAGCCGCGCTTGTCCACCGTAACGCCCGCCGCTTCGAGGTTCAGGTCTTCGGTGTTGGGGGCGCGGCCCACGGCGGCCAGTAGGTGCGAGCCGGAAAGCGTGTCTTCGCCATCGGGGCCGCGCACGGTGAGGCCGAGGCCGCCGCCCTCGGCGGGGGCCACGCGCATGGCCTCGGTGTTGAGCCGAACGTCCAGGCCGTCTTCGCGCAGGATGCCCAGGATGGCTTCGGCCACGTCGGGGTCCTCGCGGCCGAGGAGCTGGCCGCCGCGCTGGATGACGGTCACAGCGCTGCCGAGCCGGCGGAACAACTGCCCGAACTCGCAGCCGATGTAGCCGCCGCCCAGCACCAGCAGATGCTGGGGCACTTCGTCCAGTTCCATGACCGTGGTGGAGTTGAGGATGGTGACGCTGTCCTGCCCATCCAGCGGCGGATTGGCGGGGCGGGCGCCGGTGTTGATGAAGAACCACTCGGCCTGGATAGCGCGCGTGCCGCCGTCCTTGAGCGCCACTTCAATCGTCTTGGGGCCGGTGAAGCGGGCCGCGCCAAAGATCAGTTCCGCGCCCTCGCCGCCGCGGGTGATGCGGCGCTCGGTGCTCGCGCGGAAGCTGGTGACCATATCGCGCTTGCGCTGGCGGACGGCGGGCATGTCCACCGTGACTGGGCCGGCGTGGAGGCCGTACTCGCCCGCGCGGCGCGCCAGGTGGGCGAGGCGGCCGCTGGCGACCATGGTTTTCGTTGGGGTGCAGCCGTAGTTAATGCAGGTGCCGCCGGCGTGGTCGCGCTCGATGACGGCGGTCTTGCGGCCGCTGTGGGCCAGGGCCGGGCCGAGGGGCACACCGCCCTGCCCGGCGCCGATCACGATTGCGTCGTAGTGTTCAGTTGCCATGTACGTACTTCCCTTCTGATGGTCCGTACCGGCCCGCCGCCCTTGACAGCTTAAGTCTCCAGTCTCCAGAGCGGCCGGCGAATGGAATTCGCGCCTCAAGGCCTCCGGCCGCCGCGTCCACCTACGTGGACGCAGGATGATTCGCCAATTCGCCAGCAGTGCTTGAGAATGACAGTCCTACTGAGCGATGGTAGGCGGAGAATCTTACGACGAGATCACGGACGGGACAGAATCGGGCTGGGCGAGGCGCGGGTGGTCCTTGTAGACGCCGCGGTATTGGGGCGGGAGCATGGCCGCCAGGGTGAGCATGATGGTGTCGGTCAACGCGTCCAATTCCGGGCCCTTGGCGCGGCCGCTGCCCGGCAGGGTGAAGGCGGGGCCGATGACGCAGTGGATGCGCGGGCGGCGCAGGCGCTTCCAGCAGGGGATGACGTCTTCGGTGCCCCAGATCGCCATGGGCACGAGCGGGACTTTGGCCCGGTCCGCGAGGAAGGCGGCGCCGGGCTTGCCGCGGATGAGGGCGCCAGTGGGGCTGCGGGTGCCCTCGGGCGCCACGCCCAGCCGGCCGCCACCCTTGAGCACGGCGAGGGAGGCCTTCATGGCATCCATGTCCGCTTCGCCGCGCGCTACCCAGATGACGCCCACGGCTTCGAGCAATTGGCGAATGCCGGGCACGCGGCGCCACTTGTCGGCCCCAAACATCCACGCCCGCTCCGTCATGGCCAGGAAAACCGCTGGCGCGTCGAACACGCTCAGATGATTGGCGACGACGATGTAGGCGGTGCCGACCGGGACGTGCTCGCGCCCCGTCACCGTGTAGCGCCAGGTGAGACGCGCAATCCAGCCCACCAGCCAATAGACGAAGCGATAGACCCAATCGGCGGCGCGGTTCGGTTCGGCGCGGTTGGCAGCCTTGCTCATGGATAGCCCTCGGCCAAGATGGTGAAGTGGTCCACCGACTCGCCCAGCAGGTCGGCGGTTAGCGAGAATGCCTGGCTCTCCCCTGGCCCCAACGGGCCGCCGAGCCATTGCTTGCGATAGCCCACAATGGCCCCGTCCGCGCCATACAGGGTGAGGGCAGCCCAGGTTTCGGCAACGGCGCGCCCGCTGTTGTTGAGCGCCAGGCCCGTGGCCGTCCAGCGGCCACCCAGCCAGCCGCCGCGGGGGTCGCGCACCTCCAGCACCGCGGCGCGGCCGGCGGGGGCAGGCTCCAGGGCCAGGTTGCCGGTGAGCACTTCCACCCCAGCGGCCATGACGGGGCGCGGCAGGGGCGCAAACATGACGGAGAGCGGGGCCTGCGCGCCGGGCGGGATGAGGTCGAGGGCGGCATAGGCCACGGCGCTGGCCATGGGCAAGCCGTCGGCGCCGGCCAGGGTGACACGGGCGGAGACGTTTTCTAGGGCGGCGGCGCCAGGGTTGTGGGCGGCCACCAAGCACACCAAGCCCGCGCTGGGCAGGGCGTAGCAGGCGGGATCGCTCAATTCCACCGGCGCGGGGGGCGGAGGCGCGAGGTTGGTGGCCGCCACTGCAAAGCCGCCCTCCGGCGGCGGGATGATGAGGACGGTGCCGATGGACAGGAAGCGCGGGTCCACTTCTGGGTTGGCGGCCTGCAAGTTTTCGAGCGAGACACCGTAGTCAATGGCGATGCCGAGCAGGGTTTCGCCCTCCTGAACCTGGTGCGTGACGGGCGTGGCCGTGGCGGTGGGCGAGGCGATGATGACGGGTGTGGCGGGCGGCAGGACTGGGGCGCTGGTCGCGGCGGCGGGCCGGGTGGCGGTGGGCAGCGGGCGCAGGCGGGGCGTGGGGGTGGAGGCGCCGGGCGTGGATTCGGCGGCGCAGGCGATGAGGAGGAGGGCCGCCAGGGCAGACAGAATGAGGGGACCGGGCCGCATCAGTCGCATCAGAGGCGATTATATCAGCAGGGCCGGCGAATAGAATTCGCGCCTGGAGGCCTTCGGCCACCGCGTCCCTCTACAGGGACGCAGGACGATTCGTCAATTCGCTGGCAGTATCCAGACTGAAATGCTCCTCCAGTTGCCCAAGCCGGCAGCGCTTTGGCTATAGGGGGCCCATAGCTGAATCGCCGTCGAATGCAGGCGTGACATGAGCCCTCGTGTACGCGGCGTGGGCTGCTGCCGCGGGGGGTTGAACCGTTAGCGTCGAATTTGGAGCCAATGACATATGCCAGCAGCTTGACTCGGTCTACCAACCATCTCCCAACCTATGCTAAACTCCGGCCCATGTCGGACGAGATGTTCTCCGAGGCGGTGGCGGCGCTGAAGGCGGGCCAGCGGCTGCGGGCCAAGGACCTGCTCACGCGGCTGATTAAGGCCGATGCGCAGAACCCCAACTACTGGCTGTGGATGAGCGCCTCGGTGGAATCGGAGAAAGAGCAGATTTACTGCCTGCAAAATGTGCTGCGGCTGGACCCGAACTCCATCCCGGCGCGGCGCGGGCTGGTGGTGCTGGGCGCACTGCGGCCCGAGGAGTCCGGGCTGCCGCCGGCCAGCCTGCTCCAGGACATGCCCATCGTGCTGCCCGAGGTCTCGGCCAGCGGGCGACTGGCGGGCGTGCTTGCGCGGCGGCGCAGCCTGGAGCGGATGGCGCTATTGGGCGCGAGCGCGCTGGCAGTGGTGGTGCTGACGACGGCTTGCCTGGCCATCTTCAAGCTGGGGCCGTTCGCGGTGCGGCCCAACACCGTCGTCGTCACCTCTACCGTGCCGCCATCGAGCACACCGCCGCCCACCGCCACGCCGGTGCCGGTCGTCGAGGGCGCGTGCGAAATCCCGGCTAACCCCAACCCGGCGACGCCGCTGGCGGTGTACCTGTGCCTGAACCAGACGGCTACGCCCAACCCGGTGGCGACCGATGCGGTCTCGCCTTCGGAGGACTACCGCAACATGCGGCGCGCCTACGATGAGCAGGATTGGGGCGCGATCCTGCAACTGGCGAACGTGGTGGTCAACGACCAGGTGCTGAGCGGGAGCCAGCGCGTGTTCTTCTACCTGGGTGAGGCCTATCGCCACACGGGCAACCAGGCCGAGGCGGTGCGGCAGTACGGCGCGGCGCTGGGGCTCGACGGCGGGTTTGCGCCCGCTTATTGGGGCCGCGCGCTGGCGCAGGCCGCGCAGAACCGGCGCAATGATGCGGTGTCTGATTTTGGGCGGGCCATCAATGCCGACCCGAACTTCATCCCGGCGTATCTCGACCGCGCGGCCTACCTCGCCGCCGCGGGCGACCCTTCGGCTGGCTCAGGGCAAGCTCTGGACAGCGCGATTGCGGACCTGGAAGCAGCCCGGCGCACGGCGCCCGGCAATGCGCTGGCCGCGGCGTACCTGGCGCTGGCCTACCTCGACGCTGGCGAGGTGAGCGACGCCGAGGAGGCCGCGGAGGCGGCGCTGGAGATCGATCCTGGTTTGGCCCTGGGCTACTTCGCGCGCGGGCGCGTGGCGTATGCGAACGGCGACTACGACGAGGCAGAGGCGGACCTGTCGCGGGCCTATCGCTATGTGCTGGACTTGGAACACCCGCTGGCTGGCCGGTGGCAGGCGAGCGTGCTGCATGCCACGGCGCTGGCGGAGATCGCAACGGATAACGCCGCCGCCGCCCTGCCCCTGCTGAACCAGGCGGCTGAGGCCGACCCGGGCAACGCCGATGTGTTCCTGACGCGGGCTGGCCTCCACCTGTCGGGCGAGGCATTTGAAGAGGCGCGGGCCGACTACAGCACCGCGATTGACCTGCTGGAGGGCATCGCGGCCCGCAGCGGGGAACTGCCTGACGCATATGTGGGGCTGGGGCAGGCGCTGCTGGGGCTGGAGCGGCCCGATACGGCCATCACTGCGTTTCAGGCCGCGCTGAGGCGCGCGCCGGAAGACTTCGCGGCGCAGTTGGGGCTGGGCCAGGCGCTGCTGGGCAACGAGCGGCCCGCCGACGCGGCGGCGGCGCTGACGACAGCCCTGGACCTGGCCAGCACCAACGCACAGCGGACGCAGGCTTATTTCTGGCGGGCACAAGCATATGCCGCTCTTGGGGAGGCCGCAGGCGAGGCCGCGGACCTGGAGGCGCTGGCCTCGCTCGCCAGCAGCAGCGACCCGCTGGCGGCCACCGCCGAGGCTCGGCTGACGGAGATCGGCCCGCTGCCGACGGCCACGCAGGACGCGACCCTGGCGGCCGCCGCCACGCGCACGGCGATCCAGGCGGCCACCGGCACCGCCGCCGCGCAGCCCACCGCGACCCGCACGGCAACGAGCACGCCCTCTTCGACGCCAACCCCGACACCAACGCGGACGCCGACCCGGACCGCCACGCGAACGGCGACGCCGTAGGAATCTCAGTTCACCGTGAAGCCACCTTCGAATCTACCTAACTTACGCGCGTTCTTCGACGCGATTGACTGGCAGGGCCTCCAGGCCGAAGTGGCCGGGGAGGCGCGCGGCCGGCTCGCCATCGTCGGGCCGGTCAATTCGGGCAAGTCTACCCTGTTCAACACGTTGAAGGGACACGCCGTCTCGCCGGTGAGCGCGGTGCCGGGCACCACGACCGAAAGCATCGTCGAGCAGTTTGGGCCGTTCACGCTGGTGGATACGCCGGGCTTTGGCGAAGTGGCCGGCGACCAACGGGCCGAACTGGCGCGGGCCGAAATCCGGCAGGCGCAGATGGTGATCCTGCTGCTGGATGGGGCGGCGGGCATCCGGCAGACGGACCTGGAGCTGTACTACGCCATTCGGGAGCAGGATGTGCCGGTGCTGGTGGCGCTGAACAAGATTGACATCGTGCGGCGCGACTTGCGGGCGGTGCTGTCGGACCTGGCGTATCGCCTGCAGGGGGTGCAGGCGGTGCCCATCTCGGCCCGCACCGGCGCGGGCGTGGCCGATAAGCTGATCCCGGCCCTGATCCAGGCGGACACCGGGCTGGCGGTGGTGATTGGCCGGGCCTTGCCGGCTTGCCGCGAAAAGGCAGCGCGGCGTGTGATCCGCGCGACGGCGATGTGGGCGCTGCTACTGGGGGCCGAGCCGATCCCGGGACTTGACCTGCCGATTCTCTTGGGGATGCAGGCGCGGATGGTGCTGCGGCTGGCGGCGATCTACGGCGAGAACATCACGGCGCACTTCGCGCGCGAGCTGGTGATGGCGCTGGCAGGGGGGCTGGTGACACGCTATGTCGGCTTACAGCTCACCAAGCTGGTGCCGGGGTTTGGGTGGGTGGTGGGCGCGGGCGTGGCCGCCACGGGCACCACGACCATGGGGCGGCTGGCGCAGAGCTACTTCAAGTCCGGGGGACGGCTGAACCCGAGCCAATTGCGCGGCTGGGTGCAGGGGCAACTGGCGCGGCGGAAGCGGGCCGAGCCGGTGATGGAGATTGAACTGCCGGAAGAGAAGAAAGAGAAATAGAGAGAAAAGGCCGCGAGGGCCGTTGCCGCCCGTCTTGGCTCAGGGTGCTACGGCCACACGAGCACAGGCCCGTGCGGCGAACTCCAACACCCGCTCCAGGTGAGCAGTCACATACTCGCCTGCCTCCGCCTGATCTGAGGGCTCTTGAATCTCCCAGACGTCCTTCTCGACCGGCGTAACGTTGTAGAGCGCCCGCACCTCCTGGGCGGTGGTCTGAGAAGCAGTGCGCGAATCCACGTACAGTGTGGGCACGGTGAGGCAGGCCGCAAACTTGAGCAGTACACCTGTGTCCAGCGGGAAGCCGCCGCGCCAGAGGGAGAATTGATTGATGAGCGGCAGCAGCAGCCGGCCCACCGGCCCGAACGAGTTGCGCAAGCTGTCCCGCACCAGGGCGCCCAGCGAATGCGGCTGGACCGCTATCACAAAGCGCAGCCGCTTGATGTTCGCGGGCCGGACCTCCGTCCAGTCGGAGCCCCCTTCACTGTCACCGGAGAAAATCCAGGCGGTCTCGGTGCCACCCTTATAGCGCCCGATGGCGGCCAGCGCTGCGGCTGCTCCCAGGCCAAAGCCCACCACCCCGACCCTGGGCGCAGCACTGCTCACCTGGCTAAATGCGTAATCAACCGCGCCTACCACATCTTGATCTTCCGTCAGGCCGCCCGCGCACAAACTCCCCTGACTCTCGCCATGGCTGCGGAAGTCAAACAGCAGCACCGCATAGCCAGCCTGGTGAAAGTGATGCGCAGCTTTGAGCAGATCAACCTTGGGCCAGCAGCGACCCTGCCAGGGGCCATGTGTATCGCCGCAGCCCTGGCGATTGCCAAACATCGGATGCAGAAGCACGACGACGGGAGCTGACTGATCGCCGGCTGGCTCAGACGGGATCCACCATCCCTTCAGACTCAGCCGGTCGGAGCTGGGAAAGGCCACGTCGACGTAGCTCAGGCCGTAGTCGTCCGGAGTGCGCGTAACCGATTGGTGCTTAGGGTAGAGCAACCCGCGAGCGAGCCAATCAGCAAACGCCAGGATCAGCAGGCTCAGTAGCAACAGAGAAGCGGCGAGCAGCAGTGGACCGAGCATGGAAATCGGGCTACAGATTCGCCGCCACACGCGCGGCGAGTCACCGCTCATGCTAAGGCAAGTTGTCTCGCGCTTCAAGGTTGAGTGAAAGTGGGGCCAGATTGTGTACAATTCATCGGTCGCAGTTGGATGCGCGCGAATCTTGACCTAGAACACTTTTTCTAGTATACTTTCTTTCACCTTCGTCCAGCCTCGCAAAGAGCTTGCTATGAAAGACACCTTCATTTCCGATCTGAAGCCGGGCGACCGGATTACCGGGTTCTTCATCGTGCGGCACAAGCAGTTGGAGCCGTTCCGCGACAAGGCCAAGGGCGAGTTCCTCACGCTGACCCTGGCGGACCGCACCGGGCAAATGCTGGCGCGGGTGTGGGACAACGCCCCGGCGCTGGCGGGCACCTTTGAGGTGGGCGAGGTGCTGAAGGTTGCGGGCGACGTGGAGGAGTACCAGGGCCGCACGCAGCTCATCGTGCAGCGGCTGCGCCCGGCGGCGGAGGGCGAGTTCGAGCTGGCCGACTTCGTGGCCGCCACCACGCGCGACATCAACGCGATGCTGGCGACGGTACAGGCGGCGGTGGTCACCATCGGCGACCCGCACCTCTCGGCGCTGGTGCGGCAGTTCTATGGGGACGAGCAATTCCTGAGGACGCTGGCACAGGCCCCGGCCACGCGGCGGCTGCACCACGCCTATCTGGGCGGCTGGCTGGAACACCTGACGCAAATCCTGGCCCTGTGTGACACGGTGCTGGCCCTGCACCCAGAGCTGAATGGGGACCTGCTGCGCGCGGGGGCGCTGCTGCTCTCGGCGGGCAAACTGCGTGAGCACGACTGGGGGACGGACATTGACTACACCGACGAGGGCCGGCTGCTGGGCCACATCGTGCTGGCCGACGAGGACGTGCTGCGCGCCCTGGCGGCCCTGCCGGACTTTCCGCCGGAGCTGGCGCTGCGCGTGCGGCACATCCTGCTGAGCCACCGGGGGCGGTACGAGTGGGGCTCGCCGCGGCCGCCGATGACCCTGGAGGCCATCGCGCTGCACCAGATCGAGACGCTCAACGCGCAGCTTGGCCGGTTTCGGGACTTGCTGAATGCCCGGCGCGACCCGGGCCAACCGTGGACGGAGTACAACCGGCTGCTGGGGCGGCCGCTGTATGCGGGGTATGCGGACCCGGCGGAAGGCGGGGGGGAGGACGAAACTGGCTGACCGGGCCGGCGGTTTGAAACCGCGCCTGAGGGCCTGCGGCCGAACGTCCGCCTGCGCGGACGGGGGGCGGGTGTTGCCGAGGGCATTGAATTAGCCAGGCCTGCCGGATGGAACCCTGTTTGCAGCGTTAATGCGCTGCCAACACAACCGCGCTATACTCCTCATTGACCGGCGGCGGGGACTTGACTATAATGCCGCCTGTTATCCTGCTTGAGGAAAGTCGACCATGCCAGTTTATACCTACCGCTGTGAGAGTTGCGGGGTGCAGTTTGAGCGAACCCAGAAGTTCACGGACAAGCCGCTGACGCGCTGCCCGGAGTGCCGCAAGGGCAAGGTGCGGCGCATCGTCCAGCCATCGGCCATCGTCTTTAAGGGCACGGGCTGGTACGCGACCGACAGCCGCAAGTCCAGCGAGCGCCACAGCAGCAAGTCCGCCAGCAAGAGCGACAGCGCCGCGGCCGACAAGCCGGCGGCGACGGAGAA
>CAZCEC010000122.1:0-10583 GCA_964497615.1 uncultured Anaerolineales bacterium | reverse complement strand
CCACCGCCCCCGCCGCCCCGCTCACCACCACGCTCCGCGGCCCGTTCACCCCCGCGATACTGACGTCGTGTCCCGCCAGCGCCGCCTGGACCGCCGTCTCTGCCAACTCCACCACCGCCATCGCCCCTTGCCCCTCGATCCGCGCCAGCGCCCGGCTCCGCGCGCAGATGACGCGCAGGGCCTCCGGCAGGCTGAGCGCCCCGGCCAAATACGCCGCCGCCACTTCCCCAAAGCTGTGCCCCACCACTGCCGCCGGCTCGAGCCCCCACGCCTTCAGCCGCGCCGCCAGCGCCACCTGCACCGCGAACAGCACCGGCTGGAGTTGGTCGATCCGTTCCTGCCACCCCGCCCCCGCATCCGCCAGCGCGTCCCCCAGGGACCACCCCAGGTCGGCCGGGGCCGCCGCCGCCACCGTCTCCAGCGCCGCCGCCGCGACCGGGTCGCCCCGCAGCGCCGCGACCATGCCCGGCCACTGCCCGCCCTGCCCGGCGCACACGAACACCACCCGCGGCGCGGGCGCGCCCGCCGGCACGGCTCCGGTGTGCAGGGCGGGATGCGTCTGCCCATTGGCCAGCGCGTTCAGCGCGACAAGCGCATCCGCCGGGTTGGCAGCCAGCACGGCGGCGCGCTGGGCAAAGTGGCTGCGCCCCGCCCCGGCGGCGGCGGCCACGGCCACCAGCGGGGGCGCGTCCGTCCACGCCAGCAGGTCGGCGTAGCGCCCGGCCAGCGCTCGCAAGGCGTCCGGGGTTCGGGCCGAGAGTGGCAGGAGGCAGGGTTCATCAGGGTCATGGGCAAGCGCCGCGGGTGCGGCTGGCGCTTCCTCCAACACCACGTGCGCGTTCGTCCCGCTGATGCCAAACGAGCTCACGCCCGCCACACGCGGTGCCGAGGCCACCCACTCGATCACACGGGTGGGGACGGCCACCGGCAGGTCGGCCCAGGCGATATGCGGATTGGGATTGCGAAAGTGCAGGTGCGGCGGGATGGCATGATGCCGCAAGGCAAGCACGGCCTTGATCAGCCCCGCCATCCCGGCCGCCGCCTCCAGATGGCCGACGTTGGTCTTCACCGATCCCACCCACAACGGGCGCTCCGCGCCGCGGCCAGCGCCGAGCACGGCCGCCAGCGCCTGCATCTCGATTGGGTCGCCCAGCGGGGTCCCGGTGCCGTGCGCCTCGATGTAGCCCACCCTCTGTGCTTCTATCCCCGCCTGCTCCAGCGCAGATCGGATGACGGCCTGCTGCGCCAGCCCATTGGGCGCTGTGAACCCGGCGCTGCGGCCATCCTGATTGACGGCCGAGCCGCGCACCACCGCCAGAATCGGGTCGCCATCCCGCTCGGCCTCGCTGAGCCGCTTAAGCACCACCACCCCGCACCCCTCGCCGCGCACGTAGCCGTCAGCGCTGGCATCAAACGTCTTGCACGCGGCGTCGGCGGCCAACGCACGCGCGCGGGAGAGGAAGATAGAAGTTGCGGGCGAGAGCATCACGTGCACGCCGCCGACAACGGCCAGGCTGCACTCGCCCGCCCGCAGACTCTGGCACGCCAGGTGCAGGGCCACCAAGGATGAGGAGCAGGCCGTATCCACCGCTATGCTCGGACCTTGCAGCCCCAATACGTAAGAGAGCCGGCCGGCCGCGGCGCTGATCGTATTGCCCGTGCCAAAGTAGACGTCAATCTCGCCGGGGTCCGCGCCCTGCATGTGGGCCTGGGCATAGTCGCTGCTGCCGATGCCCACAAAGACGCCGGTGCGGCTGCCCAGAAGACGATCAGGCGCCTGCCCGGCGGATTCGAGCGCCTCCCAGGCGACCTCCAGCAGCAGCCGCTGCTGAGGATCCATGCTCGCCGCCTCGCGCGGCGTAATGCCAAAAAACTGCGGGTCGAACTGATCGATGCCGCGCAGGAATCCGCCCCAGCGCGAATAGGTCTTGCCCGGTGCATCGGGGTCCGGGTCGTAGTAGGCGTCAATGTCCCAGCGGTCGGGCGGCACTACGCTTACCGCGTCTACCCCATCGCACAGCGCTTGCCAGAACGCGGTCGGGCTGTCCGCCCCGCCCGGGAAGCGGCACCCGATGCCGATGATGGCCAGGGGTTCGGCATGGTCCACTGCCTGCGCGACTGCGGCAGGTGCGTCTGGAACTTGATCCAGCAGTTCCTGGTTCAGGTAGCGGGCCAGGCTTTCCAGCGTCGGGTAATCAAACACCAGGGTGGCTGGGAGCGAGGCCAGGCCCAGGGCGGACTGGAGCCGGTTGCGCAGCTCAATCGCCATCAGCGAGTCCAGCCCGATCTCGACGAAGCCCTGCTGCGGCTCAATGAGGTGGCTGGCCGGCAGACCCAGCAGGCTGACCAGCTCCCCTCGGAGATGCTCACGCAGTATCTCGGATCGCCTTGCGGGCGGAGCGGTGGCAAGCTGCTCCAGCAGCGCCGATGATTCGGTCCGGGCCGTCGCCTCTATCGGCGGTCTAGGCGCGAGCGCGCCAAGCAGCGGCGGCGCAGCCTCCATCGGTTGGGCTGCCGGGTCAATCGGAAGCACCGCCACCTGCGCTGTCGCGCCACTCCCAAGCGCACACAGCGCGCGCTGGCCGTCCTCCGAGCCGATTGCGCCCAGCCCAGGGCGCTGCCGGTGGGTCTGCATGCCGCCCGCGGCCCACGGCCCCCAGGCGATACTGACTCCCGCCATGCCCTGGCCCTGCCGCAGCGCCGCCAGGCCGTCGAGCCAGGTGTTGGCGGCGGCATAGCCGCTCTGTCCGGCAGCGCCCAGCATCCCGGCCGCCGAACTGCACAGCACCAGCCAATCCAGCGTGTCCGTTGTGGTAAGTTGGTGCAGCGCCCAACTGCCCAGCACCTTCGGCCGCAGCACCGCCCACACGCGTTCCCAGCTTTGACGCACGATGACGCCGTCGTCGAGCACCCCCGCCGCATGGATGATGCCCTTGATCGGCGCGGCGGAGCGGACGGCAGCGAGCACGTCGGCTAGCGCGTCCGGGTCATTCACGTCGGCGCGGTAATGCGTCACGCTTATCCCCTGAGCCGCCATGGCGTCGAGGGCGGCCTGTTGTGCGGGCGTGGGCGCGTTCCGCGTCACCAGCGCCAGATGCCGGGCCCCGCGCTCCGCCAGGCCCCGCGCCAGGACCAGGCCCACCCCACCCAGGCCGCCGGTGATCAAGTAACTGACCTCCGGGTCAATGGCGAACGTCCCATTGTCGGGCTGATAGCGCTCCAGCCGCAGCGCATAGTGCTGCTCGCCGCGCAGCGCCCATTGTTCCATGCCCGGCGCCATCAGCAAGGGCAGCAACCCGCGCGCCGACAACTCCGCGGTGGCCTGCGGATCGAGATCGACCAGCCCGCCCCACAACTCCGGGTGCTCCTGCGCCGCGCTGCGCCCCAGGCCCCACAGCGGCGCCTGCGCCAGTGCCAAAGCAGCCTGGTCAGGCGGGTGCACGGCTTGCGCTCCACGGCTAACGAGCCACAGGCGCGGCGGCTGCTTTCGGCCCAGCAGGGCCTGCACCAGAGCCAACCCGCTGCCGCAGCTAACCGCCAGTGCCGCCTCCAGCGCCAGCAGCTCGCCCGGCAGGCCGCCGCCAACGTCAAGCGGCCAGAGGTGCACAATGCCCCAACGCCGATCCGGCGCCGCATCAAGCGCCTCTGCGATGACCGGCCGCAGGATGGCCGGATTATGTATGTCCCCACCGGCCTGTGCGCGCGTGACCACGTGAACGAACGCGCCGCTGGCACGCAACTGCTGGGCCAGCGCCTCCGCAACGCCGCCGGAATCGGCCAGCAGCAGCCAGGCCGAGGGAGCATCGCCACGCGCCGCTGGCGGCGGGACGGCCTGCCAGCGCGGCGCAAAGTACCAATCGTCCAGCCGCGCCGCATCGGTCTTCGCTTCTGAGGGCGTAGCGCTTCGGCGCTCGATCCAGAAGCGCTCGCGCTGAAACGGATACGTCGGTAGCCGCACACGGCGACGTGGCCCGCCGGAGAGCGCCGCGGTCTCAAACTGGCCGCCCGCGCAATAGAACGTCGCCAGGCTGCGCAACAGGGTGGCCGTAGCCTCCGCGCCGCGCCGCAGCGAAGGCAGCGCCAGGCACTCGGCGGCCACCGGCGTGTGTTGGGCCATTCCCAACAGCGTCGAGTGCGGGCCAATCTCGATCAGGGTGTTGACGCCCTGCGCCAGCAAAGCCGCCAGCGCGGGCGCAAACTGCACCGGGGCCGCCACCTGGCGCGCCCAATAGTCTGGCTGCGCCATTTCGCCGGGCGCGGCCAGCTTGCCCGTCAGGGTGCTGATAATCGCCAGGCCGGCCGGCGCGAAGTTGAGGCCCGAAGCGGCCTCGGCCAGCGCGGGTTGAATGGCAGCCTGCAGTGGAGAATGGAAAGCGAACTCGTCGGACAGGACGCGGGTTCGCAATCCCTGTCCCTGGAAATACCCAACCACCGCCGCCACGCCCGCCGCGGTGCCGGCCACGACGGTTTCAGTTGGGCCGTTGATCGCGGCGATGCACGCCTCGCCGTTGGGCGGCAAATGCGTCTGCACCGCCTCGGCGCTCGCAAAGATGGCCGCCATTGCCCCGGAGGGGGCGGACTGCATCAGCCTGCCGCGCGCCGCCACCAGGCTCAGCGCATCCTCCAGGGAGAGGATACCGGCCAGGCAGGCCGCCACCAGTTCGCCAAGGCTGTGGCCGAGCAGCAGTACCGGCTTCACGCCCCACGCCAGCCACAGTTGGGCCAGGGCCCACTCAAGGGCGAAGAGCGCCGGCTGCGCGTATCGAGTCTGAGCCAGCAGGGCGCCGTTCCCCTCGGCGGGCTCAACCAGCAAGGAGCGCACATCCACATCGAGGTGCGGGCGAAGCAAGCCGGCGCACCGGTCAAGCGCCTCCCGCGCGATGGGGAAATGGTGATAAAGCCGCGCGCCCATCGCCGCATACTGAGAGCCCTGACCCGTGAACAGGAACGCGACCCGCGGTTGGCTGCTGCTGGGCGCATACCCCGACACCACAAAGCTGCCCGGGTAATCACCGGCCGTGTCCGGCGCGCCGGCCGAGAAAGCCGCCAGGCGCGCCGCCCCGGCTTCGGCGGTGGGCGCGACAACGGCCAATCGCTGCGCGAAGCGGGCGCGGCCCACGTTCGCGCTGTAGCACACCTCAGCCCAGGCCGGGGCTTCTGGCTCAGCCAGCAGCCGCGCATAGCTGCCCGCCATCGCCTGCAAGGCCTTGACCGAGCGCGCCGAAAGCGCCAGCAGTTGCGGCCCAGCCGGGGCAAGTTCATCGGCGGGCGCGGCTGCCGGCGGCGCCTCCAGCAGGATATGGGCATTGGTGCCGCCAAACCCAAATGAACTGACGGCGCCGCAGCGCGGCTGTGCGCCTTCAGGCCACGGCGTGAGGGCGGTGGGAATCGCGAACGGAGTCCCGTCCAGCGTGATATTGGGGTTGAGCGCCTGGAAGTGAAGCTGCGGCGGCACGGCGCCATGCTCCATGGCCAGCACAGTCTTGATGATCCCGGCGATGCCGGCCGCGGCTTCGAGATGGCCGATATTGGCCTTCACCGCGCCCAGCAGGCAGGCTGCGCCGTCGAGCCGCGGCCGGCCGTAGATGGCGGTCAGTGCCTCAACCTCGATGGGATCGCCAAGCGGGGTACCGGTGCCATGCGCTTCGATATAGCCCACGCGCTCCGGGTCCAGCCGGGCCGCCGCCAGCGCCTGCCGCAGCACAGCCTGCTGGGCCAGCAGATTCGGGGCCGTGAGGCCCGCGCTCCGGCCGTCCTGGTTGACGGCCGAGCCGCGAATGAGCGCCAGGATCGTATCGCCGTCGCGCACCGCATCGCTCAGCCGCTTGAGCACCACCACCCCGCACCCCTCGCCGCGCACATAACCGTCGGCCGACGCATCAAACGTCTTGCAGCGCCCATCGGCCGACAGCATGCCCCACTTCGCCAGCGAGATGGAGCCTTCTGGGAACAAGATCAGATTGACGCCGCCGGCCAGCGCCAGGTCGCACTCGCGCGCGCGCAGGCTCTGGCATGCCAGGTGCGCGGCCACCAGCGACGACGAGCAGGCCGTGTCGATGGCGATGCTCGGCCCCTGCAAGTCCAGCAGATACGACAGCCGGTTGGCGACCAGGCTATAGGCCGTACCGGTGCTGGCATACGGGTCAATCTGCTCGCGGTCGGCGAAGTGGTACAGCGCATACTCGCTGGAGCAGATGCCGATGAACACGCCGGTTGCGCTGCCCGCCAGACGGTCGGCCGGCATCCCGGCGCGTTCCAGCGCCTCCCAGGCCACTTCCAGCAGCAGCCGCTGCTGCGGGTCCATCCCAGCCGCCTCGCGGCCCGAGAGGCCGAAGAAGGTCGGGTCGAACTGATCCACCTGATCAATGAAACCGCCCCAACCAATGTGGCCCAGGCCGGCCGCCCTCAGGCGCGCCGCCTCGTCTGGCCCCCAGCGCTCCTCCGGCGCGGGGCGGATGCCATCGCCGCCAGCGCGCAACAGTTCCCAGAACTGCTCAGGTGTGTTGGCGCCGCCTGGAAAGCGGCAGCCCATGCCCACGATAGCGATGGGTTCGGTTCGCGTGCGCTCGGCGGCGTCGAGCTTGGCCCGCATTCGCTCGACGGTCTGCAGTGCGCGCTTGACCGGCGAGAGCGCCTCGCCGCTAGGAGGAGGGTTCGTCATCAAGATACTCTCGATCTATCGTTTCGAGCGTCTCGGCCAACAGCGCCGCCGCGGCCTCGTCGGAAAGCTCATCCAGCCCGCCCGTCGTGCCCGCCTGGCGTGGCTCGGCGCCGTCCGAGCGCGCCGCTGGCGGCGGTTCCAGCCCCAGGCCGATCTTCTCGGCCAGGAACGGCGCCAGGGCGGCGACCGTCGGGTAGCCCCAGATCAGCGTGGCCGAGAGGGTCACACCCAGGCTGACCTCGAGACGATTGCGCAGTTCCAACGCCAGCAGCGAGTCGAGCCCGAGCGTGGGCAGGGGCGTCCGGGAGTCAATTTCGTTGGGCGGCAAGCGGAGCACCTGGGCAATCTGCTCGATCAAGTGCGTCTCCAACAGCGACAGCCGTAGTCCCGGCGCCGCTGCCAGCAGTGCGTCGCGCACGGTGTTGTCCGCGCTCGGCGCGCCGGGCGCGCCCTCCTGCGCGCTGAGCCGGCTAAGCAGCGGCGCGCTGGCGGCGCGCGGAAAGAGCTGGCGCCAGTGACGCAGGTTGAACTTCATCACTGCCGCCTGCGCCGCGCCCTGTCCCAACAGCGCGCCGAAGGCGGCCAGCCCCTCGGTCGGCGTCAGCCCAGCCATGCCCTGCACTGCCAGCCGCTCGCCGCGGTTGGCCTGGGCAGCCGCCAGGCCCACCTGGGCCCACGGACCCCAATTGATGCTCAGCGCGGGCAGCCCAAGCGCGCGCCGGTGGTGGGCCAGGGCATCCAGAAAAGCGTTGGCCGCCGCGTAATTGGCCTGCCCGGGCGAGCCCAGCATCCCCGCCGCCGACGAGAACAACACAAAGAAGTCGAGTTGCATATCACGGGTCAGCGTGTGCAGATGCCAGGCGCCATCGAGCTTCGGCAGCAAGACGGCGCGCAGCCGCGCGAGGTCGAGGTTCAGCACGGTACTGTCCTCCAGCACGGCGGCGGCATGAATCACACCGCGCAGCGGCGGCCAGTCCTCTCCGAAGCGCTGGAGCAGGGTTGCCATAGCCGCGCCATCACTGATGTCCAGCGGCACAGCGTGGACCTCTGCGCCGCTGGCCCGCAGCGCGACGAGCGTTTCTTCAGCCGGCTGCGCCGGTGGCCGCCGGCCAACCAGCACCAGGCGCCGCGCCCCCTGCCGGACAAGCCAGGCCGCCAGTTGGAGCCCCAGGCCGCCCAGACCGCCGGTGATGAGATAGGCGCCGTCGCCGCGGAGGCTGGCGCCGGACGCGGCCTGGCGCGGGGCGATGGGCGTTGTCTCCCGCGCCTCAAAGGTGAGCACCAGCTTGCCGGTGTGGCGCGCCTGGGCCATGGCATGGAATGCCTGCCCGGCCTGGGCAATAGGATAGAGCGTGAGCGGCAGCGAACGCAATTCACCGATCTTGAACAGGCGCAGGAGTTCGATCAGCATGCGCCGGACGTATTCGGGCCGCTCGACGATCATGCGCGCCAAGTCAATGGCAAAGTAACTCAAGTTCTTGCGAAAAGGTTCGAGTCCGATCTGTGCGTTCTGATAAATATCCTTCTTGCCTATTTCCAGGAAGCGGCCATAGGGCGCCAGCAGCCTCAGGCTCTGCTCGATGGCGGGGCCGGTGAGGGAGTTCAGAACCACATCCACGCCGCGGCCGCCGGTGGCGGCCAGGAACTCGCGCGCGAAGGCGAGACTGCGCGAGTCCGCGGTGTGCCTCACGCCCAGGCTCTGGAGCAAGTCACGCTTGGCCGCGCTGCTGGCAGTGGCCAGCACCTCCGCGCCAGCCCGCTGCGCCAATTGCAGCGCCGCCAGACCGGTGCCGCCCGCCGCCGAGTGAATGAGGACACGGTCGCCGGGTTGAAGCCGGCCCAGCTCATGCAAGGCGTAATAGGCGGTGAGAAAGACGACGGGGATGGAGGCCGACTCGGCAAAGCTGAGTTGGGGCGGCTTGGGCACAACCAGAGTGGCGTTGGCGATGACGTGCGTGCCAAAGCTCCAGGGCGCGAGGGCGATCACGGCGTCGCCAAGACGCAAGCCCGTCACGTCAGCGCCCACCGCCGTCACCCGGCCGGCGCACTCCCCGCCCAGTGCCAGCGGGCCATCCAACGGATCAGGCCGCGCACCCAGTGCTCCCAGAACGTCAAGGAAGTTTAGCCCGGCTGCCTCCACCTCGATCTCCACCTCGCCCGGGCCTGGGGTCCGCCGTTCCATCGCCCGCAGGGTCAACCCGTCGAGGATGCCCGGCGTCGCCATCTCCAGCCGGAAGGGCCGGTCCCCGGCCGGCGCGGCTGGCGTGGGGCTTGCATCCTGCTGCTGCGGAGGCCGGCGCACCAGCCGCGCCACATAGCGTTTGTGGTCCCGCAAGGCGACCTGCGCCTCCGGGCCCGCCTCCCAGACCAGGTCAAACAGCTCCGCGCCGGTAGACTCATACGGCGCATCGGCCAGATCAACGCAGGTGCAAGCCATCTCGGGATGCTCGATGGCGATGGTGCGGGCCATGCCCCACAACGGCGCCTGCGCGAGGCTGGGGCTCGGCTCCCCTGGCAAAGCTGCCTGCGCGCCGCGCGTGACCAACCACAGCCGAGGCGCATCGCGCCACCCCATCTGGGCCAGAGCCTGCGCCAGATGCAGCAGCCCGGCATAGCCCGGCATGGCATTGTCCGTCGGCGAAAGCGATTGCCCCTCCAAGGTTGAGTCCAGCCCCCACAGATAGATCACCCCCCGGCAGGGCGGAATGTCCGCACTGAGCGCCTCGTCCAGCATGCGTCGAAAGCTGGCCGCGTCACGTGGATTGAGCTGATAACGGTGCGGCCCAACGGGCTCATATGCAGCGCCGGCTGTGACGACAACGCAATGCTCGCCCCGGGCCTCCAGCCTGCCAACCAGCTCGGCGGTCAGATCGCCCGCATTCGCCAGGATCAGCCAGCTTCCAGCCGAACGCGGGCCAGCCTCCGAGGCGGGCGCGGCGGGCTGTGCTTCCCAGGCAAGTTCGTAGAACCAATCGTTCATTCCAGGCGCTGCCCGGTCCTTGGGGTCCAGCCGCTGCAGCCGCACGCCGCGCACTTCCAGGATGACGTTCCCCGCGCCATCCAGCAGGAAGACATCGCCGCCAAACCCCTCGCCATCTGGCGCGACGCCATGATCGAGACGGGCATGGCACCACGCGGCCGTGTTCGGGTCGCCAATCAGGCGTAGGCTCTCCACGGCAACGGGCACCACCGGGGAATTGCCGTGAGCATGCTGGCGGGGCGGCAGCGCAGCGCCCAAACATTGGAAGCAGCCATCCAACATGGCCGGCTGGATTCGATACGGGGAGGCGGCGGATTGTGCTGGCAAAGCCATCTCGGCCAGGGCTTCGCCCTCGCCCCGCCACAAGGCGCCCAACCGCCGAAATGATGGGCCATATACCAGACCCTGCTCGGAAAGCTGCTCGTAATACTGGGTTATGCTGACGGCCACCGCGCAGCGCGCCTGAAGCCGCGCGACATCCACCGCGGCGGGCTGCGCGCCCTCCGTCCCTTGCACAATCCCTCGTGCGTGACGCGTCCACGGCCCGGCCTCTCCCGGCGCGCGGCTGAACACCTCCACCACCGCGCCCTGCCCGTGCTGCGTCAGAATAGTCTGGACCTCGCGTGATCCGTCAGCAGGCAGAGCCAGCGCCTGGCTGAACGCCACACTCGATAGCGATTGGCCCGCGTCGCAGGCCGCGCCTGCCGCCAGCAGCATTTCGAGGTAGGCCGCGCCGGGCAGAATCACCAGTCCGTCCACTTGGTGATCCACCAGTTCAGGCAAGCTGGCTCGGCTCAGTGCACGGGTCCAGATGAACTTGCCCATGTCGTTCGCGAGCGCCTGCTGCACCCCCAGCAATGGGTGGGTGCCCGCCGGCAGCCGGCCGCCCTCGTCCCGCGCCGCCGGGCTGGCCGCGTCAATCCAGTAGCGCTCGCGCTGAAA
>CAZCEC010000121.1:0-11165 GCA_964497615.1 uncultured Anaerolineales bacterium | reverse complement strand
TGCCGTGGTCGATGTGCCCGATCGTCCCCACGTTGACGTGCGGCTTGCTGCGGTCGAACTTCTCTTTCGCCATGGATGCTGTATCTCCTTACGACAACGAACAGCTAATACTGTGTGCTACCAGAGCCCCCGATGAGATTTGAACTCATGACCTTCCCCTTACCAAGGGGATGCTCTACCCCTGAGCTACGAGGGCGCTGCTCTGGATTGTGCTGTGGGCAGGGTGGGGTTCGAACCCACACAGGCTTAGCCACCGATTTTACAGACCGGCCCGGCTCACCACCTCCGGCGCCTGCCCAGGACAACGACTGCGGCCCGCGAGTGCGTGAGCCGACGGTGGGAATTGAACCCACAACCACACGTTTACAAAACGCGTGCTCTGCCGATTGAGCTACGTCGGCAAAATAGCGGAGAGATTATACCAGACTCAAAAGAGCCCGGTCAAGGCAACGCGCGCCTCGAACGGCTCGGGACGGACTCTAACAGGTTTGGGCAGGCGAGTCAATGCTTGATTCTGGGCCGGCCAGCGCCCGCTCGCCGCGGCGTCCTGGCTTATAATGCCGGGCATTATGCTGCGTCTATCCCAACTCCTCAGGCCCGGAACGCCCAAGCGCGCCCCGGCGGACCGCCCGCGCCGGCCCTGGCCGGTGACGGCCATTGGCTGGCTCCTGGTCCTGGAAGCGGCCGGCTGGCTGGCGATCGCGGCGCTGTATGTGGGGCCGTGGGTGTCGCGGCTGCCGTTTATGCCGGCGGACTGGCTGGAGCAGCGCCTGGTGCGGACGACCGGGCTGATCTTCTGCCTGCTGGCGGTGCTGGCGCTGACCTCGGCGCTGGGGTTCTTCCGGCTGACGCGGGCGGCGTGGCTGAGCGCGGTGCTGGCGCAGGGGCTGAACTTGCTGCTGGGGCTGCTGCTGTACTTTGGCGGGCGGCCGGCGTTCGTGTATCCGATGATGCTGGTCGGCATCTTCATGGTGCTCTACCTGCACCAGGCCGATGTGCAGACCGCCTTTCGGCCGCCGACTGAGGCCGGCGCGCCAGCGCCCCGCCCCGCCGAATGACCGACCCCGCCCTGCCCCGCCCCCCCGCAGCCGAGGCCGACCGCGCGCTATTGCGGCGCTTCGAGCCCATCATCCGCTACACGCGCGGCGAGCGCTTCTTCCCCATGGACGTGGAGGACTATGTGCGCGCGTCCAGCTTGTGGAAGCAAGCGCCGGGCGCCCCGCCCGAAGTGGTGGTGCCGGAGGGTGAACTGACGCTGGGGCGGCTGGCCGAACCGCGGACGGCCGAGTTTGGCTCGGTGTTCTTCCTTAAATTCATCGAGCCGCTGAACATCGCCGAGTTGGCGGCCTACGCGGTGCAGCGCGGGCTGGAGAAGAAGAAGCCGGAGGACGTCTTCCAGGCGGGGCGCGGCCGGCTGGCGCGTGTGGGCTACGGGTCGCGGTTCGTCGACGCGTTGTTCTCCATCACACTGTTGGCCCGCGGGCGCGTGCCCGGCGACACGGCCGCGGCGGCGGCGCTGCTGACCGAGCAGATGCTGAAGCAGGGGGCGCGGCAGCGCTACTATGGCCGGGTGGTGCGGCAGAGCGGCTGGATCGTGCTCCAGTATTGGTACTTCTACCCGTTCAACAACTGGCGCTCGGGCTTCTTTGGGGTGAACGACCACGAGGCCGACTGGGAGATGGTGTGCCTGTACGTGCCGGACACCGATGACGCGGCCCGGCCGGAGTGGGTGGCCTACGCCTCGCACGATTTCTCCGGCGATGACCTGCGGCGGCGGTGGGACGATCCGGAGGTGGAGTGGGTGGGCGACCATCCCGTCATCTACGCCGGGGCCGGCTCACACGCCAGCTACTATTCGCCGGGCGAGTACCTGGCGGAGCTGGAACTGCCGTTCCTGCGGCCGCTGGTGCGCCTGGTGGATGCGGTGCAGGGCGTCTGGCGTAAGCTGATCCGCGAATCGGGCGTGGCGCAGAACAATCACGATCAGGCCGCCTTCAACGTCTTCCGCGTGCCGTTTGTGGACTATGCCCGCGGCGACGGGCGCTCCATTGGCGCCGAGGGCCAGCCGTGGGACGATCCGGGCCTACTGGACGAGACGGTGGGCTGGGCGATGCAGTATCGCGGGCTGTGGGGGCTGTACGCCCGCGACCCGATCGCGGGCGAGAACGCGCCGGCCGGGCCGGTGTATAACCGCGACGGCCAGATGCGGCAGTCGTGGTACGACCCGCTGGGCTGGGCCGGGCTGGACAAGGTGCCGCCCCCGCACCAGACCCTGCCCAACCTGGCCGCGCGGCTGCAGGCGCTGGCCGACCGGCAGAATGAATTGGAGACGGCGCTGGCCGCGAAGTGCCGCGAGCTCTCCGGGCTGGGGGTGGAGGCCGAGGCGATGGTGGGGTACCCGCACCTGGCCAGGGCCCACGCCGCCCACCGGGCGCGGATTGAGTCACTGGCGCGCGAGGTGAGCGCCATGCGGGCCGAGCTGGCCGAGGCCGCGGGGCTGGCGGAGGCGCTGAGCGCTGAAGCGGCCGAAGTGGCGGCGGGCAAGCGCGGCCCGCTGCGGGCCCACATCCACCGAGCGCACGCGCCCGCGCCGCCGGCCGACCTGACGCTCAACCGCTTCGCCGAGTTCTGGGCCGCCATCAGCATCGGGCTGATGATGGTGGCCTTCGTGGGGTTGGCGCTGTTTGCCCGCCAGTATCTGCTGGTGGGGCTGGTGGCGATGCTGTCGGTACTGATCTTCGTGGAAGCGGGGTTCCGGCGGCAGTTGGCGCGGCTGGTGGACAGCGTGACCATCGCGCTGGCCATGGTGGCGGCGCTGCTGCTGCTGTTCGAGTGGTTCTGGCAGATCGTGGTGGTGGCGGTGGTGGTGGCGGGCGCCTACCTCATGTGGGAAAATCTGCGCGAGCTGCGGAGGTAACGTGGACCGGCCAAATGCCCGATTCGCGCCCTATAACGAGTATCAGGCCTACCCGGAGCCGGAGATGCGGCGCCGCGCGGCCGAATTTTACGCCGACCTGCGCCGCCGCCGCACCGTGCGCCAATTTTCAGACCGGCCCGTGCCGCGGGAGGTGATCGAGGACTGCCTGCGCGCCGCCGGCACGGCCCCCAGCGGGGCCAACATGCAGCCGTGGCGCTTCGTCGTGGTGGCAGACCCGGCCATCAAGCGCCGGCTGCGGGCGCTGGCCGAGGCCGAGGAGCACGAGTTCTACCATGGCCGCGCGCCGCAGGAATGGCTGGAAGCCCTGGCGCCGCTGGGCACCGACGAGCACAAGCCCTTCCTGGAGACCGCGCCGTATCTGATCGCCATCTTCGCGCAGAGCTATGGCGTGCTGCCAGATGGGCGCAAGGTGAAGCACTACTACGCGCAGGAGTCGGTGGGCATTGCCACGGGCCTGCTCATCGCCGCGCTGCACCACGCCGGGCTGGCGACCCTGACGCACACGCCCAGCCCGATGGGGTTTCTGAACGAAGTGCTGGGCCGCCCCGAGAACGAGCGGCCGTTCCTGGTGCTGGTGGTGGGCTACCCGGCCGCGGGCGCGCAGGTGCCGGCCATCACCAAGAAGCCGCTGGAAGAAATCGCCACCTTCGTGTGACCAAGGAGAGCAGGATGATCCAGGTTCGTGATATCTATAAGCTGAAGTTCGGGCGGATCGACCAGGCGGTGAGCCTGTTCAAGCGCATGCCGGAGGTGGCGGGCCGCGAAGGGGCGTCCATCGGGCAGCACGCCCTGACCGACATCTCGGGACCGATGTATACGTTCGTGTCGGAGTTGATGGTGCCCAGCCTGGCGCGCTGGGAGCAGTCGAGCAGCGAGTTTCTGGAGCGGCCCGGCTTTGATGAGTGGTTCCGGGAGTTCCAACAGATTGTGCAGTTGGGCGGGCGCAGCTTCTTCACGCTGGAGAGCGAGCACGCCGGCTGGTCGCGGCCGGGAGTGGTGGTGGTGCGCGAGTGTTACCGGGCGGTGAAGTGGCAGATCCGGCGGACGGTGGATTTGCTGCGGAGCTACGGGGCGCTGCTGGAGGACGCGGGGGTGGGCCGCCGCCCGCGCATCCTGACGGACCTGAGCGGGGAGATGTTCAACGCCATCGTGGAGGTGGAGACGGATGACCTGGCCGTGTGGGAGGCCAGCCGGCGGGCGCTGTATCCCCGAGCGGACTTCCAGGCGTGGTTCGCGCAGCTCAGCTCGTGCGTGGAGGCGGGGACGCACGAGTTCTGGCGGGTGGAAATCTAGCCCCACTACAGCCAGTGAATTCTCACGTCCTCGCTGACTTGCTTGAATTCCGGGTCCCCAGTTAGCAGCTCGGCCTGGTTCTGCTTCGCCAGCGCCGCCGCGAAACAGTCGGCCAGCGACATCTTGTGTTTGGATTTGAACCGGGCAGCCTCGAGCGCCAGGGACCAATCCGCCGGCACAAAGTGAACGCCCAGTTCAGCGATATCGGACAGGCGTTGATTGGCGCGCGTTTCGCTGGCGTTGCGGGCGATGGCATACCACACTTCCGCGGCGTTGATGACGGTTATCAACAGTGGAATCTGGCGCTCATGCGCATCGATGATCAGCGCTTCAACCGCCTCGGCCGCAAGTTGATCTTCCAGGTAGGCCATGACCGCCCAGGCATCTAGGACGTAGGCCACCGGCGTAGACGCCATTACAGGTCGCGCTCCCGTGTTCGATCGTCCATTAGCGATTTCAGCAGCCCGAGACCCTTGTCCTTGCCGCGCAGGCTGCGGATGAATTCGCGCGTAATCGGCGTCAGGATGATGCGCCGGTTCTGCTCATCCACCTCGATATGAATCCGAGTGCCTTCCTTGATGCCGAGCTGGCGGCGCACAGTTGCGGGGATGACGATCTGGCCCTTGGTGGTCGCAGTGGTTTCCATGGCGTCTCCTATCGAGAGAAGTATGCCATGGATAGATAAGTAAGTCAATTCTTGAATGGCTTACTTTTCTGAGGAGGGGGTAAATCCGGTGGACTGGAGGGCTTCGCGCGCAGCCGGCTCGGCGCCGTTCTCCACCAGAGCCGCGCCCGCCGCCCACGCCGCGGCGAACCCTTCGGCGAGCAGTTGGTCGCGCGCCCGGGCAAGGTGAAGATCGAAGACCCGCTGGTCGGAGGGGTCGAGAACGGCGCCCAGGCGCTGCAATTGAGTCTGCGCTGCGGCGAACCAGCGGACGGCGCGGGCCGGGCTGCCCGCAACGGCTTCGACCGCCGCCAGGCCAGCCACGGCCTCCGCCATCCCATGCTGATCGCCAAAGCGATGATAGATTGTCAGGCACTCGACCAGGAGCGCCTGCGCCTGGGCGGGCTGGCCGCGGGCCAAGGCCACCTGGCCGCTGTTGTGCAGGCATATCGCCGCGCTCAGATCGCTCCCCTGGGCGCGGCGCAGCGCAATGTTCTCGGCATAGTATTCGGCCGCCTCGTCGTAGCGCTCCTCGGTGCGGGCCACTTCGCCCAGACCGGTAAGGGCATAGCCGATGCCAATGGCGTCGCCCAGCATGCGGAACAGGGCCAGCGCCGCTGCGAACTGGCGCCGAGCCTCGTCGTAGCGGCACTCGGCATAGGCGAGCAGACCCAGCCCGCGCAGCGCATAGGCCTGCTCTGACGCCGCCTCGTCTCCCAGGGCCTGAGCGATTTCCAGGGCCTGGGCAAACGGGGCGCGCGCGGCAACGAAGTCGCGTTGCCGCCAGTCCAGAAAGCCCTGCACATATAGGGCGCGCGCCCGCAGCCGGCAGGGCGCCGGGTCCACGCGGGCCAGCAGGTCCGTCAGCCACTCGCGGCCTTCACGCCAGTGACCGCGCACGGTCCAATAGCGCAGCAGGTCGCACGCCAACCCCAGCGCGGGCGCCGCCGCGCCGGGCAGTTCCCGGCCAGCCTTCAGCGCGGCCCGCAGATTGTCGATCTCGTCATCGATCTGCCGCAGGTCATCAAGCTCGTGCGGGCCATACTGTGCAGCGGCAACGGCCTCGGCCAGGCTGGCGAAGTAGGCCAGGTGGCGGCGGCGCACGGTTTCGACTTCGCCTTCGGCTTGCAGGCGCTCCAGCGCATAGGCGCGGAGGGTATCCAGATACCGGTAACGGGTCTGGCCGGCCGCAAAGTCCGCCACGACCAGCGATTTGTCCACCAAGCGGCCCAGCCGTTCCGCGACCGAAGCCGCCTGGCCAGCATCGCCGGCCTGGCCCACGGCTTGCGCGGCCTCAAGGGTCCAGCCACCGGCAAAGACCGACAATGCGCGGAAGAGCGCCTGTTCCTCTGGCGGCAGCAGATGGTAGCTCCAGTCGATGGCGGCGCGCAGCGCCTGGTGCCGCGGCAGGGCAGTCCGGCTGCCGCCCGCCAGCACCGACAGCGGGCCGTCCGTCAGCATCCGCGCGGCGATCTGCTCAATGGAGAAGGCCCGTGCCTGCGCCGCCGCCAGTTCGATGGCCAGCGGGAGGCCATCCAGCGCGCGGCAGAGGCTGGCCAGAGCGGCGGCATTCTCGTCCGTGAGGGGGAGGTCCGGGCGCACGGCCCGCGCCCGCTCCACGAACAGCCGGGGCGCCTCGAGGGCCAGCAGCGCGTCCAGCGCATAGGCTGGCGCCATCTCCGGGATGGCGAGGGGTGGGACGGGCACAATCGTCTCGCCAGTGAGGCCGAGGGGCTCGCGGCTGGTGGCCAGGACGGTGAGGCGCGGGCAGGCCGCCAGCAGCCGCTCGGCGATTTGGGCGCACGCAAAGGCCAGGTGTTCGCAGTTGTCGAGCACCAGCAGCACCTGCCGGGGCCGCAGATGTTCGATCAGCGTCTCCGCCAGGCTGCGGGAGGGCGCCTTGTGCAGGCCCAGCGCCTGCGACACCGCCTGCGGCACCAGCGCCTCATGCGCCAGGTCCGCCAACCCCACCCACCAAATGCCATCCGCGCACGCCTGCGCCGCCAGCAACTCCAGGCAAGCCTGGACGGCCAGACGCGTCTTGCCGGCGCCGCCAGGGCCGGTGAGGGTGACGAGGCGAGAGGCGGTGGGGGGGGCCAGCCGCTGCACAAGACCGGCGAGGTCGCGCCCGCGCCCCACGAAGCTGCTGATGGGCAGGGGCACGTTGGAGGGCAGAGCAGCGCCAGCCGCGGGGCCGCGTGGGGGCGTCGGAGCTTGCCGCAGCCATTGGTAGAGGGCGGTCGTCTCGGGCAGGGGTTCAACGCCATATTCCTGCCGCAGAAAGGCGCGGCAGCGCTCATATTGAGCGCTGGCCTCCGCGCGGTCGCCGGCGGCGAGGTAGCAAAAGATCAAATGCTGATGGGCAGTCTCGTTGCCGGCATCGCGGGCCAGCACTTGCTGCGCCGTGGCGATGGCTCGCGGGTAGTCGCTGCGGGC
The DNA here is from genome assembly GCA_964497615.1 of uncultured Anaerolineales bacterium. Lineage (GTDB taxonomy): Bacteria > Chloroflexota > Anaerolineae > Anaerolineales > UBA6663 > CAZCEC01. Next base: position 3,834 of record CAZCEC010000121.1, on the reverse strand, counting down.
GCGCAGGGTTTGGGTGAGGCTGAGCAGGCGCTCGATGTGCAGCCGTTGATATCGCTCGCGTGCGGGCGTGATCCAGTCGTCGTAGAAACCGGGCAGCAGCTCGCCCGCCAGCGGTTCATCGAGGCTAGCGCTCTCTTCCGGGTCAAACACAGCCTCGGCCGGTGCACGGGCCTGGGCCGACAGCGCGTCCACCCACAAGGGGAAGGCGGGATTGAGCTGCACGGTGTGACGGTCTGACTTCAGGGCGTCCGGGCCGAGGCGCGTGCGCAGGCTGCTGAGGGCGGTGCGCAGCGAGGCTGTTGCTTGCGCGTGGGGCACATCGCCCCACAGGGTCGCGGCCAGATGTTCGCGCGGATGGGGCTGGGGGTGCAGGGCCAGGAAGGCCAGCAGGCTGGCAGCTTTGCGCGTGGGGAGGCGGATCGGCTGACCGGCGTCTTCCAGGCGAAACTGGCCGAAGAGGTAGAGCCGGAAGCGGGCGTTAAGGTCGATGGCAGCCGGGGCGCTCGCGGGCGTCACCCGGCACATTATAGTTGACTAAATAGGTGAGATTACTTGCCTTCTAGTTCGTCCTTAACCGTCTGATACAAACTTTCGGCCTTGAGCTCGCGCAAGGTGTAGCAGGCGCAGCCCAGGCGCTCGGCCAGGCCGCGCGCCAGCCCTTGATCGAAGGCGACGTGCTCCATGTTGATGACGACGCTGCGGATGTGGGCCTCACGGAGCTGGTCGGCGGCGCGGTGGGCCTCCTCCTGCGGCGGCAGGTCGGTGAGGGCCACGTTGCCGGCGCCATCGGTCAGCAGGATCATCATGGGCATCACGTCTGGGTGGGTGCGCTTTTCCTGCTCGAAGACCTTCGTCGCCAGGGTGAGACCGGCGGAGAGCGGGGTCTTGCCGCCGACGGGGATATCGGCCAAGGCGTGCTGGGCCAGATGGACGGAGTTGGTGGGCGGCAGGACGAGCGTGGCCTTGTTCTTCTGGAAGACGATCAGTCCTACGCGGTCGCGGCGCTGGTAGGCGTCGGTGAGCAAGGACATGATGGCGCCTTTGGTGGCCGACATGCGTTCGGCCACGGCCATGGACCAGGAGGCGTCCACCACGAACAGGATCAGGTTGGCGGCGCGCTTGACGCGGATCTTACGCTGGAGGTCGCTGTTCTCGATGGCGAAGGCGACCTGGTTTTCGCGGCGGCGCGCTTCCCGGTCGCGCTGCATGGGGGCGGCGGCGCGCAGGGTGGCGTCGAAGGCCAGGTCGTGGGTCTTGCCGCCGGCCGGGCGGGCCTGGATGTAGCGGCCGCGCTTGCGTTCGGTGCGGGTGAGCGAGCGCTTGCCGCCCGCCTTGCGGGTGAGCTTGTCGAGGGGCGTGTCGAGCTTGCGCGGGTCGAACGACTCGCCGGTTTTGATCTTCTGGCCGCCCTCCCACCACTGGGCGTCGCCCGCGTCGTGGGCCTGCTGGGGCTGCGGCTCGGCCTGCCCGAAGTCAGGCGTTTGCTCGGTGTTGTCTTGGGCTACGCCCTGTTTTTTTTTACCGGGCCAGGCTCTTCGCTCGGCTGGGGCTCGCCCTCATTGCCCTGGAACTCGCTCGAAAGCTGCTCGATGCGCTCTTCCAGATCGAACAGGTTTACCTCGGCCTGCTGGAAGGGCCCGCGCTTGACGCGGTGCGGCAGGGCTAGCTCGGCGGCCAGGGCAATGTCGGTGTCGTTGATGGCCGTGCGGGCGTTGAGGGCGGCGTGGGCGCGCGCGGCCTTGAGGATCACCAGGTCGGCGCGGTGGCCGTCCACCTGAAGGGAGGAGGTGAGGGCGGCGATGGAGCGCAGGTCGCGCTTAGAGTATTCCACCTGCTCCACGATCTCGCGGCCCTTCTCGATCTCTTCACCCAGCTCGTGCTCCTTGGGCATCCATTGAGCGCGGAAGCCCTCGGCATCGGCCTCGAAGGCCAGGGTGCGCTCCATGATGGCCATGCGGTCGGCGGGGGCGGCCAGGCCGTGGATTTCGACGGACAAAGCAAAGCGGTCCAGGAGCTGCGGGCGCAGGTCGCCTTCCTCAGGGTTCATGGTACCGACGAGGATGAAGCGGGCCGGGTGGGCAAAGGAGATGCCCTCGCGCTCGACGGTGTTCACGCCCATCGCAGCGGAGTCCAGCAGCAGGTCCACCACGTGGTCGTCCAGCAGGTTGACTTCATCAATATAAAGGAGGCCGCGGTTGGCGGCGGCCAGGACGCCCGGCTCGAAGGCGCGCTCGCCCTTCTTGATGGCCTTCTCGATGTCGAGCGTGCCCACCACCCGGTCCTCGGTGGCGCTGACCGGCAGGTTGACGAACGAGGTGCGCCGGGTGGTGACAGGCAGTGGGCCGGCCCCGTTGGCGGCGCGCTCGCGGCACTCGGTGCACCAGGTGGTGGGCCGGTCGGGGTCGCAGCCAAAGCGGCAGTCCTGCACCACACGCACCTCCGGCAGCAGGGCGGCCAGGGCGCGGGCGGCGGTGGATTTGGCCGTGCCGCGTTCGCCGCGGATGAGCACCCCGCCGATGCGGGGATTGACGGCGTTGAGCACCAGGGCGCGCTTCATGCGTTCCTGGCCGACGATGGCGGTAAAGGGGAAGATAGAGGGCATGGTCTACGCTGATTATGGGTGGAATTTGGGATACAACAGGGAGATTATACCATCGGGCGGGGCTTCACCACGACCCACTGCGCTTCGCTCCGGGGCGCCTCGCAGAGACTCGAAGACACGGAGAAGCACGAAGGGGAAAAGCTTTAGCTTTTGCCGCGGAGAACGCGGAGCGCGCGGAGCTCAGGCGGAATGGCCCACCGGAGAGCAGGTTAGCGCGGCTCGGCGGGAGGGTCGCCGTCGAGCGGGCCGGTGCGCGGCTTGGGGCGGATGGAAAGCCACTCGCCGAGCTGGACACGCCAATGCTCGAACTGTTGGCGCAGCCCGGTCACGCCTTCGGCGGGGGCGCTGGTCACCGACGGCCGCCCGCCATGGCCTGAGATCAACTTGTTATAGCCCTCGCTCAGCCGGTCGCGCAGACGCTGGCTTTCTTTGAACCTGTCATCGGTCAGCAACTGCTCGGCCTGCGTGTAGTTGCCCAGTTCATACTCAAACAGATCACGGGTGACCTCGCCGAACAGCAGCCGGTGCAGCTCGACCGTCAGGACCTTGTTGACGAACTTGACGCGGCCTTCTTTTTCCAGCCGCCGCACGCTCACCGAGACCTGGGTCGAGCGCAGCACCCGCATAGGGCGGAAGTGGCTGGCGCGCTTGACGAACTCGTGATCCTCCGCCATGCGCAGGTTCTCGTCAAAGCCCCCCACCCGCTCGAACAGCCGGCGCGTGACCAGGGTGCAGTAGCCAAAGGCGTGCGGGTCGGAGAACTGGCTGAGCTTGACGGCGAAGTTGACGAAGTCGTGCAGGAGTTTGTCCACCGGATTGTCCGACAGGGGCGCGTTTTCGCACGTCGCCAGGTCGAGGTAGCGCTCGTCGAACTCGGCACAGACGTCGGCCAGGAAGGTGGGCGGCACGCGCACATCCGCGTCGAGGAAGATCAGCAGGTCGCCCCGGGCCACGCGCGCGCCGCTGTTGCGGCCGATGGGGGGACGCCCGCCGGGCACGATGATGGCCGCGGCCTCGCGCGCTATGGCCTGGGTGCGGTCGGTGGAGCCGGCGTCGGCGACGATGATCTCCAGCGGGGGGCGGGTTTGGGCGCGCAGGTCCGCCAGCAGGCCAGGGAGGAGGGTTTCCTCGTTGAGGGTGGGGATGATGATGGTGACGTTCATGCGCCGTGAAAGCTGACGGACGACGGACGACGGACGACGGACGACGGACGACGGACGACGGACGACGGA
>CAZCEC010000120.1:6309-11238 GCA_964497615.1 uncultured Anaerolineales bacterium | reverse complement strand
TATACCCTTTATACCCCTCATACCCCCTCTCCCCCATTTCCTCAGTCCTGCTCTCACGCGCTCAGCAGCCTCACCTTATGGTTGTAATACGGCATCAGTTGAATCACCTGCGTCACCACCGCCGCCTCGCCCGGATAGGCCTGCGCCGCCGTCGCCCGGATGCGCAGCCGGTAATCGCCGGCCGGCGGCTTGGCCGCCCGCGGGTGGTGCACCCGGAAATACACTTCCTTCTCCGCATTCGGGAACAGGATCGGCCCCGGCCCAATCTCCAGCAGTTGCGGCTCCAGCCCGTCCACGTCCAGCTTGAACTGCGCCCCGGTCTTGGTGCCCCAATTGCGCACCACCACCGTCCCCTCCAGCGGCTTGTCCACGCCCAACTGCGTGCTCGGCAGCACCAGGCTCAGCCCAATCGAGCGGCTCCGCTGCGACCCCGGCAGCCCGCCCTGGCCGTCCTCCAGCATCAGCGGCGCTTCGCCCTCGAACCGCAGCGTGAAGTCGCCCACCTGCACCTTCTCGCCGGGGTTCAGCTCCACAAAGGCGCGCGGTGGCAGGTTCGTCTCCCCATGCGCCCCCAGCCGCACATCGCTCTCGCCCATGTTGATCAGCCGGTAGCCGGCCCCCCCGCCCACCGAAATCAACTGCAAGTGCCGCCGCGACACGCCGCCGCCCCGCCCGGCATCCAGCGTCACATCATTCCGTGAGTCACTGCCCACGTAGATGATCGCCTTCTCCAGCGGGAAGACCTTGCGCCAGCCTTCCTTGTCGGTCACTTCCAGTACGTTATCGCTCATTACCCCACCAACAGCGCCGCCCGCGCCAGCCACTTCAAGTTCTCCCGCAGTTCCGCCCCCAGCACCTCGCGGATGCGCACCGGGTCCGTCAGCGGCTGGTCGTCCTCCTGGGCCACTAGTGTACCTCCGGCAACCGGTCCTGCCAACAGCACTTCCATCAGGTCCCCAAAGGTCCTGGTCCCGTCAACATAAGGTATCAGCCACCGGTTCAGCTCATCCAGCTCCACCCGCTCGTGCCGCAAATTCGTCACCTTGCCGTCGAATTGCGCCTGGTAGCGCGCCCACGGGCTGGCCTCCGGCCGCTCGCTAATCTCCACCGTAAAGGCTGGCGGCCAGATGTGCGCCTCCACCAGATAATCGCTGTAAACAAACGCCTTCAGCAGGTTGCTCTGGAGCACGTACGCATCGTCCGGCTTAAGCTGCACCGGCCCGTTGGGGCTGGTGCGGTTCAGCCGGGCCAGGGCCGCGTTCAGCAGCTCCTCAAACGGCAGGGTGCGCGGCCAGTTGACCGCTAACTGTACCATAGCCGCCTTGCTCACGGGGTGGTCAATCGAAAACACCGCCCCGTCAATGCTCTTGAACTTCTCGATGCTGCGCGCATTCAGGTCCGGGTCGTCCGCCTCCGGCACCGCCCGCGACGCGATGTGCAGCGGCGCCATGCTCTCCGGCTTCAGCGTCCGGTTCACTTCCAGCCCCTGGTGGCACAAGATCGTCTGCCGGAACGTGCGCGTCCGCAGAAAGTCCAGGTACTGCTCCATATCCACCACGCTGCGCGCGGTCTTCATCACCGCCTCGGCCGTCTCCTTCGGATAGAAGTTGGGCAGCGCGCTGCGGAACTCCACCTCGCTCACGAACTGCAAGCCGTGCCCCTCGGCGTGCGCCATGAACTCGTGGAAGTACACCGGATGGTTGATGTCTTCCAGCTCGTCGTGCAGCAAAAACGAATCCGACTTCGGCCCAATCCGCGCCATCTCCTGCTGCAAGAAGGTGCTGTACGCGTTCAGCAGCGTGGCCCGCCCCTTGTCCGAAGTCGGCACCGACTCGGCCAGGAAGTTGAGCAGGCTGCGCGCCTGCGCCGCCCGCTCGGCCGGCTCCGTCAGCTCGCGGATGTGGTACAGCATCATCTCCCGCAGCGACTGGAGCATGTGCCAGCCGGGATAGACGTTGTAGCTCACATACGCCAGCCCGTTGGGGGCCAGGTTCTGCTGGCAGACTTTCAGCAGTTGGTCGCGCACCGGCTCCGGCACCCACGAGTACACCCCGTGCGCCAGGATGTAATCGAACTCGCCCAACTCGGGCGTCACGTCCATGATGTCCAGGTGCAATAGCCGCGTGTTATCCAGCCCCAGCGCCTTCAGCGCCTGCTGGCCGGCCTCGATCTGCACCGCCGAATAGTCAATCCCCACAAACGTGCTGTCCGGCAGGCCCTGCGCCATCGGCAGCAAGTTCCCCCCCATCGCGCACCCGATCTCCAGCACGCGGCACTGCTCCACCGGCGCCGGCCTCAGCCCCAGCAGCAGCGCCAGCGTCGCAATCGAATCCGGATGGCTCTGCACATGCGATAGGTTAGGGTAGGGGACTTCGTCGTAATTAGTCACGGACAACTATTGCCATTCAATCGTCATACACCATACTGAGAGTTGGAGGCATCTCAGACAAGCATCCTGCGTCCCTGAAGACCATGGCGGCCCAACGGGCTGGGGACGCGGCGGCCGCAGGCCTCCAGGCGCGAATTCTATTCGCCGGCTACCTCGGGTCTTCGGGCCGGCTGGAATACACTCTCACCGTACGCTCACCGCTCCCGGCCGCCGCCCCTCCGCATACGCCAGCATGTTCGCCCCAAACTCGTGCGCCGCGCGGATCGCCTCGCGCCCCGCCGCCCCGCTGCGCCGCTCCCCCTGCCACAGGCACCCATAATCCGCCGTCGTGAAGATCACGCCCCCGCCCACGCGTACCCCCGCCGCCGCATCCGTCTCGAACCCGGCCGGCGGCGCCGCGAACAGATTCGGCTCCGTCAGCAGCGCGTGGCCCGGAGTCACCTCCTCCAGCTTCAGCCCCAGCGTCCCAAACAAATCGTTCAGCGCCTTCTCCGCCGCCGTGGCCGGCTTGGCCTCGCGCCGGCACGCCTCGGCCAGCACCGTCCCGCCGCCCTGCACGTAGTTGTACAGCGCGTTCATCTCGTCCGTCGCCAGGTTGAACCCGTTATGCGCCACCAGATACAGCAGGCTATAGCTCTCCAGCCCCGGCCCCAGCGTCACCGCATCATCCACCCACACGGCCCGGCCCGCGCCGCGCAGGGCCTGCGCCAGGTACCGCGCCCCGCGCGTGTGCCGGTCTCCCGTCCCCCCAACATGCGCCACGCCCAGGCTGGCCGGCGTCGCCACCTTCAGCCCCGCCTGCCGCCGGAAGCGCAGGTCAATCTCGTCCGTCCCCGGCGCCTGATTGTCGCGGGCGTTCGTCACCGTCGCCCCCCGCCCGCTGCGCCGCACCCGCGCCAGTTCCACGTGCGGCCCGCGCGGCAGGCTGGTCACCGCATCCACCCCATACTCGCTGTGCACAAACATCGGCGAGCCTTCCGGCAGCACCCCGTCCGACTGCACCGGGCGCGGCAGGCTCTCGCTGTAGGTCAACAGCAAATACAGCGGCCCCTCCCCCGCCGCCGCGATGTCGTACGTCAGCGGCTCGTTCAGGATGATGGGCTGCCCCAGCGGGTCCACCGCCAGTCCCGGCCGGATATAGACCGTCGTGTCCGGCGGGTCGCCGGCCACCACCTCCAGCCCGCCCAGGATGCCCGGCCCGTGCCCATACAGCGCGTGCATCTGCGCGTGCCGCCGGTGATACTCGTGCGACTCGTGCCACACCTCCGCCGTCACGGCCATGCCGTCCATCGCGTGCACCCGCCGCCGCGGAAGTGAAGTGATAGGTTCGTTTTCAGTCACTGTCATATCCTCTGCTGTTCCTGCTTCAACCTGCGTGCCATCCGGCCTACACGTACTCCGGCACGCGCTTGGGAACCCTGGTTCATCTGTTTCAAAGTCTGGTCTACCAGTTCCTAAGTCCGGTCCACCAGTTCCTAATGCCGTGTCAGATGACGTGGTAGGAACACCCGAAGTCGCGGCCTTCATGGCCGCGGGCTGGCCCGTAAAGGGCCGGACTACGCCATCCCGAACAGGTCATCTGTTTCTGCACTAAGCCCGGTTGACCGGGCGTCGCTCACCCGTCCCCCGCAGCGAAGCGGAGTGGGGATAGCCCGGAGCCTTCAGCTCCGGGCGAGGGCGGTCACGTCGCCTCCTCGCCCTCCCATCAACTGGTGCCCCACGCCCTCCGCGGTGAAACGCCGTTCTCGTCCTTCTCCGCGCCCTCCGCGGTGAAACGCCCTACACCGCCTGGAACCGCAACTGATAGCTCGTATGCGCCGGCTTCTCCGCCTCGATAATGGTCTCGATCATCCGCCGCGCCTCGCTCTCAGACCGCACCCGGTCGGCCCGGCCCCCGTCCGCCCCGCGCAGCGCCTCGGTGTTCAAGAACACCGTCACCGTAAACGTGTGCGGCATATTGATCGTACCCAGCGCCACCCCCGGCCCCAGCCGCGCCTCCGGCCCCAGCGTAAAATTGTTCGCCCCATGCTCCGAGATCTGCACCCGCGCCCCGGTATAAATCTCTAAATACTCCTGCAAGCCCGCCCGCGTGCCGCGCTTGCGGTACAGTCCCACCGCCGCCCGCAACAACTTCCGGCGCTTCTCCTCCGGCCAGCGGTCGTCCAGGCTCAGGTCCACCCACGTCGCCAGCCACGGCAGCAGCTCCGTCGGCGTAAACTCCGGGTCCAGGTAATAGTGAATCCCGTCAATCTGGCTCTCGATGGGCGCCCAGAAGCTCTCGAACAGCATCAGGAACCGGCCCATCAGCTCATCCTGCTCCTGGTACACCCGCGGCAAATGCGCCAGATACCGCCCCTGGGCCGCCACCAGGATCGCCGCCGTCTCCGTCAGGGGCTCGTCCCGCCCGGTCAGGCTCACCCGCGCCTCGCTCTCGATCTCCAGGTTCTCCTGGGTCGGGCGCACCGTCGCCGTCGTCTCATACTCCAGCACCTCGCCCGCCGCCAGCCGGCGCCCCGCCTCCCACACCACATACCGGTAGC
>CAZCEC010000120.1:0-6299 GCA_964497615.1 uncultured Anaerolineales bacterium | reverse complement strand
TGCCCTTCCTGACCGGCCAGTACGCGTCTACCGGCACCACCACCTCGGGCGGCGCCTCCCCGTGGCTGAGGGACGCGGTGTAATCCTTCAGCGTCAGCTCCGGCGGCACGCTGATCTGCACCCGCACCCCCGCCAGCGCCCGCACCGCCTCCACCTGCGTATAGAACGTCACCGGCTCGCCGGGGTAGCGCCGGTTCGTCCCCGCCACATGCGCCACCCGCGCCGGCTCCCGTGCCCCCCCGCGCACCGTCACCGCCCCCCCGTCAATCGGCACCAGCGCGGTGGAACCGTCATCCGAATCTCCCCCTTCCCGTGCCGGGAAGGGGGCCGGGGGGATAGGTCCTTCCATTACAGCTCCACCACCCGAATCTCATGCTCCAGCGAGCACAACAGCGTGTCCACCGGAATCTCCAGCCGCCGCCCGCTCACCGCCGTCAGCGGCGGCTCAATCACCTCCGGCTCCACCCCGCTTTCGGGCGTCACCACCGCCAGCGCCAGCGCCTCGCCCCGCTGCGGCGCCTCGTCGCGCGGCGAGAGCGCCCGCTGGCTCAGCCGCACATCCAGCACATGCTTCACCCCTTGCAGCCGCTGGATGATCGAGAAAATCTCCGCAATGAACAGCGCCCGTCCAAACGGCCAGCCGTCCCAGCGCTCGCCCATCAGCTCGTCCTTGGGCGTGCCCTCCGGCACAATGTCCAGCGGCGCGATGAACTGGTTCAGCGCCTCGCGCACCGCCACCCGCACCGTCTCCGGGTCGGCAAACTCCGTCACCACGATCTCGGCGTACACCTTCACCCCCAGGTAGCGCGGCTCGCGCACCCGCACCGTCGTCGTCAACAGCCGGTACGGCTCCAGGTGCTTCTCCACCGCCTGGATCATGGTTGGGTCCAGCGCCAGCTTGGCCTGGTCGTGGTTGCGGACGGCATCGAACACGGCCGGCACCACCAGCAGTTCCAGCATCCCCGGCGGCAGGTTGGTGGGCGTGCCGTCGGCGTTGGTCCGGCTGGGCGACACGCACTTCACCCGCGCAATACTGCGGCTGGTGGCCTTGGCCAGCACCGCGTAGTCTTCCGCCGTCACCGCCCGCTGCTGGGCGCGCACCTCGCGCCGCGCCCGCATCTTGGCCTCGTCCAGCGTCTCCTGGTCGCGCCCGCCCTCCGCCCGCCGCAGGTTGCTCACCGTGTCAATGTACGGCACCGCGCTTTTCAGCATCTGGATGCGCCCGGCGGGCACGTTCCCGGCCACGCCGCCCCCAAAGCGGTACTGCGTGAACACAATCGCCCGCCCGGCCTCCGGCACGCGCCCATACTGCCGCACCGACCCGTCCGGCTGGCGGATGCCCGGCCCAAACGCGATTTCGCCCGTGGCCGTGTCCAGCGTGTAGTGCCGGTCATAGCGGTTGGAGTTGGAAAAGTCCGGCACCAGCTCCCACGGGATGGGCACCAGCTCGCCGTCGCGCTTCTCCTCCACCGTCAAGGTCTCGCCCTCGCGCAGCGCCAGCACCGGCGCGTTCAACAGCCGGAAGGTCTGCCCCGGCTCGCCCTCGCTGTTGCCCAGGTACTCATCCTTCACCAGCACCGCGTGCGTCGCCCGCGTCGTCGCCCCCAGCGCAAACGCTTGCACGTGCTTGATGCGCGGCGACTGGCTGTACATCGGCTGGTCGCGCCGCCGCTGTTCCAGCCGGCACCGCAGCCAGAAGGCCGTCCGCCCCTGCACCGTGTTCGGCAGCGCGTTCAGCGGCAGGTAGAACGTCATCGACCCGGAGGCGTTGTTCAGCCCGCCGGTCGTGTCCTGCTCGTCGCGGAAGCTGCTCGGCTCCACTTCCTCCCAGCGCCCCTCGCCCGTCGAAATCTCCCACACCAGCGGCGGGTTGGCGCGCCGCACGCCCGTCGCCTGCGTCTCCTCGTTCTCAAAGTCCAGCCGCAGCACGTGCCCGGCGATGTTGGCCGCGTCGTCAAACCCCAGGTAGAACGTGTCGCCCAGCCGCGGGCGCGGCCGCGAGAAGGCGTAGAAAATCTCCACCCCCGCGTTCAGCCGCGGCAGATAGTTCTTGTTGAACTCGTCCCCCGAGCGCACGTGCGTCAGCTTCGGCCCCACCACCGTCAGCTTCTCGTCGGTGGTAAAGGTCACCTCCGGCGCTTCCTCCGTCGCCCGCGTGGACACTTCCGTCCCCAGCGGCACCAGCGCCGTCGTGTCATCCTCCGACGAGATGGGGAAGGGGGCCGACAGCCGGAAGGTCAGCTCCGCCCGCGCGCTGTTGGCCGGCTGGAGCTGCACCCCCAGCAGGTCCATGAACTTGATGTGGTTCTTCTCCGGCACCAGGTTCAGCCGGTAGACGATCATCTCCGTCATCCACGCGAACAGCTCGATCAGCGTGATGCCCGGATCGCTGACGTTGTAGTCCGTCCACTCCGGGCAGTAGCGGATGATGCGCCGCCGCGCCTCGTCCACCAGGTCGCGCTGAAAGCGCAGGTCATCCAGGATTGGTTCGGGTAAAGGCATAACGTCCTCGTAAGATCATGTGTCACGTATCAAGTGTCACGTGCCAAGTCTTCGTGTCTCGTCCTTCGTCCGTCGTCGGTCGTCACGTGACACCCGACACTTGACACCCGGCACTTCCTAAACCGGCGGCTCTTCTTCCACGATGAAGAACGGATACACAATGCTGCGCGGGTCATGCGAGGCCTTGATCTCATAGTGGATCTCGGCCAGCAGCCCGCCGTTATCCCCCGTGTCGCGGAAAATCTCCACCTTCATCACCTCGATGCGCGGCTCCCAGAACTTCAGCGCATCCGTGATGTAATACGACATCAGGCTGCTCGTCTCCGCGTCCGCCGGGGCAAACACCAGCTCCCACGCCCGGCAGCCAAACTCCGGCCGCATCGGCCGCTCGCCCGGAATCGTGCTCAGGATCAGGTGGATCGACTGGGCGATGTCGCGCTCCCCGTTCGCCAGCGCGATCTCGCCCCGCGGGTTGAATTGCAGCGGGAAGGCCAGCCCCTTCCCCAGGAACTCGCGGTTGCGAATATCGTCGTCCATCCTACATGCCCTTCACGCGCACCTGCCCGGCAAAGGCGATGATCGTCGGCGTCCCGGTCGGCACCGCAATCGCCTGCGAGCTTTGGCACACCAGCCCCTGCCCCATGCTCTTCACCCGCAGCGTGTGCGTCGGCGGGATCCAGTTGGCCGTCACGCACGGGCCGTTGGCCACCGGCGGCGGCGGAAAGGCGCACCCGGCAATCACCACCGGCGGCGCCGACATCGGCACCGGCGTGCCCATGATCTTCACCCGCGGGTTGGGCGCCGCGAAATTCGCCTTGCCCCCGTGCGAGCACTGCACCGCCGCGCTCATCGTCAGCAGGAACCCCGGCATCTACATCACCTCCAGCGCGCCATTGTTGATCGCTACCTTGGCCGGCGAAATGTCCACAATCCCCATGCCGGCCGTCTTCAGCGTCACCCCCGCCTTGCCGGTGGCCTCCAGCTTGGTCGCCTCGATCTTGGCCACCGCATTCGTCTTGAGCTTGATGCCCGCCTTCGCGTCCAGCTCGTAGCTGGCCTTGGCCTTCACCTTCACGTTCAGCCCTTCAAACAGGATGTCCTGCGCCGCCTTCATCGTGATCTTGCCCTTGGCCTCGAACACCATATCCTTCTCGGCCTTGATGGTGATGGTGTTCTGCTTCGAGTCGATGATGATCAGGTTCTTGGTGGTCTTGTCCTTGATCGTGATCGACTCCTTGTTCTTGGTGTCGTCCAGGATGATGACGTGCCCCGAGGCCGTCTTGATGATGTGCTGCTGCGTGGCGCCGTCCTTGCTGGCCTCGTCCGTCGTCAGCGGCGTCTTGTCCTTCCCGTTCCACAGCCCGCCCAGGACGTAGGGCGCGTTCGGGTCGCCGTGCTCAAACGCCACCAGCACCTCGTCGTTCACCGCCGGCATGAACATCATCCCGCGCTTGTTGCCCGCCATCGGCGCCGAGACGCGCGCCCAGGCGCTCTCGATGTCGGCCCCCTTGAACTTGGGCAGCCACGGGAACTTCACCTTCACCCGGCCCATCCCGTCCTTGTCCTTGGTGTTGGTCACCACTCCCACTGTCACGCCTGGCATGTCGGCCCACACCCGGTCATACTGCCCCCCGCCGCCGTTGCCCACCAGATGGCTGAAGGTGAAGGGCAGGTGGCCGCTCACCACGAACTTCGTCCGGTAGTTGCCGCTCTTGTAGACGTGCGTGGCCGAGGTCACCAGGTACTTGCCGCTGAAGCGCGTCCCGCAGCCGTCGATCTCCACCCACGTTCCGGCCATTAGCCGCGTCTCGCCAAAGCACTCGCCCTCGGCGTGCCACGCCTCGCTGGCCACGCTCTCCAGCGCCGCCGTCGCAATCGCCGTGGCGTCCTTGGCGTCGCTCGGCGCCGTGTGCACCAGGTGCGCCTCCGCGTCGCTCACCTTGAAGGCGCTCTTGGCAATCGCCCCCGGCGCCTTGCTCACCCCGGTCTTGGCCAGCTTGGTGGCCGTGGTCACCTTCGCTTCCACCGTCTTCTTGGTCTTGATGTCCCAGCCCGTCGCCACGCTCTTGCTCGGCTGCGACACCGCCGACAGCCGCGGCCGGAACTCGATCAGCTCAGCGCCATAGCTCAGCTTGGTGCCCGCTGGGAAGGTGGCGCTGGGCTTCTTGAAGTGCAGCTTGCCCTCGCTGGCATACACCCAATACCCGATCCGCGCCGCCCGCGCTTGCAGGAACTCCATGTTCGTCTGGTTGTGCTGCAAGATGTACGGGAACACCGGCGCGGTCGCGTCCACGTCCGGCGTCAGCCCCGACGCCCCCGCCACGTCCTTAGCGATGTCGCCGTCGCTCTTGTCCAGGAACGTCCGCGTGCGCTTGCCCAGGTGCAGCCGGTGCGTCTGGTCGTATCCCCGGATCAGCATCGTCACCTTGCCGCCCGGCTGGTACACTGGCTCCAGCGACGTAATCTCGCCCTTGAACAGCACCCGCGGCGTGCCCTCCGCGCCCTCGTCAAACTCCGGCGCCTCGAACGTAATCTCCAGCGGCTTGCCGATGTCAATCGCCGTGTCGTCGATCCACTCCATGGTGGTGTCGAACAGCTCGATGGTCGCCATGGACGGCAAATGCAGATTGCTGTCCACGATGACCTCGATGACCTCATCGAGCATCTCGGTTTGCGCCGTGCCACCGATCTTGATCACCAGATCGGTGCGCATCTCGTCAGTCATGCCGCTTGTCCTCGCTCATGCACCCGCTGCACTCACCAGTTCACACCCCCACCTGCCCACTTACCCACTCACCCACTTGCACACCTTCCACCTGCCCGAGCGACCCTCACTTCAACGGCGTCAGCCGCAGCACCGTCCCCGGCTTCAGCACGCGCGGGTTCTGAATGTTGTTCTCGCGCGCAATGTGCCGCCACGCCGCCGAGTCGCCATATTCCTGAAAGGCGATCCAGTCCAGCGTCTGCCCCTGCACCACCGTCCACACCCGCCGCGCCTCGCTGCGGGAAGTGGGGTTGGTGCCGCCGGCCACGTCCTCCGGCGCCTTGAAGGTCACATCCACCTCCGCCCGCACCGGCCGCCCGTTCGCCAGGAAGTAGGTATAGTTCACGCGCAGATTGCACAGCACCGCCTCGAACGACAAATAATCGCCGCGCGTAAAGTCGCCCCAGGTGAACATGCACTTGGGCGTCTGCATCGGGTCGCTGTCCGGCACCGGCCGCGTCAAGTCCACCAGAAAGTCAATGTACTTCTCGCGCACGTCGTCGCCGGTGATGGTCGTGTCGAACAGCAGGTCCATGTCCAGCGCCGGGGCCACGTTGCCGGTGTAAAACATCCGGTAGCCCGAATCCGTGCTCGGCTGCTTGGCCGAGTCATATTGCGGCGACGAGGAATACCGGATGCTGGCCGGGTTGAACGACACCTCAATCGAGCCGCGCGGGTCCAGAAACGGCTTCTCCAGGTTGCGGATCTTCGCCTTCTTCGGCGAAATCCCCGCCGCCAGCAGCCGTATCCGCCGTGTCGCAATCGCCTCTAAAAACATACCCAACCTCCTCGCTCATCCGTGGCCCACGCTTCCTCTGTGGTCCACCGTTCATCGCTGGCCCACTGTTCCACCGTGGCCCACCGTTCATCCGCGGCCCACTCTTCGCTCGTGGCCCACCGTTCCTCCGTGGTCCACTCGTTGTCCGTGGCCACTCGCCACCCCCTCAACTGCCCCCGCGTCCCCCTCCCCCCATACCCCTTATTCCCTTTATGCCCCTTGTACCCCCCGCATCCCCCGTGTCCCCCCGCCCCT
>CAZCEC010000119.1:4072-11296 GCA_964497615.1 uncultured Anaerolineales bacterium | reverse complement strand
TGCTGGCCGTGATCACGGCGGCGCATTTGTGGCGCGGGGTGCAGTTGGAGGTGGGGCCGTATCAGAAGCTGTTCCTGGCGGCGACCCTGGTGGGGGTGGGGCCGGCCATCGCCGCGTACTTGCTGATCAACCTGCTGCCGCCGCTGCCGCGCATCGGGCAGGACCTGCTGCTGGTGGGGGCGCTGGCGATCTTCAGTTATGCCATTGCGCGCCACCAGGTGCTGGTGGAGCGGCGCACCACCTTGCAGGACTTCCCCATCTCTGGGCTGGCGATTGGGCTGCTGAGCCTGGGGTATGCGCTGGTGGCCTGGGCGGTGACGGAATCGGCGGCCGTGGTGGCGCTGGTGCTGGTGCTGGCGGTGCTCTCGCACGCGGCCTACGACCGGGTGCGCGGCTTTCTGGAGGGCCTGCTGTATCGCGCGGATGGCGGGCTGCGCCAGCAGTTGCGGCGGCTGGCGCATGACGTGGGCAGCGCGGGCGCCAACGAGGCGCGGCTGCAAGCGGGGCTGAACTTGTTGTGCCAGACGGTGCGGGCCTCGGGCGGGTTTGTGGCCCTGGCGGAGGATGGCGCGTACCGGGTGGCGGCCAGCCTGCATTCGCTGCCGCCCGGCACCCCCCTGCCCCCGGACGCGCTGCCCGCCGGGGATGTGGGCAAACCCAGCGCCGAGTGGCAGGACCAGGCGGCGGTGCTGGCGCCCGCCTTCCTGGGCGATGACGTGGTGGGGGTGGTGGGGCTGGGGCCGCGCACGCCGCACGGCGACTACGCCGAGCAGGACCTGGCGCTGCTGGTGGAGATGGCCGACTGGGTGAGCCGGGTGGCGCCAGCCCAGCGCCAGCAGGAAGACGAGCGCGAGACCCTGACGCGCATTGCGGCGGAGGTGCCCACGCGCGAGGTGGAACTGCAAACCGCCGCCGACGACCTGCGCGCCATCCTGGCCGCGCCCGTGCCCGACGAATTGGTGGGCGAGGTGGAGGACGCGCTGCGCAAGCTGGCGGACTATGCGGCGCTGGGCGAAAGCCCGCTGGTGGCGCGGCTGGGGCTAACGGGCGAGACGCACGTGGCGCGGGGCAAGGCGCTGCGCGAACGGCTGGAGGCGGCGATTGAGGGGCTGCGCCCGCCGGGCCAAATGCCCAAAGAGCCGCTGCCGCGCGAGTGGCAGGGGTATGCCACGGTGCACCTGGCGTATGTGGAGGATATACCAAACCGCGAGATCACGGCGCGGCTGTTCGTGGCCGAGAGCACGTTCGCGCGGGTGCGGCGGAAGGCGGTGCGGGCGGTGGCGAAGAGCGTGGTGGAGCGGGGCGCGTAGAACGTGTCGAGTGTCAAGTGTCGGGTGTCAAGTGGACGCGGATGCAGCAGGCGGGGCGGCGGGTGCAGGTGGGCCGGGAATCGGGTTGGTGATATATTGAGGGCACGATTTTCTTCGATTGCGTGAAAGCTGATGCTGCCAATGGACCAAGAAGGGGCTGACCTGCGCGAACGCGATCTCTCGGGCGCGGCGCTGAAGGGGGCGAATTTGCGAGGGGCGAATTTGTCCTATGCGCTGCTGGTGCGGGCGCAACTGGCGCGGGCGATCTTGGCGCAGGCTGAGATGCGCGGCGCGGTGCTCTATGAAGCCGATCTAAGCGAGGCGGATTTATCGGAGGCGGTGCTGGTGGGCGCGGGGCTGGAGCGCGCCCAACTGCCCTTTGCCAACTTGCGCGGGGCCAAGCTGGAGCGGGCGGGGCTGCGGAACGCCAACCTGCGGGACGCGGACCTATCGGGCGCGGACCTGAGCAAGGCGGACCTGGGCTATGCCAATCTCGACCGGGCCAACTTGCGCGGGGCGGTGTTCGCGGGGGCGACGCTGTGGGGGGCGATCCTGACCGACGCGACGTACGACGAGGCGACGGTGTGGCCGGAGGGGTTTACGCCGGAGCGGGCGATATTGGTATAGACCGATCTTAACGTTGAATCTTCCTCGACGAGACCTGCCAGGTTTGGTTGTGCGCTAGCCTAGGCGTGCGGCCCGCAAACCTGGCAGGTCTTAACTTCGAGTTACCGTGCCTTCGGCGTCGATCTTCGCGACGCGCTGATTTCCTTCGTAGAACACAGCCACCATATTGACTGAACGGCTCTCGCCGGGCGCGACGGTGAGATGCGTGCCGGTCTTCTGCATGACCGTCGTCAGGCCGTGGGCGGGGTAGCTGGCGTTGGGCTCGATGGCGGTGACGTAGGCGGCGCCGTACCAGGGGTGGTCGCGGGTGCCGCCGGTCTCTTGCCAGAAGGCGGCGTAGGGGAAGACGCTGCCGTCCCAGGCCAGGCCAACGCCGAAGCCGAGGGCGGGGTTGGTGATGGCGTACCAGGCGTCGCGGAAGTCCTTGAGCCAAAGCACGCGCGCGTGGCCGTCATCGGGCGGCGGGATGCGCGAGAGGTCCACCGCCCTGCCCTGCGTGTCGGTGACGTGGGGCCAGGCCCAGGTGTGGCCGAGGGGCATGTCGTTGCCGGGGACGCGGTAGTCGTCGTCGGACTCGATGGACTGCGCGCCGGTGTCGATGAAGCACTCGGGCGAGAGGAAGGGCGCGCCGAAGGCGGGGTGATGGCCCCACATGCAGGCGGCCGGGTCCACGCCGGTGTTGGTGATGGTCTCGGTAATGGCGAGGGCGGGCGAGCCGGCGCGCAACGAGAGAGTGCGCTCCAGTCGGAAGGGGCATTTGAGCAGGGTGACGCCGAGGGTCAGGGTGAGGGCGTCAGCGGTGTTCTCGACGGAGACGACCTGCCAGGGGACGCGGGCGGCCTCGCCGTGGAAGTCGAGGGTGGCACCCTGGTAGTCGTTGGCGGGGCCGAAGTTGGGGAAGATGGTCTGCCAGCCGCCGGGGTAGTAGGCCAGCCACTGGGCGAAGGAGTCGCCGGTGGGCGGGGCGCCGACGCCGTGCTCGCGCGGGGGGCGCGGGACCTTGAAGAGCACGTCGGTGGCCTTGGGCTTGTAGGTGAGGGAAAGGAGGTCGGCACCCTGGTCGAGGACGACGGTGGTGGAGAGGAGGTCGCTCTCGAGGACGACGGCGCGGGTGTGGCGGCCGAGGGTGATTTGAGTCAAGGCAGGAGGCGTCATCGAGGTATCTTCGGCGCAACTTTCTATGAGGTGTTTCGCGCGCGAGTGGGGCGGGAGGCACTAGTTGCTGGCATTCGCGCTCAACACGACAGTGAGATCAGCGCAAACAAGGAGATCAGTGAAAGCGGTGAGTCATTGTCACCCTGAACGCCTGATTCGGCAACCGGAGTTGGCGCACGAGGGGGCGCGCGAAGGGTATCGAGGATGACTCAATGCGATTTCGCGCGCGGCAGGGGCGGTAGACCGGGGTTGCTGGCATTCGCGCTGAGCGCCGCCGCCGCGTGGGCCAACATGGCAGTAATAGCCATGATGACTTCGTTGTATCGCTGTCACCCTGAGCGCTGGCAGCACAACCGTGAACTGGCGGTCGGGCGGCGCGCGAAGGGTATCGACGATGGAACAATGAGGTGCTTCGCGCGCGAAAGGGAGACGAAACCAGTCGGGCTGTCATTCGCGCTCAGCACGACAGTGGATACCGGTGATGCACAGCCCCCCAAGCGCGGATGAAGTTTGTTGGGGTTGGCGCGATTAGAGCCGGTAGCGGAAAACGCGGTGCGCCTTTTGGGCGGCGGGGATCGCGCCCATGAGACGGAACATGAGCCGGAAGCCCAGGCCCAGCTTGCCGATGTCGGGCGAGGCGGTGAAGGGCCAAACTTCGAGGAGTTGGATGCCGGGCGCCCAGGTCTCCAGCTCGCGCGGGTCGTCCAGGCCCCAATGGATTTCGGCGCCGGTCTTTTTGATGGACGGGTGGCGGCTGATGCGGCGGACGGTGGTGAGACTGAAGGCGTCGAAGGCCAGTTCGCTGCCGGGGAAGCGCTCGCGGAGGCGTAGGACGAGTTCGCGGACGGCCTCGGGACGCAGGTACATGAGGAGACCTTCGGCGACGATCATGGCGGGGCCGCTGCCGCTGACATTGTCCATCCAGGCATAGTCGGTGACGGACGAGCCGAGCATGTGGTAGGTCTCGGTCTCGGCGTAGAACTGGCGGCGCAGCTCGATGACGGCGGGGTAGTCGAGGTCGTACCAGGGGACGGGGGGATTGCCGGTGCGCAGGATGCGGCTGTCGAGGCCGCAGCCGAGGTGGAGGACTAATGGATTAGCAGGCGCGGACGTGAGGTAGGCGCGCACGAGGTCGTCGAGCTTCTTGGCGCGCATGGCGAGGGTGGTGCGCGACTGGATGGGGACGTTGAGCTTGGAGAAGTCGTAGTTGACGGTCTTGAGGATCTCTTCGGCCTTGGGGTCGCGGAGGATGGGGTTGGGGCGGCGGGACTCTTCGGCCTTGCCGAGGAGGGGGACGAAGAGGGTTTCTTTTTCCTTAGATAGTTCCATCAGATGTAATAAATGCGCCCGCGCAGCTCATCTGGAAAGGAGGCTCCGTGAATCAGCAAGAGTTCACCAACGACGTCTCCGATGGATAAGGGCCGCGTCGCATAAACGATGCCGGGGTGATCAAGGTTGCTCTGTCCCAGAATGACAAAGTCAACGTCGCGCGTAAACAGGATGCGGTTTTCGCGGATGGCGAATGCCAGATGAACCTCATCGCCAACTCCGAGCAGCCCGGCTTCGGGTGCCGTGACCACGTCCACTCCACGCAATCGCAGACCGGCCGCTACTGCGGCCGGAACGTTCTCGTCGGTGTAGAATTTTGGGTTACTGGCCACGCAATCTGTCGATGACGAGCGATGGGTTAGCTTTGCGTATCGCTTCCGCCAAGGACTGCTCTTGCTTTATCGAGTCCTGAATTTCATCACGATGCGCATAGTAGTAAGCCAAGGCCGCATGGACCTGGGCCAGCGAAAGTTCAAATTCGGTGGCAATCCGGTCGGCGCCCCAGCCATGATACTCATGCCAGATGGCGATGTCTGCCACCGTGATCCGACGCCCGGCAATGCGGGGCTGGCCGCTGCGCACGCCAGGCGTGATCTCAATCAGTTCATCCAGGGAATTGATGGCCATATTAGCCTGCCTGTCGCTGGCATAGTTCATATCATTATAGCAGGCACTCACCCTGCCTTCCGCTTGGGGAAGCGGCTCAGCACCGTGGCCGGCTCCGGCAGTGTCACCTTCTCGCCCATTTTCAGGCCCTTGCGCGCTTTCTCGGGCTTGTCGCTGGCCGATTGGAAGACGGCGATGGGCGTGCCTTCGGCGGTGTATTTGTTCTCAATGTAAGCCTGGCCCAAGCGGTAGCCCTCGGTGTCAATCGAGCAGCTTGTCACCTGGCCGATGACGCGGCCCTTGTCGTCCACGATCGGGTCGCCGTAGTGGGCCATGCGGCCGGACTTGGTGTTGAAGCGGAAGCGCACCACCTCGGCCTTGCGCTGCTTTTCCTGCTCCAGGAAGGCGCGGCGGCCGATGAACCAGGGCTTGTGGGTCTTGACGTAGCTCTCGAAGCCGGCGTCGCCCACGCCCAGGTCCAGCACGCCCGCCATCTCCTCGCCGTAGAGCGGCAGGCCAGCCTCGGTGCGGAGCGAGTCGCGGGCGGCCAGGCCGCAGGGCTTGAGGCCGAAAGGCTCGCCGGCCTGCATGAGCGCGTTCCACAGGTCCACGGCGCGGTCGGGGTGGACGAACAGCTCAAAACCCATCGTCTCGCCGGTGTAGCCGGTGCGGGCGGCCACTAAATCAAAGCCGCCGATCACGGCATCGCACAACTGGGTGCGCTTGAGGGCCTTGACGCGGCGGGCGGTGGCGGGGTCCGCGCCGAGGGCGAGCAGGATGTCGCGGGCCTTAGGGCCTTGCAGGGCGATGTCCACGCGCATGTCGGCGCCGGAGGAGGGGGCGCGCAGGTCGCGCAGGGTGAGGCCCTCGCGGCCGGGGACTTTGGCCCACGGGCGGTCGTGGTCCACCAGCACCTCGCCGCGCAGGACGGCATTGGCCCAGGCCCAGTCCTTGTCGTCGTTGCTGGCGTTGACCACGAACAGGTATTGCTCGGGCGCGCGGCAGTAGACGTAGCAGTCGTCGAGCACATGGGCGTCGGGCGCGAGAATCTGGGCGTACATGCTTTCGCCGGGGGCCAGTGCGGAGACTTCGTTGGTCACCAGGGCATCCAGGAAGGCGGCGGCGGTGGGGCCGGCGGCCTCCCACACGCCCATGTGGCTCACGTCGAACAGGCCGGCGGCGGTGCGGGTGGCGTCGTGCTCTTCCTTGACGCCGGTGTATTGGACGGGCATCTCCCAGCCGGCGAAGGGCACCATGCGCCCGCCCAGGGCCTTGTGCGTGTCGTAGAGGGCGGTGCGGCGCAGGGGCGGGTCGGCAGGCTCTTCCCACTTGAAGGAGGGCAGTTGCGCGGGCGCATCCACGGCCCAGATGGAGGCGCCGATGAACCAGGGCTTGTCTTCGGCGTGGTCGTCGCCTGGAGGGGGGCTGGCAGGGTCGCGCACCTCGCCCTCACCCCCGGCCCCTCCCCCGCCAGGGGAGGGGAGCATCTGCCGGATGAGGATGGGGCCGGGCAGCTTGCGGTAGGGGTCGGAGGGGTCGAAGGCCACAAAGCCGTCGGAGAGATCGCGCAGCCAGGTGAGGACGAGGGCGGCGCGGTCCGCGGGCACGGTGAGGATGAAGCCGGCGAAGTCGCGGGTGAGGCCGCCGGCCACCTGGCCTTGCGGGGTGTAGAGGCGGGCGGGTTGGGCCGCGCCCGGCTGGAGGGCATAGACATCGCTGGTGGTGGCCCAGTAGAGGAACTCGGCGGCGCGCTCGCCCGCGACCTGAATGTTAACGAACGGCGCGGCGGGAACGGGATCGTCAAGGAAGAAGAAGTGGGGATAGCCGTGCGCGGGCGGGTCAAAGTCAATGCCCGCCTGCTGGGCCAGGGCGCGCACCTTCAGCTTGGCGTCGTTGAACGCGTCAAAGTCCACCCGGGCGCGGAACAGATCGCCCTTGCGGCCGGGATACGCGAAAGGCTGGCAGGCGTTGAGCGTCTGCGCCATCGCGGCGGCGAGCTGGTCGATCTCCGCTTCCTTAAAGCCGCGCTGGGTGATCCAGGGCGTGCCGATGCGCAGGCCGGAGGGAGTCGCGGCGGACACGTCGCCGGGGATGGTGTTGCGGTTGGTGACGATGCCGGCCAGGTCGAGGATGCGGGCGGCCATGTCGCCCATCAGGGGCGTGCCATCGGGGCCGCGGACGGATTTGCAGTCCACGT
>CAZCEC010000119.1:0-4041 GCA_964497615.1 uncultured Anaerolineales bacterium | reverse complement strand
ATGGTGAAGCCGTGGTCGGCCATCTGCGCCGCGAAGCGCACGGCGTTCTTGACGGTCTGGACCTGGAGCTCCTTGAACTCGGGCATCGTGGCCAGCTTGAGGGTGGCGGCCAGCGCGCCGAAGACGTTGACGTGCGGGCCGCCCTGCTCGCCGGGGAAGACGGCGCGGTCGATGCGGCGCGAGAGGGCGGCGTCGGTAGTGAGGATGCACGCGCCGCGCGGGCCGGTGAGGGTCTTGTGGGTGGTGAAGGTGACGACGTGGGCGATGCCGACCGGGTTGGGATAGACCCCGGCGGCGATGAGACCGGCGACGTGGGCCATATCGGCCAGCAGGTAGGCCCCCACCCCATCGGCGATCTGGCGGAAGCGCTTAAAGTCCGCCGCCCAGGGGTAGGAGGAGTAGCCCACGATGATCATCTTGGGCTTGTGCTCTTTCGCGAGGCGCTCCACCTCGTCCATGTCGATCTTCTGGGTGACGGGGTCGATGGTGTAGGGGACGATCTTGTAGAGCTTGCCGGAGCGGTTGGCGGCGGAGCCGTGGGTGAGGTGGCCGCCGAAGAGCAGGTTCATGCCCATGACGGTGTCGCCAGGGTTGACCAGGGCGTGATAGACGGCGTTGTTGGCGGGCGCGCCGGAGAGCGCCTGCACGTTGACGTACACCTGGTCGGCGGAGTAGCCATTGGCGGCGAACAGCTCGGCGCAGCGGCGGCGGGCCAGGGCTTCAATGATGTCGGCGTACTCGACGCCCTTGTAGTAGCGCGGGTCGCTGTAGCGGCGGTAGTGGGCCAGGCGGGCCTCGTAATCCAGGAGCTCATCCTCGGGCATGAAGCGGGTGGCGTCGTCGGGGTAGCCCTCGGCATAGATGTTCTGGAAGGCGGAGCTGAGGGCCTCGCGGACGGCCAGGGGCGCGGAGGATTCGGAGGCGATGAGGATCAGCTTGCGGTACTGGCGCTCGGCTTCGAGCTGGGTGAGTTCGTACACGTCGGGGTCGAGGTCGCGCAGGGAACCGCGGAAGAGGAAGTCGGACATGGGAGACCTGTGTGGGGGTGTGTAGGTGTATAGGTATATAGGTGCGACGGACAGCGATCGCCGTGCCATTGGGCAGTGGCACTAGGTGATTCTAGGGCGTGGGGGAGGGGAAGTCAAGAAACGGAGGGCAGGCGCCGGGGGTGATGGATGTCACCGGCGAGTGTGTTTGATTTACGGTATCATTGTATATTCTATACGGAGAACCGTTCAACCAACCTTCTGCCAGAGGCGCAACGCACATGGACCAGAAATATGACCTGCAAGACTACCTGTTCGACCTGCGCGGCTTCATCATCATCAAGAACGCGGTCTCGCCAGACCTGGTGGACCGGCTTAATCAGGCCCTCGAGCCGTACCTGGACCTGGAGTACCTGAACTGGCGCGGCAACGTGCAGCGGTTCGACAACAACGGCAACGCCGGCATCGAACTGCAAAACATCGTCGAGGGCGGCGCGCCGTTCGAGGAGCTGATCGACCATCCGGCGTGGCGCGAGCGGATGCTGCGTTACTGCGGCGAGTATGGCTCCTACGTGGAAGGGCTGTTCATTGACGAGTGCTTCGCGTCCATCCGGCGGTCGGGCGGGTACTTCCCGTTCCACACCGGCAGCGAAAACGGCGTGATGCGCGGGCAGTACCGGTTCGTCAACGGCTTCTTCCGGGCCGGGCAGGTGAACATGCTGCTGGCGCTAAGCGACATCGGCCCCGGCGACGGCGGCACGATGGTCATTCCGGGCAGCCACAAGGCCAACATGATTCATCCCCAGGTGAAGGCTGGGTGGGACGAGACCCAGCGGATTGACAACGTGGAGGGCGCGCTGGAGGTGCACCTGAACCGCGGCGACGCGCTGCTGTTCTGCGACGCCATCTCGCACGGCGCCTCGACCCGCACCAACCCCGGCGAGCGGCGGGTGGTCATCTACCGTTATGGGCCGCTGTGGGGCAACACGCGCTACGGCTACCGCTATTCGCCCGAACTGCTGGCGCGGCTGACGCCCGAGCGGCGCAAGATTTTGGAGCCGGTGGCGACGCGGCGCCCGCCGGCATAAGCACCGGCCCTATTTCCATTCACCGCGGAGCGCGCGGAGAACGCGGAGAAAGGCGGGAGAAGGGAAGGAGTAAGACTTTACCGCGGAGCGCGCGGAGAACGCGGAGAAAGGCGGGAGAAGGGAAGGAGTAAGACTTTACCGCGGAGCGCGCGGAGAACGCGGAGAAAGGCGGGGGCAGGGCTTAACCGCACGGTCACCACGAAGGCACGAAGGCGCGAAGGGGCACGAAGAAAATCGAAAGAGAAAGAAGGGCCAGGGCGCGGAGAGAACCTGCTTAAGGTTTTCTCCGCGCTCTTTGTGTCCTCCGCGGTGAAGGGGTGTTGAGAGGTTTTCTCCGCGTGCTCTGCGTGCTCCGCGGTGAGTGGATTGCGAATGGTACTCTCCGCGTGCTCCGCGGTGAATGGGTGGTCGGGCGGGGTCAGTCGAAGGCGAGGGTGGCGGGCTGCTGCATGAACCGGCCAAAGGGCGCGGCGGCCTGGATCAGGGCGCGTTGGGCGGCCCGGGTGAGGGGCTCGAACAGTAAGGGTTCGAGGGCGACCGACTTCGGGTTGAGGGTGCGCTTCCACAGGCCCACGATCCGGCCGTTGACCACCAGGAAGTGCACGAAGCTGCGGATGGCGCTCTCGTCGAGGAGATTGAAGATGCGCGCGGGGTCACCATAGACCGTGTAATCGGCGTAACTGCTGACGTACTCGTCGTAGTTGGAGAGGAGCAGGGCGACCGGCGCCTGGCCCCAGGCGGGAGGCAGGTCGTCGGGGAACCAGCAGGTTTCGCCGTCAACAGTCTCGGAGACGAACTGGGACTTGACCGACTCGAAGGCGGCGCGGGCATCGGCCAGGGTGAGCGTTGACCACTTGGCGAGGTCGCGCGGGGTGCAGGGGCCGCGGCTGCGGATGAAGCGGCGGGCCAGCTCGGCCAGGGCTTCGGCGCGAGGGAGGGCGCGGGCGTGCGGGGCGCGCTCGGCCACCAGGGCGTAGGTGAACTGCTTGCCGCGCCGGGGGCCGGAGCAGACGATCGCTTCCAGTTCGGCGTGCATGACGAGGTAGGCCAGCCGCAGACCCGCGGCCGGGATGCGGGCGCGCTCCAGCACAGCGGACAATTCGGCGCGGGTGAGGTAGTTGCCGTCGCGCAGGGCCTTGGTCATGGCGGCGAGGCCGCGTTTGAGGGTGGGTGCGTCCAACTCCAGCTTGCGGGCCATGCCGGCGTTCAGGGCCTGGACGCGCGGGCCGGTGAGGGCCTGGAGCCAGACGATATCGGCGGGGAGGACGAAGTGCCAGGTGGGGCGCAGGATGTGGGTGCGGAGGAAGTCGCCGCGGGCAAAGGCGTCGTCCAATTGGGCGGCGGTGAGGCCGAGGGCGGGCGGGGTGCGCTGGGCCAGCGCCCACTTGGCGCCCAGGTAGTCCTGCGCTTGGACGGCGAGCAGATGCTCGACGACGGCGGCGGGGTCAGGCAGGTTAGGCGCGGTGAGGCGCTGGTTGTGGAGGCGGCGGGGGAGCATGGGAAGGATGAATTATGAATTATGAATTATGAATTATGAAGGATGAAAGGGGAAGGTACGTCTGGGCGTATCGGTGATGAGTCAACGATATCCTTCGCGCGCGGAGGGGCGGCGTGACCGGCTTGTTGGCGTTCGCGCTCAGGATGGACAGTGTCTGGCTAGACGCCGCGATGCCGGCCCCGCGGCACTACGCCTGCCGGAGTGACTGCCAGATTTGCTTGAGGCCGGGGCGCTTGCCGTAGAGTAATAAGCCCATGCGGAAGACCTTGGCGCCGCCCCAAATGACCAGCGGGATGGTGACCGCCAGGATGACGATGCTGACGGCGATGTCCAGCACGGGGACGTTGGTGAGGGGCAGGCGCAGCATCATCGTCGTGGGGGCGGTGAGGGGGAAGAAGCTGAGCACGCGCACGAAGGTCCCGTTAGGGTTGGCGAAGATCAGGCTGTTGAACATCAGCGGCACCGAGGC
>CAZCEC010000118.1:0-12022 GCA_964497615.1 uncultured Anaerolineales bacterium | reverse complement strand
CGACGGACGACCGGCGGACCTGACACTCGACTTGACACCTGACACTCGACACCTGACACGCCTCCTGACCGACAAAAGACGAAAGACAATGACCGAATACCACATTCCCCCCGCCACCGCCGCCCCCGCGCCCGCCGACGCCAAGATCAAGTCGGTGCTCGTCACCGGCGGCGCTGGCCGCATTGGCCGCTACTTCATCCAATATGCCGCCCGGCGCTACACCATCCGCATGGTGGACCGCATCGCCTGGCCGGAAGCCGGCCTCGGCCCCTTCCCCGGCGCGGAAGCCCTCACCGCCGACCTGAGCGACCTGGACGCGTGCCGCCGCCTGTGCGCGGGCATGGATGCCGTCCTGCATCTGGCCGCCGAGCCCGACCCCGACGCGCCGATGGAGTCCCTGCTCCCCAACAACCTGGTCGCCACCTACAACCTGTTCGCCGCCGCCGCCGAGGCCGGCTGCCAGCGCCTCGTCTTCGCCAGCAGCATCCACGCCATCGAAGGCTACCCGGACGACATGGTGGTGCGCCCGGAGATGCCCGTCTGGCCGCGCAACCTGTACGGCGCCAGCAAGGTGTGGGGCGAGACGGTGGGCATCGTCTTCGCCTATCAGCGCAACCTGCCCAGCATCGCCGTCCGCATCGGCGCCTACGTGCATCCCGCCTCGCGCTACCCCCTGCCCGCCAAACAGCGCAAAATCTTCACCCACCCGGACGACCTCAACCCCCTCCTCGTCGTCTGCCTGGAGTCGTCCGTGCCGTATGCCATCGTCCACGCCGGGTCGAACAACCGCCACAAGCGCCTCGATATCGAAGCCACCATCCGCGACTTCGGCTACGACCCGCAGGGCGACGCCTACGAACTCTTTCCCGAGGGAAATACTCCGTGAAGGCTCAACTCAAACTGCATAACGGCACGCCCACCGTCTTCCTCGACGACCAGCCGGCCTTCTTCGGCTGCCACCTCGTCGGCTACATGGTGCCCGACAAGCTCACCCAGCACCAGCCCTTTGCCCAGCGCTACGCCGAGGCCGGCATCCACATCCACTCGGTTGACAATTTCACTCACGAGTGGGTGGGCCCGCGCCCCGACGACCCGCGGCCGTACGACTTCTCCCTCGTCGTCCCGCGCATGCAGAGCTACCTGGACGTGGATCCCGACGCGCTGTTCCTGATGCGCATGGGCTTCGACACCCGCTGGCCGCCCTCGTCCTGGTTCAACGACGCCTATCCCGACGAAGTGGAGACCCTCTCCGACGGCACGCGCTGGGGCAACTCGTGGGCCTCCCCGCACTGGCGCGCCCAGGTCAAGGACCTCCTGCGCGCCTTCATCGATCACCTGCGCGCCGTGGGCCTGTACGACCGGGTGCTGGCCTTCCAGATCGGCGCCGGCTCCTCCGGCGAGTGGATCAAGGACGTGGGCTGCATGGTGCTCCCCAGCCCCGATTTCAGCCCCGCCATGCAGCGCCACTTCCAGGGCTGGCTGCGCGAGCGCTATGGCGCCGACCCGGCCCGCCTCCAGGCCGCCTGGGCGCAGTCCGCCGTCACCTTCGAGACTGCCGTCGTGCCCTCGCAGGACGCGCAGATGCAGACCGTCACCGGCCACTCCTTCCGCGACCCGCGCCGCGAGCAGCAGGTGATTGACTTCTACACCTGCCTGGCCGAGTTGTGCGCCGACAACCTGATTGACTTCTGCCAGACCGTGCGCGACTACACCCACGGCGAAAAGCTGGCCGGCGGCTTCTTTGGCTACGTGCTGGACCTGGCCTGGAACATGTGCTTCTTCGCCGGCAACAACACGCTCCAGGAGGCCGAGGTGAGCACCATGCAGCGCTCCGGCCACCTCGGCCTGCGCCGCCTGCTCAAGTCCCCGGCTGTGGACTTCGTCGTCAGCCCGTATGGCTACGCCTTCCGCGGACTGGGCGGTGATGGTTTACCCATGCAGCCCGCCGAGAGCCTGCGCCACCACGGCAAGATTTACTTCATGGAAGAAGACACGCTAATGCACAACAACTTCGACCCTGGCGGCCGAAACCAGAGCGTGGAGAATTCGATTGCCGTCTATCAGCGCAACTTTGCCCAGGCCCTCACCCACGCCCACGCCGTCACCTGGTTCGAGACCGCCGACCTGCACGAGCACGCCACCCTGGTGGACGAGCGCCAGCAGTGGATGCGGCGCTTCCAGCAGCTCGGCCAGTGGGGGGTGCACCTGGACCGCCAGCCCGCCGCCGAGGTGGGCGTCTTCCTCGACCTCGAGTCGTATATGTACGAGTCGAACTTCAACAACGTGGACCTGCCCCTCATCTGGCGGCAGCGCGTGGTTAGCCTCAACCGCTTCGGCGCCCCGCACGACATCTACCTGCTGGACGACCTGCTGGAAGACGACTTGCCGCCCTACAAGCTCTATGTCTTCCTCAACCCCTTCCACCTGGACGACCGCCGCCGCGCCCGGCTCAAGTCCATCCTGCGCCGCGATGGCCGCACCGCCCTGTGGCTCTACGCCCCCGGCCTGCTCAACCGCGACGCCCCCGTGGACCAGCCCGTCCTCAGCGCCGCCCACATGACCGACCTCACCGGCCTCCAGTACGTCCAGTGCGACGGGCCGTGGGGGCCGCTGATGCACGTCACCAACTTTCAGCACCCCATCACGCGCGGCCTGCCGCAGGACTGGTTCTGGGGCAGCACCAACCCCATCGGCCCCACCTTCCACCTGGAAGACCCGGATGCCACCACCCTGGGCGAAGTGGTTTACACCCTGGGCCGCTGCAAGCCCGGCCTCGGCCTGCGGACCTTCAACGCCGAGACGCCCGCCCAGTCATGGACCAGCGTTTACTGCGCCTCGCCCGACCTCCCCGGCCCCGTCCTGCGCGGCATCGCCCGCCACGCCGGGGTGCACCTGTATAACGAAGACGGCGACGTGCTCTACGCCACCCCCGAACTGCTCAGCGTCCACACCGTCTCCGGCGGCCCGCGCACCTTCCGCCTGCCCAAGCCCGCCGAAGTGATCTACGATTTATTCACCGAACAGGAGATTGCGGCCAACGCCGGCGAGTTCCGCGTGGACCTGCCGCCCGCCTCGACGGCGCTGTGGTTTACAGGGGAGAGGCGGGTGCTGGAGTTGCTTGGTTGAGGTATAATCTAAGTACCCCCCCTGTCCTTGCGAGGGCAGGCCGCGAGACCGCTGCCCACAAAGGGGCGGTTTCTGCTAATAGGATGGACGGAGAATGGCGCCTGGTGCAAACTGGGCGCTTTTCAATTCCGCCACGGTGGACCTCACCGCTGGGCACGCTGAGTGCGCGGAGCAGGGGAGAACCTCGTAAGCGCATGAGCCGCCGGCCGCGATCTCTTCCTTATCCCCCGCCCCTCATACCCCCTATTTCCCTTATATCCCTTATACCCCTTCCCCCATACCCCCTCCCTCCCCTGAGTCCCCTCAGCCCCCCGCGTCCCCCTACTTCCCGTCTTCCACCTTCCCCTTTCCTTTCATGGCCGGCCGATTATAGCCGCGGCCCTCCCCCGGCGCTTCTAAACAAACCTTATACAAAACCTGTTCACAGCGCCTTTTGCGGCCTATACTGTAGGTACGTTGATCGTCCTGCCGGAGAGTACGCATGCCTCGCTTGAACTTTAACGACCCCGCGCCCGCCCTCACCCTGCCCGGCGCCGACGGCGTCCCCGTCGCCCTGGCGAGCCTGTGGGCCGCCCAGCCCCTGGTGCTGGCCTTTGTGCGCCACTTTGGCTGCAGCGAATGCCACAGCCTGATCGCCCTCCTGCGCGAGGGCCAGTCCCAGTTGGCCCAGGCCGGCCTGCACCTGGCCGTCGTCACCCAGGGCAGCGTGGCCGAAACCGCCGTCTTTGCCCGCCAGCACGCCGCCGGCCTGCGCCTGCTGGCCGACCCGCAGCGCGCCGCCTATGCAGCCTACGGCCTGGAGCGCGGCAACTGGTTCCAGTTACTGCTCTCGCCCCGCGTGTGGCCGGGCCTCATCCGCTCGCGCCGCGCCGGCCGCATCTCGCGCCCCGTCCCCCCCGGCCAGGACGTGCGCCAGCTTTCCGGCACCTTCGTCATCGGCCCGGATGGCCGCGTGCGCCTGCCCTACTACTACGACAACATCACCGACCACCCGCCGCTCGACCTGCTGTTGAACGGCGTGCTGGGCGCCCCCTGGCGCCAGCCCTTCGACGGCCCGGTCGCTCCCGTCAAGTAATCGTCATCTGCTGAAAGGTATGCCCATGTCCCGCCATTCGCTTTGGATCGTCATCGTAGCGGCCGCCGCCCTCGGCCTGGCCGCGTGCAGCCCTGCGGCCCAGCCCGCCGCCGCCCCGCCCGTCGTCGCCGCGCCGCAGGGCGTGGTGGCCCAGGGCCAGGTGCAGCCGCACGCCTTTGTGGATCTGTCCTTCAACGCCGCCGGCCAGGTGGCCGAGGTGCTCGTGGCCGAGGGCGACCTCGTCAGCCTCGGCCAGGTGCTGGCCCGTCTGGCCGACAGCCCCCTCGCCGCCGCCGAGGTGGCCCGCGCCGAGCAGGCCGTCCTCGATGCCCAGCAGGCCCTGGACGACCTCGCCAGCGGGGCCGGCCTGGCCGTGGCCCAGGCGGAGTTGGCCCAGGCCAGCGCCGCCCGCCAGCTTGAGGCCGCCCGGCAGGCCGTCGCCGATATGCGCCAGGCCGTGCAGGATGCGGCCGAGGACGACACCCTCACCGCCCCCACCGCCCAGGAGATCGCTGAGGCCGCGGCCCAGGTGGAGGTGGCAGAGGCCCGCCTGGCCCTGGCCGAGCAAGACGCCGAGCAAGCCGCCGCCGCCCAGGGCGACCCTGCGGCCCTGGCCGCCGCCGAGGCCCGCCTGGCCGCCGCGCAGGCCGCCCGCGCCGCCGCCCAGGCCGCGCAGGCCAGCCAGGTCCTCACCGCCCCGCGCGCTGGCACCGTCGTGGGCCTGGCCCTCAAGCCCGGCCAGTTCATCGCCGCCGGGCAGCCCGCCCTCACCCTGGCCGACTTCTCCGGCTGGGTGGTCAAGACCGGCGACCTCACCGAACTGGAAGTGGCGCAGGTGGCGCTGGGCCAGCCCGTGCAGGTGACGCTCGACGCCCTGCCCGGCCTGTCCCTCACCGGCACCCTGCAAGCCCTCGACCTGCGCTACGAGGACAAGCGCGGCGACGTCACCTACACCGGCACCATCGTCCTGGCCGAGGCCGACCCCGCCGTCCGCTGGGGCATGACCGCCGCCCTGTTGTTCCAACCCTAAACTGGTGACCGCCATGAACCAACGTCTCTCCCTCCCGGCCTACCTGGCCCTCAAGGAAATCTGGCGCGGCCGCGGGCGCTTCCTGCTGGTGAGCCTCGTCATCGCCCTCATCACCGTGCTGGTGCTCTTCATCGCCGGCCTGGGCGAGGGCCTGGGCAACGGCAACCGCGAATACCTTTCCCGCCTGGACGCGCAGTTAGTGGTCTTCCAGGCGCAGGCCGATAACGTCGTCTCCATCAGCCGCCTCAGCCGCGACCGGCTGGCCGCCGTGCGCCGCGTGGCGGGCGTGGCCGCCGCCGGCCCGGTGGGCGTGGCCAACGTCAAGCTGGTCCTGCCGGATGGCGAGGAGCTCAACGTCGCCTTGCTGGGCGTGGAGCCGGGCCAGCCCGGCGAGCCGCCCGTCACTCTCGGCCGCCAGCTCAGCACCGACCAGGCCCGCGAAGTCTTGCTCGATGCCAATGTCCTCGCCCGCACCGGCCTCCAGGTGGGCGATACCATCACCGTGCGCGTCACCCAGGGCACGCAGGACGAGCTGTACACCCTGCGCGCGGTGGGGGCCGTCGCCGGCCAGCAGTTCTTCCTCCAGCCCGGCCTGATCGTCCCCTTCTTCACCTGGGAGCAGGTGCGGCCCCAAAGCGAAGCGGAGCTGGGCCGCTCGACCGGCATCGCGAACATCGTCGCCGTCCGCCTGAGCGACCCCGCCCAGGCCGAGGCCGTGGCCGCCAGCCTGCTGGCCCAGGTGAGCGACGTCGCCGTCGCCACCGTGCCGGAGGCCATTAACGCCCTCCCCGGCTACACCGCCCAGCAGAGCACCATCAACACCCAGGGCGCCTTCACCCTGCTCATCGGCGTGCTCGTCATCGGCGGCTTCTTCCAGATCCAGGTGCTGCAAAAGGTGCCGCAGGTGGGCATGCTCAAGGCCATCGGCGCGCCCAACTGGCTGGTGGGTTTGTCGTCCGTCTTCCAGATCGTGGTGGTCACCGCGCTGGGCGTGGCGCTGGGCGGGCTGGGCACGGCCCTGCTCTCGCTCGGCTTCCCGCCCACCGTGCCCATCGTCTTCAACGGCCCCGCCACCCTGCTGGCCGTCCTGGCCCTGCTCGTCATCGGCCCGCTGGGCGGGCTGGTCTCCATCCGCTACGCCGTGCGCATCGAACCGCTGCGCGCCCTGGGCCTGGCCGGCTGACGGCCCGCCCTCCATAGGAACCCTGCCATGAATCACGTTGCCCTTGAAACCCGCGCCGTCAGCAAAATCTACCCCAGCGACAGCGGCCCGATCCGCGCCGTGGATACCGTCAGCCTTCAGGTGCGCGCGGGCGAGTTTGTGGCCCTGGTGGGGCCCAGCGGCTCCGGCAAGACCACCATGCTGTCCATGCTGGCCGCCCTGCTCCAGCCCAGCGACGGCGCCATCCTGATCGACGGGCAGGACCTGGCCCAGGTGAGCGACGCCCGCCGCGTGGCCCTGCGCCGCGAGAAGATCGGCTTCACCTTTCAGGCCAACAACCTCGTGCCCTATCTCTCCGCCCTGGAGAACGTGGAGCTGATGCTGCGGCTGAACGGCCGCCTCGACCACGCCGGCCGCCTGCGCGCCCGCGAACTGCTCAGCCGGCTGGGCCTGGGCCAGCGCCTGCACAACCTCCCCGGCCAGATGTCCGGCGGCCAGCAGCAGCGCGTCGCCATCGCCCGCGCCCTCATCCACAACCCCAGCCTGGTGCTGGCCGACGAGCCCACCGCCAGCCTCGACACCGAGCGCGCCTTCCAGGTGGTGCAGACCTTCGCCAGCCTCATCCACGAGCAGAACCGCGCCGGCATCATGGTCACGCACGACCTGCGCCTGGTGCAGTTCGTGGACCGCGTGCTCCAGATGCGCGACGGCCAGCTCGTCGCCGACTACGCCACCCCCGCCGAGATTGAGCGCCTCGTCCGCGCCGCCCCGCCCGAGCCGGAGCTGGTGCTCAATTGACGGCGGGGCGCGGCCCCTTCCCCCGCTTTCCCGTTTCGCCTCCCAAATGCAGTATGATTACCGTACCATGCGCCAACTCCTCAATGACGAGCAGGCGCGCTTTCTGCGCGAAGAGAAGGAAGCCCTGGCCGACATCCGCCAGGCGCTGGCCCAGCTTGACGTCCCGCGCGACGCCCTGGCCGCCTTCCAAAACGCCATCCTCCAGCTCGACGAGCTGTTCCTCGTCGTCGTCGTCGGCGAGTTCAACGCCGGCAAATCCGCCCTGATGAACGCCCTGCTGGGCGCGGGCGTCGAACGCGTCCTGGCCGAAGGCGTCACCCCCACCACCTCGCGCGTCACCCTGGTCAAGTGGGGGCCTGAAATCGGCGAAACCGTGGTGGACGAAGGCTACGCCATCGCCACCCATCCCCTGGCCCTCCTGCGCGAGCTGAACATCGTCGATACCCCCGGCACCAACGCCGTCATCCGCCAGCACGAGCGCCTCACCGAGGAGTTCGTGCCGCGCAGCGACCTGGTCCTGTTCGTCACCTCCGCCGACCGGCCCCTCACCGAGAGCGAGCGCCAGTTCCTGGACCGCATCCGCGCCTGGGGCAAGAAAGTCATCCTGGCCATCAACAAGGCCGATATCCTCGAGACCCCCGCCGCCCAGCGCGAAGTGTACGACTTCGTGCGCGCCCACACCGCCGAGGCGCTGGGCTTCGAGCCGGAAATCTTCCCCGTCTCGGCCCGGCTGGCCCAGCAGGCCGCCCGCGCCCTCGACCCGGACCAGGGCCGCGCCCTGCGCGCCCGCAGCGGCCTCGATGCCCTCGAGCAGTACATCCAGGCCACCCTCGATGACCAGACCCGCCTGCGCCTCAAGCTCACCAACCCCCTGGGCGTCGCCGAGCACATCCTCAGCCAGGCCCAGGGCGCCGCCGCCGCGCAGGATGACGCTCTCGCTGAGGACGCCGAGACCGTCACCGCCCTGGAGGGCTTGCTGGCCGCCTACGCCCGCGACCTCCCCAGCGAGCTTCGCCCGCGCCTGGCCGAGATCGAAAACATCCTCATCCGCCTCCAGGAGCGCGGGCTGGATTTCTTCGACCAGACCCTGCGGCTCACCAATATTGCCCAACTCGCCCGCGGCGACCGGGTGCGCGCCGAGTTTGAGCAGCATGTCCTGGCCGACGTCCCCCAGCAGATCGAGACCCACGTCCAGCGCCTGATTGACTGGCTCGTCAACCAGGACTTGCAGCAGTGGCAGCAGGTGATGGCCTACCTTCAGCGCCGGCAGGCCCACTACACCGATCACCTCTCGCCCGTCGGCGAGCAGGCCGCCGCGCTCGACGCGCGCCGCCGCGCCCTGCTCGACTCCGTGGGCCGCACCGCGCAGACCATCGTGGACACCTACAACCGCGACGACGAAGCCCGCGCGCTGGCCGCCAGCGTGGAGCAGGCCGTGGCGCAGGTGGCCCTGGTCGAAGCCGGTGCGGTGGGCCTGGGCGCGCTGGTGCTCACCGTGCTGGCCTCTTCCGCCGCGGACATTACCGGCCTGCTGGCCGCCGGCACCCTGGCGGTCCTGGGCCTGTTCATCATTCCCTACAAGCGCCAGCGGGCCAAGGCCGTCTTTCGCGAGAAGATCGAGTCCCTGCGCGCGCGGCTGCTGGGCGCGCTCACCACCCAGTTCAACGCCGAGACGCAGACTGCCCTTGAACGCCTCCAGTCCGGCGTGCGCCCCTACACCCGCTTCGTCCGCGCCGAGCGCGAGCGCGTGGAGAACACCCTCACGACTCTCGACGGCCTGCGCCAGCGCGTCTCCGGCCTCAAGGCCCGCGCCCAATCCGTCTAGCCCGCCCATGCCCGCCCCCCTCGCCTTCCGCCTCGCCGCCCTCCCCGCCGCCCACCGGCCCCTCGCCCGCGCTCACTTCGAAACTGCCCTTCAATCCGAAGATACCGCCGAAGCCCGCGACGGCCTGGGCCTGGCCCTGTGGTGGCTCAACAGCGTGCCCGCCTCGCACGAGCAGCGCACCCGCGCCTACCTCGCCTACAAGCAGCGCGGCGACCTGCCCCGCGCCGCCTTCCTGGCCGCCTGGCTGGCCCGCGAGCAGGTCTTCCTGCGCGCCAACACCCCCGCCATGCGCGGCTGGTTCGCCCGCGCCGAGCGCCTGCTGGAGCAGACCGGCCCCTGCCGCGAAGCCGCCTGGGTCCGCCTGTATCAGGCCACCATGACCGCGCCCCCCGCCGAACTGGAGAGCGCCGCCCAGCAGGCCATCGCGGCGGCCCGCCAGTACGCCGACCCCGGCCTGGAGGCCTTTGCCCTCGCCGCCCTTGGCATGGCTCGCGTGGCCCTGGGGCAGGTGGGCGCCGGGCTGGCCGCCATCGACGAGGCCATGGCCCTCGCCACCAGCGGCGAGGTGGCCGACCACTACGTCGTCACCGAGACCTTCTGCTTCACGCTCTCCGCCTGCGAACTGGCCGGCGACCTCGACCGCACCGATCACTGGTGCCAGGCCGCCCTCGACTATGCCCAGCGCACGCACAGCCCGTTCCTGTCCGCCTACTGCCGCACCACCTATGGCGGCCTGCTGGCGGCCCGCGGCCAATGGCCCCAGGCCGAAACCGCCCTCACTGATGCTATCCACAGCTTCGACCTCGGTCATCAAGCCCTGCGCGTCCATGCCGTCCTCAAGCTGGCTGATCTGCGCGTCAGCCAGGGCCGGCTCGAAGAAGCCGAAGTGCTGCTGGCCGGCTACGAAGACCAGGGCGAAGCCATGCTCCCCCTCGCCCGCCTGCACCTGGCCCGCGGCGAGCGCGCCCTGGCCCGCGCCCTGCTCGACCAGGCCCTCCAGTCCGGCGCGGACACGCCCCTCCACCGCGTCCCCCTCCTGCGCCTCCGGGTTGAGGTCCTGCTGGCCGAAGCCGATCTGCCCGCCGCCCGCGCTGCCGCCGATGAATTGGCCGCCCTGGCCCAGGCCGCCCACAGCGATCTTCTCCTGGCCCAGGCCGATCTGGCCCGCGGCCAAATCCAGCGCGCCTCCGGCGACCCCGCCTCCGCTGCCGCGTTCCAGCAGGCGATCCAGCGCCTGCACGCCTTCGAGGCCTCGCTGCTCGCCAGCCGCGCCAAGCTCGAGCTGGCCCGCGCCCTTCAAGCTAGCGACGCGCCCGGCGCGGTGATGTGGGCCCGCGCCGCCCTGGCCGGCTTCGAGCGGCTGGGCGCCGCCCGCGACGCCGCCGAAGCCGCCAGCCTGCTGCGCGAGTTGGGCGCTCCGGGCCGCCTCGGGCTCCGCGCCCTCACCCCCGAAGCCTTGTCCCCCCGGGAAGAAGAAGTCCTTCAGCTTCTCGCCCGCGGCCTGACCAACAAGGACATCGCCGCCCGCCTCGTCATCAGCCCCAAGACCGCCGAGCACCACGTCAGCCAGATCCTGGGCAAACTGGGCCTGCGCTCCCGCGCCGAGGCCGCCGCCTATCTCGCCCGCCGCCCCAGCCCAGAATAGGGGGGCGCAATAGGGGACCTCCCCGATGCCCCTTGCCCCCGCTTCCCCTATCATCCATTGCAGTCAACCGAAAAGGAGCCTGCAATGATCCGCGAACACGAACCCGTGATTGTCCCCGCCCAGCAGGGCCGCGCCCTGTGGCACCTCGGCGCGCTGATGAACTTCAAGGCCGTCGGCGAAGAGACCGGCGGGCAGTTCTGGGCCCTCGAAGGCCTGGCCGATAGGCACATGGCCGTGCCCCTGCACGTCCACTCGCAGGAAGATGAAGTCTGGTACGTCCTGGAGGGCGAGATCGCCTTCACCGTGGACGGCGAGGTGCGCGTGGGCGGCCCCGGCACGTTCGCCTACATCCCGCGCGGCGTGCCCCACACCTTCCAGGTGCGCTCCGCCACGGCGCGCTGGTTTGGCTTCGGCCTGGGCGGGCGGCTGGACCAGTGGTTCTTCGAGACGGGCGAGCCGGCCCCGGCCCTCACCCTGCCGCCCGCGCCCGCCGCCCCGCCCAGCGAGGCCGCCATCCAGGCCATTGTCGCAAGCCTCCAGGCCTACGGCACCGCGACGGTGGGCCCGCCGCCGGGGAACTGAGACCCTATTCACCGCGGAGAGCGCGGAGAGGGGGAGAGTCCAATTCGCGCTCCGGCGGGATTGGCAGCGGATTCTGATAACAGATGTAACGGATGGCGCCTGGCGAATGCTGGGCGCTGTTCGCTTCCGGCGGGCGCCCCTACACCCGCTTCGTCCGCGCCGAGCGCGAGCGCGCGTGGAGAAGGGCGGGGAGACCGTTATTCACCGCGGATATTGCGGAATGCGCGGAGAGGGGGAGAACAACGGAACCATCGCGTTAGTCAACGACCAGACCTGCCAGGTTTTTGGAAACCTGGCAGGTCTGATCAGTGATACCCTCGTCTCGCCCTCGTTGCACCCGCTCGCACGCCGCTTCTCCATCTCCTCATCGCCCTGCCACGCCCAATCCGCTACATCCGCTACAAAATCCGCTGCCAACCGCCGTCCCCTGTTACAATTCCCCCATGCGCCGCCTCCTGCCCCTCGCCCTCCTCCTGCTCTCCTGCAACTTCATCTACGACTTCGCCAACATCCCCGACCCCGAAGGCCTCGCCACCGACGCCTTCGGCACCCCGCCGCCGGTCTCCACGCCCACACCCCCGCACACCGCTGCATCCAGCGGCGCCCACACCGCCACGCCGGACTCCGCCACCCCCGGCCCCACCGCCGCGCCGTTCCCGTCGGACACCCCCGTCCCCCTCCCGTCCGACTGGCCCTTCACCCTTGACCAGGCCGATGACGCCACCGCCGCCCTGCGCCCCGAGTTCGCCGCCGATGTGAGCCTGCTGCCCGGCGCCACG
>CAZCEC010000117.1:0-12200 GCA_964497615.1 uncultured Anaerolineales bacterium | reverse complement strand
ACGTCGAGGCGCCCACGGTGCGCATGACCTTCGGGGTGAGCACTTCGCCCTTCGCCGGCCTGGAGGGCACCTGGGGCACCTCGCGCAAGATCCGCGAGCGCCTGTACAAGGAGTTGGAGCACAACGTGGCCCTGCGGGTGGAAGACACCGAGACCGCCGATACCTTCCTGGTGTCGGGGCGCGGCGAGCTGCACCTGGCGATCCTGATCGAGACCATGCGGCGTGAGGGGTACGAGTTCCAGGTGTCGCGGCCAGAGGTGATCTACCGGACGGGCGAGGCGGGCGAGACCCTGGAGCCAGTGGAAGAGGTGCACATCGAGGTGGGCGAGGACCACATGGGCACCGTGATCGAGATGCTGGGCAAGCGCCGCGGCGTGATGACCAACATGACCCAGTCCGGCGGCTCGGTCTATTTCACCTTCCTGGTGCCGACGCGCGGGCTGCTGGGTTTCCGCTACAACTTCCTGACGGCGACGCGAGGCACGGGGCAGATGCACACCCTGTTCCACGACTACCTGCCGCTGGCGGGCGCCATCGAGCAGCGCGAGCAGGGCAGCCTGGTGGCGGCCGAGCGCGGCACAGCCACGGCCTATGCCATCCGCAACGCCGAAGATCGCGGTATACTTTTCATTGACCCCGGCACCGAGGTCTACGAGGGCATGGTCATCGGCCAGCACCAGCGGCCGGGCGACCTGGTGGTGAATATCGCCAAGAAGAAGCAGCTTACCAATGTGCGCGCGGCGCGGGCGGAAGTGCTGGAGAGCCTGACCCCGGCGCGCAAGATGAGCCTGGACGAGAGCATCGAGTACCTATCCGACGACGAACTGCTGGAAGTGACGCCCGAGAACATCCGCATCCGCAAGCGGGTGCTCGGCAGCGAGGAGCGCGGCAAGGCGCAGAAGAAGGTGCGCGAGGAACTGATGGAAAGTGCGTAAGGAAGTGGAAAGTGTGTAAGTGTGTATTCTCCACTTACACACTTACGGACCTACACACATTGCCAAGGAGAATCGCCCATGCCCACGTTGAAGAGCATCGTTTACTCCCCCGACGACGGGACACCGGACCCGGCGGACCACTACTTCCGCGTGCCGCTGGCGCAGGCCGCGCTGACGGTGGAAGGCGGCATCCGCGGCGACCGCAAGGGCCGCCACCCCGACCGGCAGTTGAACGTGATGGGCACCCCCGCCCTGGCCGCGCTGGCCGCGCAGGGGTATAAGACCG
Source organism: uncultured Anaerolineales bacterium (assembly GCA_964497615.1). GTDB lineage: Bacteria > Chloroflexota > Anaerolineae > Anaerolineales > UBA6663 > CAZCEC01. The sequence continues at coordinate 10,979 of CAZCEC010000117.1, read as the reverse complement.
GTCCCGGCCAGATGGGCGAGCAGTTGGTGCTGGACGGGCTGGACGTGGACGCGCTGGCCCCCGGCGACAAAATCCAGATCGGCGCGGCGGTGATTGAACTGGTGCAGGCCCGGAGCGGATGCGAGCGCTTCGAGCACATCCAGACCCTGCCGCGCGCGGGCACCCGCCTGGGCTACATGGCGCGCGTGGTCGTGGCCGGCGAGATCCGCGTGGGCGATGCGGTGGCGGTGGTGCCGCAGGCGGAGGCCCTGCCGGCGGATTGAGTGGGCAGGACTGACTGACGCGGTTGTCGATGGCCGGGCGGCTGAGAATCAGCCCCCCGGCCGTTTGCGTTAAATTGGGGCAGTGGAACGGACACCCTGATTCCCACGTTATAATTCACGTATGGACTTGCTGACCCTGGCCCTCTCCCTGGTGCTGACGACCACGCTGACGGCGGCGGCGCCCAACTACACCGCCGACGCAGCGCTGTGCGTGCCGCAGGTGCAGATGGCGGAGGCGGCCTGCCCGCAGATGGGGCCGAGCGCCTACACCGCCAACTACACCCAGGCGCGCGTGCCCGACGTGGCCCCGGCCCTGCCCCTGGCCCCGCTGGAGCGGTATGACCCGGTGGTGGACTTTACCTATGGGCGGGTGACGACGCCCGAAGCGCCGCTGTTCGCCTCGCCAGCCGACGGCGTGGCCGGCAACGCTGCGCGCTCCATCGGCACCGGCTTCATCTTCGTCAGCCTGATGGAAACGGTGGAGGAGGCCGGACAGACCTTCCACCGCATCCGCACCGGCGAATACATCCGCGCCACCGACGTGGGCGAGGTGAAGGTCACCAACTTCCAGGGGATGCTATTCGCCGAGCAGCCGCGGTACCCAGTGGCGTGGATCGTGGTGGGCAATGTGCGGCCCAGCCCGCGGCCGGGCGCGCCCGCGCCCAGCAGCACGCCGCGCATGTTCCGCAAGACGGTGGTGCAGATTTACGCCACGGTGCGCGTGGGCGATTGGGACTGGTACCTGATCGGCCCCAACCAGTGGGTGGAGCAGCGGGCCGTCTCGCGCCTGAACCTGAACCCGCCGCCGGAGGGCGTGACGGGCCGCTGGATCCAGGTGGACCTGTTTGAGCAGACCCTGGCGGCCTACGAGGGCGACCGGTTGGTGTACGCCACCCTGATCTCCTCGGGACTGAACGAGTGGCCCACCCGGCCCGGCCTGTTCAACATCTACGTCAAACTGTACGCCGACCGGATGCGCGGCGCCTACCGCCCAGACGGCTCGGATTATTACTTCCTGGAGGCCGTGCCGTGGGTGATGTACTACGACGGGCAGCGCGCGCTGCACGGCGAGTATTGGCACGATGGGCTGGGGTTCAAGCGCTCGCATGGCTGCGTGAACCTGGCCCCACTGGACGCGCGCTGGCTGTACGAGTGGGCGGAGGTGGGCATGCCGGTGTGGGTGTACGACCCCTCCGGCCAGACGCCGACGGATTTGGACGAGGCAGGGGGCGCGCCGTAGGGCGTGTGCGCAGGTGGGTAAGTGTGCAGGTGCGTAAGTTGTGGCGGATACTGGGTGGGTGATGCGATTGCGGCATGGAACGGCAGCCCTGGCACTTTGGCTCTTCATTTCGCCGGGCATGGCGTATGCGGCGGAGGCTCGGTTTGGCCAGGCCCACCCACTCAGATTAGAACGACGCTCGGATTCTGGAGCCGCCTCCCCGCTGCCAATTGACCTGCCTACACACCGAGACACTTACGCACCTTCCCTCGCCGAAGACGACGATCTGCCCCCCCTCTGCCCAGCCGAGTATCAACTTCAGCACCCTGCCTTGTGCCCGGAGGCGGGGCCGGGGCATTATGCCGGGCAGTTGGTGGCAGCCGGGCTGCCGTACCCGCCGCCGGCCGTGCCCCTCTCGCCCACCTTTCCCTATCGCGGCCTCACACCCGACGCCTATGCCCGCATCCTCACCGACACGGCGGAGGTCTATCGCTCGCCCTACGACGCCGTGGCCGGGCTGGACCCGGTGCGGGAGTTCGAGATGGGGTTTGAGTTCGTCAGCATCAATGGGCGGCTGACGGTGGATGGCGAGGCGTTCTACCAGATCAACCCGGGCGAGTACATGCGGGCCGAAGCGCTGCAGGAGGTGCGGCCGTCGTCGTTCCAGGGCGTGCACCTGGCCGAACCGCCGCCGCACCCCATCGGGTGGATGATCAACACCGTGCCGGTGAGCGCCGTGCCCGGCCAGCCGCCCGCGGCGGAGGCCCCGTTCGCGGGACGCTACGCGCCCATTAGCGTGCTGGGCGTGCAGCGCGTGGGCGACTGGAACTGGTACCAGATCGCGCCGGGGCAGTGGGTGGAACAGCGCAACACCGCCATCGTCTATCCCGCGCCGCCGGGCGGCGGCGGCACCCTCATCGCGGTGGATACCTACGAGCAGACGCTGGGGGTGTATGTGGACGGCCGGCTGATCTTTGCCACCTTGGTGTCCAGCGGCTCGCGCTACTTCCCCACGCGGCAGGGCACGTTCCAGGTGTGGGCGCGGCTGCTGCACGGCAAGATGAGCGGCGCGTACTTCGAGGACCGCCGCGACTACTACTTCCTGGAAGATGTGCCGTGGATCTTATATTACGACGGCGACCGCGCGCTGCACGGCGCGTACTGGCACGACAACTTTGGGGTGCGGTCGTCGCACGGCTGCGTGAACCTGGCCCCGCGCGACGCGCGCTGGCTGTACGATTTCGCCCGCGTGGGCGCGACCGTGGTCGTGTTCAGCTCCGGGGGCTGACGCGGGCGCATGAACCTGAACCAACGCCTCAGCGATCCCCGGCCGCTCCTGCTGGACGGCGCCACCGGCACCGAGCTTAACCGGCGCGGGGTAAACACCGACCTGCCCTTGTGGAGCGCCCGCGCCTTGGTGGACGCGCCCGCGGTGCTGCGCGCCATCCACTTCGACTACGCCCGCGCTGGGGCCGAGATACTCACCGCCAACACCTTCCGCACCCACCGCCGGTCGCTGGCGCGGGGCGGGCTGGGCCAGCGCGCCGGAGAATTGACGCGGCAGGCGGTGGCGCTTGCCCGCGCCGCCGCGGACGAGGGCGGGGGCGGGCCGCGCTGGGTGGCTGGCTCCCTGGCCCCGCTGGAAGACTGCTACTCGCCGGAGTTGGTGCCGCCGCAGCCAGAGGTGGAGGCCGAGCACGCCGAGATGGCCGCCCATCTGGCCGCCGCCGGGGTGGACCTGATCCTGGTGGAGACGATGAACACCATCCGCGAGGCGGAGGCCGCCACCCGCGCCGCACTGCGGACGGGCCTGCCCGTGCTCACCAGCTTTGTGTGCCGCACCGACCACCGGCTGTTCTCCGGAGAGAGCGTGACGGAGGCCGTGGCGGCGATAGCGCCGCTGGGCGTGGCCGGACTGCTCGTCAACTGCACCCCCTCGACCACCATCCGGTTGCCGTTCGCGGAACTGTGCGCCGCCGTCCAGGCCCAGGCGCGGCCCCCGGCCATCACCGGGTTGTATGCCAACATCGGCCACACCGACGCCATCACCGGCTGGACCAACACCGCCGACGTCTCGCCGCTGGCCTACGCGCAACTGGCGGCCGGCTGGCTGGCGCAGGGCGCGCGGCTGATCGGCGGATGCTGCGGCACCACGCCCGCGCACATCGCGGCGCTGCGGGGGATTCAGAGTTGAGCACCTTCTTTCACCGCGGAGAACGCGGAGCGCGCGGAGAAAACCTAAAAAGCAGGCGCTTGGCTGGGGTGGCCGTGTGTGGGTTGCTGGCGGCCAGCCTGGCCTGCAATACGGTTCTACCCGCGCCGACGGCCACACCGCGCCCGACCGAGATCGCGGCGGTGACGTCCACCGCCACCCGCACCACCGCGCCCTCGGCGACAGTCACCGCCACCCCCACCCCCTCAAACACCCCCACCCCCACCCCGACCGAAACCACGACGCCCACCCAGCACCCGCCCACGCGCACCGCGCTGCCGGTGGTGGACGGGGTGCGCGCGTGCGCCTATGTGCCGGGCGTTTCGGTGCCGGCGGAGATGCCGGCCGAGGTGCTGGCGCAGGGCACGCCCACGCCCTTCCCGCTGCCCACGCCGCCGCCCAACACGGCGCGCAGCCCGGAAGACGTGCAGCGCCACCTGGACATCTTCGCCGAGTTCGCGGATACCATCGAGCAGGAGTATGTCTACCCGGATTACCGCGGGGTGGACTGGCCGGAGGTGCGCGCCCGCTACAAAGAACTGATCGCGGGCGGGCTGAGCGACGAGGACTTTTACCTAACGCTGAACCTGCTGCTGGGCGAATTGGGCGACGACCACTCGAACGTGCAAAGCCCGGCGCAGGTGGCCGAGCAGCAAGCCCGCTTCGAGGGCAGCAACGACTACGTCGGCATCGGCGCGGTGGTGCGCTCCATGACCGAGGCCGGCCGGGCCGTCATCATCTACACCTTCCCCAGCGGGGCCGCGCACGAGGCCGGGCTGCGCGGCCACGACACCATCCTGGCGGTGGACGGCGTCTCCGTGCTGGACCAGGACGGGGCGCTGGTGGAAGTGCTGCGCGGGGCGGAAGGCACAACGGTGACGCTCACCGTCCAGCGGCCGGGCGAGGCGCCCTACGACCTGACCCTCACCCGGCGGCGCATCACCGGCGCGGCGCCGGTGGACTTCTGCGTCGTGCCGGGCACGCGCGTGGGCTACCTCTTCCTGCCGGGGCTCAACGACCGCACCATCCCGGATCAGGTGCGCGAGGCGCTGCGGCTGATGACGGCCAGCGCCCCGCTGGACGGCCTGATCCTGGACAACCGGCAGAACGGGGGCGGCGCCAACACTGTGCTGGAGGCTGTCCTGGGCCTGTTCACAGCCGGCACGCATGGGTACTTTGTCAGCCGCGACGCCACGCGTCCGCTGGAGATCGTCCCGGAGCCGATTGGCAATTCGCAGAGCGTGCCGCTGGTGGTGCTGGTGGATGTGAACACGGTCAGCTATGGCGAGGTGCTCAGCGGGGTGCTGCAAGGCGTGGGCCGGGCCACGGTGCTGGGGCAGACGACCCTGGGCAACGTGGAGACGATGTGGGCCTACGACTTCGAGGACGGCTCGCGGGCGTGGATTGCGCGCGAGGCCTTCCAGTTCCCCGGGCAGGCGGTGGGGCTGTGGGAGGAGACCGGAATCGTGCCGGAGGTGGTGCTGCCAACGCGCTGGGACCTGTTCACCGAGGCAACCGACCCGGCGCTGGCGGAGGCGCTGATCCTGCTCGGGGTTGAGCTATAATGCGCCGATGCCCGACGCCCCGCGCAAATACTATCTGATCAACGAGGCCCAGCTTCAGGCCGCCAAGAAGCACTGGCCCCAGGTGAGCGACAAAACCTGGGTGCTGTTCCTCAAGCGCGGCGAGGAGCCGTTTGTGCTCAACAAGCCGCCGCACCGGGGGGTGGGCTTCCTGCCGATCAAGGTGCCGCCGGAGACGATTGACGGCATGGCCTACCGGCGCGATATTGACGTGCTGATCCTGATGATCGGCGAGACGCAGTTGGAAGTGGGGCATGTGGGTGGAGCCTAATGACTGAAACGCCTGTGATCGAAACGCCCGCCGCTGAAGCGGCTGCGCTGGAAGCGCCCGCGCCCGCCCCTACACCTTACCTGCCGGAGTCGGCCATGGTGATCGTGGCGCACCCGGACGACGTGGAGTTCTCGTGCGCGGGGACGCTGGCGAAGTGGGCGCGCCAGGGAACGCGCGTCTCGCTGGTGCTGTGCACCAGCGGCGATGTGGGCATCGCCCGCGAGGACATCACCCGGCAGGAAGCCGCGGCGCTGCGCGAGCGCGAGGCCCAGGCCGCGGCCGACATCATGGGCGCGGCGGAGATCATCTTCCTGCACGAGCCGGACGGGATGGTGCAGCCCACACTGGACCTGAGGCGCAAGCTGGTGCGCGAGATCCGGCGCTTCAAGCCGGAGGTCGTCATCACCGGCGACCCGACCGTGGTGTGGGCGGGCAACTTCTACATCAACCATCCCGACCACCGCGCCGTGGCCACCGCGGCGGTGGACGCCATCTTCCCGGCGGCCGGGCAGCCGCACCTGTTCGAGGAACTGGCGGCCGAGGGGCTGACCGCCCACAAGCCGCGCAAGGTGTTCGTCACCAACTGGCGCGAGGGCGACACCTGGGTGGCGATTGATGAGACGATTGACGTGAAGGTGGCGGCGCTCAAGGCCCACGCCAGCCAGATGGGCACGTGGGATGTGGAGAAGAACATCAAGGAATGGGCAGCCGAGCGCGCCAAGGACCACGACATGCAGTACGCCGAGATCTTCCGGGTCATCACGCTCGAAAGTGATGAGGACTGGGAGAAGTATAGGGGGGCGGTGTACGGGCGGGAGTAGACCACACTTGGGGGAAAGCACACCGGGCGAGCGACACTCGCCCGGTGTGCTTTCCCCCACACGTTCAGCGCGCCGGCACGGCCGGCTGAGCATACCGGCGCCTCACCGCCGGCACCAGATACTCCGCGAACGCCCGGCCGGCGTCGTAGGCGGGCTGCCAGCCCCAGTCGCGGCGGGCGGCGCTGTCGTCGATGTCCGCCGGCCAGCTATCCACAATGCCCTGGCGCTTGAGGTCGGGCCGGAAGGTCACCTCCGCCTCCGGGAACGCCTGCCGCACGTGCTCATAAATCTCCGCTGCTGAGAGCGAAAAGCTGGTGACGTTGTAGACCAGGCGCGATAGCCGGTCGCGCGGCGCGGCCCCCAGTTGCAGCAGGGACTCGATGGCATCGGGCATCGCCATGAAGGGCAGGCGGGCGTCCTCGCGCACGAAGCAGGCGTAGGGCTCGCCCTGGGCGGCATGGTGCAGCATCTCCGGGCCATAGTCGCTGGTGCCGCCGGTGGGCAGGGTCTCGGCGCTGATGAGGCCGGGGAAGCGCAGGCAGCGAAAGTCCACGGCGGCCTGGTCGGCTTCGACGGCGAGTTGGCGGTAGTGGCGGGCGTAGTAGCGGCCCAGGTGCTCACAGTAGAGCTTGTTGCAGCCATACATGGTGGTGGGGTGGGCGTAGTCGTCCTCGCCCACGGCCCCGGCGCGGGCTTTGGTGGCCAGGTCTGGCAGGCCATAGGCGGCGATGGATGAAGGATAGACGAACAGCACCGGGCGCCCCTGCCAGTGCGACTGCTCCACCGCCAGCCGCAGGAGCTTGAGCGTGCCCTCCACGTTCACCCGGTGGGCGGCCTCGGGGGTGAACTCGGCGCGGGTGGAGAGCAGGGAGGCCAGGTGATAGATGGCGCGGATCTCGTACTCGCTCACCAGCCGGCCCAAGAGCATCTCATCCAGGATATCACCCTGGATGAAACGATCCACTTGCGGCTTGAGGCCGTCGTCCAGGGATTGCAGGTCGAGCGCGACGATGCGGGCGCCGCCCTTGCCGCCCAGCCGGGCGATCAGCCCGTGGCCCACTTCGCCGTTGGCGCCGGTGATGAGAACGACTTCTTTACGCATGGAGATGGCCCTCCTGGTGAGACGGATTGACCCCCATCATAAGCGGGCCGGCGATTTTGGGAAGTGACGTTTGTGATGACTGCGGCAGAGTCGCATTTGACAATTCAATTTGTGCATTGTATATAATTCCCTGTAGCAATTCACCCCACGGGGGGAAGGACAGTCCATGCACAGCGTGACATATGCACAAGCCATCAACGAAGGGCTCCGCGAGGAGATGCGCCGCGACCCGAACGTGGTGGTGCTGGGGGAAGACGTCGGCAAGTATGGCGGCGTCTTTGGCGTTACCCGCGGCTTGTACGACGAGTTTGGCGAGGCCCGCGTCCGCGACTGCCCGCTGAACGAGGCCGCCATCATCGGCTTCGGCATCGGGCTGGCGGTGGCCGGCAAGCCCACCGTGGCCGAATTGGAATTCATGGACTTCGTCACCTTCTGCATGGACGCCATCACCAACCAGGCACCCAAGCTGCGCTACTTCTGGGGCGGCCAGGTGCAGGTGCCGCTGGTGATCCGCGCCCCCATCGCCTCCAACCTGGGCTTCGGCTCGCAGCACTCGCAGAGCCTGGAAGGCTGGTTCATGCACGTGCCGGGGCTGAAAGTCGCCATGCCGGCCACCGCCCACGACGCCAAGGGGCTGATCAAGACCGCCATCCGCGACCCCAACCCGGTGCTGTTCGCCGACAGCATCGCCCTGTACGGCACCAAGGCCGACATCCCGGATGAAGAATATCTCGTGCCGTTCGGGCAGGCGGCGGTGCGGCGGGAGGGGGACGACGTGACGGTGGTGGCGCTGGGCGCGATGGTGCCGCAGGCGCTGAAGGCCGCCGAGGAGTTGGCCGGGTTGGGCATCGAGGCCGAGGTGATTGACCCGCGCACCCTGGCCCCGCTGGACATTGATACCATCCTGGCCTCGGTGGAGAAGACCGGGCGGCTGGTGGTGGCGCACCAGGCGCACCGCACCGGCGGCGCGGGCGCGGAGATCGCGCAGCAGGTGACGGAGCGCGCGTTCGACTCGCTGGACGGGCCGGTGGTGCGCGTGGCGGCGCAGGACGTGCCGGTGCCGGCCAGCGCGGCGCTGGAGAAGGCCGTGTTCCCGGACGCGGGCGACATTGTGCGGGCGTGCCAATCGTTCAGAAGGCGGTAGACCAGCGAGGACGCGGCCCGTAAAGGGACCGCGCTACAGGATTGGCGTAGCCGGCGGGTTGATCCCGCCGCAGACCGCGGCCCATAAAGGGACCGCGCTACAGGATTGGCGTAGCCGGCGGGTTGGTCCCGCCGCAGACCGCGGCCCGTAAAGGGACCGCGCTACAGGATTGGCGTAGCCGGCGGGTTGATCCCGCCGGAAGGGGCAGAGGTGAATGCAATGGACCTTAGGGCGGAACAACAAGTCGAAGTCCTGCGGCGGATGTGGCTGATCCGGTATTTTGAGGAGGCCGCCATCCGGCTGTACGGCGAGGGCCGCTACCGCGGCTCCACCCACCCCTACATCGGCCAGGAGGCGACGGCGCTGGGCGTGTGCGCGGCGCTCCAACCCGGCGACCAGGTGCTGGCGACCTACCGGGGGCACGGGGCGGCCATCGCCAAGGGCGCGGACCCGAAGCCCATGATGGCCGAACTGCTGGGCAAGGCGACAGGCATGTGCAAGGGCAAGGGCGGCTCGATGCACATGAGCCAGGTAGATTTGGGCTTCCTGGGCAGCAACGCTATCGTCTCCGGCCACATCGCCATTGCGGGGGGCGTGGCACTGAGCCAGCAGATGGACAACACCGGCGCGGTGACGGTGTGCTTCTTCGGGGACGGGGCCTCGTGCGAGGGGGTGTTCTACGAGACCCTGAATATGGCCGCGCTGTGGAAGCTGCCGCTGGTGTTCGTGGTCGAGAATAACGAGTGGGCCATCTCCACGCACTACACCCAATCCATCAGCGTGCCCTTCATCTCCCAGCGGGCGCAGGGCTTTGGGCTGCCGGGCATCACCATTGATGGCCGCGACTTCTACGCGGTGGTGGAGACGGCGGCGGAGGCCGCGGACCGCGCCCGGCGCGGCGACGGGCCGACCCTAATCGAGGCCAAGACCGTGCGCTGGAGCCGGCACAGCGCCGTGGCGGCCGGCGCGCCGGGGGCTGCCGCCGACAAATGGAAAGAGACTGACCCCATCCCGCGCTACACCAGCGAATTGCTGACGCGCGGCCTGCTCAGCGAAACCCAGGCGGTGGAATTAGAAGAAGCAGCGCGCGCCGAGATCGAGGCCGCGGTGCAGTTCGCCATCGACAGCCCCTACCCCGAATTGGAGGCGCTGCACGCGGACGTTTACGCGTGAAGCCGGCCCGCGCATGAAAATCACCCAGATCGAAGTCATCCCGCTGGTGCGGAAGCTGGAAGAGGCGTTTGAGGGCGGCACCTACCGCATCGTCAACCGCAACACCCTCGTCACGCGCATCCACACCGACGCCGGGATTGTGGGCCAGGCCTTTGGCGGCGACGAGGATCAGCGCCAGGACCAGGTGGTGGGTTTGATCCGCGACCATTTCACCAAGCTGCTGGTGGGCGAGGACGCCCGCGACGTGGAGCGGCTGTGGGAAAAGATGTTCCACAGCAACGTGGACCTGGGCAACCGCTCCATCCACGTGCTGGACCTGAACAACCGCGGCATCCTGATGCAGGCCATCGCCGCCGTGGACAACGCCCTGTGGGACGCGCTGGGCAAGCTCTACAACGTGCCCCTCTACAAGCTACTGGGCGGCTACCGTGACAAGGTGCCCATCATCGCCATCGGCGGCTATTACCAGGCCGGCAAGGGGCAGGACGCCCTGAACGAAGAGATGCTTTATTACCGCGAGTTGGGCATGGCGGGCGTCAAGTTCAAGGTGGGGCGCAAGACCGTGGCCGAGGACGTGGAGCGGGTGCGCAAGGCGCGCGAGGCGGTGGGCGACGACTTCATCATCGTCTGCGACGCCAACCAGGCCTGGACCCCGGCCCAGGCGATTGAATTCTGCCGCGCCGCCGCGCCCCTGAACATCGGCTGGATCGAGGAGCCGGTGCAGTGGTCGGATACCCTGGAAGGGCTGCGGCTGGTGCGCGAAAACGCCCCCATCCCGGTGACGGCCGGCCAGGGCGAGATTTCGCGCTATGGCTGCCGCGACCTGATCACGGTCGGCAAGGTGAATAACCTGAACGTGGACGTGACCATCGCCGGGGGCGTCACCGAGTGGCGGCGCATTGCGGCGCTGGCGGCGCACTTCCACGTGGGGATGGCCCACCACGAGGAGGCGCAAGTAGCGCTGCACCTGCTGGCCTCCATCCCGCACAGCCTGTACGTGGAAATCTTCCCCAACCGCAAGCGCGACCCGATGTGGTTCGAGCTGCCGGTGGAGCACCCGCGCGTCCGCGACGGCTATATGGAGCTGCCCAGCGGGCCGGGGCTGGGGATGGAACTGAACGAAGAGGTCATCGCCCGCTACCGGGTGAGCTGATATGGTGAGTGAAATTGCCATCCCGGTGATGGACCAGA
>CAZCEC010000116.1:0-13396 GCA_964497615.1 uncultured Anaerolineales bacterium | reverse complement strand
TTCCATCTGGCCTGCGCTATGCTCACCCTGAAACGGGTTTTGAAATAGGTTCTAGGGATTGAGTCTTGAGGCGCTCGTTCCAGAACTGATGCGGCACTACCACGTGCCCGGCGTGGCGGTGGGGCTGGTGCACGAGTGGGAGGCGCTGACGGCGGGCTTTGGCGTGACGAACACCGAGCACCCGCTGCCGGTGGATGCGGACACGCTGTTTCAGATCGGGTCGATCACCAAGACGGTGACGGGCACGGCGCTGATGCGGCTGAGGGAGCAGGGCCGGCTGGACCTGGACGCGGCGGTGCGGACCTATCTGCCAGAGCTGCGGTTGAGCGACGAGGCAACAGCGGCGAGGGTGACAGTGCGGCACCTCGTGACGCATACGGGGGGCTGGGTGGGCGACTTCTTTGACGACTGCGGCCCAGGGGATGACGCCTTGGCGCGGATGCTGGACAAGGTGGCAGTGCTGGCGCAGACGGCGCCGCTGGGAGAGATTTTCTCCTACAACAATGCCGGCTTCTATATTGCGGGGCGGGTGATCGAGGCGCTGACGGGGCAGACGTATGAACAGGCGGCGCGCGCGCTGGTGCTAGAGCCGCTGGGGATGGAGCGCTCGTTCTTCTTCGCGGAGGAGGCCATCTCGCACCGGGTGGCGGCCGGGCACAAGGCGGTGTATGACCCGCCGGGGGCGGCGGTGACGCCGGGGGTGGCGCGGCCGTGGGGATTGGCGCGCACGGGCAATCCGGTGGGGGGGCTGATTTCAACCGTGACCGATCAATTGAAGTATGCGCGGCTGCACCTGGGGGAGGGGCCGAAGGCGGGCGAGAGGCTGCTGCGCCCGGAGACCCTGGCGGAGATGCACACGCCGCGGGTGGCGGCGGCCAATGGCGAACATCTGGGGGTGACGTGGTTTATGCGCGAGGCGGGCGGGGTGCGGCTGCTGCGGCACGGCGGCGCGACGAAGGGGCAGTGCGCGACGCTGGAACTGGCCCCGGCAAGGGGATTTGCGCTATCGGTGTTGACGAACTCCGACCGGGGGAGCGAGCTGCACCAGGCGGTGACGCGGTGGGCGCTGGAGCGCTACCTGGGGGTGGTAGAGGCGGCGCCAACACCCATCAGCGCCAGTGAGGGAGAACTGGCGCAGTATGCCGGGCACTACACGGCGGCGCTGTCGGACCGCGACCTCTACCTGAAGGACGGGCAGTTGTGGCTGCAATCGGTGCCCAAGGGCGGGTTCCCGACGGTGGGCTCGCCGCCGGGCGAGCAGCCGCCGCCGACGCGCATGGCCCTCACCGGGCCGGACCGGGCGGTGCTGCTGGATGAGCCGTTCCAGGGGACGCGGGCGGAATTTCTGCGGGGGGCGGCGGGGGAGGTGGTGTGGCTGCGGGTGGGGGGGCGGATACATCGAAAAAGCGTGGGAGGTGTGTAGGTGTGGGAGGGTGGAAGGGTGGAAGTGTTTGGCGCGCCGCTTACACCTTAAGCTGATTATTTGACTTCACGGGCAGGATGATGAGGCTGCTGAGGAGAAAGAGGCCGGCGGCCAGGGCGAACAGCAGGACGTAGCCGGCGGAGGTGGAGCCGAAGAGCCGGTTGATGGGATCCACCAACACGCCGCCGAGGAGGCGGGCCAGGGCGCTGGCGCCGGCAGTGGCGATGTTGGCCAGGCCGAGATAGCGCGCGGCGGCCTCGGCGGGGACGACGTCGGTGACGAGCGCCCAACTGGCGCTGAGATAGAACCCGACCCCAACCCCAACGATGACGGCGCCGGTGGTGATGAGGGGGAGGCTGCTGCCGCCGGCCAGCACCAGGATGGTGCCGAGGGCGGCCAGCAGGCCGGCGCTGGAGACGATGGGTTTGCGGCCGAAGCGGTCGGCGAGCCAGCCGGCGGGGAAGGTGACCACTACCAGCGCCAGGCCGAGCAGGGTGGACAGGTTGCCCACGAAGGGCTGCGCCTGGGCGGTGGGCAGCCCGACCACATCCACGACGAACAGCACCAGAAAGAATGTAACGGAAATGAAGCTGCACCAGAACAGGGCGCGGTTGGCGAGCCACCAGCCGAAGGCGGGATGGCCGCGCCAATCTACCTGAAAGGTGTGCAGGACGGCGGTGAGCACGGACGGCCGAGGTCCGGGGAGGGCACTGGCCGGGCCTTCGCGCGCGCCCCAGACCGTGAAGGCCAGGGCGACGAGGTAGACCACCACAGGCACCGAAACGGCGGCGACGATGGCGGCCGTGCCCCAGCGGTCGAACTGGCCGACGAGTTGCCCGGCGATGAAGCGCCCGATGACGAGGGCCAGGATGTCGAAGGTGGCCTTGAGGCCGGCGGCGCGCCCGCGCTGAGCGGCAGGGACCAGGTCGGGAAAGAGGGCTTGCCAGGGGCCTTGCACGGTATTGGCGGCCAACTGGATGAGGAGCACGCCAACCACAACCCAGCCAAAGGACGGCGCCAGGGCGATGAGATAGAGGCAGAGGGCGCCGCCCACGGCGCCGCCGACCAGGTAGGGCAGGCGCCGGCCCCAGGGCGAGCGGGTGCGGTCGGAGAGGACGCCGACGACCGGCTGGATGAGCATGGCGACAACCAGGCCGGCAAAGGTGGTGAACCCGAGGGCGGTGCTGGCGCGGCCCGGGGCCAGCGCGAGGGCCTGGTGGGTGAGGACGGCGGGCTCGAGGGTGTTGGTGGTGAGGGTGAGGGCAAAGCCGAGGGAGGAGATGGCGACCAGGCGGGCGAGGGGGAGCGGCTGCATTGGGCATCAGTATAGAGGATGGAACGCGTGTTCCCAAGGCGCACTTATTGAACCTTAATCAGGGAGAACAAGTAATGTCACCAGGTAAACTCGATTCGTGTTTAGCGGCCTTGGGCCGAGCCGAGGGCCAGCGGCCACGGGGAAGGCTGCGGGCCAGGCAAGCGCTGAGGCTGGGTCGAGGGTTGGCAGGCGAAAAGGCTTGACTCAATTTCTAACCGTGTGCTATATTGCGCGCGGCTATTCTGTAAACGTAAGGGCGGACGGTCACGGAAAAACCAGGCACTGGCAGCCCATCCCGGCGGCGGCGCGTGTTGTGGGCGCATCCCGAACGACCACACACCCGGCGCGGCGGGCTGCTTGGACGAATGACATACGCAACACGCATTCGGACGAAAAGGAGGTGAGTACCCCGCTAGCATGAGTTGAGCGCAGTATCAACACAATTGCATCCTTGTTCGCACCACTTGTATCCCCTAGAGGAGGAGAGACATGCGTAATAGCAAAAAGTGGGCGTTCCTGGCCGGCCTCGTGCTGGTCAGCCTCATCGTGGGCGCGTGCCAGCAAGCCCCGGTGGAGGTCCCGGTGACGGTTGTCGTCCGGGAAACGCAGCCCCCCGAGGTTCAGACCCAGGTCGTCGTCCAGACCCAGCAGGTGGAGGTCGTGGAGACGCAAATCGTCGAGGTGGAAATCACCCCGACCCCCGAGCCGGTGACCCGGACGGGTGCCTGGATTGACACCGTGGTGATCGTGGAAGAGCCGTCCGCGGACGCGGCGGTGACGCGGCTGGACGTGGGCGACATTGACATCTACGCCTTCGCCGTCGCCAATGCGCAGGTTGTGCAGCGCATGCAGGGCCTGGACACGATCGAGAGCGACCGGAACTTCGGGTCGTACGACGATCTGACCTTCAACACCGCCGCGACCCTCCCCAGCGGCGGGTTCAACCCCTTCTCCAATGCGAAGATCCGCGAGGCCATGAACTGGCTGGTGGACCGCAACCACATCGCCGGCGAGATCTATGGCGGTCTGGCGCGGCCGCGGTGGGTGACGTTCAACGGCGCTTCGAATGACTATGCCGCGCTGGCGGACATCGTCCGGAGCATCGAGTCGAAGTACGCCTACAACATGGAACTGGCCGAGGAAGTGATCACGGCCGAGATGGAAGGCATGGGCGCCACGCTGGAAGGCGGCGTGTGGACGTTCGACGGCGCGCCGGTCAACCTGATCACCCTGATCCGCACGGAAGACAACCGCCTGGGCATCGGCGACTACGTCTCCAACCAACTCGAGGCGATCGGCTTCACCGTGACCCGCGACTACAAGACCGCGGCCGAGGCTGGCCCGATCTGGCTGGGCGCGGGCGAGTTCCACATCTACACCGGCGGGTGGGTGACCACCGCCGTGCCGCGCGACCTGGGCGCCAACTTCAGCGCCTTCTACACCCCCGAAGGCCGCCCGGACCCGCTGTGGCAGAACTACACCCCCTCGCCGGAGTTCAGCGAGGTGGCGAATGCCCTGGCGAACAACGAGTTCACCACCCTGGACGAGCGCCGTGAGATGATGGCGACGGCCCTGGAGTTGTCGCTGCTGGACTCCAGTCGTGTGTGGCTGGTGGACCGCGCCGGCGAGAGCCCGCGCCGCGCTGAGATCACCGTGGCGGCCGACCTGTACTCGGCTGTGTATGGCTCGCAGTTGTGGCCCTACACCATCCGCCGCGAAGGCGAAATCGGCGGCTCGATCCGCATGGCCATGCCCAGCATCCTGACCCAGCCGTGGAGCCCCTCCACGGACAGCAGCAACTGGGTGTATGACTCGACCGTGTTCCGCGCCACCGGGCAGACGGGCACGAACGCCGACCCGTACACCGGCCTGCTCCTGCCCAACCGCATCGAGAGTGCTGAGGTGGTGGTGCAGGAAGGCCTGCCCGTGGGCACCACCCTGGACTGGGTGTCCCTGGAGTTCGCGTCCGAAATTCCGGTGCCGGCTGATGCCTGGGCCGACTGGGATGCCGAGACGCAGACCTGGATCCCCGCAGGCGAGGGCGTGACCGCGCTGAGCAAGTCCACCGTGACCTACCCGGCCGACCTGTTCGAGACGGTTAGCTGGCACGACGGCAGCCCGATCTCCGTGGGCGACTTCGTGATGTTCATGATCCAAACGTTCGACCGCGGCAAGGAAGCCAGCCCGTACTACGACCCGGCCAAGACCGCCGCGCTGAACCTGTTCCTGTCGGCGTTCAAGGGCGTCAAGATCGTCTCGACCGACCCGCTGGTGATCGAGACCTATACCGACGCTTACCAATTGGACGCCGAGAACAACGTGACCACGTGGTGGCCGTACTACACCCGCTCCGAGGGCGCCTGGCACACCATCGCCCTGGGCCTGGGCGTGGAGCAGGACGGCCTGGCCGCCTTCTCGACGGCCAAGGCGGCGACCCTGGAAGTGGACCAGCTCAACTACATCGCTGGCCCGACCGTAGCGCTGCTGGACGCCGAGTTGGCGACGCAGCAGGCGGCGGTGGAGCTGCCCTACGCTCCGACCCTGGGCGAGTACGTGTCGGCTGACGAAGCCGCCGCGCGCTTTACCAACCTGGCGGAGTGGAAGCGCACCCGCGGGCACTACTGGGTGGGGACGGGCGCGTTCTACCTGGAGCGCGCGTTCCCGGTGGAGGGCACGATCATCCTCCAGCGCAACCCGAACTACCCCGACCTGGCCGACAAGTGGTCCGGCTTCGCCGCCCCGGCGATCCCCGAGATCGAGTTGGACGGCCCGACCCAGGTGAAGATCGGCGATGAGGCGGTGATTGACGTCGACGTCACCTTCCAGGGCGCGCCATACGCGGCGGCCGACATCACCGAGATCAAGTACCTGGTGTTCGATGCCGAGGGCGCGCTGGCAGCCAGCGGCACGGCCGACGGCGACATGGACGGGCACTGGGTGGTGACGCTGGACGCGGACACCACTGGCGCCCTGGCCGCTGGGTCCAACCGGCTGGAGGTCATCGCGATCTCGAAGCGCGTGGCTCTGCCGGCCTTCGTTGAACTACTGTTCGTTACCGCGCCGTAAGACTGGCGCCTAGAGCAGGCAAAGCGCCGGGGCCTTCGACAGAAGGCCCCGGCCTTCGCTTGCGGAGCCGAAATCCCCTGACACGTCCTGATGGCCGGCGAAGAAAGCGAGTGACGCCATGAGCGAAGCCACCCTGCCCCTGAAGCCCGAAGTTTCGGCCGAGGCCGAGCCAAAACGGGCGACTAACAGCACCTGGTCGCGCGTCCTGAAGTACAGCCTGGTCCGGTCGGTGGCCCTGTTTTCGACGGTAGTGATCGGGGTGTATCTGACGATCCTCATTGCAAACATGGGCGGGCACGTGGATGTGCTGCGGCGGTCGTTCATCCGCGATCAGGTGACGATCGGGTTTATGGGCAATCGAGAGTTCCAGCAACTCCCGCGCGAGGAGCGGGAGCGGATACTGGCGGCCGAAATTGCCACGATCGAAAAGCAGATCGGGCTGGACAAGCCGTTCCTGCTGCGCAGTTTTGGCTTCCTGGGCGATGCGTTGAGCCTGAACCTGGGACGGGCGGATCTGCTGGTGAGCGACAGCGGCTCGGCGCAGGTGCGGCTGATCCTGTTGGAGCGGCTACCCCCGACCCTGCTGCTGTTTGCGACGGCGAACTTCATCATCTTCTTTGGGAGCATCTTCCTGGCGCTGGGGCTGTCGCGGAGCTATGGAAGCTGGCTGGACCGGGCGGTGATCGCGCTGACGCCGTCGTCGGCGGCGCCGGGGTGGTTTTACGGCATCTTCCTGATCGTGATCTTCGCGGGCGTGTTTGGCGTGCTGCCGTTTGGGGGCATGGTGGCCGCGCCGCCGCCGGCTGACAAGCTGCAATATGCCTTGAGCCTGATGCGGCACCTGACGCTGCCGGTGGGCGCGTTCGTGCTGAGCTCGGTGTTCCTGACGATCTACTCGTGGCGCACGTTCTTCCTGATTTATTCGAGCGAGGACTATGTGGAGATGGCGAAGGCCAAGGGCCTGCCGTCCTCGACGATCGAGCGCCGCTATATTCTGCGCCCCACCCTGCCCACCATCATCACTACCTTCGCCCTGACCCTGATCTCATTGTGGACCGGGGCGGTGGTGCTGGAGACGGTGTTCAACTGGCCGGGGCTGGGGCGGCTGTTGTTCCAGGCGATTAACATCTTTGATACCGCCGTGATCGTCGGCGCGACCGTGGTGTATGCCTATCTGCTGGCGATCACGGTCTTTGTGCTGGACTTTGTGTATGCCCTGGTGGACCCGCGGGTGAAGGTGGGCGGGGAGGAGCGGAAGGTATGAAGGCCCTGCGGCGCACGTGGGCCGAGTTTCGGCGCTACCCGTCGGCGGTGGCGGGCGTGGTCATTATTGTAGGGTTGGTGATGCTGGCGATCTATGCCATGGTGAGCCTGCCACTGGACCGAGCGATAGCCATGTGGCGCGGCGGGGATGAGTACTGGGCGGAGTATCCGAAGAATGCCGCGCCGATATGGGTCAATTGGTTTTCGACGCGCGACATGCCGCCGACCCTGATTCAGAGCACGGCGGACGGCACGGCGGAGAAGAGCAGCGAGGTGGTGTCGGATGACCTGACGACCCACGAGATGCTGTTCACGTTCGAGTACCCCTACGACGACTTCCCGCAAGAATTGTCGCTCTTCCTGGCGTCGAACTTCACCGCCAAAGCGCCGCTGGTGGCGCTGAACTGGCTGACGCCCGACGGGCGCGAGATTCGCATTGGCGAGGTGACCCCGCGCCAGAACGCGGATGTGTACCGCTTCTCGATTGACGACAAGCTGATCAAGCGACTGGACGGGCTGCGGCCGGAACAGGCGCTGTTCATCCGGCAGGACCCCGACCAGATTGTGCTGGTGCGCGGGACGTATCAACTCCAGGTGACGGCCTTCACGTTTGAGCCGGGCAGCGATGTGGACGCCAAGTTCGTGCTGTACGGGCAGGTGCATGGGCTGGCCGGCACCGACCACCGACGGCGCGACCTGATGGTGGCGCTGCTGTGGGGCACGCCGGTGGCACTGTCGTTTGGGCTGCTGGCGGCGGTGGGGACGACGCTGGCGACGATGGTGCTGGCGGCGGTGGGGGTGTGGTTCGGGCGCTGGACGGATGCGATCATTCAGCGCATCACCGAGGTGAACCTGATCCTGCCGCTGCTGCCGATCCTAATTATGGTGGGGACGTTCTACTCGCGCAGTTTGTGGCTGATGCTGGGCGTGGTGGTGGTGCTGGGCATCTTTGGCTCCACCATCAAGACGTACCGGGCGATTTTCCTGCAAGTGAAGGAGTCGCCGTATATCGAGGCGGCGCGGGCGTATGGGGCGAGCAGTTGGCGGATCATTTTCCAGTACATGATTCCGCGGGTGGTGCCGATCCTGGTGCCGCAGTTGGTGGTGCTTGTGCCGTCGTTCGTGTTCCTGGAGGCGACGCTGGCGGTGCTGGGGCTGGGCGACCCGGTGCTGCCAACCTGGGGTAAAATCATCGATGACGCGCGGGTGAACGGCGCGCTGCACAACCGGCAATACTACTGGGTGCTGGAGCCGGCCTTCCTGCTGATGCTGGCGGGGTTGAGCTTCGCCATGGTCGGTTTTGCCCTGGACCGAATCTTCAATCCGAGACTGCGGGGCGTCTAACCGTGCTGCCTTCCACAAAAACTGTCGATACCAGCACAGACCTGCTGCGAATCGAGGGCCTGCGCCTGCATTTCCGCGCCAACCGGGGGGTGGTGCAGGCGGTGGACGGGGTGAACTTCGACCTCGACCGGAACGAGGCGGTGGTGGTGATTGGCGAGAGCGGGTGCGGCAAGAGCTCGCTGGCCAAGGCCATTCTGCGGCTGCTGCCGCGGAACGTGCACCACTACTCGGGGAAGGTGGTGCTGAACGGGAAGGACGTGATGGCGCTGGCGGATGAGGACTTCCGCCAGAAGGTGCGCTGGGTGAAGATTTCGATGGTGCCGCAGGCGGCCATGAACGCGCTGAACCCGGTGGTGCGAGTGGGCGACCAGGTGGCTGAGCCGGCGATGGTGCACCTGAAGTTGAGCCACGAGGAGGCGCTGGAGCAGGCCAAGCAGATGTTCCGGCTGGTGGGGGTGCCGGTGGACTTCATCACACGCTATCCGTTCGAGTTGAGCGGCGGGATGCGGCAGCGCGTGGCGCTGGCGATGGCGCTGGTGACGGTGCCGGACCTGGTGATCCTGGACGAGCCGACCTCGGCGCTGGACGTGCTGACGCAGGCCAACATCATGAACCTGCTGAAGCGGCTGAAGCAGAGCCTGTCGACCAGCTTCATGCTGATCACGCATGACATTGCGACCTCGAGCGAGCTGGCCGACCGGGTGGCGGTGATGTATGCCGGGCAGATCGTGGAGACCAGCGACGCGATGCGGTTCTTTGACAAGCCGCTGCACCCGTATTCGCAGAAGCTGATGGCGAGCGTGCCGCGGCTGCGCGGCGACGATGAGCCTGATTTCATCACCGGCCAGCCGCCGAGCCTGATCGACCCGCCGAAGGGCTGCCGGTTTGCCGACCGCTGCCCGAAGCGGTTTGAGCGCTGCAGCGAAGAACCGCCCCTGCTGAAGCACGATACGCGGCAGGTGAAGTGCTGGTTATATGCCTGAGGCCCGGAGACCCGTATGACCGTGGATAAAGTTGCCGCCCCCGCGCCGGCCAAGGCCGGCTCCTGGGTGACATCGGACGTGGGCAAACCGCTGCTGTCGATTCGCGACCTGCACGTCTGGTTTGAGCTGCGCCGGTTTGGGTTTGGGCATGCGGGCTATGTGCGCGCGGTGGATGGGGTGAGCTTTGACTTGAAGCGGGGCGAGGCCATCGCGGTGGTGGGCGAGAGCGGGTGCGGCAAGTCGTCGCTGATGAAGACGATCCTGGGGCTGCACCGCCCGACGAAGGGTGAGGTGGTGTTCGAGGACCGGGCGATCAACAACCTGCCGCGGAGCCAGATGCAGTGGTACCGCTCGCAGGTGGGCTATGTGCAGCAGGACCCGTACGGGGCGCTGCCGCCCTTTATGAGCGTGGACCGCATCCTGGAAGAGCCGTTGATCATCAACGGGGTGACGAGCCCGGCCGAGCGGGAGCGCCGAGTGGCGAAGGTGATGGAAGAGGTGAAGCTGACGCCCATCGCCGAGGTGCTGCCCAAGTTCCCGCACATGCTGAGCGGGGGGCAGCAGCAGCGGGTGGTGATTGCGCGGGCGATGATTCTGGAGCCCAAGCTGCTGGTGGCGGACGAGCCGGTGTCGATGCTGGACGCGTCGGTGCGGGTGGAAATCCTGCGGCTGCTGCGGGGCTTGCAGGAGTCGCACAACCTGGCGGTGATCTATATCACCCACGACCTGTCGACGGTGCGCTACTTTTCGGAGCGCATCTTTGTGATGTATGCCGGGCGCGTGATTGAGAAAGGCCCGGTGAACACGCTGCTGCGCAACCCGTCGCATCCGTATACCCAGGCGCTGCTGAAAGCCACGTCGGACCCGGACGGGCGCAACGCGCTGGAGCTGAAGGAACTGCCGCCCGGCGAGCCGCCCAGCCTGGTGAAGCCGCCGCCGGGGTGCCGGTTTAACCCGCGCTGCCCGCATATCATCAAGGGCACGTGCGATGTGAAGGTGCCGCCCGAGTTCGAACTGAGCGCGGGGCATGTGGCGGCCTGCTGGCTGTATGAACCCGGAGCCAAGTGAGAATCCGTCCAATCGAGTTCATCGGCATCGGCTTCATCCTGGTGACCACCGGCTGCACGGTGCCGTTCCTGATGGTGATGCAGGTGCTGGAGCCGAGCTTTCTGCTCAGCTTTATCTCGTATGCGGCGTCGGTAGGCGGGCTGATGCTGGGCGTGATTGGGGCCGCCAATTACGTCCACCGCGACCGCCGCTAGCGGCGCCGCCATTCGGATGTGCCCTTGCGTGGCCCGCGGGCGGCGCTGTTTGTATTTCCCAAGCGGGGCTGAACGTTTGGCTCACCCCCCCGGTATAGATATAACTCGATGAAATTGCGCGCGCCAAGAGCGGCCAACAGGGCGGGGAGCCTGGGGTTGGCGGCGGTTCTGCTGGCGGCCTGTCAGGCCGCCCCCACCGCACCGCCGGTGACGGTGCCCGTGCCGGTGACTGTGATTGTGCGCGAGACTGGCGCGCCGGTGACCGTGGAAAGCGTCGTGACGGTCGAAAGCGTGGTGACGGCCACGCCGGCCGTGACGCCGCCCGCGCCCAAGCGCCTGACCGTGTGCATGCTGCAAGAGCCACACCACCTCAGCCCATTGTTCTCCACCCTGCCGGCGACGCTGGCCGCCAACCAGGCCCTGTTCGACGGGCTGATTGACACGCGCGGCTATGACTACCAGGCGGTGGCCTTTACGCGGCTGCCGTCCTCGGCCACCGGCGACGCGGGGCTGGAGGTGGTGGAGGTGGGCGTGGGGGACACGGTGTATGACGCGGTCACGGGCCAGGTGGTGACGATTGCGGCGGATTCGCGGCTGGCCTTGTTCCAGCCGGGGGGGGAGATTGCCCAGGCGGATTTCGCGGCGGCACCAACGGCCACGACCGTGCAGCAGTGGGCCCAGTGGACGCAGGTGGAGGGTATGACGTGGGAAGACGGCCAGCCGGTGACGGCGGACGATGCGCTGCTGGCGTTTGCGCTGGCCAGCAGCACGCTGGCGCCGCTGCGGCCGGACTGGACCGGCTACACCGCGGCTTATGAGGCAATCGACACACAGACGGTCCGGTGGATGGGCGTGCCGGGGTACGCCACGACGACGCCGTTCCTGAACCACGCCGGGTTCCTGCCAGCGCACGTGTTTGGCGACCTGCCGCTGGCCGATATCGTGGTGGATGCGCGGTTCAGCCGCGAACCGCTGGCGTACGGCCCGTTTAGACTGGACGAGTGGGTGGCGGGGGACCATATCACGCTGTCGCGCAACCCGACGTATTGGCGGGCGGTGGAGGGGCTGCCGCGGCTGGACGAGGTGGTGATTCGGTTTGTGCCCAACAGCGACCAGATCGTGGCCCAAACCGCCGCCGGCCGGTGCGACCTGGCGCCACAGGAGAGCGCCTTCGCCGACCAGTATCCGCTGCTGCGCCAAATGCAGGCGGAAGGGCTGCTGGCCGCGCACGTGGTGCCGGAGCCGGTGTTTGAGCAGTTGTCGTTCAACGCGCTGCCGGCGGCGGACTATCCGGGGTTCGCGGGCGCGGTGCGCGGGGAAGACGGCGCGCCGGTGTTCGCGGACGCGCGGGTGCGGCAGGCGATGGCGCACTGCCTGGACCGGCAGGCGCTGGTGGACCAGGGGCTGCGCGGCGCGGCGGTGCTGCCCAACACGTATGCGCCCACGGGGCACCCGCTGTATGCGGGCGACGCGAATGTGACGACCTATGCTTTTGACCCGGCGCTGGGGCGGGCGCTGCTGGCGGAGGCCGGCTGGACGGCGGCGACGGCGGACGGAGTGCTGGCGAACGCCGACGGGCAGCGGTTCAGCGTGAAGCTGAGCGCGCGCAACAATGCGCGGCGGGTGACCTATCTGCCGCTGGTGCAGGAACAACTGCGCGACAACTGCGGCGTGGAAGTGACGATTGACCTGTATGGCCCGGAATACACAGACGCCAGCCCGGCGGGCGTGGCGCTGGGCCGGCGGTTCGACCTGAGCCAGTTGACGTTCAGCACGGGGCGCGAGCCGGTGTGCAGCCTGTATGCTTCCACGTCGATCCCGAACGAGGTGAACGGCTGGGACCAGCTTAACCTGACCGGCTTTAGCAACGCGGACTTTGACGCGGCCTGCCTGGCGGCCTATCAGGCGGCAGACCCAGCCGAGAAGGCGGCCTGGCACGCGGAGGCGCAGCGGCTGTGGAGCGAGAACCTGCCGGCCATCATCCTGTATTCTCCGGCGCGGCTGCTGCTGGCCCGGCCGCACGTGCTAAATGTAATCGCCGACCCCACGGCGAACTCGGACTTGTGGAATGTGGAGAGCTTTGACCTGGCGCCATAGCCCGATTTGCTCTCCGTCGCGCTTGAGTCCATACTCCACCCTCACTAGCTCTAACCCAGGAAGGCTGCCTTGACCCACCGTGCCCCACCCGCCCCCGAACGTGCCGCGACCGACAATATCCTGGAGGTCAAGGACCTGCGCACCTACTTCTACACCGAGGACGGGGTGGTGAAGGCGGTGGACGGGGTGGACTTTGCCGTGCGCCGGGGCGAGGTGCTGGGGCTGGTGGGCGAGAGCGGCTGCGGCAAGAGCGTGACGTCGCTTTCGATCATGCGGCTGGTGGGGGTGCCGGGGAAGGTGGTGGAGGGGGCCATCCAGTTCGACGGGCAGGACCTGCTGGGGCTGCCCGAGGGCGAGATGGTGCACATCCGGGGCAACCGGATTGCCATGATCTTCCAGCAACCGCAGTCGTCGCTGAACCCGGTGTTCAAGGTGGGCGACCAGATTGCCGAAGTGCTGGACATCCACCGCTCGCTGGGCAAGGAGGCCGGCTGGCAGCGGGCGGTGGAACTGCTGAAGATGGTGGGCATTCCGGACGCCGAGCGGCGGGCGCACGCCTACCCGCACGAGCTCTCGGGCGGCATGGCTCAGCGGGTGATGATCGCCATGGCGCTGGCGTGCGTGCCGGAACTGCTGATCGCCG
>CAZCEC010000115.1:0-13941 GCA_964497615.1 uncultured Anaerolineales bacterium | reverse complement strand
CCCCTCCCGCCCATCGCTCCCCGCGTCATTGACCACCTGCCCGTCCGCGGCGATGAGTTGCCGCCCGACGGCGAAATCACCGTCTACTTTGACAGCCCGATGGATCAGGCCTCGGTCGAAACCGCCTTCAGCATCCAGCCTGCCATCCCTGGCGCCTTCGCCTGGGACGACCCCGCCACCGTCACCTTCCTGCCGGAGCAGTCGCTCGAGCGCGCCTCCCGCTACGTCGTCACCATCCTCAACACCGCCCGCAGCGCCGCCGGCCTGGCGATGATGGAGCCGGTCTCCTTCAATGCGGATACCGTCGGCTTCCTCGAAGTTACCCAGGTGCTGCCCGCGCCCGACACGGCCGGCGTGGATGTCGGCTCTCTCATCACCGTGATGTTCAACCGCCCCGTGGTGCCCCTCACCGCCCTTGAGGATCAGGCCGCCCTGCCCAATCCCCTCACCATCGAGCCCGCCATCGCCGGCACGGGCGAGTGGCTCAACACCAGCATCTACGTCTTCCGCCCCACCGGCTTCCTGGCTGGCGGCCAGACCTACACCGGCCGCGTCGCCGCCGGCCTCACCGATACCACCGGCGGCCTGCTCCAGCAGGATTTCACCTGGCAATTCACCGTCCAGGCCCCGGAAGTGGTGGCCTCCGACCCCTTCTTCAACCAGACCGATGTGCCCCTCAACCGGCCCATCAGCATCACCTTCAACCAGCCGATGGATCAGGCTTCGGTGCAGACCGCCTTCCACCTGCGTGGCGCGGATGGCATTGACGTGCCCGGCGCCTTCCGCTGGTCCGAGGATGGCCTGACGGTTGGCTTCACGCCCGCCAGCAACCTGCCCCTCGACGCCGAGATGCAGGTCT
The DNA here is from genome assembly GCA_964497615.1 of uncultured Anaerolineales bacterium. GTDB lineage: Bacteria > Chloroflexota > Anaerolineae > Anaerolineales > UBA6663 > CAZCEC01. The sequence continues at coordinate 13,082 of CAZCEC010000115.1, read as the reverse complement.
TCGTCGACCCGGCGGCCGCCTCGGCCGGCGGCGGCGCCACCCTGGCCTCGCAGTTTGTGGTGCTCTTCCACACCGTCCGCCCGCCCGCCATCCTCGCCACCGACCCCGTCAACGGCGACCAATCGGCCGACTATTTCAATGGCTTCCGCATCTATTTCAACTCGCCCATGGATGTGGGCAGCGTGGATTCTGCGATCAGCATCATCCCTGCCCCCACCCAGGTCTATACCTTCTGGTCCGACTACAACCTCAGCTTCTTCGTCGGCTGGAACCTCGAGCCATCCACTGATTACCAGGTGAACCTCGGCGAAGGCATGCGCGACCCCTACGGCAACGTCATCCCCGGCGGTCAGGCCGTCAGCTTCCGCACCCGCGCCCTCAACCCCGAGGCCTACTTCAACACCAATGGCCAGGTCGGCACCTACAACGCCAACGTCTCTGAGACCGCCCTCTACGTCTCCACCGTGAATGTGGGCTCGGTCAACCTGGAACTGCTCTCCCTCTCGGTCGATGACTTCGTCGCTTTCACCGGCCCCAACGGCTACGATGCCTTCCAGAACTTCGTCGCCGCGCCCGCCCAGGTCCTGCGCGTGTGGACGGTGGACGTGCCCGAGGCCCTCAACGAGCGCATCCTCACCCGCGTGCCCCTGGCCGACGACGACGGCGGCGCCCTCGCGCCCGGCCTGTACATGCTCACCATGACGGCTCCCGGCGTGCAGGGCAGTCAGCGGCACCTCATGGTGGTCTCGCCCAGCAACCTCACCCTCAAGCTGGCCCTGCGCGAGGCCCTCGTGTGGGCCACCGACCTGAACAGCGGCCAGCCCATCCCCAACCTGCCGCTGACGCTCTACGATCAGCACTTCAACCCGATCGTTGAGGGCAGCACCGACGCTAACGGCGTCTTCCGCACCCCCATCTCGGACCGCCCCGATCTGTGGACGCAGGTCTATGCTGTCGCCGGGGCCGGCGTGCCCTTTGCCATCGGCCTCAGCGATTGGTCCGTCGGCATCGACCCGTGGGACTTTGGCCTCAACGGCCAGTATTACGCTCAGGACTTCCTGGCCTACCTCTACACCGACCGGCCCATCTACCGCCCCGGCCAAACCGTTTTCTTCAAGGCCATCCTCCGCCGCGAGGACGACGCCCGCTTCACCCTGCCCGGCGACGCCCCGGTTGAGGTGCAGATCACCAACGACCAGGGTGAGCGCGTCTACACCGCCACCCACACCCTCAATGCCCTCGGCACGCTCTCCGGCGAGTTCCAGATCGCGGACGAGGCCGGCCTGGGCTACTACAACATCTCCGTCTCGCGCGGCGAGCGCTACTTCGGCAGCGTGTCCTTCAGCGTCGCCGAATACCGCCGCCCCGAGTTCCAGGTGGCCGTGTCGTCCGCTATCAGCCAGGTGGCCCAGGGCGGCACCATCCCCGTCACGGTGGATGCCAGCTTCTTCTTTGGCGGCCCGGTCTCCAATGCCGACGTTCACTGGTCTGTCCTCTCCGCCGACTACGTCTTCGACTGGCAGGGCCCCGGCTACTACGATTTCTACGACTACGACTGGTCTTCCGGCGGCATCGGCCCGCTCTACGGCACCTTCGGCCGCCTGATCTCCGAGCAGGACGGCACGACCGACGCCCAGGGCCGCGCCACCCTGGAAGTGCCCGCCGATCTGTCCGGCGCGGCGCTCTCCCAGCTCTATACCATCGAGGCCACCGTCACCGACATCAACGGCCAGCAGGTCTCCGGCCGGGTGGAGGTCATCGTCCACCAGGGCAACTACTACATCGGCGTCCGCCCCACCGAGTACGTCGGCGTCGCCGATCAGCCCATGACCTTCGACCTCCTCACCGTGGACTGGGACCAGAACCCCAGCCCCAACCGCCCGCTCACCGTCGTCTTCAACGACCACCAGTGGAACTGCGCCCTGGAGCAAGACCCCGACACCGGCGTGGCCGCCTGGACCTGCAACGTCCAGGACACCGAGCTTGACCGCCTGGAAATCACCACCGACGCGGAAGGCAAGGCCACCGCCACCTTCACCCCGCCCGAGGGCGGCGTCTATCAGGTCAAGGTCACCGGCACCGACGAGGCCGGCCGCCAGGTCACCTCTTCCACCATCGTCTGGGTCGCCTCCCGTGAATTCGTGACCTGGCGCCAGGAGAACAACGACCGCGTCACCCTCGTCGCCGACCGCCGCGATTACCGCCCCGGCGACACCGCCGAAATCCTCATCCCCTCGCCCTTCCAGGGTGCGGCTACCGCCCTCGTCACCGTCGAGCGCGGCCGCATCCTGCACCACGAAGTCATCCCGCTCACCAGCAACAGCACCGTCTATCAATTGCCCATCACCGCCGCCCACGCGCCCGATGTGTTCGTCTCGGTTGTCATCATCAAGGGCGTGGACGAGAACAACCCCACCGCCGCCTTCAAGATGGGCATCGTTAAGCTCTCGGTCAGCCCGGAGCAGCAAGCCCTCACCGTCACCCTCACCCCAGACAAGGCCAAGGTCGGCCCGCGCGACACCGTCAACTACACCCTGCGCGCCACCGACTACGCCGGCCAGCCCGTCCAGGCCGAGTTCTCCCTCAGCCTGGTGGACCTGTCCGTCCTGTCACTGTCGCCGCCCAACTCCGGCCCCATCCTGGGCGCCTTCTATGGCGAGCGCGCCCTGGGCGTCCGCACCGCCGTCGGCCTCACCCTCGGCGTGGATCGCCTGAACGTGGCCGCCGACGAGGCCAAGGGCGGCGGCGGGGGCGGCGCCGATGTCGGCTTCGACGAGGTCCGCCAGAACTTCCTCGACACTGCCTACTGGCAGGCCGTCGTCAACACCGGCACCAACGGCGAGGCCGCTTTCACGGTCACCCTGCCCGACAACCTGACCACCTGGCGGCTGGACGCGCGCGGCGTGACGGACGACACCCTCGTCGGCCAGAGCACCGTGGATATCGTCGCCACCCGCGACCTGCTCATCCGGCCCACCACCCCGCGCTTCTTCGTCGTCGGCGACACTGCCACCCTCGGCGCCGTCATCAACAACAACACCGATCAGCCCATCGACGCTGTAGTGGAGTTGGCCGCGGCTGGCGTCACCCTCGGCTCGCCCGCCTCCCACAACGTCACCATCCCCGCGCACGGCCGTGTCGAGGTCAATTGGGACGTCACCGCCGAGCAGGCCGAGTATGCCGACCTGACCTTCTCCGTCGAGGGTGGGGGGCTCTCCGACGCTTCCAAACCCACCCTCGGCCAGCCGCCGGATCAACTCATCCCGATCTACAACTACGTGGCGCCCGAGACCACCGGCACCGCCGGCCAGATGGATGCCGCTGACACGCGCCTGGAGGCCATCAGCCTCCCCCGCCGGTACGATGCCACCCAGGGCACGCTCGACATCCGCGTGGACCCGTCCCTGGCCGCCAGCCTCACCGGCGCCCTCGACTACCTCAAGCACTTCCCCTACGAGTGCACCGAGCAGACCGTCTCGCGCTTCCTGCCCAACGTCCTCACCTACCGTGCCCTGCGCGACCTGGGCCTGGCCGACCCCGAGCTGGAAGGCATCCTGGCTGAGTTGGTGGCCGACGGGCTTCAGCGCCTCTACGCCCAGCAGCACGTGGACGGCGGCTGGGGGTGGTTCGCCACCGATCAGTCCGATAGCTTCCTCACCGCCTACGTGCTCTTCGGCCTGGTCAAGGCCCAGCAGTCGGGCTTCTCCGTCAGCGACAGCGTCATCTCCAGCGGCGCCTCCTACCTCCAGGAGCACCTCGTCCGCCCCAACGCCACCAACGAGGCGTGGGAGCTAAACCGCCAGGCCTTCATCCTCTACGCCCTGGCCGAGGCCGGCCGCGGCAATACCAGCGCCACCGTCCAGCTTTACGACGCTCGCCAGCGGCTCGACACCTACGCCCGCGCCTACCTGGCCCTCACCTTCCATCTCATCGACCCGAACGACGACACCCGCGTCCAGGCCCTGCTGTCCGACATCAACAACGCCGCCATCCTCTCCGCCACCGGCGCCCACTGGGAAGAGGCCGAGCGCGACTGGTGGAACATGAACACCAATACCCGCTCCACCGCCATCGTGCTCGACGCCCTGGCCCGCCTCGACCCGGACAACGACCTGATCCCCAACGTCGTCCGCTGGCTGATGACGGCCCGCAAGGCCGACGCCTGGGAGACCACCCAGGAAACCGCCTGGTCCCTCATCGGCCTCACCGATTGGATGGTCCTCAGCGGCGAGTTGCAGGGCGACTTCAACTACACCCTCAGCCTGAACGGCAGCCTGCTCACCGCCGGGGAGGTCACCCCCGCCACCGTCCAGGAATCCGTTCACCTCCAGGTGGCCGTGGCGGACCTGTTGCGCGACCAGGCCAACCGCTTGGTCCTTAGCCGCAGCGCCGGGGATGGGCGTCTGTACTACACCGCCCACCTCAACGTCTACCTGCCCGTGCCCGACGTGCGCGCCGTCAACCGCGGCGTCATCGTCGCCCGTGAGTACCGCCTCAAGACCAACGATTGCGGCGGCGCCGATCAGCCCGAGTGCCCTGTTGTGACCTCCGCCCAGGCCGGGCAAGATATCCAGGTAAGCGTTACCCTCATCGCCCCCAACGACCTGTACTACGTCGTGCTCGAAGACCCGCTCCCCGCGGGCGCCGAGCCGGTGGACCAGAGCCTGCTCACCACCTCCGTCGTCGGCCAGCCGCCCGAGCTTCAATCCGCCGACCCGTTCTACTACGGCTGGGGCTGGTGGTGGTTCTCCAACACCGACCTGCGCGATGAGAAGGTCGTCCTCTACGCCACCTTCCTCCCCAAGGGCACCTACGAGTACACTTACACCATCCACGCCTCCCTGCCTGGCACCTACAACGTCATCCCCACCCAGGCCCGCGAGTTCTACTTCCCCGAGGTCTTCGGCCGCGGCGATGGGTCGGTGTTCACCATCACACCTTAGACCGTCCTTGATGCGCGCGGGCTTGATCCCCGACCGAGCCCGCGCGCTCCTTTGCGCATCAACGCTCCCGTAGCGCGGGTGCTCTGCGAACCGCGCCTGTGGGGTTACGGCCCAGAGTTCGCCCCCGAATGGGGGTTATGCCCCGCGGCGGCGGCGGTCGCCTGCCCCCTGCCGTTGAGGGGGTTGCCGCCGAACCCGGCCGAAAGCACTGCCCTTCCGCGGCAACTCATCGTCATCTGGGCCAAATCTGCCCTATAATTGACCATCGGCAGACTGCGGAGGTGCCCAGCCATGGATCACGCGGACAGGACAACCCACGACCCCGAAGGCGATTGGATTGAGAGTCACCTCGACATATTGTCGCAGCATGCGGGACAGTGGGTGGCCATTGGACCTGACGGGATCATTGCCTCTGACCCAGACATATTGGCGGTTCAGGAGTTGGTTCGCCAGAAGGGTGCCGCGGATCCGCTCTTTTATCAAGTCCCGAGCGAGGCTGAGAAGAGCCTGCCCTGGGCGATGTGATTACGGTCCAATACACCAGGACGTATACGTATCGCCGGCTGACACTGGGCGGCGTGTTGCGGCCTTACGTGGCGGTTCGGATAGCCGCCGGCGGCATCGCCGTGCGCTACTATGGGCTGGTCGATAGCGGTTCAGACTATTGTGTCCTCTCGACCGCAGTCGCTCGGGCCCTCCGAATCGACTGGAGACAGGGGCGCGCAGTCACTGTGGGCGGGGTCGCTGGCAAGACCGAAGTCTATGCCCACCAGGTCTCAATTCACCTTCATCCTTGGCCCGCGCCCGTAATCTGCGAGGCCTGGATTACCAACACACTGCCCATGGGAGCGAATGTGGTCCTCGGGCGCAATTGCATCTTTGAGCATCTGTTGGTTGGATTCGACGAACGTGCCAAGGAGTTCTACCTGGCCCGAAAGGAATAACCTGTGCAATACGCCCGCCTCGGCAACACCGGCCTCAAAGTCTCCCGCCTCTGCCTCGGCATGATGACCTACGGCGACGCCGCCTGGCGCGACTGGGTCTTGCCTGAGGACGCCGCCCGCCCCTTCGTCCGCCGCGCCATCGAAGCCGGCGTCAACTTCTTCGACACCGCCGACGCCTACTCCAAGGGCGTCAGCGAGGAGATCACCGGCCGGCTCCTCAGGGAGTTTGCTCCTCGCCACGAGGTTGTTGTCGCCACCAAGGTCTTCTTCGCCTGGAACGACAAGCCCAACCAGGGCGGCCTCTCCCGCAAGCACATCCTCCACTCCATCGACGGCTCCTTGCGCCGCCTGGGCATGGACTATGTGGACCTGTATCAGATACACCGCTGGGACAAGGAAACCCCCATCGAGGAGACCCTGGAGGCCCTCAACGACGTGGTGCGCGCCGGCAAGGCGCGCTACATTGGCGCTTCCAGCATGTACGCCTGGCAGTTCGCCAAGGCCCTCCACACCGCCGACCGGCACGGCTGGGCGCGCTTCGTCTCCATGCAGAACCACTACAACCTGGCCTATCGCGAGGAGGAGCGCGAGATGCTCCCCCTGTGCCGCGACCAGGGCATCGGCGTCATCCCCTGGAGCCCCCTGGCCCGCGGCTTCCTGGCCCGCCCGCCCGTCCGCGACCCCAAGTCCGAAGGCCCCACCACCCGCGCCCGCAGCGACGAGTTCGGCCACCGCATGTACTACCGTGACAACGACATCGCCGTGGCCGAGCGTGTGGCCGCCCTCGCCGAGCGGCGCGGCCTGCCCATGGCCCAGGTCGGCCTGGCTTGGCTTCTCCATCAGCCCGGCGTCACCGCCCCCATCATCGGCGCCAGCAAGCCCGGCCACCTGGACGATGCCCTGGCCGCCGTGGACGTGACCCTGTCAGCCGATGAGCGCGCCGAGCTGGAGGCCCCCTACGCCCCGCACCCCATCCTGGGGCATTAGTCTGGAAACAAAACCGGGAAGCCTATGGGCTTCCCGGCACACATCTCACTTCTGTCTATCCTAGAACCGGATCGTTTCGCGCTCCCGCTCGCGGGCCATCACAGCCGTCGGCAGCGCTTGCGGCTGCGGCGCCGATGTGGCCGGCGGGGTGGGGAGGTGGTCCTCCATCCGCACCTGCCCGCGCAGGAAGGCGCCTTCTTCAGTCGCAAACGCGGTCGTGATCAAGTCCCCCCACACCCGCCCGGTGGAAAGGATCTCCACCTTACCGGCGGTGATGTTGCCCTTCACGCTCCCCCCCACCGAAACGGCCCCCGCGCGGATCTCCGCCGTCACCTTGGCGCCATCGGCCACAAACAGCGTGCCCTGAATATTGATGTTGCCGTCAAAACTGCCCTCGATGCGCATGTTCCCGGCGCCCGACAGCGTGCCTTGCAGGGCCACCCCCGGCCCCACCACACTGTCCAGCCCCCGCCCATGCGCCCGCGGCGCCGCCGGCCGGGCCGGTGCCTTGGTTCCCCCGCCCAGTCCCAGCCACTTCGCAAGTATGGACTTTTGGCTTGTTGGGGGTTTTGGTTCGCTTACCACCTCAGGCTGGCCGGCTGGCTCGCCTGGTAGCTCTTCACTCGGCGCATGCCCATTGCCATTCGGCTGGGCGCCGGTCGGTTTGCCGTTCTTCGGTGCGGGTTTGAATTGAAACACTGCCTGCCCTCCTCAGAGGTCGTTGGTTTGTCCCCATCCCCGCCAAATGGCTCCCACGTGCCTGCTTGGTTAGAGAGTTTATCAGGTTGGGAAACTTTGTCAATGTGACCCCCTGAACATAAGTTCTATCCCTTTTCCTGGTTGCCCCGCGCCTGCTCCACCGCCGATTGCTCCTCCAGGCTCAGCGGCTGGTTCGACGCCCACCGCGCCAGCGCCTTGGCGCTGAACCCGCCCCGGACGCTGCTCGACAGCACGAACCCGTCCCCGCGCGCATTCGCCACCGCCAGCGAGAACGCCTGCGCCCCCGTCCCGTCCGCATAGCGCACCAGCCCGCAGAATTGCAGGGTCCGGCCCAGCGTGGCCTGCATGTGCGGCGCCGCCTCGGCCAACCCCGTCACCCGCTCGGCCAGCGCCTCCAGCGCCGCCGGGTCCACGCCTCCGCTCGGGGCCTCGTCGTCGCCCCCTTGGCCCGTGAATGTGTTGTAGGCCAGCCACGCCAGCGCGATCACCACCAGCGCCGTCGTCAGCCCCCACAGGTAGAACCCATAGTCCGTCCACAGTTGCAGCATTGCCGACACCCTCCGCGGAATGTCCCTAATCCCCTACTCCCACACTCCCACACCCCCACACCCCCACACCTTCGACCTGCTCACGTACACACTTTCCCGCTTACCCGCCCCCACGCTCCAGGTCACGCACCGCCGGCCACTCCGCCACCCCCTCCGCCGCCCGCACGCCCCTGATTATAGCCCGCGCAATGACCTCCGCCGCAAATGCTCCAATTATGTTAACATCCACCGCCACCCCCTCCGTGCTTAGGGCGAAGATTGTATCACCATCAAACATGGTATGGGCCGGGCGAATCACCCGCGCCAGCCCATCGTGCGCCATCTGCGCCACCTTGTTGGTCTCTTCCTTCGTCAGCCGCGCATTGCTCGCCACCACCCCGATGACGGTGTGGCCCGTCTCCGCCGGGGCAGGGGGCCGCCCAAACCCCGTTGGCGGCTCCGTCACCCGCTCCCGCATCACCCGCATGGCATCCGCGAACCGCGGCGGGTCGGCCTCCGGCAGTCGGCATCCGGCCAGGATCGCCTTCGCCTCCGGGTCCCACACGTCCCCATACGCATTCACCGCTGCCAGCGCCCCCACCACCACCCCACCGCCCAGCGCCACGCTGGCCGTCCCCAGCCCGCCCTTCATCCCCCATTTCGGCCCCAGCGCCTTTCCCACCGTGCAGCCCATCCCGGCCCCGGCGTTGCCCTCCCTGGGCCGCTCCCGGCTGGCCGCCCGGCACGCCCGGTACCCCATTGCCGCATCCGGCCGCACATCCGCCCGGCCAATCCCCAGGTCAAATAGGATCGCGGACGGCACAATTGGCACCCGCGCCACCCGCACGTCAAACCCGTGCCCCTGTTCCTCCAGCCACCGCATTGCCCCCGAGGCCGCGTCCAGCCCAAACGCCGACCCGCCCGCCAGCATGATGGCGTGCGCCTTCTGGACCAGGTGCAGCGGCCGCAGCGCGTCAATCTGGCGCGTCCCCGGCGCGCCCCCGCGCTCATCCACGCCCCCCACCGCCCCCTCCGGGCACAGCACCACCGTGCAGCCCGTCAGCGCCTCGGCCTCCTCCGCGTGCCCCACCCAAATCCCTGGCACATCCGTGATCGCATTCTGCCACTCACGCAATTGCCGCCCTCACTTTTCCTCCCCTCGCTCAACTCCCCTGCGCCTCTCACTGCTCTCAAAGAAGCTGAGTCCCCTGAGTCCCCACCCGTGCGCCTCTCACTGCTCTCATGGGCGCTGAGTCCCCTGAGTCCCCTTGGTCCCCTTGGTCCCCCGCCCCCTATGCCCCTCATACCCTTCAGACCCTTCCCCTATTTCCCTCATTCCCCCTAGTTCCCGCCTTATTGCCACGTCCCGCCCGCCAGCATCTTCTCCACCCTGGCCATCACCGTCTCCGCCACCTGGACCTTGGTCAGCAGCGGCAGCGTCTCCGTCCCGCCCCGCGCGTCAATCAGGGTCACCCGGTTCGTGTCCACGCTAAAGCCCGCATCCTTGGCCGAGATGTCGTTCGCCGCGATCAAGTCCAGGCGCTTGCGCAGCACCTTCTCCCGCGCATTGGCGATCAAGTCCTGGCTCTCCGCCGCGAACCCCACCACAATGGACGGCCGATGGCCTGGCCCTGCCGCCCGCGCTTCCGCCACCGCCGAGAGGATGTCCACCGTCTTCTCCAGTTGGATTTCCGGCACGGCGCTCTTCTTGAGCTTGTGCTCAGCCACCGCCGCAGGCCGAAAGTCCGCCACCGCTGCCGCCATCAGCAGCACGTCCGCCACGGCGCTGGCCCGCAGCACCGCCTCCGCCATCTCCGCCGCGCTTTGCACCCGCACCAATTCCGCCCCCACCGGCGTCGCCAGGCTCGTCGGCCCCGCCACCAGCGTCACCTCCGCCCCGTGGTCCAGCGCCGCCTGCGCCAGCGCATACCCCTGCTTGCCGCTCGACCGGTTCGAGATAAACCGCACCGGGTCCAGCGGCTCTTGCGTCCCGCCCGCCGAAACCACCACCCGCTTCCCGGCCAGCAGGCCGCCGCGCCCCAGCGCCAGCCGCGCCTGCCCCAGAATCTCGTCCGGCTCCACCATTCGCCCCAGCCCCACCAGGCCCGACGCCAATCGCCCCTCTGCCGGCCCCAACACCGTCACCCCGCGCTGCCGCAAGGTTTGCAGGTTCGCCTGTGTCGCCGGATGCGCGAACATTGCCCCATCCATGGCCGGCGCCGCCAACACCGGGCAGCGCGCCGCCAGCGCCGTCACCGTCAGCAGGTTGTCCGCCAGCCCATGTGCCATCTTCGCCAGGGTCTCGGCCGTCGCCGGGGCGATGATCAGCAGATCCGCCTGCTCCCCCAGGGCCACGTGCACCACGTGCGTTTCCGCGCTGGCCGCCCACAGGTCGCTGTGCGCCGGCCGCCCCGTCACCGATTGGAACGTCAGCGGGGTCACAAACCGCGCCGCCGCTTCCGTCAGCACGCAGTCCACCAAGGCCCCGGCCTGCGTTAGCTTGCTCGCCAAGTCCGCCGCCTTGTACGCGGCAATCGAGCCGGTCACGCCCAGCACAATGCGCCTATTGTGGAGGATTGGCACGATGGTCATGGATGGTTCAGCTCCCACACAATCCGCAGCCCGTCCAGCGTCAGCCACGGCGCGATGATGTCGATGCAGTTCGTCTCCGCCGCGATCAGCCCCGCCAGCCCCCCCGTCCCAATCACCTTCATGTTCGGCCCCAGTTCGGCCCGGAACCGCCCCACCATCCCCTCCACCAGCCCCGCGTACCCAAACACCATCCCCGACTGGATGGCATGCGCCGTGTTTCGCCCGATGGCCGTCGGCGGCCGCACCAGGTCCACCTTCGGCAGCTTGGCCGTCCGCTGGAACAAGGCCTCCGCCGCAATCCCGATCCCCGGCGCAATCGCCCCGCCCAGGTAGTCGCCTTCCGCCGAAATGGCGTCGAAGGTCGTCGCCGTCCCCAGGTCCACCACGCACGCCGGCCCGCCATACAGCTTCTGCACCGCCGCCGCGTCCACCACCCGGTCGGCCCCCACCGCCTTCGGGTCGTCGTACTTGATGCGCACCCCCGTTTTCACCCCGGCGTCCACCACAAACGGCTTTTTTCCCAGGAAGGTCTCGCATGCCTCCACCAGGGTGCCCGTCAGCGGCGGCACCACCGAAGCCAGCGCGATATGCCGCACGTCCGCCGGGCGCAGCTCTGCATGTTGCAGCAAATTCACCAGCAGAATCCCGTACTCATCCGCCATCCGCTGGTGGTCGGTCGCCAGCCGCCACCGCGGCCCCAGCGCCCCCCCGTCATACAGCCCCAGCGTGATATTCGTATTCCCAACATCTATTGTCAGCAGCATCGCATCCCTGCCCATCCTGCCTGCCCCTTGGGTCTGGCCGTCTATCGCCCTCGCTTCGAAGGTCTCTTCTTCGTCCTTCGTCTTCCGTCTTTCGTCAGGCGTCCATTGTCGGTCGTCCGTCGTCCGTCATCCGTCATCCGTCGTCCCCTTCATCCTTCATTTGCCAGCACCACGTTATCAATCAACCTCGTCTTCCCCACCCGCACCGCCAGCGATAGCAGCACCCCTGCCTCCACCCGCTCCAATTCGTCCAGCGTTTCCGGGTCCGCCGCCGAAACGTACTCCTCCCGCGCCAGCGGCTCCCCCGCCACCGTTGACGACAATATCGCCCGCAGCGCATCCGCGTCGCGCTCCCCGTCCCCAAACGCCGCCTGCGCCTTGGTCAGCGCGCGGAACAGCACCGTCGCCGCCTGCCGCTCCTCCGGGTCCAGATACACGTTCCGGCTGCTCAGCGCCAGCCCATCCGCCTCGCGCACCGTCGGGCACACCACCACCTCCACCGGGAAGTTCAGGTCGCGCGCCATCTGCCGGATCACGGCCACCTGCTGCGCGTCCTTTTGCCCAAAGTACGCCCGGTCGGGCATAAATGCGTTGAACAGCTTCGCCACCACCGTCGCCACCCCGCGGAAATGCCCCGGCCGGTGCTTGCCCTCCAGCGGCGCGCTCACCTGCTCCACCGTCACCCAGGTCTGGAACCCCGGCGGGTACACCTCCTCCGGCGGCGGCGCCCACACCACGTCCACCCCCAGCCCTTCCAGCAGTCCCAGGTCGCGGTCCAGGTCGCGCGGGTAGCGGTGCAGGTCCTCCCCCGGCCCAAACTGCGTCGGGTTCACAAAGACGCTCACCCCCACCTGGTCGCACTCCGCCCGCGCCCGCTCCACCAGCGACAGGTGCCCCCGGTGCAGGAACCCCATCGTCGGCACGAGGCCGAACGTGCCCGCCATTTCTCCCCGCTCCGCCCGCAATTCACTCAGCCGTGTGACCGTCTTCATTACTCGCCTTCATGTGTGGTTGAGAAAAAATACAGGGCATACCGCCGGGTGACGGCAAAAGTGATGAGCGTCGCGGCCGAGAGAACCGCGTAGGTGAGGGGGATGGCGGCCGCGAACTGGGCCGCCCGCGACACCGCCCGCGAAAGCAGCGACCTCGTCATGGAGTGGGCTGTGATCCGTCCGCCAGGGCGCGCACCAGCCGCCACAGCGTCTCGTTGATGGGGGTGGGCACCCCCAGCGCCGCGCCGGCCTGCGCCACGGCGCCGTTGATGGCGTCCACCTCCGTGGGCGCGCCGCGCAGTATATCCTGAAACATGCTCGAATGGTTAATGGCTGTGCCGGCCGCCACCCGCCGCGCCTGCGCTGCTGCGCTCGCGAAGGGCAGGCGCAGGCCCCGCGCGCGCGCCACGGCCGCGCACTCCTCGGCGGCGGCCTCCATCAGCGCGGCTGCATCGGCCCGGGCCAGCAGCTCGCCGTTGGGCACCCGCAGCAGCGCGGTCAGCGCGTTGATGCCACAGTTGACCGCCAGTTTACCCCACAGCAGGCTGTCGATCTGGCCCGTATCAGCCGTGTGCGCTTCCATGCCCGCGCGCTGCAACAGGTCGGCGATCCA
>CAZCEC010000114.1:0-15034 GCA_964497615.1 uncultured Anaerolineales bacterium | reverse complement strand
GACCGACCGCAGCGCCAGGTCCTCGACTTGCAGCACCAAGTTTCGGATGCGCCGGGCCAGCGCCTGAATGACGCCGAGCGCCAGCGCTGGGTCCGCCGCCAGCACGGTGTGGAGTTGCTCACTGGGGATCACCCAAGCCGTGGCGGGGCCGATCGCTGCTGCGTTGGCGGCATTGGGCCCGCGATCGAGCGCGGCCACGTCATTGAAGGTATCGCCCGGGCCCCAGAGGTGCAGGATGTGCTCCCGGCCATCGGGCGTGAGTTTGTAGATCTTGACGTTGCCGGCTTCGAGCAGCCACAGCCCACTCGAGGTATCCCCGTCAGTGAAAATTGCTTCGCCCGTCTCAAACCGGCGCTGAATTGCGTGGCCCGCAAGTTCCGTGAGGCGGTCCTCGTCGACCTGCTCGAAGTAAGGCAGGCGACGCAGCAGCGCAGCGACACGCTGCGTGGGTGAAATGACAGGGTTTGTCCCGTGCGCCATGGCCGCGAAAGGGTCCAACTCAAGGTGGCCGAGGAGAGCCTCGGCCGGAAGCGTGCTTCAGGGTTGGCCGGAACGCTGTCCCGGCTGCCTGCGGAGCATTGTAGCACCGGGTTGAACGTCATCGCCTGTGCGTGTGAACCGATGTGCGGCTGCGTCGTAATCGTGGTCGAAGGGAATGCCCCGCCCAGACTACGCGGGCTGATCCTATCGTAGTGGGACTTTGGCCGGATCCGAAAACTCCGCAGCGTTGGGGGGGTTGGCTGGGGACACGGCTGGCGCGTGGACGCCGGGGCTACACGGCTCAACATTGCTCGGCAGGATCAGCCGCACCACCCGTTCTGTGAAGAGATAGTCCCACGCCCAGGCCAGCAGCACCAGCAGCCGGTTGCGAAAACCCATGAGATTGAGCAAGTGAATGCCCAGCCACAACAGCCAGGCGATGAAGCCGGTGAAGCGCCACCCATTAATCCAGGCGACGGCGGCATTGCGCCCAATCGTCGCCATCGTGCCCCGGTCGTGAAAGTGGAATGGCTCGGGCAAACGGCCCGCCAGCAGACGCTTAAGGTTGTGCGCCGCCCAGGCCCCTTGCTGGGTGGCCACGGGCGCCGTCATCGGCAGGGGACGCTCGGCGCCAATGACCTGTGCCAGATCGCCGGTCACAAAGATCTCGGGATGCCCTGGAACCTGCAGGGTGGGCCGCACGGCCAGGCGCCCGGCCTGACCCAGGGGCAAACCCCAGGCTTGCAGCGCCGGGTCACCGCGCACCCCGGCCGTCCAGACTGCCGTTCGGCTGGAGATCAGCTGGCCATCACGCAGCGTGATGCCTTCCGCGCTGATCCGTTGGACGGGCGCTTCCAATAGGATCTCCACCCCCATGCCTGCGAGCCGCTGCTCGGCGTAGTGCTGCAGTTCCACCGGCAAGCCTGGGAGCAGGCGGCTGGCTGCCTCGACCAGAATTACGCGCACATCCCCACGCCGAAGGAGGGGGTAGTCGCGCAGGAGTGGGCCGCGGACCAGCTCGACGAGTGCCCCGGCGAACTCCACCCCGGTCGGCCCGCCGCCGACAATCACGAAGGTCAACACCTGCCGCTGTTCGTCGCCGGGCGGAAGCTGCTCGGCCCGCTCGAAGCATGCCAGGCTGTGATTACGGAGCGCGATGGCGTCGTCGAGAGACTTCAGGGGGAAAGCGTGCTCCGACGCCCCGGGGACGCCGAAGAAGTGAGCGGCGCTGCCCCCGGCGACGATCAGGTAGTCATAGGGGAGGCTCAGGCCCTCGGTATGGACCCATTGGCGATCCACGTCGAGGCCGGTCACGCGCGCTTGAACAAAACGCGTATTCGGCCAATGGCGCGTGATGGAGCGCAGGGGGAAGGCGATGGCCTCAGGCTCTAATTCGGCCGCCGCCACCTGGTAGAGCAGGGGCAGGAAGCTGTGGTAGTTGTGCTGGTCAATCAAGACCAGGTCGGCCGGTGCCCGTGCCAGGCTGCGGGCGGCCCATAAGCCGGCAAAGCCCGCGCCGATAATGATGATCCGAGGGCGCTCGGGCTTGATACGGGCCTCCTTTCTGGGCGGGTAGCTGCCGGCGACGATCCCTTATGGGCTGGGGCCACCCGGCGGGCTGGCCGCCTCGAATGTAAATACGTATGGCAGCGCGATGGCGCCCGCCGGGCAAAGCGCCTCGCAGACCGCGCAGTAGTTACAGGCCTGCGGCTGCGCCACCACGGCCTTGCCGCCCGCGCCCGCAAGGGCGAGCGCCTGGGTCGGGCACAGCGTCACGCAGTCGCCGCAGCCGGTGCAGGTCCGCTGGTCGATCTGCGGCAGCCAGGTTGCTTCATTCATCTTGCCGGCACACCCAGCTTGAGCTTCAGGTACTCGCCGACCAGGATCGCCGCTGGGTAAAGGATCTCTTCTTCCTGCTGCGCGTGCAGCCTCAGCTTGTCGGCGAAGGCCAGGGCTTCGGCGCTGTTTTCAAGCCGTGCCGCGGCACTGAGCTCGTCCAGCGCGGCGACGATGGCTCGGTGCTCCGCCAGCATTTGTGGCAACTCCGTTTTCAGCGTCTCGGTTAGGGTCACCATGCCGCCCATCTCCGGCGTCAGTTGGCCGGCCGCCAGCGCCGGCAGCAGTGCCAGCGGCGGCATGGCATAGCGTTCCTCGCCGCCAAAGTGTGCGTGCAGTGCCTCGGCCACGCGAGTGGCCGCCGCGCCAACATCGCCGCCCGACCGAATCACTCGCTCGAGCTGCACATGCAACTCATTGTGCTCGACCTCAAGCGCTGAAACACGCTGCTCACTCATCGCGTTATCCTCCCGCTCTTGCCTCGTGCGTCCATGACCGGGCCATGCGTTCGCAAGCAGCGTACTCGATTCGGCCGTTTCCGTCCTTGATCCAGATCAAGACAGGCGTCAGCTTGTTGTGGCTGGGATCAAGGGGCCGGCCCCGCCCGGCGCCTCGATTGCATTGGGCATCCCGCCGCCGCTGTCAGTAGCGTTGGTAGCAGCCAGACGAAACATCCACCAACTCGGATACCTCTTCGCGCCACTTTTTCCACCAGGGCCGCCCGAATTCGGCGGCAAGCGCCCGCAGTCGGCGCATGCGCTCGGCGCCGACCGTTGCCAGCCACCGTCGTCGATCACGGGCATCCGGCAGGCGCGTGGCCTCTTCCCAGATGGCGCGCCCACCCAGAAAGCCGGAGGCGCCGGCCTGGCAAGCGACCTTCACCTGGCGGGCGAAATCGTCGAAGCTCACCCCGGCGCTCAGCAGGATCCAGGGCACCGCTGAGGCGGCATCGAGCCGTTCGCAGGCCGCTCGCAGCCGGCCATCATCTTTCTCATAGCGCAAGTCGGCCGGGAATTCGGCCTTAAGCACGTCGATTCCCAGACTAGTGAGCTGCCTCGCCGACCCTACGACCAGGTCGGTTTTAAGTTGAGCAAAGTGCGCCGGGTCTCGCTCCTGCTCATCCACTGGATAGGCAATTGGCTCCAACAGGAACGGGATGTCGGCCCGGCGGCAGTCTTCAGCCACGTGGCGCACCACGGCCTGCTGGCTGGCCGCGTTCTCCGGCAGGTCGGGCCGGTAGTACAGCAGGACCTTGACCGCCGACGCCCCCATGCGTTTGATCTTCTCGACCGACCAGCCCGGCAAGAGGGTGGTTACCCGTCCCTCGGCGGCCTGTTCGTAGCCGCTCTCCTCCAGGCTGACCAGCAGGCCGACATTGCCCGGGAGGACGCCCGCCGCAATGCTTTGGGCCGCGCCATACACCGGGTCAAGCAACACGGCGGTTGACTCCGGCGCGAGCGTCTCGGTCAGATCCTGCTTATAGACGGTGAGCATCTGATCGGTCACCCGCTCGGGCGTGGCGGGGTCAATCAGGCGCTGCAGCGTTCCGCGGTGGTCCATGGCACACATGGCCATGATGCCGGCGGGGTCCGCAATCTGCTGCAGGCCCCGGATCTTCCCGATGGTCAATGGACGATTCATCATCAGTTCCTTTGGTCAGCAACCCTGGTGTTCGCCACTGCACCGCCGCTGGTTCAGTTCGCCTGACAGGGGCTGGTCTGTAAGTCGCTGGACAGCACGCGCCTATCGATTAGTTGCCGTTCACAGCGAAATCTTACTCGGCGTCTGGAACAGGCGGCGGTGTGATGAGCGGCGGGCCGCCTGCGTCCATATGTATGCAGCGCCGCAAGCTGGCTGCGACCAGTCGCTGGGTTTCATGGTGTGCAGCAGGTAAGGAATCTCCGAACACCGCAACTAAGCTGCAAACGGTCACAACACACGTGCTTAGGAGGCACACCCCCATGAAACGCATTTCGATTGGCGCAGTTCGCATCGCAGTCGCGGCCGCCTTGCTCGCAATGCTCGCCATCACGACCTATGCCGCTGCCGGCCCGGTGTTGGCCAGTGACAAGGTCCCGCTCTCCGAGGCGGCCTTCCGCAACGACATGCGCAAGTTGTGGGAAGACCATGTCACCTGGACGCGCCTGTTCATCGTCAGCGCGGTCGCCGACTTGCCCGACGCCGGCCCCACCGCCCAGCGGCTGCTGCAAAACCAGGTGGATATTGGCAACGCGATCAAGCCCTACTACGGCGACGCCGCTGGTGAGCAACTGACCGCCTTGCTGACCGACCACATTCTGATCGCCGCAGACCTGGTGGCGGCGGCCAAGTCCGGTGATACGGCCGCTTTCGAGGCCGCCCACACGGCCTGGTATGCCAACGCCGACGATATTGCCGCCTTCCTCGCGAGCGCCAACCCCCACCACTGGCCGGAGGTAGAAATGGCGGCCATGATGCGCGAGCACCTCGACCTCACGCTCCAGGAAGCCAGCGCCCGCTTGACTGGCGATTGGGCCGCCGACATCGCCGCCTACGACCAGATCCATGTGCAGGGCCTGCACATGGCCGACATGCTCAGCGACGGCATCATCAGCCAATTCCCGAGGGCCTTCAAATAGGCCCGGCCGAGCCTGATCGAAAGGAGCCCTGCATGGTCCGCTTGATTCAACGCGCACGAGAACTCAGGCTGCTGCTATGGACCGGCGTCGTGGTCTTCGTGGTCGGCGCGGCGCTGGACGTGGCGGTGCACATGTTACTACCCGCTAACCCATTCCCGCTGGTCTCGCACCATTCCCCGGCCGAAAGCCTGGCCCACACCATCACCTTCGTCGGCATGGTGCTGCTCCTTGCCGGCGTTCTGACCATTCCTCGTCCGCGGCCCGCTGGCTTGCCGGCTGGCGAGCTGGAGACCGAAAGGAGGTGATCTACCCGGCAGTCGTACGGGCGACGTGGCCGTCCGGCAAGCTTGAACGGCCAGGCCCAGCAGCCGTCAGCGGTTGCCATTACTCGCCTTATCCGTGCAGTCCTAACGAAAGGAACCTTCGTCATGCCATTTGGAGCGTTTGTCAACGTCTTGCCGCCCATCGTGTTCCTGGCCATCCACCTGGCTGCGTTTCTGGCCGGGGCGTTCTTTGCCCACCGATCTTTCAACAACGGGGCCACCCACCTGGGCTGGGGCTTCAGCTTGTACGCTCTCGCCGAGCTGGTCTACATGACCTACCACCTCGACTGGACCGTTATCCTGTTTGCCCACACCATCGCCGAGGTGCTGAACCTGGTGGCCTTCGGGCTGATCTTCTTCGGCGCGGTGCAGCGCGTGCGCCGCGGCGCCGTCACCGGGGCAGCCCGCGCCTAGCCGCGCGGACGACATGAACGCCATGTCAGTTCGAGCTCAAGCACGCGCGTTGGTCGCGCTCATGACACTGCTGTTCGCCTCCGCTTGCGCCGCCGAGGCGCAAGCGGAGGCGGTGCGCACGTCCTCCGTCAATATGCCAGCCAGCTACCGCTTCGATCCGGTCGCTATCGAAGTCGTCGCTGGCGATACCGTGACCTGGATGAACAACGACCACTTCAGTCACAACGTCCACGTGCTGGGCGTGGCCGAATGGCGCAGCGACGTGCTCGCGCCTGGCGAGAGCGTGACCTACACCTTCTCCGACCCGGGCGAATACGCTTACCAGTGCGACCTGCACCCGCAGGATATGACCGGCAAGGTCATTGTGGCGCTTCCCTGACGCCTAATCCGCGACCACAACCGTCAACCGCCCGCTGTTTCTGTGAACCAGCGGGCGGTTTGTCGCGTCAGGTCTTGTATCAAATCTCTTCGAGAAGGTGGCGGCTGCGATTCACAGGCAGGTGATGGTGAGGCATTCTTCGGGGCTGTTCAACCACCAGCCGCATGTTCGAAGTGGTAGCGCAGGAACAAGTGGCTGCCCGCCTGGTGCACGCTGGCCAGGGTGCCCCAAACCGGCTGACCTGGCGCCAGCAATCGCCCGGCGACCAGCCCAAGGCGCTCTGCCAGGCCGTCATCTGCGCGGCCCGCGACCTGCGGCGCCAGCGTGAGAAACAACTCGTCTATCTGCTGTTCGGCGAAGAAGTCGCCCATCACCCGCGGCCCGCCTTCCAACAGCACCCGTGGCGCGGTGGTGCCGAGACAATCGGTGACCTCGGCCAGCACGGCGCCGGCGCTAATGCTCCCGTCAGCGCTTCCCCTGACTGCGCGCACGGTGACGCCGGCGGGCAATGGCTGGGCGCCCAGCCTCGCGGCACCAGCGCGGGTGGTGATGACCAGGACGCGCACCTGACCCGAGGCAAACACCGGCGCTGACAGGTCAAGCTGGCCACTGCCGCTGAGGATGACGTTAAGAGGTGTTGGCCCATAGCCCAGGCCGAAGCGGAGCGCCTGGTAGGCTGCCCGCAGTTCTGGAAAGACGTGTTCGGCCGTCCACACGTGGCGGGGCACCGCCCGCAGGGTGCCCGCGCCCACCACCACTGCCTCGGATGCGGCACGCAGCAGGCCCATCAGCGCTCGGTCGTGCCGGTTGAAGCCGCTGATTTCGCCGCCACCGGATTTCCCTGGGAGTCCCAAGGAAACAACCCCATCCAGCGTCGACACGAAGTTGCTGACGACGTAAGGCCGTCCCGCTGGAGAGGGAAAGCTCAGCTCGCCATACAGGGACTGAAGGGTGGGCGGCAGGGGCAGCGCCGCCGCGCCGGCCGGGTCCTGCCGCAAGAGCGGCGTGAAGGGGTCAATCATTGTTACGCATTTCCCTTGCAGGCCGCCAGGAACTCGGCCCGCAGGGCAGGGTCGTGCTCGTAGTGGCCGCGCCAGAAGCTGGTGCGCGTCAGCGGCATCAGCTCGCGCACGCCGCGCATCTGCGTGCACAGGTGGTGGGCCTCCAGGTAAACGGCCACGCCATGCGGCTGGAGCATGCTTTCCAGCGTGTCGGCGATCTGCCGGCCCATTCGCTCCTGCACCGTGAAACGCTTGGCATACAACCGCACCAGGCGCGTCAGCTTGGAGATGCCGATGATGTTTTCGTGCGCGATGTAGCCGACGTAAGCCCGGCCATGGAAGGGCAGGGCGTGGTGCTCGCACAGCGCGAAGAATGGGATCGGCCCTTCGATCACCTGGCTCAGCCGGCAGTCGGACCCGCCGTGGCATTCGGTCGGGAACACTGTCACCAGTTTCGGATCGCCATCATAGCCATTGGTGCTGTCAATCAGCGCTTGCAGGTGGCGCCGGGGTGTGTCACGAGTGCCGGGTGTATCCAGCTCCAGGCCCAGGGCTGTGAAAATCTCGGCCAGGTAGCCCTCATACTTCTTTAGCTGCGCTTCGGCCAGCACGCGGCCGGGCGCGTCAACCAGCGGGATAACGGGCGGCGCGTGGTGATGGCCGTTGCCATTGGTGTTCACGATTGGGTTTTCCATATCTCTCGCTTTCATCTCAGACGGTCACTTTAGCCATATTCAGGAGTGCGCCAGGCGTGGCAGGCAGGCGAGCCGCGATCAACTGCCGGGCAGCGTCCACCTGGTCCCACACATTCCACAGCAGCACGCCGCGCACCTCGTTATCGGCATGGTAGTAGATGACGCCCTCCTGGAAGGGGACCTTCCAATCGACCAACGTTTCGAGTCGTGGGTCAACTTCACCCACCGCCTCATAGCCGAGGTCGAAGAGGTCCGAATAGAAGAAGGGCAGGTGGGTGTAAGCGGCTTCGTCGCCGGCCATGTTGCGACCGGCCTGCTTGCCCATGGTCACGGCATTGTCTTCGTGCTCAAACCGCAACCGCTTGCCCAGGGCTGGGCTCTGGAAGGCCGCCACGTCGCCCGCGGCATAAATGTTAGGCTGAGAAGTGCGCAAAAGCGGGTCAACGATAATGCCGTCCTTGACTGCCAGGCCGGCCGACTGCGCCAGCTCCACATTAGGAAGCAGGCCAATCCCCGCGACGACGGCATCGGCTTCTATTTCGCCCGCGCTCGTGTGGACGCGCGCTCGCTCACCATTGGGCTGGACATCGGTGACCGATGTACGGGTGAGCACCTCGACGCCCTTCTCTCGATAATAGTCATTGAGAAAGGCGCCCAGCGCGTTGGGAAAGACCCGCGCGCCGATGGCGCCCTCTGGGAAGATTAGGGTCACCTGCTTGCCGTTCATGGCCAGCGCGGCCGCGATCTCGGCGCCGATGAAGCCGCCGCCGATGACGGCGAAGCGCTGCCGGCTGTCGGCCAGCGCCTTCAGGCGCCGGAAGTCCGCTACGGTGCGGTAATAAATGATCTGGTCGCCGCCGAATGGGAGCTGCCGTGGCCGGCCGCCGGTGGCCAGGAGCAGCCGCTGGTAGCCATATTCGTTGCCCCGGTCGTCGAGGACGGTCTGGCGGGCTGGGTCCAGCCTCGCGGCGCGCCGGCCAAGCAGCAGGTCCACCCCGTGCTTCTCCGTGTGGCGCCAGATGCGGTCCACCGGCTTGCCCTTCCACAGCGCCTTGGACAGCGGCGGGCGGCTGTACGGTGCGTCCGGCTCTGCGCCGATCAGGCCGATGGCGCCGCTTGGGTCCACTTCGCGGATCCCTTTCACGGCCGCATCCGCCGCCAGGCCCCCGCCCACGATCAGGTACTTAAAGTCAGGCATCACGATCTCCTTCAAATTAGAAATGACGTTACTCCCTTAGCCTTAGTGCGCTTCAAGGCGAGATTCTTACCCGGCACATCAGCCGCGCCCCGGAAAAAACCCGCGCGGCTGCGGCCTAAAGATGTGATACATTCGGGAGCGTGAGCACCGACAGCCTTCAGGTCACGCGGACTAGCGCCGATTGGCTGCGCGATCTGGCCAGCCAGGGAGACGAGCAAGCAGCAGCCATTGCCGATCTGCGCGCGCTGCTGCGCCGGGCGGCGCTGTACACCCTTAGCCGATCCGGCATCCACGGCGCCAGCCTGGCGAGTAGTCAGGTGGAGGCGATCGCCGAGGAGTGTGCCCAGGAGGCGTTGCTGGCCATCCTGGACCGGCTGGGAGACTTCCGCGCAGAGAGTAAGTTCACCACCTGGGCCTACAAGTTCGCCGTCAACATCGCCCTGACGGCGGCGCGTCGTGAGCGCTGGAAAACCGTTTCGCTCGACCACATGCTGGACGAAAACGAGGCGCCGGTCTGGCTGCCCGGTAGCGATCCGGCCGTGCCATCACCTGAGCAGCGCTCGCAGCAGCAGGAGGTGTGGGCGCTGGTGCAACAGGTGATGGATGCCGAGCTGACGCCCCGCCAGCGCCGCGTGCTGCGGGCCATGGTTTTTGATGAGGTGCCCCTGGACGAGGTCGTACGGCACCTGGGGTCGAACCGGAACGCCGTCTACAAGCTGGTGCACGACGCCCGGCGCAAGCTCAAGGCGGGCCTGGAGGCCCGGGGCTATTCGGTGGCGGACATTCTCGATTTGTTTGGCGGAGCGGGGTAAGAATTGCATGAGTGGCGCGACTAATGTGCAGCGAGCAAACGACATGAACCAGGACCCGATCATCACGCGCTGGCGCCGGCTGCTGCGCCAGCTCCAAGAGACCCAGGACCACGAGCTCTCGTGCTCGGAATGCTTTGACCAGATCTCCGACTACGTGGATCTGGAGCTTGTGGGTCAGCCCGTGGCCGAGCGTCTGCCGATGCTGCGCCAGCACCTGGCCCAGTGCGGCGTCTGCCGCGAGGAGTATCAGGTGCTGCGCGAGTTGGCGCAGCTAAGCGCATTGGGCGAACTGCCGGCGGAAGATGATCGGCCCAACGCAGCTGGCTGACCCGAGCCACGCATACGCCACCCTCGTTGTTCGAACGCGATGACTGAAACCAACGCCTTGGGTGCGCCCTTACACGGTCGGGTTGCCGTTGTCACTGGCGGTGGCCGCGGGATTGGTCGGGATGCGGGCCTTGAGCTTGCCCGGCTCGGCGCCGCGGTTGCTGTGCTGGCGCGTTCGACCGACCAGGTTGCGGCGGTGGCGCAGGAAATCCGCTCGCTCGGTGGCCGGGCCTTGCCCCTGGCCGCCGACGTCGCCGACGAGGGCGAAGTCGGATCAGCCCTGCGGTCGGTTGCGGCGGAGTTGGGGCCTGTGGCCATCCTCGTCAATGGCGCCGGCCTCATGCCACTCGGGCCAATTGCCAGCAGCAACCCGGCCGAATGGCGTTACGCCCTGGAAGTCAACGTCGCCGGCGCCTATCAATGTCTCAGGGCCGTGTTGCCTTCCATGCTGGCTCAAGGCTGGGGCCGCATTATCAACGTCTCGAGCGCTGTGGCTGGCATGCCGGCGATTCGCAATCGTAGCGCCTACGTCGTCAGCAAAGCCGCGCTTGATCGGCTCACCGTGGCCGCCAGCGCCGAATTGGCGGGCACAGGCGTGACGATGAATACGGTGTACCCCGGCATGACCAACACCGCCATGCTGGCCCAAATCCGAGACGCGCCCGTTGAGCAGATCGGACCCGAGCAGCAGGCCTTGGTTCGCCAGCAATACGAACAGGGCACGCTCCACCAGCCGGCTGACATCGGCCGGCTCATTGGCGCGGTCGTGCTGAGTGACTTGCAGGGCCAATTCGTCGCCATGGGCACAGAACACAGCCGGGAACTGCTCGAAAAGCTGTCAGCCCGCTAAGGGACGCGTAAGTTCGGCGGTCAACCTGCAGGCAGAACGGTCGGCCCCGAGCACCAGCCGGGTCGTATGTTGACGCTTTGTGGACTTGAATTGCCCGTGTGCGACTCAACGTGGACGTTGCTAGCCAGTGTCCCTGACACCGCCTGCACGCTCCCGCCGGGTAGGCGTCGGTATGCCGGTTCCATTCAGATCCAGGAGCGGGATATACCCGGCGGCCCGGACCAGCTCATCGACATGTTCTAGTGGCAAGCCAATGGCAATCGCCAGGCGTAAGACCACGGTATAGCTCGGCTTCGCCTCGCCGCGGCATATCCGAAACACAAAACTTGGCGTAGTCCAAGCTCGCTCTGCCAACTGGTGGTAGCTGAGACCATGTGCCTTACGATGGTGGTCGACCAGCTCGTGAAAGGGGGTAGTCGTTGTCGTCGTATTCATGTAAGCAATCGTGTACCCTGATATGCCCACGCTGAAGCCCACTCTATCTGAGAATTCTGCTAGGGCTTCCTCATCTCCTCCTCAGCTTAGACGAGTAAGTTCACGCGGGACGACGCTCCTTTGTCCTTAAACGAAAATTAGGCGTACCCGCGCCGCCCGCCGAGCGCCTCCGGTGACCTGAACCAAACCGCTTCGGTCAGGTCACCGGAGGGGCGAGAGAGCGCGAGGTGCCGGCCACGCAGGTTCAGCCGTTCGATTTGAATCCAGCGTCACTGCACGACGTCGCTTGCCTGCGGCTAGCCGCTTGAATCCCCACGTCAGAGGCGTTGCCTTGGAACTGGCCGGGCCTACCCGAAGCCCAGGCCGCGTTCTTTCATGGAAACGAACCGCGACGCGGCGCAAATGATATGATCGAGGCAGTCAATGTCTAGGAGCTTGCCCGCCTCCACGATTGCCCGGGTCACTGCGACATCTTCTGGGCTCGGACTAGCGTCACCCGAAGGATGGTTGTGGCAAACGATTAGCGCGGCGGCATTGGCGCGGATGGCGTCTCGAAAGACCTCAGCGATGCGGATGAGAGAAGTATTGAGCGAGCCGTGATAGACCTCGATTGGATCGCCCATCACCCGGTTGCGAGTATCGAGCAAGAGCGCATACAGATACTCCTGGTCCCGATGCATGAGTAAGGGCTGTAGGATGACCGCGGCGTCAGCCGGCGAGCGAATCTGCCGGCGCTCGGTCTCGGGCGCTAGCAGCCGTCGGCTGATCTCCAGGGCAGCCTTCAGCCGGATGGCGGCGCCGGGACCGAGGCCGGCGACCTGGGTCAATTCGGGGCTGACGGCCCGGGCGACGCCGTGCAGCGAGCCGAAGCGGGCGAGCAGAGCCTGGGCGGTGACCAGGGCGTGGCTTCCGCCGATGAGCACGGCCAGTAGCTCAGCCGTACTGCACGCGCCGCTGTTATGCATGACGCGGTAGGCCGGCTGGTCACGGAGAGAGCGTCTGACGGCTGGTGGCGGCGCGTAGTGCGCTTGGAGGAGAAGGGGGAGTTGGGTCATGGGAGTCTCCGATACGGAAAACGCGGGCAAGCCCGGTCAAGGGCTTGCCCGCGTTGCGGTATGTGAAGTGATAAGGGGAGCGGCTAGAACAGGCTCATCTGGCCCTGCGGGTCCGGTTGCGTGGTCCGATTCCGCGCGCGGCTGGCGCGGATGATCTCGCGCCGGCGGGCCATCAAGTCGGCCAGGGTGACGAGGTGCGGGCTGATCGCCGTGGGCGAGCCCATTGGAGAGTCGGTGACGAGCTGATCGCTGCCGAGCGAGAAGATGCCTTCGGCCCGGCCGACGGACAGCGTGCCCAGCGCCTTGCGAACCAGGTCGCTCATCAGGTCGCCGTCGTCTCCTTCTTCGACCAGCGCGCCGGAGATCTCATCTCCGTATAGCGTCATCGCGGCCAGCATCTTGGCGCCGATGAGGTCGAGGGCGTGCTCTTCCAGGGTGTCTTCGTAGACGGGGAAGTAGATCTTCACGGGCAGCGGCGCACCGGGACGGTAAAGCCTGCGCATGGCCTGCCACGTCACGTAAAGGCTAAACTCCATCTCGGCGAAGATGGCGCTAGCGAACATGGTCAGGTTCAGCCCGGTCTCCACCAGCCGGGCGTTGCACAGCAGCACGTCGAAGCGGTCGGCATGAGCTTTCATCCACGAGGCGCGCTTGGCCGGGGCAAGCGATGGCCGCAGGATGCCGGTCCGGAGCCGGTGGGCGCCCAGCACTTCCGCTAGCCGCGGCTGGATGTCGCGCTCCCCGGTCTGGCGCACATAGACCAGCACCTTGCGGCCGAGCGACCGCTCGCGCTGGCAGGTCTTCACCAGCCATTCTTCCTTGGGCAGCAACTCGCCGTCGCCCACGACGGGATCGAGCTCCAGCACCGTCTCGCGCCGACGCACGGCGAAGCGCCCCCGCCCCTCCAGCCGGCGGTTGAAGGTCACGGTCTCCGGGCGGAACATGGCGTCGGGCCGGTTGAAGGCGGTGTTGAGCCAGACGCTGATCGCACCTTTACCAGTCTCCGTCTTCTGCTCCTCCAGCGCCCAGAGCAGCAACCCTTGCGGCGGGCTGCCGCTGCCATCGGCCTCGACTATCTGATCCTGCATCGCGTCCGTCAGCGGCAGGCGGACGATCTCCTCGCTGTAGGGTGGGAGCGGCAGGCCGATGTCCTTCAGGCTGCTGAAGGTGCAATACTTGAGGCCGAGGCCCACGATAGAGGGGGAGATGCCGGGTTTCTCGCTGATCGTCTCGAAAAACCGCGTGCCGGTGTAGGCGCCGTCGTCGCTGAGCTCGGCGTCGGGATTGACGTAGAACGTCGTCTTGAGCAGGCCGAAGCGCTCGGCCCAGCGGCGCTCGTCGTTGAATCCGAACTCCTGCCGCACTTCGCCCGCCATCCGGTAGAGCAGCCAGAAGATAGACGTGCTGGGTCCGCCATAGAGCGTGCCCGTCAGCCCGAGCGTGAAGCGTGACGCCTGGCTGATGGCAGTCAGCGCCCAGCCCACGCCCGTGCCTTTGGACTTGGCCTTGTGCAGCTCGTCATACAGCGTCAGGCCGAAGAAGCGGCGCGCCTTCTTCAAGGCGTAGCGCGCGGCTGCCTCGCGCCGCAGGGCGCTGTTCTCGAAGAGGGGCGAGCCGCAGACGTAGGGGTTGTCAGCTTCGTCCCGCTGCCGCACGACGTGCCTGCCGCGCTCGGGATCCCAGACCCACTTGCCCGGCTCATGCTGGCCGGTGCGCGGGTTGAAGTAAGTCAGCGGCGCCTGGCAGAACCGGCGGCGCTGGCCGATCCAGGCTTCGGCCTGGTCGGGCATGATGGGCTGGAGTGGCCGGCCGTCGTTGGGGTCATAGCGCTCGGCCACGACCGCGCCACAGACCGGGCACGCGCAGACCTGCACGAGCTCTTCCCACTCGTTCTCCCCCGTCTCGTCCTGGCGCAATAGCCGCACCCAGCGCGCCGTCATGGCCGGCACGCGGCCGGGCCCGAGCTTGGCAGTTTCAAACGACAGCACCGCGAAGGTCTGTTCCGGGAGTTCCCCGGCCTGATACTCGGCGATGAACTGAGCCAGGCTGTAGGCGCCGGCCAGGTCGCGGGCGCTGTTCTCGTCGCGGGGCACGTCCAGCCCCAACCAGGCAAAGCCGCCGATGCGGCCGTTGAGCAGGTTGGGTGCAGGCGTGCCCCTGCTATGAACCGGCAGCTGGCGCCCGGCGCGCTCCAGCGCCTGGCGCAGCGCGGCTGCCCGCTGGTCGTCGACCGCGTGATCCTGACGTGCCGCCGCGTCGCGGATGGCATCCAGGCACTGTGTCATGTTCAGGCCGGCGAACTGCGCTTCATCCAGCACGATGCTCTGTGTCCGCAGCCAGGCTAAAATGCGCGCGGGCTTCGGCAGCGGACGCGCGCCGAGTGTGATCACTCGCGACGTGGCGTTGGGGATGACTTCCGGGATTTCCTTGGGCCAGTTCTCCTTGCCGGTGACAATGCCGGGTCCGACCACCAGCGCAGGGTAGGGGCCGTGCCGGCTGCCGCGGCGCACGAGTGCGGTTCTCAGGTATTCGGCGACCGCGATACCGATCGTTGTTTTGTTATGGTCGGTCAGGGCGCATCTCCTGGCCTTACGACCAGGGTGGATTCCCT
>CAZCEC010000113.1:0-15215 GCA_964497615.1 uncultured Anaerolineales bacterium | reverse complement strand
CCGCCATCACTGAAATCAGGTTCGAGCCGATGCCCTGCACCTGGCCGGTGATGCTGGCCGTCGCGCCGTTGCCGATCGCCATCAGCGCCACCACCGCCCCCACGCCGATGATGATGCCCAGCATCGTCAGCGCCGAGCGCAGCTTGTTGGCCGCCAACGCCCGCAGCGCAATCCGCAGACTCTCTTGCAGGCCCATCATGCGCCTTCCTGCGCCTGGTGCGCGTGCGCCAGCGTCTCGCTCAGCATTGTGTCCGACGGGCGCGGTGTGCCAGCCTTGATCGGCTCGTCCACCGGCTCGTCGCTGACGATCTTGCCGTCGCCCAGCCGCACCACCCGTCGCGTGTGGCGCGCGATGAACGGGTCGTGCGTCACGTAGATCACGGTCTGGCCCAGTTCGTCGTGCAGCCGCTGGAACAGGCTGATGATTTCCGTGCCGGTCTTGCTGTCCAGCGCGCCGGTGGGCTCGTCGGCCAGCAGGATGGCGGGGTCGTTCACCAGGGCGCGGGCGATGGCCACGCGCTGCTGCTGCCCGCCGGAGAGCTCGTTGGGCCGGTGGTGCGTCCGGTCGCCCAGTCCTACGGTGTTCAGGGCCTCCATGGCCTTGCGGTGGCGTTCGCGCCCGCCCACGCCCGCGTAGGTCAGCGGCAGCATCACGTTCTCCAGGGCGCTGGTGCGCGCCAGCAGGTTGAACTGCTGGAATACGAACCCGATCTTCTTGCTGCGCACCACCGCAAGCTGGTCGTCGCTCATCTTCTCCACGCTCACGCCGTCCAGGGTGTAGCCGCCGCTGGTGGGCACGTCCAAACAGCCCAGGATCGCCAGCAGGGTGCTCTTGCCCGAGCCCGACGGGCCCATGATGGCCGTCATCTCGCCCTTGCCGATGAACAGGTCCACCCCGTCCAGGGCGCGCACTTCCGTCTCGCCCATCTGGTACAGCTTCGTTACATTCGCAATTTCAATCATGGTTGCCTATCCCCCCGGCCCAAACGGCAGCCCCTGCTCCACCTCGGGCGCGATGATCTGCACCTGGTCGCCCACCGATAGGTCGCCGCTGACAAACACCAGGTCGCCGTCGGTCTGGCCGGTGATGACGTTCACCCGCTCCAGCACGCTCCCCGCCAGCACCCGGTTCACGTACTCGCCGGCCTCGTCAAACTGAATCGCATCCAGGGGCACCGCCAGGGCGTTCTCCTCGACCTCGGTCACGATGGTGGCATTGGCCGTCATGCTCAGGTACAGGCGCGGGTCGCTCTCGATCAGGTCCACGCGCACCGTGTAGCGCACCAGGCCCTGCACTGTCTCGCCAAAGGTCTCAATCGCCG
This sequence comes from uncultured Anaerolineales bacterium, assembly GCA_964497615.1. GTDB lineage: Bacteria > Chloroflexota > Anaerolineae > Anaerolineales > UBA6663 > CAZCEC01. Next base: position 13,893 of record CAZCEC010000113.1, on the reverse strand, counting down.
CCACGGTGCCTGGCAGGCTCAGCTCGGAAAGCGCATCCAGGGTGACGCTCACCGGGTCGCCCACCGTGATCTGGCTCACGTCGGTCTCGTCTACCGACACGTCCACGTGCAGTTGATCGCGGTTCGCCAGCCGCACCGCGGGCGTCCCCTGCGTCACCGGGTCGCCCGGCTGGGCCAGCACCGCCAGCACCTCGCCCGCGAACGTGGCGCGCAAGTTGACCGAGTCGAGCGTCGTTTCCAGCGTGGTGATGCGCATCTCAGCGGCGGCCACATCGGCGGTCTCCGGCCCGGTCTGCAATTCGTCCAGTTTGTCCTCCGCATCGGCCAGCGCCGCCACCGCCCGGTCATAGGTTGCCTGCCGCAGCGCCAGCTCCAACGCGTCAGGCTCATCCTGCGCCGCCCTCAGGTTGGCCTCCGCCGTGTCCAGCGCGTCCTGCGCGGCTTCGATGGCGTCCTGATTGCTCTGGTTGGCCTGGGCCAGGTTCAGCTCGGCCACTCGCAGCGCGTCCACGGCATCCTGATACTGCTGTTCGGCGTCCTCCAGCGACATCCGCCGCCCGGTGGCATTGATGAACAGGGTGGTGCAGCCGGGGCACTGCTCCTGCGCGGTGCGGGCATCGTTGAGTTGGTTGGTCTTGGTCTCCAGGTCTTTCTGGGCCGCTTCCAGCGCTGCCGTCAGGTTGCCCAGGTCGGTCTTCTCGGCGTTCTGCTGCGCGGTGAGCAGGGCCTGGGCCTTGGCGTCCACCTGCTCCTGGAGCCATTCCAGGTCGGGGTTGAGCAGCGCATTCAGCGAGCGCTCGGCCGTGTCCAGTGCGTCCTGCGCGTCCACGATGGCTTTCTCTGCGTTGGCAATCGCCAGCGCGGTGGGCGGCTCGTACAGGTCGTCCAGCGCCTGCTGCGCCGCCAGCAGGTCCGACTGCGCCTGGACCACATTGGCCGGGGCGCTGCTCAGGTCAATGGTCATCAGGATGTCGCCCGGCTGAACTACGTCGCCCACCTGCACCAGCACCGCCGCCACCGTGCCAGAGGTCTTCCAGCCCAAGGTAGCCTGCTGTTGCGGCTCCACCGGTCCGGAAGACTCCACCACCGTCACCGCCGTTTGGCTGGTGACGGTGCCGGTTTCGATGGCCTGTCCGCCATTGGCCCCGGCCTGCAATCCCAGGCGGCCGCGCAAGGCTGGCAGCGCCAAGAACGCCACCACGCCCACAATCGCCACCGCCCCAATCACAATGATCCACGTCCGCGCCTTCATATTGCCTCACTTCTTGATCGGATTCCCAAGCCCGACTCTAGCGGGCGATTGTGAAGAATTTGTCGAGGCGGCCGGGAGGGGGTGTGGGGGAATGACCTGCCGCGACCTGCCAGGTTTTGCTGCTTGGACCACGGTGCCGCCGGACTCAACCTGGCAGGTCGTCTCTGCTGCTTACAGCGCGTACAGCTCCCCGTACTTCATCCTCAAGTAATTCAGATATGGGCCCGCGGAGAGCGGCTGGCCGGTGACGATCTGCACCAACTCGGTGGGCAGGTGCTTGCGGCCGTGGCAGTGCACCTTCTCGCGCAGCCACGCCAGCAGCCCGCCGTATTGCCCCGCGGCAAGCTTGTCGGGCAGGGTGGGGTGGTCGCGCATGGCCTGTGCATAGAATTGCACCGAGAGCAGATTGCCGATGGTGTACGTGGGGAAGTAGCCGATTAGCCCCGCGGCCCAGTGCGTGTCCTGAAGTATCCCCAGCCGGTCATTGGGCACGTCCAGCCCCAGGTACTCTTTGAACTTGGCATTCCACGCCTCTGGCGCGTGGCGGGCCTCCAGCTTGCCTTCCAGCAGGTCAACTTCCAGCTCGAACCGCAGCAGCGTGTGCAGGTTGTAGTGCACCTCGTCGGCTTCCACGCGGATGAAAGACGGCTTGACGGTATTGATGGCGCGGTGGAACGCCGCGGCGTCCACTTCGGCCAGGTTCTCGGGGAAGGCGGCCTGCACGGTCGGGAAGAACACGTCCCAAAAGCCCCGGCTGCGGCCCACCAGATTCTCCCACAGCCGGCTCTGCGATTCGTGAATGCCCAGCGAGGCGCTGTGCCCCAGCGGCGAGCGGGCATAGCGCGCCGGGAAGCCCAATTCATACAGCGCGTGGCCGCACTCGTGCATCGTGCCCATCAGGCAGGTGGGCAGGTAGTGGCGGTCCACCCGTGTGGTCACGCGCACGTCCCGCAGCCCAAACGATGTGCAGAAGGGATGCACGGTCAGGTCTTGCCGCCCGGCCTCGAAGTCATAGCCGAACAGCTTCAGCGCCTCCACGCTCACCCTCAACTGCTTGTCCGGGTCATAGTCGCGTCGCAGGATGGAGTCGTCGGCCGTCCCGCGCGCTGCGATGGCCTGGGCCAGCGGCACCTGCTCGCGTCGCAGCTCCGCGAACATCGCCCGCACCTGGCTGGTCTTCATCCCCGGCTCAAACTCGTCCAACAGGGCGTCGTACGGCGCTTCGGCGTCCGGAAAGCAGGCCGCCACCTGCCGCTTGAGGTCGTAGATGTGCTCCAGGTCCGGCCGGAAGGCCTCGAAGTCGCTGTTGGCCCGCGCCTTGGCCCACACCGCCTGCCCCTGCGACGTCGCTTGCGACATCGCTTCCACCAGCGCGGTGGGCACGCGGGTCCGGCGCGCATAGTGCCGCTTGGCCACCCGCACCAGCGCCGCGTCGTCGTCATCGGCGGGCGCGTCCGCATACGCGGCGCTCAGGTCCTCGATCAGCCGCCCCACTGCCTCGTCCACGAACTTCTCGTGGGCGATCTTTTGCAGGGTCGCGTACTGGTGCGAGCGCCCCTCCGCGCCATCCGGCGGCATCATCACCAACTGGTCCCACTCCAGCACCGCCGCGGCGTTCTCCAGGTCGTCCACCTCCGCCAGCCGCGCCTTAAGCTCTGTCAGTTTGTCCAATGTCGACCTCCTGATCGTCTTCCGCTGTACTGTGTATTATCCCCGAAACTCCCGGAACTGGCGTTACAATTGGGCGCTGCCGAGGAGGAAACATGAACCCGTCCGAATTGCTGGAAGTCTTCACCCGCGCGCACCGGATCGATCTCAGTTATCCCGACATGACTCGCGAGGTGGATGGAACCGTCATTCGCCTGGTCAGCCACGGCGACGATGGCGGCTTCGTCATCTATTCGCGCCTGGATGACGCCAACGCCGACGCCGCCATTGACGCGCAGATCGAGCGCTTCGAGCGCATCCCCCAAAGCTTCGAGTGGAAACACTACGATTATGACTCGCCCGGTGATCTGCTCGAGCGCCTGCGGCGGCGCGGCTTTGAGATCGGCGAGCCCGAAGCCCTGGTGGTGCTCGATCTGACGGCCGCGCCGGAGGCCCTGCGGCAACCCGTGCCGCCGTCGGTCGTGCGCGTCACCGAGCCGGCTGCCGTGGACGAAATCGTGGCGCTCGAGAACGCCGTCTGGCAGGAAGACCATCAGGCTTTGGGCGAGATGCTGAAGCGCGACCTGTCGCAGAACCCAGATATCCTGAGCGTGTACATCGCCTATGAAGATCAGAAGCCAGTCTCGGCCGCCTGGACCTACTTCGCGGCTGGCGGCGGCGCGGCCAGCCTGTACGGCGGCGCGACCCTGCCCCAGTTTCGCGGCCGGGGCCACTACACGCATTTGCTGGCCGCCCGCGCGCAGGAAGCGCACGCCCGCGGCGTCCTCATGCTCAGTGTGGATGCGAGCCCCATGAGCCGGCCCATCCTCGAGAAGCACGGCTTCCACTTCCTGGCGACCACGACCCCTTGCCAGTGGCCGGTCAATGCTTCTGGCGGATAGGTTTGACTCTCCTCTCCCCTCACGGTAGAGTCCGCGCATCCTAACCCAACCGGAGCCGGCATGCCCGCCACCCCCCTCGACACCCTCAGCATCAACACCATCCGCTTCCTCTCTGCCGACGGCGTGCAGCAGGCCAACTCCGGGCACCCTGGCCTGCCCATGGGCGCCGCCGCCATGGCCTATGTGCTGTGGACGCGCTGCCTCAAGCACAACCCCGCCAACCCGCGCTGGTTCGACCGCGACCGCTTTGTGCTCTCCGGCGGCCACGGCTCCATGCTGCTCTATTCCCTGCTGCACCTCGCCGGCTATCCGCTCTCGCTGGACGAACTCAAGAACTTCCGCCAGTGGGGCAGCCTCACCCCCGGCCACCCGGAGAGCCACCTCACCCCGGGCGTCGAGACGACCACTGGCCCGCTGGGGCAGGGCATTTCCAACGCCGTCGGTTTCGCCATCGCCGAGGCCCACCTGGCCGCTGTGTACAACCGCCCCGGCCACAATGTCATCGACCACCGCACCTACGTCATCGCCACCGACGGCGACCTGATGGAAGGCGTGGCTTCGGAGGCCTGTTCGCTGGCCGGCCACCTGCGTTTGGGCAAGCTCATCGTGCTCTACGACGACAACCAGATTTCCCTGGCTGGCACCACCTCCCTGACCTTTACCGAGGCTGTGACCAAACGGTTCGACGGCTATGGCTGGCACACGCAGACCGTGGCCGACGGCAATGACGTGGACGCCCTCACCACTGCCCTGGCCGCCGCCCGCGCTGCCACTGACCGGCCCTCGCTGATCGCAGTGCGCACCACCATCGGCTATGGCGCGCCGCACAAGCAGGGCACCTCCGAGGTCCACGGCAACCCCCTCGGTCCGGATGAGCTTAGGGCCGCCAAGCGCAACCTGGGCTGGCCCGAGGATCAGCACTTCCTCATCCCCGGCGAGGCGCTGGAGCACTTCCGCATGGCCCTCACCCACGGCGCGGAGGCCGAGGCCATGTGGGAGAAGCGCCTGGACGACTACGCCGAAGCGCATCCCGCCCTGGCCGCCGCACTGCGCCGCCGCCTCGCGGGCGATCTGCCGGAGGGGTGGGGGGGCGCCCTGCCCAACTTCCCCGCCGACGTCAAGGGCCCCGCCACGCGCAAGGCGTCCGAGAAGGTCATCCAGGCCCTCGGCGTGGAACTGCCCGAACTCATGGGCGGCTCCGCCGACCTCAACCCCTCCACCTTTACCGTCATCAAGGACGCGGGCGATTTTCAGTCCGTCTCGCTCTCCGCCGAGGGCGCGCAGGGCACCTCCGGTGGCGCGTGGGACTACACCGGCCGCAACCTGCACTTTGGGGTGCGCGAGCACGGCATGGGCGCCATCGTCAACGGCATGGCGCTGCATGGCGGCTTCATCCCCTATGGCTCCACCTTCCTGGTCTTCTCCGACTACATGCGCGGCGCGCTGCGCCTCTCCGCCATCATGCACCTCGGGTGCGTGTGGGTGTTCACCCACGACAGCATCGGCTTGGGCGAGGACGGCCCCACCCATCAGGCGGTTGAGCACTACGCCGCCCTGCGTGCCATCCCCAACCTGCTCTTCATCCGCCCCGCCGATGCCAACGAAGTCACCGCCGCCTGGCAGGTCGCCATCGAGAACCGCCACCGGCCCACCTCCCTGGCCCTCACGCGGCAGGCCGTGCCCACCCTCGATCGGGCGGGGCTGGCCCCGGCCGAAGGCCTCCGGCACGGCGCCTATGTGCTCAACCCGTCCGTCACTGATCCCCAGATCATCCTGATTGCCACCGGCTCCGAGGTCCAGCACATCGTCGCCGCCGAGAAGAACCTGGCCGCGCAGGGCATCCGCGCCCGGCTAGTGTCCATGCCCTGTTGGGAACTGTTCGAAGAGCAGCCCGCCGAATACCGCAACGCGGTGCTGCCGCCCGCCGTCACCGCGCGGCTGGCGGTCGAGGCCGGCGTATCGCTCGGCTGGCGGCGCTGGGTGGGCGACCGAGGCGCGACCATCACCCTGGACGGCTACGGCGCCTCTGCCCCCTTCCAGCGGCTGATGAAGGAGTTTGGCTTCACACCCGAGAACGTCGTCGCCCACGCGCTCGCGCTGCTGGGCCGAACTTAACCACGAGGTCACGAAGACACCAAGCTGCACGAAGCGGCCTATCTCTTTTCCTTTCTATTTCTTATTCTCTTTCTTTTCTTCGTGTTCCATCGTGACCTTCGTGTCTTCGTGGTGAGAGAATCCCTCCTGGTGAAAGGACTGTGAAATGATCGTAGCAGTCGCCGCCGACCACGGTGGCTATCCCCTCAAGGCCAAGGTGCTCGACATCGTGCGCGCCGCCGGCCACGAGCCCCTCGACCTGGGGACCGACTCCACCGACCCCGTGGACTATCCCGACTACGCCCTCTCGCTCGGCCTCGCCATCCAGCATGGGCGCGTCGAGCGCGGCATCCTGCTGTGCGGCAGCGGGGTGGGGGCCTGCGTGGCGGTCAACAAGCTGGCCGGTCTGCGCGGCGGCGTCTGCCACGACACCTACTCCGCCCACCAGGGCGTGGAGCACGACGACATGAACGTGCTCTGCCTCGGCGCTCGCATCATCGGCCCGGAGCTGGTGCCCGAATTAGTCCACGCCTTTCTCGGCGCACAGTTCACGGGCGAGGAGCGCCACGTCCGGCGGCTGGCCAAGATCAAGGCCCTCGAGGAGGCCGCCCGTGCCGGCTAGGTCGCACACGGCTCATCCAGCCTCGTGGCTTCGCCCAGGGGCGTTTGTTGTCATTCCGAGGCCCGCCTTTGGCCGAGGAATCTGGCTACTGCGGAAACAGGCCACCTGTTCGGGATGGCGTAGTCCGGTCCTTTACGACTCGGTTGGCGAATTGCACACCGTCCTGCGTCCCTGAAGAGGGACGCGACGGCCGAAGGCCTTCAGGCGCGAATTCTATTCGCCGGCCGCATTCGAGCGTGACCGCATTTGTCCCTCCGCCCCGAACAAGTTATTATTGACTTCGCATGACCCACTGGTATCATCGATTTGGAGCAGCGCATGACTAACCCCCTCGTCGAGCTGCAACAGCTCGGCCAATCGCCCTGGCACGATAACATTCGCCGCCAGCAGCTCACCTCCGGCGCCCTCAAGAGGATGGTCCGTGCCGGCGACATCACCGGCCTCACCTCCAACCCCACCATCTTCGAGCAGGCCATCGCCGGCAGCAGCGACTACGATGACACCATCGCCCTCCTCGCCCGCCAGGGCCTGGACGCCTTCAGCATCTTCGACCGCCTCTCCATCGAGGACATCCAGGGCGCGGCCGATGCCTTCGCCCCGGTCTTCGCGCGCACCGGCGGCGCGGATGGCTACGTCAGCATCGAGGTCCGCCCCGAGTACGCCCGCGACACCGCCGCCACTATCAAGGAAGCCAGGCGCCTGTGGAAGGCCGTCAACCGTCCCAACCTGATGGTCAAGATCCCGGCCACGCAGGAAGGCTTGCCCGCCATCGAGCAGTCCATCGCCGACGGCCTCAACATCAACATCACCCTCATCTTCTCGCTGGAGCGTTACGAGGCTGTGATGGAAGCCTATCTGCGCGGGCTGGAGCGCCGCCGCGCCGCTGGGAAGAAGCTCGGCCACGTTGCCTCGGTCGCCAGCTTCTTCGTCAGCCGCGTGGACAGCCTGGTGGACAAGCTCTTGGATGAGAGAATTAACGCGCTGGGCGGGGAGCAAGCCGCCGGGGCCGCGCCCCTGGCCGCCCTGCGCGGGCAGGCCGCCATCGCCAATGCCCGCCTGGCCTATGCCCGATTCCGCGCCCGCTTCAGCGGCGAGCGTTTCGAGGCTCTGGCCGCCAAAGGCGCGCGGCTCCAGCGCCCGCTGTGGGCCAGCACCTCCACCAAGAACCCGGCCTACCCCGATGTCTATTACGTCGAAGCCCTGGTCGGCCCCGACACTGTCAACACCATGCCACCGGCCACGCTCCTGGCCTACAAGGACCACGGCCAGCCGGAAGTTCGCATAGCCAGTGACGTTGACCGGGCCGCGCAGTCCATCGAGCAGTTGGAGGAGTTTGGCATCCGCATGGAGGAGGTCACCCACAAGCTCGAAGTGGATGGCGTCGCCTCCTTCGCCAAGTCCTTCGACTCGCTCCTGGCCGTCGTCGAGGCTCGCCGCGCCGCCGTCGTTCTGGGCGACCGGCAGACCCTGCGCCTGCCCGCCGGCCAGCCTCGCAAGGCCTTCCAGACCGCCCTCGACCAGTTGGCCGCGGCCAAGTTCGGCGAGCGCCTGTGGCACAAGGACTCCAGCTTGTGGAAGCCCGACGACCCCGCCCATCAGGCTGAGATCAAGATCCGCTTGGGCTGGCTGGATGTCTTCGAGTTGATGCACACCCGCGTCTCCGAAATGGCGACCTTCGCGGGCGAGGTCAAACGCGCCGGCTTCACCCACGCCCTGCTGTGCGGCATGGGCGGCTCCTCCCTCGCTCCCGAAGTCCTCCGTGAGACTTTCGGCGTCCTCAAGGGCTATCTCGACTTGGCCGTGCTGGACTCCACCGACCCCGCCGCCGTGCTGGCCGCCGAGGCGCGCAGCAACCCGGCCCGCACCCTCTACATCATCTCGTCCAAGTCCGGCTCCACCACCGAGCCTAACGCCTTCTTCAAGCACTTCTGGGCGCGCGTCCATGCTCTCAAGGGCGACCGGGCCGGCGAGAACTTCATCGCCATCACCGACCCCAACACCGCGATGGAACGCACCGCCGCGGCGCACGGCTTCCGCCGCATCTTCCTCAACCCGCCCGAGATCGGCGGGCGCTACTCGGCCCTGTCCTACTTCGGTCTCGTGCCCGCCGCGTTAATGGGCCTGGACGTGGGCCGGCTGATTGACAGCGCCCGCGAGATGGCGCGCGGCAGCGGCCTCATCATCGCCGCCGCCCTCAACCCCGCCGTCGCCCTGGGCGCGGCGCTGGGCGGGCTGGCCCGCGCCGGGCGCGACAAGCTCACCTTCATCACCTCGCCGCGCCTGTCCACCTTCGGCTATTGGACCGAACAACTCATCGCCGAGTCTACTGGCAAGGAAGGGCTGGGCATCCTGCCGGTGGAGGGCGAACGCCTCGCCCCGCCCGCGGCCTACAAGCGCGGCCGTGACCGCGTCTTCGTTCACCTGCGCCTGGACGGTGCAGCCGGCGGCCGGCACGATAAGGCCGTCAAGGCGCTGGCCGCCTCCGGCCATCCCGTCATCGAGATTCGCCTGCCCGACCTCTACGCCCTGGGCGGCGAGTTCCTGCGCTGGGAGATTGCCACTGCCGCGGCCGGCTGGGTGCTGGGCATCAATCCGTTCGATCAGCCCAACGTGCAGGAGTCGAAGGACAACACCGTGCGCCTCCTGGCCGAGCACGCCGCCCTGGGCCGCCTGCCCGCCGCCGAGGCCGCCCTGTCCCCCGCCAGCCGCGACTTCTCCCGCCTGCTGCTCCGCCACCTCAAGCAGGTTCGCCGCGGCGACTACGTCGCCCTCACCGCCTACTTCGAGCGCACCCCGCGCCGCGAGCGCCTCCTGCGCGATCTCCAGGCCGCCATCCGCGACCGGTATGGTGTGGCCGTTACCGTGGGTTACGGGCCGCGCTTCTTGCACTCCACCGGCCAACTGCACAAGGGCGGCGCGAACTCCGGCGTCTTCGTGCAGTTCACCGCCACCGATGCGGTGGATGCGCCGGTGCCGGGCGAAGCCTATTCCTTCAGCGTGCTCAAGCAGGCCCAGGCCCTGGGCGACTATCAGGCCCTGCTGGCCCACGGCCGCCGCGCCCTGCGTGTGGACCTTGGCAGCAGCCTCGAAGCCGGCTTGCGCCAGGCCCTGGACGCGGTCGCCTCGCACGCCGCCTCCAACGGCGGCCGCCGCGCCGGCAAGAAGGTTGCCCGCAACGGACACCGCCGCGCCGCCAAAGCCGGTTCGCGCGCCCGCGCCAAGAGGCCCTCGCGCAACGGCCACTCCACCACCCGCCGCGGCTAATATGCCCCGCCCCAAGTCCCGCGTCCGCTACAGCGCCACCGCTGGCCTCCCGCCGGCCCGCCTCACCCCGCGTACTGTGCCCACTGTGGACCCGTGGACTGCGGGCGAGATGTTCGTCTCGCCCCACGTGGAGGAGCGCCGCCGCGGACTCGCCCTCCTATGCGGAACTGAGACCGCCCGCACCTCCACCCTCACCGCCCATCTGCTGGCCTCGCGCATCGAAGAGCCCGATCTCACCCTGCGCGCCCAGATTGCCAACGCCCTGGCCGACTATTTCGAGATTCGCGGCCGCGAATTCCGTTATCCCCCGGAAGTGCGCAGCAACGTCGCCGCGCACGTGCGCCGCTTCGAGCGCCCGCAGGTGCTGGCCCTGCTGGAACTGCGCGCTGCCGCCCAGCATGGCCGCGTCTCGCTCAACCAGGAGGCCTTGCGCCGCCTGTTCGAGCGCCTGCCCGATGCCTCCGCCACCCTCACCCGCCTGGCCGGCGACCGCGACCTCAGCCTCCCCCTGCGCACCGCCGCCATCGAGATGATCGGCCACGTCGGCTTCACCGATGCCTGGGCCGCGCTGGAAGGCCTGGCCCTGCGCCTGGAAGGCCGCCGCGCCGGCCAGGTGCCCATGCTCTTCGCCCCCACCGACCGGGCCGACGAAGAGCATCTCCTCCCGGCGCTCAAGGAAACCCTGCGCCTGCTGGAGGATGACCAATAGGAGACCCCATGCCCTACGCCCTGTTTCTCAAGCAGGATCGCCGTCCGCTCGGCGACATTTCCGACCTCGACTACCAATTCCTCCAGGACAACCTGGAAGAAGAGAGCGTCAGCGACACCGACTACACCATCTCGCGCCTGACCCTCGAATTCATGCGCGGCAGCGGTATTTCCGATCACCTGGCCGCCCTGCTCTCCGCCGCCCTCGGCGACCGCGACGAAGTCGAGATCGTGTTCGAACCTCGGGAGCCGTGACACTTGGCACGTGACGCCTGACACGCCTCCCACCTCAGGAGATCCTCATGGACCTTGCAATCCTCGGCCTCGGCCGCATGGGCGGCAATATGGCCCGCCGCCTCATCCGCGGCGGCCACCGCATCATCCTGTGGAACCGCTCGGTGGACGCCGCCGAGCACATCCACGCCGAGACGGGCGGGGGGGTGGTGGCCCACTCCCTGGCCGATATCCCCGCCGCGCTGACGGCGCCGCGCCACGTTTGGCTCATGCTGCCGGCCGGCGACGTCACCGAGAGCACCCTGCACCAGATGATGGACCTGCTCTCTCCGGGCGACGTCGTCATTGACGGCGGCAACGCCAACTACAAGGACTCGCAGCGCCGCCATGCCCTGGCCCGCGAGCGCGGCTTTCCGTTCGTGGATGTGGGCGTCAGCGGCGGCGTGTGGGGCCTCAGCGTGGGCTATGGCATGATGGTGGGCGGCGACGATGCGGCTGTGGCCTCCCTGCGCCCGATACTGGAAACCCTCGCCCCCGCACCGGACCAGGGCTGGGCCCACCTCGGCCCCAGCGGCGCCGGCCACTATGCCAAGATGGTCCACAATGGCATCGAGTACGGCATGATGCAGGCCTTCGCCGAAGGGTTGGAGATTCTCAAGAAGAAGAAGGACCTGAACTACGACCTGGCTGCCGTCACCGAGGCCTGGCGCTACGGCACCGTCATCCGCTCCTGGCTGCTTGACCTGACCGCCGCGGCCCTCAAGGAAGACCCCGAACTGTCCGCCCTCCAGGGCTTCGTCTCCGACTCCGGTGAAGGCCGCTGGACCATCCAGGAAGCGATTGACCTGGACGTGCCCGCGCCCGTCATCACCGCCGCCCTCTACCACCGCTTCTACAGCCGCGCCAACGGCGACTTCGCCAGCCGCGCCCTGGCCGCCATGCGCAACCAGTTTGGCGGCCACGCGGTTAAGAAAGCCGGCTCGTGAAACCTTGCCCTTGACACTTGACACCATAAGCTTGACTACCCGCCTCTACCTCGTCCGCCACGGCGCCACCACTCTCTCCGCCGAGGACCGCTTCGCTGGCTCCACTGACGTGGAGCTTTCGGACGAGGGCCGCGCCCAGTCTGCCGCGCTCGGCGCCCGTCTGGCCGACGACAACATCGCCGCCGCCTATTGCAGTCCTTTGCGCCGTACCGTGGAAACCGCCGCGCTCGTGGCGCGTCCCTTTGCCCTCGCGCCCCAGCCCCGCGAGGGCCTGCGCGAGATCGACCACGGCCGCTGGGAAGGTCTCACCCGCGCCGAGGTCGAGGCCCGTTACGCCGACGAGTATGCCGCCTGGGAAGAAGACCCCTTCACCTTCGCCCCCGTCGGCGGCGAGAGCGGCCTGAACGTCCTCGCCCGCGCCCTGCCCGTCATCCGCGAGATCGTCGTCGCCCACCCGGACCAGAACGTCCTCGTCGTCTCGCACAAGGCCACCATCCGCCTCGTCATCAGCAGCCTGCTCGGCTTCGACGCCCGCGGCTACCGCGACCGCCTCGACCAGCACCCCGCCTGCCTCAACGTCCTCGACTTCAAGGACCCCGTCCGCGCCCGCCTCATGCTGTTCAATGACACCTCGCACTACGTGGACATGCCTGGCCGCGCCGCTGGCCGCCTGAGCAAGTGGTGGGATACATTGGAACCAGCCAGGAAATGAAGCCGCCATTCCAGCCTCACCGGGCTGGGCTTTCAATCTCAATCCACCTGCTCGAAGACGAGCACCTCGCGCATTTGCAGGCACTGGTCAACGCTCACGTGGATGCCGCGGTCCCCGGCTGGGCGCTGCCGGCCACGCACCTGCGCGAGCGCCTGAACCGCAACCCCGATCAATACGTCACTGACCCGTGGGTGCGCGAGCGCCTGACCCTGTGCGCGCTGGAGCGCGGCCGGCTCGTCGCCGCGACGCACCTCCTGCGCTATGGCGTTGGCCCCGCAGTGGGTCCTGATTACCACAACGCGGGCGACCTCGCCTGGTTCCTGTTCTGGCCCGACAGCCCAGACGCCGGGCATCAACTTCTCGCCGCCGCCCACGAGCAGATGGCCGCCTGGGCCGTCAGCCGCGTCTACGCCTGGGATGCTGGTCTGCCCGTTGCCTTTCTCAACGGCGTGCCTGATGTGTGGCCGCACATCGCCGCGACATTGAGCGTGGCGCACCACCAGCCAGACCCTGACCGCCGCGAAGCCGTCTACGGCGGCTGGCTGGTGCAGATTCCACCGCCCGGTGCAGCGCCCCTGCCGAACCTGACCGTACAGCGAACGTTGGGCCGTCGAGCGACGCGCTTCACCGCGCTCGCGGATGGCCAGCCAGTGGGTCATTGCGAGTGCGCGGCTGATCTCACGCAGGGCGGCGCAATCCCTGCCTTGGGTGGTTGGGCCGAACTGGCTGAGCTTCAGGTGGCCGAGGGCTGGCGCAGCCGCGGTATCGGCGCCTGGCTGGTCCGGCACGCCGTGGCGTGGTTGCGTCTGGGTGGCTGCGAACGTGTGCTCCTTTCGGTAGCCGCCGATGATGAGGCGCGCGGCGCTGGCCGCTTTTATCAGCGCCTGGGCTGGACCGCCCTGCTGCGCTGCCAGCGCGCCTGGAGCCGCGCCTGATCTGCCAGGCGCTTTCTGGTTTGCACCGCGCCACGCGAACCGTTTTGCGATCCCCCCGTCGCGCGCCCCGGCTCATTTTGCGATTATTTTGCGGTCGCCGCCTAAAATAGGTCGAACCTGATCGGATACGGCTGGTATTCACCGGTTCACGCCGAGGTGACCCATGTCCAGATCGCGCACCATCGTCTATCGCCTCCTCGCCCTGTGTCTTATCGTCCCGCTGATCGCGAGCGGTTGTGATCTATTCGGTGAGGAGTCGGCCGACGACCGAGAAGCCAGGGAAACGGCTGCCGCGGCCTTTGCCACGTCGGCCGCGTTGTCCACCGAACTGGCCGCCGCCCAACAGCCGGCTGGGGAACCGTCGGCCACCGGGGTCGGCCAGGTCCTCGGTGAGGGCGAGATTATGACGTTCACCCCGACGGCGACCGACACGCCCGCGCCGACGCTCACGCCCAGCCCAACTCCCACGCCCACCGACACGCCCGCACCCACGTCCACCCTCACGCCCACCCCCGACGAGACAGAGCAGGCCAGTGC
>CAZCEC010000112.1:0-15246 GCA_964497615.1 uncultured Anaerolineales bacterium | reverse complement strand
TCCCAGGTGCGCACCGACCCGCCCACTTTCCTCTTCCACGTCAACGACCCCGAACTCGTCCACTTCAGCTACAAACGCTTCCTCGAAAATCGTCTGCGCGCGGAATACAGTTTCCTCGGCACCCCCATCCGCCTCAGCTTCCGCAAGAAGAGCCAGTAGGGGCGCCTCAAGTTGATCCAACACAGGCGGGTCGCGGCGGTTGCCCTCTTCCTGGCCGGCCTCACCTTCATCTTCTTCCTGCCTCTCCTCTTGCACCCGGGGGACCTCTTCTGGCCGGCCTCCGGCCTCGGCTCGGACGTCGGCTACATCAATTGGCCCCTGCAGACCTACTACGCCGACAGCCTGCGCGAGACCGGCCTCTTCCCCTTGTGGGACTCGCGCTTCATGCTCGGCCGGCCCCTGGCCGGCGATCCGCATGTGCTTTGGTGGTACCCCCTCAACTTGGTGTTGCTCTGGCTCCCCACCACGCTCGCCCTGAATCTGTTCGTCGTGTTCCACGTCTTCCTGGCTGGCGCGGGCATGTTCGCGCTCTTGCGGCGCGGCTTTGGGGTATCGGTCTCGGCGGCCCTCATAGGTGCCCTGGCCTTCATGTTGATGCCCAAGTTCATGTCGCAGGTGATGGGCGGTGTCCTGGCCTTTGGATTATCGTGGGTGCCGTGGGTTTGGCTAGGGATGCGCCTGGCCGCCATCGAGCGCAATGCTTTCGCCGGGGCCTTGGGCGGCGCCGCGCTGGCCCTGCTCACCCCGATTCACATTCAGATCACTTACTACGCCGCTGTCACCACCGCTGCCTACTTTGTCTGGCTCATCGCTGTTGCGGCCTGGCGCCAACGGCGGGCCGGCCAGCCGTGGTGGCCGCCAACCCGCCGGGCGCTCGTGGCCGGCGCCGCCGGCCTCGCTGTGTATCTGCTGTTGGCCGCCCCCATCTGGCTCTCCCTGGCCGAACTGCTGCCCTACACCAGCCGGCAAGGCTTCACCGTCGAGGAGGCCGGATACTTTCAACTGCCCGCACCGCTGCTGGCAACCCTTCTGGCGCCCAGCCAGTTCCAGTTTCCAGAGTGGATGACCTATCTGGGTGTAGCGCCGCTCGTCCTGGCCGTCGCTGCCTGGGTCGGCCCGCGCCGCGCCGACACGCGCTTCTTTGTCGCGTTGGTGCTGTTCAGCGCGGTCTACAGCCTGGGCGCCCAAACCCCTCTCTTTGAGCTTGTCTTTCGGCTCATCCCGGGCGCGGGCTTCCTGCGCGTCCCCACGCGCCTGTGGGCCTTTGCGGGCGCGGCCGTGGCCGTGATGGCCGGCCTCGGTGCGCAGGAGCTTTTCAGCCCAGCTGTGGCGGCCTTCGCCGCCCGCCATCGCGCCTGGCTGTGGCGCCTCACGCTGGTCTATGTCACGATCCTGGCCGCTGCCTTGGCCGCCCTGAGCTGGATCGCCGGCCAATTCCAAATACAGATCGTATTCGTCCTGCTCACGATCCTCTGCTTGGCCGGCGTGTTGTGGGCCTACGCGCGTGGTTTCCTGCCGCGCCGCGGCGTCCTCCTTGGCCTTTGTTTCGCCATCCTGTTCGACCTTAAGCCCTTGGCCGCCAGCTTCTTCACCCTGGAAGACCCGCGCCACTCCTTCCTGGCCTCGTCACCCGCCCTAGATTTTATTGCCGCCCAGCCCGGCCTCTTCCGCGTCTATTCCACCCATCGGGACCTCAACTATGCTGCCGCCGCCGAACGCGGCGTCGAAACCCTCGATGGTGCATTGTCCTTTCAGATTGGGCACGCCGTCGAGATGATCAAGGCCGCCACCGGCTGCGAGTTGAAGGGCTTCGCCACCGGCATCCCCCCGTGCCTGACCAGCGAGATAGCCCCTGAAGCCTATCGCACCGCCCGCCCCGACCCCACCCTGCTGGGCCTCCTTAACGTCAAATACGTCGTCTCCAGCTTCGCTCTGGATCAACCCGGCCTGCGCTTGATGCTGGACTCGGGGGGCCTGCTCGTTTACGAGAACGCGGCCTGGCTGCCCCGTGTCTTTGTGGTGAGGCGTGTGGAAACCGTGCCCGAGCCCGCCGCAGCCCTGGCCCGCCTCCGCGAGAGCAATCCCGCCCACGTTGCCTATGTGCTGGCTGACGCCCACGAAGCAGGGGCGTTTGGCGACGCCGGTCTTCAACCACCCGCTGAGATCATCGCTCGCGGTCCGGGATACTATCGCCTGATGGCCTCCGGCCCCGGCCTCCTCGTCTTTAGTGAAACCTGGGCGCCGGGCTGGCAGGCCCGCCTGGATGGCGCGCCGGTCCCGGTCTATCGCGCTGACTATGCCCTGCTCGGCCTGGACCTGCCCGCGGGAGAGCATATCGTGGAACTGGAATACGACCCTCTGGGCTGGCGCATCGGTTGGCCCCTCATGTTAGCTGGCGCTGTTGCCCTCGCGGCCTGGACCGTTGGGCGCTTACTGCGCTCAATCCGCCGATCTCGCCGCCCCCATCGGCACACCGCCCCCGCCTGATTTATAATCGTCCCCAGTGTCACTCGGTATTCAGGACCCTATCGGAGTTTGCCTTGGATTGGACCACCGCTGAAAGCGCGCCGCCCCCCGCCGAGCCGGAGGCCGCGCCCCTCCCTGCGCCGCCCGGCAAGTCCCTGCTGCGCGAGATCATTGAAACCGTCCTGCTCACCGTCATCATCTACATCGCGGTGAACTTCGCCACGGGCCGCTTCCGCATCGAAGGCTCCAGCATGGAGCCCTCCATGCACCCCAACCAATACGTGCTGGTGGACAAGATCACCTACATGCTCAGCACCCCCCAGCGCGGCGACGTGGTTGTGTTCAATTATCCCCTCGCCACCGAGCGCGACTTCATCAAGCGCGTCATCGGCCTCCCCGGCGAAACCGTCCGCATCGAAAGCGGCGTCGTCTACGTCAACAACGAACCTCTCGATGAGCCCTACATCGCCGCCGCCCCCAACTACAACAACACCTGGACCATGGGGCCTGACGAATACTTCGTCCTCGGCGACAACCGCAACTCCTCCTCCGACTCGCACAGTTGGGGCCCTCTGAACCGCCAGTACCTCATCGGCCGCGCCATCTTCGTCTACTGGCCGCCCACCCTCTGGGGCCTCGTGCCGCACTACACCTACGCCGCCACGCCTCCCGCCGCCCCCACCTCTGCCCTGCCCGCGGCCACCTCGCCCTCCGCGCACAATGGCTACCCTGCCCCCGCCACCGACGCTGGCCCGGCCGCCACACCGCCGCCCACTGCCGTCCCCACGAGCTATCCCGCCGCCACAGCCCAGTACTCTGGGCCGCCCACTCAACCCGCCACCGCCTACCCCTAAGCGAGTCGCCATTCATGCCCACTGACCTCAGCGACACCGAACTCCGCGCCCTCATCTCCCGCGTTGTCCGCCGCACCCTCGGCGTTCCCGAGTCCACCCCCGCCGCCGGGTCATCCGCTAGTCCCGTAGCCGGGGCGTCTACCGCTCCGCCCACCACCGCCGGGTCATCCGCCAGTCCCGTAGCCGGGGCGTTTACCGCCCCGCCCACCGCCGCTGCTGCCACCGCCCCCGTAGCCGGGGCCTTCATGGCCCCGCCCCCCAGCCCCATCGTCACGGCTCCGGCTGCCCCGCCCGCCTCGGTCCTCCTCACCGTCGCCCTCGGCGCCGACCACGGCGGCTACGCCCTCAAAGAATCCCTCAAGGAATTCCTCACCTCCCTCGGCCACCCCGTCATCGACTGCGGCACGCATTCAACCGACCCGGTGGACTACCCCGACCTCGCCTTCGCCGTCGCCCGCCTCGTCAGCGCCGGGCAAGCCGCCCGCGGCATCCTGGTGGATGGCGCCGGCATCGGCTCCGCCATGGCCGCCAACAAGGTTCCCGGCGTCCGCGCCGCCCTGTGCTACGACCACGCCACCGCCGTCAACAGCCGCGAGCACAACGACGCCAACGTCCTCACCCTTGGCGCCGGCCTCATCGGTCCCGCCCTCGCCCGCCAGATCGTGCAGACCTGGCTCGCCACCCCCTTCGGCGGCGGCCGCCACCAGCGCCGGGTGGACAAGATCAACCTCATCGAACAACGTTTTCTCAAAAACGGGGCATAATAGGGAACTACATGCCCGCCGATCCTCAAACCGTCGAACGCCTCGTGGAGCTTATCACCCGGCAGGTCCTCCTGGCCCTGGCCGAGGATGAGCGCCGCGCCGCTGGCTCCTCCGACACCTGCACCGAAGAGTGCGGCTCCGGCTTCTGCGTCCGCCACTGCGGCGACAAGGTCGAACTTGTCGTGCAGGCCGGCGCGGACCGCCTCGCCGCCGGCCTGGGCGCCATCCCCGACCACCCCGACCTGGCCCGGATGATTGACCACACCCTGCTCAAGCCCGACGCCACGCACGACCAGATCGCCCAACTCTGCTACGAAGCCCGCAAGCACGGCTTCGCCACCGTCTGCGTCAATCCCACCCACGTCGCCCTCGCCGCCCAGCTCCTGCGCGGCTCGTCCGTGGGCGTCTGCACCGTCGTCGGCTTCCCCCTCGGCGCCACACCGCCCGACGTCAAAGCCTATGAGGCCCAGCTTGCCCTCGACCAGGGCGCCACCGAAATTGACATGGTCATCAACATCGGCGCCCTCAAGAGCAAGGATTACGAACTGGTGGCCCGCGACATCCGCGCCGTCGTGCGCGTCTGCCACGCCCACACCCCCTCCGCCCTCGTCAAGGTCATCATCGAAGCCGCCCTCCTCACCGATGAGGAGAAGATCGCCGCCTGCCTGCTCGCCAAGGAGAGCGCCGCCGACTACGTCAAAACCTCCACCGGCTTCGCCTCCGGCGGCGCCACCGTGGGCGACGTCGCCCTCATGCGCCGCACCGTCGGCCCGCAGATGGGCGTCAAGGCCGCGGGCGGCGTTCGTACCCGCGACGACGCTGATGCCCTGGTCGCTGCCGGCGCCACCCGCATCGGCGCCAGCGCCGGCGTCAAGATCGTCCAAACAGCGCCCGGCGCTCCAGCCGCCTCCCCTGCCCCCGGGGCCAATGCGGCCCCGCCCCCCGCCCGCGGAGGCGGCTACTGATGTCATCTGCCCACCCGCATCCCCTGGCTGTAGAGACGCCCCGATGGGGCGTCTCCGGCCCCGTGCGCCGAGGTCGTCACTAATGCCAACGCCAAACCCTGATCCCGAGCCCGCCGCGCCTCCACCGCCCGCCGCCTACGTCTGCCCCCACTGCCAGACCGGCACCCTGCGCCCGCGCCGGGTCGTCTTCGCCCGCTGGCACGGCGATCAATTCATCACCATTCCCAATTTCCCCGGCTGGGTGTGCGATGTCTGCGGCGAGCGTGAATACGATGCCGTCGCCCTGGAGCAGGTGCAGAGCGTCCTGGGCGCCGAACACGACCTGCGCCGCGAGACCGCTGGCCGCCCCGTCCCGCGCCGCGCCCCCGGCCACCGCCTGCCCCCGCGCCTCACTGGCGGCCACGTCTAACCATGCAGATCGCCCGCGTCGTCGGCTCCACGGTCGCCACCATCAAGGACGAAAAGCTCGTCGGCCGCAAGCTCCTCATCGTCCGCGAGGCCGATGAGACCGGCCAACCCCTCGGCAAACCCTACGTCGCCGTGGACACCGTGGATGCCGGCACCGGCGACCTCGTCCTCATCGCCGCCGGCTCCTCCGCCCGCCAGACCAACATCACCAAGGACACGCCCGTCGACGCCGTCATCATGGCCATCATTGATACCCTGGATGTCAATGGCAAGAAACCCTTCCCAAACCCATACCCCCCCCCCCCCCCCCCGGCGGGGGGGGGGCGGGGGGTGAGGGCGAGCTGCCAATGCCTGACTTCGACAACGACCTCCAATCCATCCAGCAGGCCCGCACCCTGGCCGTCACCGCCCGCGACGCCCAGCGCCTCTTCGCTCACGCCTCCCAGGCCGAGGTGGACCGCGTCTGCGCCGCCATGGCCGAGGCCGCCCACGCCGCCGCCGAGCGCCTCGGCCGCCTGGCCAGCGAAGAGACCGGCTACGGCGTCCCCGAGCACAAAACCCTCAAGAACGTCCTCTCTTCCAAAGTCCTATGGGATTCCATCAAGGACCTCCCCACCGTCGGCGTCATCCGCCACGACCCCGCCCGCCGCCTCTATGACATCGCCTGGCCCATGGGCGTCGTCGCCGCCCTCACCCCCTCCACCAACCCCACCTCCACGGTGATGTTCAAGACCCTCATCGCCGTCAAGGCCCGCAACGCCATCGTCGTCGCCCCCCACCCCGCCGCCGCCCAGTGCTGCGCCGAGACCGCCCGCGTCATGTCCGAGGCCGGCGTCCAGGCCGGCATGCCCCCCGGCCTCGTCAATTGCCTGACCCGCGTCAGCCTGCCCGGCACCCAGGAGCTGATGCGCCACCGCTACGTGGCCCTCATCCTCGCCACCGGCGGCTCCGACATGGTCCGCGCCGCCCACTCCGTCGGCAAGCCGGCCTATGGCGTCGGCCCCGGCAACGTCCCCGTCTATGTGGACCGTTCCGCCGACCTGCGCCAGGCCGCCCGCTACATCGTCGCCTCCAAGGCCTTCGACCATTCCGTCATCTGCGCCACCGAGCAGGCCGTCGTCGCCGACCGCCCCATCGCCGCCCAGCTTGCCGAGCTCATGCAGGCCGAGGGCGCGTACTTCGTCAACGACGAACAGAAGGCCGCCCTGGGCCGCCTGCTCTTCAGCGCCGGTCACCTCATCAACCCCAAGGCCGTCGGCAAAAGCCCCCAGCAGCTCGCCCAGATGTGCGGGATCAGCGTGCCCGCCTCTGCCCGCATCCTCGTCGCCCGCCTCAACGGCGTCGGCCGCGACGAGCCCCTCTCCGGTGAAAAGCTCACCACTGTCCTCGGCTGGTACGAAGCCGACGGCTGGGAGGCTGGCTGCGAGCGCTGCATCGACCTCATCAACTTCGGCGGGCGCGGCCACTCCCTCGTCATCCACGCCCAGGACGACAATGTCATCCTCCGCTTCGGCCTGGAGAAGCCCGTCTTCCGCATCGTCGTCAACACCCTCGGCACCCTGGGCACCACCGGCCTCACCACCGGCGTCATGCCCTCCATGACCCTCGGCTCCGGCGGCGTCGGCGGGGCCATCACCGGCGACAATATCACGGTGCATCACATGTATAATACGAAGCGGCTGGCCTATGCCCTGCACCCGCCGCCCGATGCCGCCCTGCGCCCTGGCTCCACCGACGACCCGGCGCAGCACGCCCGCGGCCAGGGTGCCGCCAGCCCGACGATCGGTGCGGAGCAGGCCCGCATCGATACCATCGTCCAGCAAGTCTTGGCCGAGCTAAAGCGGTGAACTGACCAATGACCCACTTGACTGGTTTGCCAGTTGACCGATTGACCAATTGCCCCACTAACGAAGGAGGACTTCCATGCCCGTAGATGCCGCCATGATCGCGCTGGGAATGGTCGAGACCAAGGGCCTTATCGGCGCCATTGAAGCCGCCGATGCCATGGTCAAGGCCGCCAACGTCACCCTCATCGGCAGCGAGTACGTCGGCGGCGGCTTCGTCACCGTCATGGTCCGCGGCGACGTGGGCGCCGTCAAGGCCGCCACCGATGCCGGCGCCGCCGCCGCCAAGCGCGTCGGCGAGTTGGTGTCGGTGCACGTCATCCCGCGCCCCCACTCCGACGTCGAAATGATCCTGCCCCAGAACACCAAGGGCGGCTTCGGCGGCAAGAGCGGCCAGTAATCCAAGGCTGAGTTGTGAAGGATGAAGTCCGCTGCTTCATCCCCCTGGGGTCAGGACCCCAAGGGGGTCGTGACCTTCATAATTCATCCTTCCCATGATCCGCCTGCTCATCGCCGACGACAACGCCGAGTTCCGGCGCAGCACCGAGATGATGGTGTCGCTCGAAAACGACATCAGCGTCGTCTCGCTCGCCCGCGATGGGCAGGAAGCCGTCGAAATGGCCCGCCAGTTCCGCCCCGACGTGGCCGTCATCGACGTGCACATGCCCAAGGTGGACGGCCTCACTGCCATCCGCGCCCTCTCCAGCGTCAGCCCCCGCACCGTCTGCATGGCCATGTCCTACGACGGCGAGCGCGAAATCCTCCGCCAGGCCATGTCGGCCGGCGCGCGCGAATACCTCATCAAGCCCTTCAACACCGACGAGTTCCTCAACGCCGTCCGGCGCGTGGCCGCCCGCACCTCCGAGCTCAAGCCCTCCACCGATGAGCTCGCCAAGGCCGGCCTGCCCAAGACCGGCCAACTGCCCAACCTCGCCCACCTGCCCGAAGCCGAGCGCCTGCGCCAGCAGGAGTTGATCCAGACCGCCGTCGGCTACCTCAAGTCTGGCCGCGCCGACGGCGAGGCCGCCCGCGTCTACGCCCACCTTGTCAAGCTCCCCAGCCTCGATACCAACACCCTCACCCGTCTGGCCGAAATCTTCCTCGCCCAGCGCGACTGGCCCACCCTGCGTCTGATCTGCGAACGCCTCGAAAAGCAGACCAAGCCGCCGTCCCTCAAATGAGCGGGCCGCGCCCGGGCCTGCCCGTCTATCGGCGGCTGACCTATTTGCTTCTGCTCGGCCAGAGCCTGACCTCGGCCGCCTTCATCGCCTCCGCCACCGTGGGCGCCATTGCGGGCGCTCGCCTCAGCGGCCGTCCCGAGCTGGCCGGCTTGCCCAGCGCCGTCTATCTTCTGGGCGCCGCCCTCGCTTCCTACCCTGCCTCCCGCCTCATGGAGCGCATTGGCCGCCGTCTTGGCCTTACTGCCGGCCTGTCCCTCGGCGTCACCGGTGCCCTGATCAACGGCCTCGCCATCAACCAGGGCAGCTTCGCCCTCTTCCTCTTCGGCTACCTCCTCATGGGCGCCACCCGCGGCTTCACCGACCTCGGCCGCTATGCCGCCGCCGAGATGCACCCACTGGCCGAGCGCGCCCGCGCCATCAGTCTCGTCGTCCTCGGCGGCACGGCCGGCGCCATCCTTGGTCCCGCCCTCGTCGGTCCCACCGGCCAGCTTGCCCTGCGCCTTGGCCTGGCCGAGCTTTCCGGCCCCTCCTTCGCCGGCGCGGCCCTGTTCGCCGTCGGCGTCGTCCTCATCAGCCTCTTCCTGCGCCCCGATCCCAGTCTCCTCGCCCGTCAGTTCGCCGCCGACTCCGCCGCTGCATTGGAGGCCGCCACCGGCCAAAAGGCGGCCGCCGAGCCTGCGCGCCCGGTCCGCGACATCCTGGCGCTGCCCGCCGCCCGCCTCGCCATCGCCGCCATGGTCGTCGGCCAGCTCGTCATGGTCATGCTCATGTCCATCACCTCCCTGCACATGACCGACCACGGCCACCCCCTCGGCGACGTGTCCATCGTCATCATGGGCCACACCCTGGGCATGTTTGGCCTGTCCCTCATCTCCGGCCGCCTGGCCGACAACTTCGGCCGCCCGCGCACCATCGCCATCGGCGCCGGCCTGCTCATCGCCGCCTGCCTCCTCGCCCCCCTCTCCCAGAACGTCGCCATCCTGGCCGTCGCCCTCTTCCTCCTCGGCCTCGGCTGGAACTTCTGCGCCGTCGCGGGCGCCGCCCTGCTCACCGACACCCTCACCCTCAGCGAGCGCGCCCGCATGCAGGGCAGCAACGACGTCGTCGTCAACCTCGTCTCTGGCTTTGGCAGCCTCCAGAGCGGCGCCCTCTTCGCCTGGATCGGCTACACCAACCTCGCCTGGATCAGCCTGCTCGTCTCTCTCATCCCCCTCGCCCTCGCCATCCGCTTCCTTAGCATCCGCCGCCAGCACGCCAGCCTGCCCCGCGAAGCCTGATCACCCACCCCTCATCGGGTATCATTGGCCTCGTCATGGCAAATCCCTCGATGCCCCCCGGCACCCTCATCCCCGAACTCACCTACCCCGACCTCCCCGCCGCCGTCGCCTGGCTCACCCGCGTCTTTGGCTTCCGCGAACGCCTCCGCATCGCCAACCACCGCGCCCAAATGCTGATTGACGATTCCACCGCTTTCGTTGTCGTCCATGCCGATACCGCCCCCGCCGAAATCACCTCCCACTCCCTCATGGTCGCCGTCGCTGATGTGGACGACCACTTCGCCCGCGTCCAGCAGGCCGGCGCCGCCATCCTCAACCCGCCCACCACCTACCCCTTTGGCGAGCGCCAATACACCGCCCTCGACCTCTCCGGCCGCCGCTGGACCTTCTCCCAATCCGTCGCCAACGTGGACCCCGCCGCCTGAGGCGGCCAACTCCGCTAAGCCAAAACCTCGGGCTTCCCTCTCGCGGACCATAGCGCTTCCACACCCTTGGCCGCGGGGTGCATTTGCCCATCGTGGCCGCCCGCGCCATCCGCCGCGATCTTAGCCGGCGCAGGTCATGACGCCCCACGGAGGTGCCGGCTTCGTGCCGTCGGTTGTCGCGGTTGTGCGAAGCCCCCCTTTGGGGTCAACCGCCGGGCACATGCCGATCTGCCTCCCGCCTCCTCCCTTCCCGTGCACTCCATCCGTTCCATCTGACGAAAGCAGACAAATGCCGAATCACCACTTGACAACCACCCCCCTCCCGCGCTATATTTAGTCTTACCTAAAATTATATTTAGCCAAAAGGCAGAACTCTACCATGCCCGCCACCCTCCTCCACCTCACCAGCCTTGCCGCCATGCTCGGCGCCCTCGCCTACGCCATCGGCGATGTCCTCATGCTCAACGCCCGCGTCAACCTGGCCGACTACCCCAACCTCCAGCCGCACGCCAAGCTGCTCTCCGACACCGAGAAAATGGCCGCCCTGCCCTGGTGGCGCATCATGTGGGGCGGCCTCATCGGCGTCTTCGCCACGCCCCTCTACCTGGCCGGCGCCTGGCAGATGTACCTCGGCCTCCAGCCCGCCCTCGGCTGGCAGCTTTGGCCGCCCGTCCTGCTCTTCGCCTTTGGCTTCATCCTCTCCCCCTTCGTCCACGGCTCCTTCATCTACCTGGGCGAATACGTCCACGCCCTCAACAAGCTCACCGGCGATTCCCAAACCGTCATCCTCGGCATGTTCAAGCGCCACCGGCAGGTGCTCGCCATCAGCTACGGCGCCATCATGCTCGCCCTCCTCGCCGGCAGCCTGTGGTTCTCGATCTCTGTCCTCCTCGGCGGCACGGGCTACCCCGTGTGGATGGCGGCCCTCAACCCCGTCGTCCTCGTCATCGTCTACTTCATCATCCGCCGCCTGCTGCCCCGGCTCATCGCCCCGGTCGAAGGCGCCGGCTTCAGCCTCGCCTACCTGGCCTTCTTCACCCTATCCACCATCGTTCTATGGTAACCCGGCCGGCCAGCCATTGCCTGCCGACCGGCCCTGTCATTCCGAGGCCGCTCTTGCCGAGGCATCTATCTCCTGATCCAAAAGGACTCGCATGAACACCGAACTCACCTTCCGCCTCATCAGCCTCGCCTTCATACTCACCGTCTTCACCCTCAGCGGCTACTTCCGCCGCCGCGCCGACCGCCAGGGCGGCGTCATGCGCACCGCCGAGGGCCGCCGCGCCGTGACCTTCGTCCGCCTCTATGGCCTGCTCGCCATCCTGCCCCTGCTTGGCTACCTGATCAATCCCGACTGGGTCGCCTGGGCTCGCCTCACCCTGCCCGATTGGGTACGTTGGCTGGGCGTCGTCCTCATGGCCGCCCTCGTGCCCCTCGTCTATTGGGTGCTGGTGAGCATCGGCAACAACATCTCCCCCACCCAGGCCACCCGCCAGGGCCACCAACTCGTCACCCACGGCCCCTACCGCTTCGTGCGCCACCCCCTCTACTCCACCGGCGCCACGGCCCTCCTGGCCCTCTTCCTCGTCACCGGCCTGTGGTGGATTGCCGTCGCTATGCTGCCTGCCATCGTCTTCCTCGTCTGGCGCACGCCCCATGAGGAAGCCCGCCTCATCGAAACCTTCGGCGAGTCCTACCGCGCCTATGCCCGCCGCACCGGCCGCTTCGTGCCCAGGCTCTTCTAGTCCCCGGCCGCTGCGTCCTGCCATTAACGAGCACCGCCCTGGTTATCGCCAGGGCGGTGCTCGTCCCCCCTTTCAACCCAATCGCCCAACCCGCCCCCTCCGCCCCGCCGCTGTCCCCCGTGCCACTCCCCTTCCGCCCCCAGTGTCCCCTTGCCCCCTACCACACCCCCGGCAGCAGCCGCCACCGCACCCGCCCCGCATACGCCTCATACCCCTCCAGGTTATCCCGCAGCCACTGATCCTCCAGCCTCGTCCGCACCACCAGCACCACCGCCATCAACCCCGCCGCCACAAACGCCCACGGCGTCTCCAGCCACACCGGCGTCGCCGCATACGTCAGCAGCGCCCCCGCGTAGCCCGGATGCCGCACCCACGCATATGGCCCGCTCGACACCACCCTGTGCCCCCGCTCGGTTTGCAGCCGCACCACGCCCGAGAAGAACCGGTTCTCCATCAACGCCCACGTCCCCAGCGCATACCCCGCCAGGATCACGACCAGCGCCCCCGCCTTTGGCGCCCAACCCCACTCCGTCCCCGGCGCCAGGCGCGCATTCAGCCCTGCCGCCAGCGGAATCAACCCCGCCCCAATCCCCACCACCGGCGCCAGCCACCGGTCCCACGCCACTGTATCCTCGTGCCGCAGCATCCGCGCCCGCTCCGTCAGCAAGTCTGGGTGCCGCCGCGCCGCCAGCGCCCGGCCCACCGCAAACCCCGCGATCACGACCCCCGCATACACCCACGCCTCCCCCCACCCCCACCGCCCCGAAATCAACAGCGGCAGCAGCGGAATCAGAACGATCACCACCAGCAACTGCACCACCACCTTCGGCCACGAAACGCTTGCCTGTGCCGTCATCGCCGCCTCCCATCTCCCATCCCCCTTCACCCGCGTCCCCCCGCCCCAATTCTATTCCCCCGCCGCCGCCCTGGGAGGTGTCAATCATCACCTATCGTATGATGTCGAGGGTGCTGTCGCTATGCAGTCGAGGAACCAGATCATGGCTACCATCAAGGAGCGCTACGCAGTTGACGCCCACGGCAAGCGGACAGGCGTCATACTTTCCCTCAAGCAGAATGAGATGCTGTTAGAAGATCTCCACGATCTCGCCGTCGTCGCCGAGCGCCGTGACGAAGAGACGTTGACCCTGGATGAACTCAAGCGGCGGCTGAAGAAGGATAGCCACTCATAGCATCACCCTCAAGTCATCGGCGGAAAAGACTTGCGCGCCCTGCCCAGGTCGGTTGTCATCCGCGTTGTTCAGCTGAACAGTCCAACATCGCTTCACGCCCGAAGTGGCCGGGGGTCCGTTTGTCCCTAGGCCCGCAGGCGCGAATTACATTCGCCGGCCCCATTCGCCCCGCCCCTGAGTCCCCTAGCGAAGCATCCCCCGAGTCCCCATTTCCCCCATTTCCTGTTATCCTTCCCCCGTGAACCCCTCCCTCCCCTCCCTCCTTGCCCGCGCCGAATCCGTCCTCGCTCACGAGACGCCCGGCACGCCCGCCTTACCTCCCAACGGCCATTACCGCGGCCCCGTCCACGTCGGCGTGGACCTCGGCACCGCCTACACCGTCCTCGCCGTCCTCGACGCCGACCGCCAGCCCCTTGCCGGCGCCTATCGCTTCGCCCAGGTCGCCCGCGACGGCCTCGTCGTGGACTTCGTCGGCGCCGTCGCCCTCCTCAAGGAACTCAAGGCCCGCGTCGAAGCCCGCCTCGGCTTCGAGCTCACCTCCGCCGCCTCCGGCTACCCCCCCGGCGTCCCCCTCGCCGAAGTCCGCGCCACCGCCAACGTCCTCCACGCCGCCGGCCTCGACTGCACCGGCCTGCTCGACGAGCCTACCGCCGCCAATAACGTCCTCCAGATCACGGACGGCGCCATCGTGGACGTCGGCGGCGGCACCACCGGTGTCGCCGTCGTCCGCGGCGGCCAGGTCGTCCACACCGCCGACGAAGCCACCGGCGGCACCCACTTCTCCCTCGTCATTGCTGGCGCCAAGAACCTGACTTTCGAGCAAGCCGAAGAACTCAAGAAGGACCCCGCCCAGCAGCCCGCCCTCTTCCCCGTCGTCCGCCCCGTGATGGAAAAGGTCGGCGCCATCGTCGCCCGCCACATCGCCGGCCACTCCGTCGAAACCCTCTACCTCGTCGGCGGCGCCGTCGCCTTCCCCGGCATGGCCCAGGTCATCCAGGAATATACCGGCACTCCCACTCTCATCCCCGGCGCCCCCCTCTTCATCACCCCCCTCGGCATCGCCATGCACAACTAATTTGCGCTATACTACCCGCCACCTACCCACCCTCACCCCCGGAGCCCCATGGCCGACGAATTCCAACTCCGCTGCTATTCCTACCTCGACCGCATGCAGCCGCAGTACGCGGCCTTCGTCGGCACCATCACCCAGGGCGACCTGCCCACCGAAGGCATGGCCTCGCTCTATATCGAGATGGCCCCCGGCAACGAAGCCTTCCGCATGGTGGATATCGCCGTCAAGGCCACCGAGGCCCGCCCCGGCGCCCAGCTCGTCGAGCGCGAGTTCGGCATGTTCGAAATCCACTCCCGCTCGCAGGCCGAAGTCCTAGAGGCCGGCCGCGTCGTCCTCCAGCGCCTCGGCCTGGAAGTCAAAGATCGGGTCAAGCCCGAAATCGCCTCCATCCAGGTCATCACCAACGTGGACCCCTACCAGGCCCAGCTCCTCAACCGCTTCCGCCGCGGCTCCATGCTCGTCCCCGGCGAAACCATGCTCGTCCTCGAAGTCGCCCCCGCCGCCTACATCAACTTCGCCTGCAACGAAGCCGAAAAGGGCGCCAACATCAAAATCCTGCACGTCTCCTCCGTCGGGCGCTTCGGCCGCATGTGGCTCTCCGGCTCCGAAGCCGAAATCATCACTGCCCGCAACGCCGCCGTCGCCGCCATCGAATCCCTGGAGGGCCGCCCGGGACGCTAGCCCATGCCCAAAACCTTCTACACCGAACGCGACATCCAAGACCTCGCCAGCCGCGGCGTCACCTCCCTCGAGGTCAACGACGACATCGTCCTCACCGACCTCGCCCGCGACGAAGCCCTCAAGCGCGGCCTGCGCCTCATCCGCGCCCAGCCCGTCCCTCCCGCCGTCGCCACCGCCCAGGACGAGCTCATCCACCGCGTCAAAGCCGCCGTCATCGCCCGCCTCGGCGAGCAAGTCGACGCCGCCCTCCTCGACACCATCGTCACCCAGGTCGTCCGCGGCCAGAACACGTAATTTACGCTCGCGCCCCCGGTAGCCGGGGCCTTCATGGCCCCGTCCCGCCCCCCCCCCCCCCCCCCCCACCGGGGGCCCCC
>CAZCEC010000111.1:0-15403 GCA_964497615.1 uncultured Anaerolineales bacterium | reverse complement strand
TGCTCGGCGAAGGCGCGCACCTCGGCCATCACGTCGTGGCCGATCTCGGCCTCGATCTCCAGGGCGCGGGCGGTGTTGGGCGTTTCGGCGTGCGTGCGCAGGTCGGCGGCCTGCTCCGGCGTCACGACTCCGGCGCGGGACTGGGCCTCGGCCAGCGCCACCCACAGCCGCCGCCACAGGGCGCGCTTGTGGGCGTCGGACCAGAGGGCGCGCATCTCGGGCGAGCCGTAGCGGGAGGCGAAGGGG
The DNA here is from genome assembly GCA_964497615.1 of uncultured Anaerolineales bacterium. GTDB lineage: Bacteria > Chloroflexota > Anaerolineae > Anaerolineales > UBA6663 > CAZCEC01. Next base: position 15,157 of record CAZCEC010000111.1, on the reverse strand, counting down.
GAAGCGTAAGTGTCGGTCATGGTCACTGGGCGTAGAGTTCTCCCTCACCCCCGGCCCCTCTCCCAGCGGGAGAGGGGGGCTATTCCTTGCGGCGGTAGCCGAGGCGCTGCACATCGGCCTTGTGCTTGCGCCAGTTGGGCCGCACCTTGACGTGCAGTTCGAGATACACCTTGCCGCCCAACAGGGTTTCGATCTCCTGGCGGGCGGTGGTGCCGATCTGCTTCAGCATCGCGCCGCCCTTGCCGATGGCGATGCCCTTGTGCGACTCGCGCTCGACGTACAGGGTCGCCGTGATATAGGCGTTGGTCTCGTCGCGCTCCTGGAACTCGTCAATCTCCACCGCCACGCCGTGGGGCACTTCCTCTTCCAGCAGGTTGAGGGCAGCCTCGCGGATGAACTCGGCCGCCAGGTCGCGCAGGTGCGTCTGGGTGACCTCGTCTTCGGGGAACAGGCGCGGTCCTTCGGGCAGGGCCTGGATGATCAGCGCCAGCAGCTCCGGCAGGTTGTCGCCGCGAGTGGCGGAGATGAGCATCCACTCGGCGCCCTCGGCCAGCGCGCTGTACTCGGTGGTGTGCGGGATGACGTCCTCCGGCTTGAGCCTGTCGCTCTTGTTCAGCGCCAGGACAACGCGGCTGGGATTGGGCCGCGCCGCGATCAGCCCGGCCAGGCGCTCATCGCTGGGGCCGGGCGGGCCGGACACGTCCACGATGAACAGGATGGCGTCGGCGTCGTTGAGGGCGCGCGTGGCGGCGTCCACCATGTAGGCGCCCAGGGGGTTGCGCGGTTCGTGCATGCCGGGGGTGTCCACGAAGATGAGTTGGGCTTGGGGCAGGGTGAGGATGCCCAACTGCGTGTGGCGCGTGGTCTGCGGCTTGGGCGAGATGATGGCGACCTTCTGGCCCAGAAAGGCGTTCATCAGCGACGACTTGCCGACGTTGGGGCGGCCCACCACCGCCACAAAGCCGGAGCGATGGCCGGGCGGCGTCTCTGCGGATTCGGCCGGCTCGGCTTGCTCGGCGGGGCGCGGTTCGGGGGCGTCGGGCTGGGTCATAGAGGGAGACCTGCCAGGTTTTGCGTTGCGCGCGTGCGGGCGGAGCCGAGGCCCGAAACCTGGCAGGTCTTTGCCGGATTGGCGACAGCGACCTGCCGCACGTTAGCCCAGCCGCAGCGGGTTGAAGTCGGTGTTCCAGTCATACACATCTTCGCTCTCGGCGCGCTTGAGGAAGTTGACGATCTGGTAGGTGACGGGCGTGGCGATGACCTCGTACAGCACCTTCGACAGCCACTCGCCCGCGATGATGGATAGCGCAATCTCCGCCGGGAACAGGCCGCCCAGCACCAGCACGCCGACAAACAGGCCGGTGTCCGCGATCTGCGCCACGACGGTGGAGGCGATGGTGCGCACCCACAGCCAGCGCCCGCGCGTGGCGAGCTTGAGCTTGGCCAGCACGAACGAGTTGAGAAACTCACCCGCCAGATAGGCAATCAGCGACGCCAACAAGATCAGCGGCGTGAAGCCCAGGATGGCGCTGTACGCGCCCTGCGCCGCCGTGGGCGTGTCGAAGCCGGGCAGCGCCCAGTCCGGCGAGGGCGTGAGCAGGCCGGCGGTGTAGAACGCGCCCACCGCCAGCAGGTTGCAGGCGAAGCCGATCCAGATCACCTGCCGGGCGCGGGCGTAACCATACACCTCGGTCAGCACGTCCCCGAAAATGTACGAGACCGAGAAGATGAGCAGGGCGGCGGTGAGAGTGAACGGGCCGACCTGGATGAGCTTGACGGCGACGATGTTGGAGACGATCAGGGCCGTGACGAAGATCGCCGTGACCCAGGGGAAGAAGCGGTAGGGCCGCGTCCGGTTGTCGGGTTGGCTCATAAGCGCAGGCTCGCCGCCGCTAGGCGCTCAGCGCGGGGGCGACGAGCGAGGCCGGCACGCGGTCGGGCAGGTGCTTCACCCCGCGCACCTTGTCCCATAACCGGCAGAAGGAGCACTCGCCGGGGGCGGTGGTGGGCTGGCCGCAGCGGTCGCAGGCGTGCAGGTCCGGCTCCGAAGCCTGGACCGAGAACAGGCCCGCCTCCTTGGCCTGGAGGAAGCTCAGGTAGAACTGGAGCTTGGCGCCGGGGCGCTTCTCTTCCAGTTGGTTGAGCAATTCCTTGTTGTAGATGGTCGTCGAGCCAACGGCGTGCGGGCACTCGTCGTAGATGTACTCGATGCCGCGCGTGATCGTGTAGGCCGCCATCTCGCGCTCATAGATGCGGCACAGCGGCTTGACCTTGCGGGCCAGCCCGGGGCGCGAGGCCGGCAGCACGGGCGCCTGCCGGGCCAGGTAGCCGCCGGCCCAGTTGAGCGTGTTTTGCATCAGGACGGCGGCTTCGTCGTCGAGGTTGTGGCCCGTTGCCAGCACGGAGTAGCCGCCGTCGTGGGCCACGCGGTTCATGATGTAGCGCTTGTTCAGGCCGCACACGGAGCACGGCTTGCCGTGGCCGCGGTTGCTGATGACGGCCAGCTCGGGGATCGTCGCGCCGTAGGTCTGCTCGACCTCGACGACGTGCAGCTTGAGGCCGTTGGCGTTGGCGAAGCGCTCCGATAGCTCGCGCGACTGGTCCGAATAGCCGAAGCCGCCGTCAATGCCCAGCCCGATATACAGACCGTCGGCCTGGTAACCCAGGCGGTGGAGGATGTCCCACAGGCCCAGCGAGTCCTTGCCGCCCGAGACGGCCACCAGCACCCGGTCGTCGCGGCTGAACATCTCGTACTTCTCGATGAAGCGCTGCACTTGCTCCGGCAGCCACGCCAGGTAGTCGTCGGCGCACAGCGCCAGCTTGTGCTGGCGCATGTTGATGACGGCGGTGCCCCCGCACTTGCGGCACTTCATCGGCCGCCCCCGGAGATCACGGCCACTAACCGGATATTCATGCCCTCGCGCAGGACCGTGTCATCCGTCACCAGCTTGCCGTCCAGCACGGCCAGCACCGTCTCCGGCTGCAAGCCGATCTTCTTAACGGCGTCGCGCACGGTGGAGCCGACCTTGGCCTCGTATTCTTTTCCCCTGTAAACCATTTTCACAACCACAGGCCCTATTCTACCATTCGACTATGTCGTCCAGGTCATCAAAGGTCACTTGCAGGTCGCCGCGCCCGCTGAGCAGGATTTTGTGGACCAGCGCCGCACCCAGCGCCCCGAATGCGCCGGGTGCCAGCCGATAGCTGGGCAGGGCGCGGGCAAAGGGGGCCAGTTCGTCGGGCGGGGGGACCGGAGACAGCGCATAGCCATCGGGCACGGCCCGCGCCTCCAGCAGCAAATCCAGCCGCACCGGGGCGCCATTGGGCAGTTCCGAGGCGAACAGCGCCAGGTTGGCGAGGTCCAGTTCCTTCATGAAGACGCTGTGTGGCGCGCCCGAGGTAAGCACGCCAATGGCGTCGGCGCGGGGGAAGGCATCGCCGCGCTCCTCGATCCAGGTGTAGGCCGCGCGCCCCTTGAAGCGCTGGCCGATGTCGTCAATCGCCTCTTCCGGCAGCAGGTAGCCCCGCCCATCCCACAAGGGATAGCCGGGCCGCACGTAAACCGGCGGCCCGAAGGCAGGCACGCCAAACGCCTCCGCGTCCGGCCCGATGACGAGGACGTGCGCGGCGGCAAAGGGGATGATGAGGCCGTTCAGTTCGAGGGTCATACTCAGCAAACAGCCGCCAGGGGCGGCCTCCCCGCTGGCGGCCGGTTGATGGCAGGTGCGCGCCGCACTTCACTTTGGGGGCTGCGGCAGGTCCTTTCCGCTCGCCGTGTCATGCCGAACCCGCCTCAGCCCATTGGACCTGCCATGGCGCTTGTGCGGGTGAGGCATCCTGCCAGCAGGCCAGGACGCTTTGCGCCTCTTCGCGACTGTCGCTCACGCCGCGGGGCCGGCGGCAGCCACCCGCGGGTCCACGTTGGCGGCGAACTGCTTGAAGTTCTCCACGAAGCGCCGCGCCAGGTCGCCCGCCTGCCGGTCGTAGGCGTCCTTGTCGGCCCAGGTGTTGCGCGGCTGAAGGACCTCGGGCGGCACGCCGGGGCACGCCACGGGCACATGCACACGAAAGACCGGGTCAGGCTCGGTGGGCACGTCTTGCAGGCTGCCGTTGAGGGCGGCGGTGACCATCGCGCGGGTGTAGGCGATCTTCATGCGATGGCCCACGCCGGCCGGCCCGCCGGTCCAGCCGGTGTTGACCAGCCACACCGATGAATTGTGTTTTTGAATCCGCTCGCGCAGCAGCTCGGCATACACGCTGGGGTGGTGCACCAAGAACGGTGAGCCAAAGCAGGTGGAGAAGGTGGCCTGGGGCGTGGTGACGCCGCGCTCGGTGCCGGCCAGCTTGGCGGTGTAGCCCGACAGGAAGTGGTACATGGCCTGCTCGGGCGTCAGCCGCGCGATGGGCGGCATCACGCCGAAGGCGTCGGCGGTGAGGAAGATGATGTTGTTGGGATGCCCGCCGCGCCCGGACGGAACGTGGTTGGGGATGTAGTGAATGGGATAGGCGGCCCGCGTGTTTTCGGTGATCGCGTCGCTGTTCAGGTCCGGCTCGCGGCTGTCGGGGTCCATCACCACGTTTTCGAGCACGGTGCCGAACTTGCTCAGGGTGGAGTAGATTTCGGGCTCGGCCTCCGCGGACAGGCGGATGATCTTGGCGTAACAGCCACCCTCGAAGTTGAAGACGCCGTCGTCGCTCCAGCCGTGCTCGTCGTCGCCGATCAGCCCGCGGGCCGGGTCGGCGGAGAGGGTGGTCTTGCCGGTGCCCGAGAGGCCGAAGAACAGGGCTGTGTCGCCGTCCGGACCGATGTTGGCCGAGCAGTGCATGGGGAACACGCCGGCATTGGGCAGCAGGTAGTTCAGGGTGGTGAAGATGGACTTCTTGATCTCGCCCGCATAGCGGGTGCCGGCGATCAGGATGGTGTTCGCCCCCAGGTCGAGCACGACGGCGGCGGTGGGGCCGGAGGCTGGGCGGCGGATGCCGTGGCGGTCGGGGTCTGGCGAGAACTCTGGCGCGTGCAGGATGGTGAAGTTCGGCTCAAAATCGGCCAGTTCGTCGGGCGTGGGCCGGATGAAGAGGTTGGCGGCGAACAGGGTGTGCCAGGCGCTTTCCGAGACCAGCCGCACGCGCAGCCGGTGGGCCGGGTCGGCGCTGGCAAACAGGTCGCGCACCACCACCGGGCGGCTGCTCAGGTAGCCCTTCACATCGTCCAGCAGCACGGCGTATTTGGCCGAATCGATGGGCCGGTTAACCTTGCCCCACCAGACCTTATCGGCGCTGCCCGGCTCCTGCACCAGCCACTTGTCGTCCGGCGACCGCCCGGTGAACGGCGAGGTGACCGCCACAAAGTTGCCGCCCGCCGAAAGCTGGCCTTCGCCGCGGCTGAGCGCCAGCTCGATGGTGACGGCCGGCGAGAGATTCCAGTATTGCTCGATGCCGCTCAGGCCGAGGGTCGCTAGATCGTGAGTCCTCACAGCCATTCACATTCCTCCCAAAACGAATGCACCGTGCTATCTCTACTTCAGGGCGCCCATCGTCTCGCGGATGATCTTGACCGACTTGTCGGCCATGGCGCGCTCTTCGTCGCTCAGCGTAAACTCAATCACCTGTTCCACGCCATTGGCGCCCAGCTTGACGGGCACGCCAAAGCAAATGTCCTTCAGGCCATACTCGCCCTCCAGCAGGGTGGAGGCCGGCACGATCAGCTTGGAGTCCAACAGCACGGCCTCGGCCATCTTCGCCAGCGCCGCGCCAGGGGCGTAGTAGGCCGAGGTGCCCAGCAAGTTGACGATTTCTCCGCCGCCCTTGCGGGTGCGCTCGACAATGGCGTTCAGCCGGTCGGCGGGCAGCCATTCGGTGAGCGGCCGTCCAAAGACGGTGGAGTAGCGGGTGAGGGGCACCATCTCGTCGCCGTGCCCGCCCAGCACTACCGTCTGCACATTTTCGATGGACACATCCAACTCTTGAGCGACGAAGGCAGCCATACGGGCCGAGTCCAGGATGCCGGCCTGGCCGATGACGCGGTTGCGCGGCAGGCCGGAATGCTTGACGGCCAGATAGGTCATCGTGTCCAGCGGGTTGGTCACCACGATGTAAGTGGCGTTGGGCGAGCGGGGCAGGGCCTTGTCCAGCACGTCGGTGATGACCTGTTGGTTCGCGCCCACCAAATCCTCGCGGCTCATGCCGGGCTTGCGCGGCAGGCCGCCGGTGATGATGACGATATCGGAGTTCTCGGTGCCGTCGTACGAGCCGTCGGCGTTGCCGCGAATCCGGGCGTTATAGCCCTCGATGGGGCCGGCCTGAAGCAGATCCAGCCCCTTGCCCACCGGCATGGTCTTGGCGGCCGGGATGTCCACCAGCACCAGGTCGGCCAGCCCGCGGCGGGCCAGCCACAAGGCACACGACGCGCCGACGTTGCCGACGCCCACAATGGTCACTTTGCTGCGCATAGCGTTCTCCTTACACGACCAGAGATTCTTCCCGCGCGCGCATGGCCTGGAAGGCGGCGATGGCCACCTCCAGCATGCTGTCGTCCGGCTGGCGGGTCGTCAGCCGCTGGAGCGCCAGGTTGGGGACGACCAGCAGCCGCACCAGCGGATTGCGCATGTGGCGCGCGGTGAAGCGGATGTACTCATAGGCCAGCCCGGCCACCACGGGGATGAGCAGCACCCGCGACAACAGCCGCGCCCACAGGGGCAGCGGGCCGAGCAGGGCAAACAGCAGGATCGAAAAGACGACGACCGTGAGCAGGAAGGCGGTGCCGCAGCGCGGGTGCTCCAGCGGGAAGCGCGCCACCTGGGCCGGCGTCAGCTCCACGCCCGCCTCAAACGCGTGGATGGTCTTGTGCTCTGCGCCGTGATAGCCGAACAGCCGGCGGATATCAGGCATGAAACCAATCGCCCAGATGTAGCCGACGATCAACGCCAGCCGCACCAGCCCTTCCACAAAGCTCCCCAACCACGGATGGACGCCCAGCCAGCTTTCGATGACCTGGGCCAGCCCGGCCGGCGCGAGAAAGAACAGCCCCACGCCGAACGCCAGCGAGACCAGCATCGTGCCCCAGGCCATGGGGCCTTCGAACTTGGCCTCGCCGTCGGCGGCCACGTTGGCCGAGTACATTAGGCTCTGGTAGCCCAACCCCAGCGCGTCCCACAGGCCCAGCAGCCCGCGCAGAAACGGGATGCGGCTGAACCGGTTGCGGTACAACGCGCTGACCGGCTGGGTGTGGACGACGATCTGGGCATTCGGGGCGCGTACGGCCACCGCCATGCCGCGGGCGCCGCGCATCATCACGCCTTCGATGACGGCCTGGCCGCCATAGGGCATCGGGGGAGGAGTCGCCATGTGGTCTATCTTACCTTAATCCGCGTGATCGGCCGGGCCAGTGCGCACCGGCTGGCGGGCGTGCCGCGCGGACACCTCCGCTTCCACCGCCGTGCGCAGCCCTTCCCATTCGTCCAGGGGCACGCCCAGGAAGGCCGCCACCACCGCCGGATCGAACTGGTGGCCAGCCTCAGCCGCGATTACGGCCCGCGCGGCGGCCATGGTCTGCGCCGGACGATAGGGCCGGTTGGACGTCAGGGCGTCGAAGGTATCGGCCACGGCGAACAGCCGCGCGCCCAGGGGGATGGCGTCGGTTCGCAGGCCGTGCGGGTAGCCGGTGCCGTCCCAGCGCTCCTGATGCGCCAGCACGATCTCGACTTCGTCGCTCAGGTAAGGAATGTCCTTCAGCATCTCGTACCCCTCAATCGGATGCCGTTCGATGACGCGCCGCTCATCCGCGCTGAGGGCGCTGGGCTTGAGCAGCACCGCGTCGGGCACGCCGATCTTGCCGATATCGTGGATCAGGGCGCCCCGGCAGATCTCACGGATGACGGCCTCGTCCAGGCCCAGGGCCTTCGCCAGCCGCGCCGTGTAGGCCACCACCCGGCGCGAGTGGCCCTCGGTCTGGCGGTCGCGCAAGTCCAGGGCGGCGGCCAGGGCCTCCAGGGTGCTGTCGTAGCTGGCAGAAAGCTCCGCGAACAGCCGGGCATTCTCGATGGCGAGGCCGGCGCTGTTGGCGATGCTGCGCAGCAGGTCGAGATCATCCGCGTCAAACATCAGCCCATCGCGCTTGTTCATGGCCTCGATGGCGCCGAAGGCCTGCCCGTGCAGCACCAGCGGCACGCACATCAGCGAGCGGGTCACCTGTCCGGTCTGCTCATCAGCGGCGCGAAAGGTGCGCGGGTCGCGCTGGGCGTCGGGGATGATGATGGCCTGCTGCTGCGCCACCGACGTGCCCACCAGGCCCTGGCCCATGGGCACGGTCACTTGCTTGATGGCCGCCGCGCCGGGGCCGGTGGCAAACCGGCACTCCAGCCTGCCGGTGTCCTGGTTGACCATCCACAGCGACTGGGCCTCGGCCTCGATGGCCTTGTTGACCTCGTGCAGGATGAGCGGGATGAGGGTTTCGATGTCCAGGGTGGACTGCAAATGCCGGCTGATCTGTTCCAGCAGCGCCTGCCGGGCGGCAGCCCGCCGCTGGCGCTCGAACAGCTCGGCGTTCTGCAAGGCCACCGCCGCGTGGCCGGCCAGCGCGCCAATCAGCATGACGTCGTCGTCGGAGAAGCGGTCCGCGCCCAGCTTGTTGGAGACCGTCAGCGTGCCCAGCCAGTCGCCGCGCGCCACCAGCGGCGCCACGATGGCGTTCCGGGTGCGGCTGCGCAGGGCCGGGTGCAGATAGCGCTCCGCCTCCGGGCTGGCGCCCACGTGGTCGATGCGGACGGCGCGGCCACTCGCCAGCCGGCCGGGCGCCATCAACACGTGGGCGGGCAGGTGCGCGCCGGTGAGGCCCTCCGTACCGGGGCCAACCGCGTGGCTGCACCGCAGTTGGTCTTGTTGCTCGTCCAGCAGCCAGATGGAGGCGGCCTCGCTTTGGGCCGCCTCCAGCAGGTGCTGGAGGATGGAGACCAACAGCGGGTCGAACTCCAGGGTGGAGTGAAAGGCCTGCCCGAGTTCCAGGAGCAAGGACAGGGGGCTGGGCGCTTGGGCGGAAATGTCCATTCGGCGGGCAAATGACCAGGAAACCCCCCCCACGCATTATACTTCGCTTGCCGGTACGCCTAGAAGGGTTATACTCGGCGCTCAGGAGGTGGAATGGGTTTGGAGGGGAGCGAGATCAAGGGCAGCGATCAGGCCGCGCCCGAACATGCGGGGCAGGGGGCCGAGCCAGGCGGCGGCTTCGCGCCGTCCGGGGCAGGCCGTGCACCCGATGGCGCCAGCCAGCCCGGCCAGCTTCCCACGCCTCCCGACTCAGACGCCACTCCTCCCTCGGTCAAGCCCGAACGGCTGGCCGGGCTCCTGGCCCTGCTGGAGCCAGCCTCGGCCGGCGCGGCCGAGACCTCCGAAGACGCACTGCTAAAGCTCATTGCCGAGCGCATGGGCGAGCGGATGGCCCAGGCGTATGTGGCCGAGCGCCGCCGGGTCGCGGCGCTGACCGCCCTCCACGAGATTGGCCTCGATTTGAGCCAGCAAACCCATCTGCCCGACTTGCTGGGCAAGGTGCTGAACCGGGCCATGCGGCTGGTGGAGGCGCCGGCCGGCGGTCTGTACCTGCCGCAGGATGACGGCAGTACACTCTGCGCGGTGTCCGCCGGCTACCGGCGCGACTTTGCCGGTCTGCGGCTGCGGGCTGGCGAGGGCGTGGTGGGCCAGGTGCTGGAGACGGGCCAGCCGGTGGTGACGGGCGACTATGACCGTTGGTCGCGGCGGACACCTGAGCTGGCGGGCGAAAGCGTGAAGTCGGTGCTCGGCGTGCCGCTGCGTTGGCAGGAGCGCGTACAGGGGGTGCTGGTGCTCACCGACCCGCATGCCAACCGCTTTGGCCCCAGCGAGTCCGAGTTGGCGGCAGTCTTCGCGGGCCAGGCGGCGGTGCTGATTGCGAATGCCCAGCTTGTGGCCGACGCCCAGGAGAAGGCGTCCGAATTGGGCCGCCTGTATGCCGCCGCGCAGGAGATGGCAACCAGCCGTGAACCGAAGGTGGTGCTCAACGTGCTGGCCCGCCACATCGCCGAAGGGCTGCAAGTCTCCAGCGCCTCCATCCTCGTCGCCGACCCGGACATCGACACCGTCACCGTGCTGGCTGAATATTGGGCGCCGGAAGCCACGGCCGCCGAGCGCGCCTCCAGCGCCGGGCGCACCTATTCCCTCACCAGTTACCCGCTGACGGCCCGCGCCGTGCTGGGCCAGCAGGTGGTGATCGCGCACAACGACGACCCGGACCTGGCCCGGAGCGAGCAGGTGCTCTTCGCGGAGTTTGACGGGCGGACCAAACTGCTCATCCCGATTGTGACGCGCGGCCGCGCCCTGGGCGAGGCCCGCCTATGGGAGAGCCGCCGCCGCCGCACGTTCACGGCCGCCGAGATCCGGCTGGCGCAGACCCTGGTGCAGCAGGCCGCCGACGTGATCGAAAACGCGCGCCTGTTTGGGGCGCTGGAGGACGAGAAGCGCCGCCTGGAACTGCTGTACACCCTCAGCCAGCGCCTCACCGCCAGCCTGGACCTGGGGGAGGTGTCGCGCCGCGCCCTGGATTTGGTGTGCGATGCCCTGCACGCCGACCGGGCGGAGCTCTATCTGCTGGCGCCCAACACCGACCTCTTGCAGCTCACGGCGGCCGCCGGCACCGACGCCGTCCCCGACCCGGCCGCGCCCCAGTCCAGTGAAGATAGCCCCGGGGCCAGCCTGGCGCGGCGCGTCGCGACGGTGCGGGATGTAGTGCTGGCGCCCACCCTGATCCAGGGCGCGCCGACCTGGATCCGGTCGGCGGCGGCGGTGCCCCTGTTCATCGGCGATGGCCTCATCGGCGTGGTTGTCCTGCTCAGCGGCCAGCCCGAGTCGTTCAACGAGGGGCACCTGCCCATTCTGCTGGGCATCGCCGCGCCCATGGCGCTGGCGCTGCAAAACGCGCAGTTGTTCGAGGCGGAGGCGCGTCGCGCGCATCACCTCGAGGCCCTCAACGAGATCACCCGCGCGGCCGTCAGCGACCTGGACTATCAGACCCTGCTGGATACCCTGGCCGACCGGCTGGCGTACATGTTCAGCGCCGATGCCTGCCTCCTCACCCGGTGGGACGAGGCCCGCCAGTCGGTCGCGACGGCCGCGGCCTCGGCCGACCTGCGCGCGCATCATGCGTCATTGCCGCCCTCGCCGGGCGGCCCAGCGCTCACCCAGCAGGTGCAGACGGCGGGCCGGGCTTTGCCCATAGCCGATGTGTTCACGTCCGGCCTGGTGGACGTCGAAACGGCGGGCGCGGCGCGGGCCATCCTGGCGCTGCCCCTGGTGGCCGGCGAGCGCCGGTTGGGCGCGGCGCTGGTGGTCTTTCACCAGCCGCACGTCTTCGGCGCGCAGGAAGTGGCGCGCGGCGAGCAGGCGGCGCGGCAAATGGCCGTCGCCATCGCCAAAGCCGAGCTATTCGACGAGACCCGCCGCCGGGCCGAGGAATTGGCGACCCTGGTGGAACTCTCCGCCGCGCTGCGCGTGGCGACCACCGGCCAGGACATGCTGCCCATCTTCCTGCGCAAGGCGTGCGAAGTGACACGCGGCGCAAAGGGCGCGATCTTCCTGGTGGAGCCTGAGACCGGCGACCTGGTGCTGCGTGCCAGCCACCCGCCGTTTGATGATCTGCCGGGTGTGCGCCACAAGCCGGGCGAGGGAATTACGGGGCAAGTGGTGGCGACCGGCGAACTGCACTACACCGGTGACCTTGCCGCCGACCCGCTGTCGGACCTGCGCAACCCGGTGGAGGCGGTGTTCCTGAGCAACATCCGCAGCGCGCTGGCCGTGCCCCTGCGGACGCACGAGGGCATCAGCGGCGTGATGCACGTGGGCCGCGAGCAATCGGTGCCCTTCAGTCCCAACGAAGTCCACCTCATGACGGCCATTGCCGACGTGGCTGGCAATGCCTTGCAGCGAGCCAACTTGCTGGAAACCCTGGAACAGCGGGTGGAGGTGCGCACGCGCGAACTGGCGCAGGCCAACGACCGGCTCAAGGAGCTGGACCGGCTCAAGGACCAATTCATCTCCAACGTCTCGCACGAACTGCGCACGCCGCTGACCAACATCAAGCTCCACCTCAGCCTGCTGGAGCGGCGCGGGCCGGACGTGCTGGCGCGCTACCTGCCCACCCTCCAGCGCGAGACCGAACGTCTGCGCCGCCTGATCGAGGACCTGCTGGACCTGTCACGGCTCCAATCCCAGATCGCGGCCCCCCGGCGCGAGCGACACGGCGTGGACGGGCTGCTGTCGGAGGTGCTGGCCCTGCACATCACGCGGGCCGAGGCGCGCGGGCTGAACGTCCAGCATCACGCCAGCCGCGAGCCGGCCGAGGTGCTGGCCGACCGGGCGCAGATGATCCAGGTGTTCACCAACTTATTAGGCAACGCCGTGGCCTACACGCCCTCCGGCGGCACGGTGCGCCTGAGCACGCGCCGTGCGAATCGCGATGGCGCGGCCGGGGTGGAGGTGCGCGTGCACAATACCGGCAGTGTCATCCCGGCCAGCGATCTGCCGCACCTGTTCCAGCGCTTCTTCCGCGGCAAGACCGGGATCGAGTCCGGCGAGGCCGGCACCGGACTGGGTCTGGCGATCTGCAAAGAGATCGTGGAGCAGCACCAAGGGGAGATCGGCGTGGAGAGCACCGCCGACGCGGGCACAACGTTTAGCGTTTGGCTTCCGAGCACAGTATAGATGGCCGTAGTAGCGAATTCATTCGCCCGCGCTACTCAAGTTCCAGCTTCAACTTGACCTGCCCGACGCCGATCACGTCCCCGGCGACGATGGGGGCGGGCGCGGTGACGGGCGCGTCGTTGAGGCGGGTGCCGTTGCGCGAGGCCAGGTCTTCCAGCCACCACTGCCCGTCGCGCAGGTGCAGCAGGGCATGCTCCAGCGAGGCGGTGTCGTCGGGCAGGGAGGCGGTGTTGGTGGGCGCGCGCCCGAGCGAGGTGATGGGCCGCAGGCGGAACTCCGCGCCCACCGGCAATTGATCCAGCGCCGACTCGATGACGCGCAGCCGGCCCAGGCGCCGCATCTGCGCCCCGGCCGAGCGCGCCGCCACGCGCACATCCTGCCACAGCATCCAGAAGATTGCCCCCAGGAATGCCAACAACAATAGCGCCAACAGCGCGCGCAGCAGAAACAAGGTCAGGCCGGGTGTCATGCGGAGGGCTTGGGCGGGGTCTCGGCGGGCTGGGGCGCCATCGGGCGGGTGCCGCGCACGTCTGGCGAGCGCCGGGGCGGGAGGGCGGGGCCGCGTTCGTCCTCCCCATAGATGAGCGCCACGCCGCCCAACGAGACCACGTCGCCCGGCCGCAGGACGCACTCCTCGATGCGCTGGCCGTTCACAAATGTCCCCGCGGTGGAGCTTAGATCGTACACGACGTAGTGGCCAAAGCGCAGGCGCAGTTGGGCGTGCGCGCGCGACACGCGCGGGTCGTCCAGGATGATGTGATTGTCGAACCGGCGGCCCAGGTTGATCACCGGCTGCTGGAGCGGAATGGTCCGCTCGCCATCAAGGATGACAAAGGCCCGGGGTGGCGGCGGCAGTTCAGCAGGCTTGAGCGGCGCCAGGGTCTGGGTGGAGGTGTCGCTGAACGTGTCCTCAGAGGCCGTGATGGACAGGCCGCGCGGCTTCTGTTCGGGATCGGGCAGCAGGATGACCTCAGGCGGCCGCGCCAGCGTCAGATGGGCATCGCGGGCCAACTGGAGCATCTCCGTGGCCAGTAACCGCGCCAGGTGCGGATGCGCCGCCAGCAGCGCTTGCGCATCGGCGGGGTGCAGGCGGACGGTGTAGCGTGTGGCCGGCGCGCCCGCGAGGGCGGTGTCCTCCAGGGCGCGCGCCAGCTTCAGCGCCACATCGCGCGGGTGGACCCGGCCCGCGAACAGGCGCGCGAAGCTGCCCTCGATCAGCGCCTCCATGCGGGCTTCCAGGCGGGTGAGGCTACTCGGCATTCCAGGCTAATTATATAATAGCCGCATGACCACTGGCCGCATGATACGCCTGACCAGCCTGGCCGCCTGCGCGGGTTGAGCCGCCAAGCTGGGCCCTGAGGCCCTGGCGCAGGTGCTGCGCCCCCTGGCTGGCCTGTTCAAGGCGGAAGACTATCCCGATCTCCTGGTCGGTCTCGGGTCGCCCGATGACGCGGCCGTGTTTAGGTTAAACGCCGAGCAGGCCATCATCGAGACGGCGGATTTCTTCCCGCCGGTGGTGGATGACCCTTACACCTTTGGCGCCGTCGCGGCGGCCAACGCCCTGTCGGATATATACGCCATGGGCGGCCAGCCCCTGTTCGCCCTCAACCTGGCGGCCTTTCCCGACGATCTGCCGCCCGAGGTGATGAGCGAAATCTTGCGCGGCGGCGCGGAGAAGCTGCGCGAAGCCGGCGCGGCGCTGGCCGGCGGGCACACGGTCACCGACCGTGAGCCGAAGTATGGCCTGGCGGTGACCGGCCTGGTCCACCCGGATCGCATCCTAACCAAGGGCGGCGCGCGGCCCGGCGATGCGCTGGTGCTGACGAAGGCGCTGGGCACGGGCGTCATCACCACCGCCCACAAACGCGGCATCGAGCGGCCGGACGAGTTGGCGGCGGCTGTGGCCAGCATGGTGCGCCTCAACCGCGCCGCCAGCGAGGCCGCTCAGGCCACGCCCGGAGTCCACGCCATGACCGACATCACCGGCTTTGGCCTGCTGGGGCACGCGCACGAAATGGCGCACCTGGGCAAGGTGGCCTTCCGGCTCCGCCACGCAGCGCTGCCGTGGCTGCCGGGGGCGCGGCGGCTGGGCGAGGCGGGGGTGTTCCCTGGCGGCGGCGAGCGCAACGAGGACTTCTATAGCCAGTGGGTGCGCTTTGGGCCAGGGCTGGAACTGAGCGCCTGGGAGCAGCGCCTGCTGCACGACCCGCAGACCTCGGGCGGGCTGCTGGTCGCCGTCGCCGAGCAAAACCAGGATGAGCTGTTGCGGCGCCTGCGGGATGCCGGTGAAGAGGCTTATACGATTGGGGGTGTGATCGGTGCTGGCGAAGGTGCGATTGAGTTAGTGTAAGCGTAGTAGCGAATTCATTCGCCCCCGCCCGCAGCCCCAGCCGTAGTAGCGAATTTATTCGCCCCCCGCTCGCAGCCCCAGCCG
>CAZCEC010000110.1:0-15461 GCA_964497615.1 uncultured Anaerolineales bacterium | reverse complement strand
ATGGGGGCGCGGCCCGCCACCGCCCGCGCCACCCACTCGCCCGCCTCCTCCGCCGCGAAGGGGATCAGGATGCCGTCCACGCGCGCCGGGTCGGGGTTAAGGGCCAGGATGGGCTGCGCCTGCAAGTATTTGGCCGTGTTGACCACTAACCCATCCGGGCCGAGGGTGAGCACCAAATCGCCGGGACCGAAGAGGTAGCTGGGCAAAGCGGCGCGCTCGATCGCGTGCAGCTTGAGGCCGCGCGGCAGGGCGCGGCGCACCGCGAGGACGGCGGCGGCGTAGCGCTCGTGCGCGGCTTCGTATTCATCCATGCTCTCCCCCTGATGCTCCAGATAGAAGCGGGCCTGGGCGCGGGTGTTGAACCGGGCCACGAGTTCTTCCAGGGGGGTGAGCTTGGTCACCAGCACCAGTCGGTCAATCATCGGCCACCACCTCAGGGAGCCAGGGGACTCGGGGGACTGAGGGGACTCAAGGGAAAGGCGCTCCCCTGAGTCCCTTGGATCCCTTGAGTCCCCCGCCTAGTTCTGCGCATTGTGGATGCTCGCGAGCAACTCCGGCGTGATGGTCAGCGTGCCAATCTTCTCGGCGTTCTCGCCCATGAGCTTGAAGGCCAGGGCCAGCAGCACGCGCGGGTCGGTCTGGCGCCAGGGCTGGAGCCACAGGTCATTGGCGCGGGCGGTGTATTCGGCCTGGCGGGCGCTGTTCTCGCCTTCCAGGTCCACCAACTCGCGGCGGCGTTGCTCCAGCAGCACCTGGGTGTTCAGCTCGTTTTCCTTGATCTGGCGTTCCTGCTCCACGGCGGCAGCGCGGCGGGCATAGATGGCCTGGTCGGCGCGGCGCTGCAACCCCTCGCGGTACTCGGCCTCCAGGGCCTTGCCCATCTCGGGCGTGGGCTTGACGGCGCTGAAAAACAGGCTCAGGCACTCCACGCCCATCGCGGCCACGGCCGGGTCCGCCTGAAGGCGGGCGAAGACGAGGCTGGCGATGTCGCCCGCCTCGCGCAGGGTGTCCTCCAGCGAGCGGCGGGCCAGCTCCGGGCGCAGGTGGGTTTGCACGGCGTGGAGCAGGCGCTGGGGGAGCTTCTCCGGATCGGTGGAGCGGTGCTGGCGCGTGGCGGGGTCCACGGTGAAGTTGAGGATGGCGGCCATGGCGCGCGGGTCGGCGATGCGGTAGGTGAGGGCGCCCTGGACGCTGACGGCCTGGAAGTTGCCCGTGGTCTCGTTAAGGATGAAGGGCGCGTCCTGCGTGCCGGTGGGGATGGAGACCAGGCTGGTGTCGGGCACCCAATAGAAAAAGGCCTGACCGGCCCCGGCGCGGACGATGCGGCCGCCGCGGTAGGCCAGGACATACTCGGTGGGTTCAGCCTTGTAGTAGCCAAGATAGCGGGACATGGGACCTCCGTTCGCGGGTGGCTAATAGTGTATTTCAAACACTATAATAAGTGTATTTTGTACACTTGTCAAGGGCGAATGACATCACCCGGCGCCGCGGCGTGCGCGGCGTTGGAATGAGCGGGCGGCTGAGTGAAGGTACAATGGCGCGGCCCGCCACAGGCTGGCGGCTGGACCAGGCCGGCCCGTGGGGCGCGGCCAACCTCACCCGAGCCCGAGGAGAATCGAACGATGCCCGTCTTCACATTGCCGGAACAGGATGCGGTGTGCGTAGCGCCCGATTTGCTCCAGCGCCGGGTCGCGGGGCTGCTGGCACACGCCGGCCTGCCCGCGGACGATGCCGCGCTGGCCGCCGATGCCCTTGTCAGTGCCGACCTGCGCGGCGTGGACACCCACGGCGTCTCGAACATGCTGCGGCTGTACCTGGACTGGCTGAAGAGCGGCACGATGAACCCCCGCCCCAACTGGAAGCTGACGGCTGAAACCCCCGCCACGGCGAACATGGATGCCGACGACGGCCTGGGCCTGGTGCTGGCCCCCAAGGCGATGGAGATCGCCATCGAGAAGGCGCGCGCGACCGGCCTCGGGATGGTGACGATCCACCACGGGCGGCACCTGGGCATGGCGCAGTATCACGCCCTGCTGGCGGTGCCGCACGGGATGATCGGCGTCTGCCTCACCGCCACCGGGCCGATGGTGGTGCCGACCTTTGGCCGCGAGCCGCGGCTGGGCTCCAACCCCATCGCCGTCGCGGTGCCGTGCGCGGAGGAGCCGCCGTTCGTCTACGACGCCGCCACGTCCGTCGTCGCGCTCAACAAGCTCCTCATCGCCCAGCGCCTGGGCGTGCCCATCCCGCCCGGCCTGGTGGCGGGCGACGACGGCGCGCCGGTGCTGAGTTCCTCGCCCGAGCTGGCCTGGCCGGCCCGGCTGCTGCCGCTGGGCAGCACGCCCGAGACCGCCTCGCACAAGGGCTATGGGCTGGCCAGCACGGTCGAAATCCTCACCAACTTGCTGGGCGGCCTGACGTTCTCGGCCCGGCCCGGCGTCAAGGAGCACAACCACTGCCTGCTGGCCATCAACATTGGGGCGTTTGTGGACCTGGCGGCCTTCAAGGCCACGATGGATGAGTACGTGCGCATGCTGCGGGCCACGCCGCCCGCCCTCGGCCACGAGCGGGTGCTCGTCCCCGGCCAACTGGAATGGGAGGCCGAGCAGGAGCGGCGGGCGAACGGCATCCCGCTGCACCCGGAGGTCATCGCCTGGCTGGACGAGGCCTGCGCGGGGGCAGGAATCTAGGCGGATGGTGGATTAGGGGAGTTGGGAGATATCGGTCCGCGGCCGCGGATCAGGCGGATTGCGCTCACCCTGGACCGTACCGTCATTCCGAGGCGGTCTTGGCCGAGGAATCTGGGTGTTGACCGGCGCTCATGTAGGGTCAGGCAGGGAATCCGCGCGATCAGCGCACTGCCGTCAGCGCCGGTCCTGCCGGCTGAGGGCCACCCAGCCCAGCAGCGCCAGCCCGCCGATGACGACCAGGGTGACGGTCTGCGCCCCGGCGGCGACGGCGCCCAACCCGATCAGCCCCAACAAACCCGAGATGGTGAGCTTGCGCAGCATGGGTCTCCTCCCGGTATGCAATGACCGCGGCGTACGGTCGTTATGAAGAAGACGCGCGGACGCTGGCGAAGGTTCCCGCGCCCGCCCTCAGTACGCCCGCGCGAAGTACGCCTTCTGCTTTGCCGCGCCGCCGCAGCGAATGCAAGCCCCTGTGCCGCCGGGCTGGTCGAAGGGGATGCAGCGCGACGTGGCGCGGGTGTCGTCCTTGATGGCGGCCTCGCAGGCCCGGTCGCCGCACCACCAGGCATAGGCCCAGCCATTCTCCACCGCCTGCTTGAATGCATCGTAGTCGGCAGGCTCAAAGGTGTTGGCGCGTTGGAAGGCTAACGCGCGGTCGTAGAGCGATTGCTGAATCTCGTCCAGCGCGGCGCTGGCGGTCTGCGCCAGCCCGGCCTGCGGCACGAAAGACTTGCCAGCCCTGCCGGGCCGGTCGCGCCGCGCCAGGGCCACGCTGCCCTTCGCCACGTCCTTGGGGCCGACCTCGATGCGCAGGGGCACCCCGCGCAATTCCCAATCGTTGAACTTGAAACCGGGGCTCACCTCCTCGCAGTCGTCCACTTTCAGCCGCAGGCCCGCCGCCAATAGCTCGCGCTGGAGGCGCTCCACGGTCTCCAGCACGGGGCCGCGCTCGGCGTCGTTCTTGTAGATGGGGATGACCACTGCCTGGATAGGCGCGAGGCGAGGGGGCAGGATCAGCCCCTGGTCGTCGCCGTGGACCATGATAATCGCGCCGATGCCGCGCGTGGAGAAGCCCCACGAGGTGGTCCAGCAGTATTGCTGGGTGTTGGCGCGGTCGAGGTAGCGAATCTCAAACGCCATGGCAAACTTCTGGCCAAAATCGTGGCTGGTGCCGGCCTGAAGCGCGCGCCGGTCGCCCATCATGGCCTCGATGGACAGCGAGACCTCCGCGCCGGGGAAGCGCTCGGCCTCCGACTTGCGGCCAGCGAGGACGGGCACGGCCGCCTCGGTGATCATGAAGTCGGCGTACACGTCCAGCATCCGGCGCGCCTCGGCCTGAGCCTCGGCCTGCGTGGCGTGGGCGGTGTGGCCCTCCTGCCACCAGAACTCCGCCGTGCGCAGGAACAGCTTGGTGCGCAATTCCCAGCGCAGCACACTGCACCACTGGTTGATCAGCACGGGCAAATCGCGGTACGACTTGATCCACTTGGCGTACATGTGACCGATGACGGTCTCAGACGTGGGACGCACCACCAAAGGCTCTTCCAGTTTCTCGCCGCCGCCGTGCGTCACCACCGCCAGCTCGGGTGCGAAGCCTTCGATGTGGTCGGCCTCGCGCGCGATGAATGACTGGGGGATGAGCATAGGGAAGGCGGCGTTGACGTGGCCGGTGGCCTTGAAACGCCTGTCCAACCCGGCCTGCATGTTCTCCCACAGCGCCCAGCCGTAGGGCCTGATGATCATGCACCCGCGCACCGGGGCGTAGTCCGCCAAGTCGGCGCGGAGCACGAGTTGGTTGTACCACTCGGCAAAGTCGGCGGTGCGGCTGGGCAGGCGTTGGTCGGACATGACGGCCTCCTTCGGAGAAAGAATAAAGAAAGAGAAAAAGAAAAAGGCCTCTCGGACGGAGAGGCCTTCGGATCGCTGCGGGAACGAACGCGCCAGGGCTAGCCCGGCCGGGCCGCGCGGAAGCAACCGAAGGCCCCGAAGGGCGGGATCGGCGAGCGCGGGGACGGGCGGGAAGCCAGGGCGAACATGCGCCTAAGGTAACATGAGACACGCTGCCGAGTCAAGCCTGCGGGCGTTGAGGTGCGCCATTCAGCCAGGGGCGAGTTGAGCCCGTTGAGGCATGTCATTCCGAGCGCCTGCCTGTGGCGCGAGGAATCTGTTCGTCTGCCCAAGCGAGATTCCTCAGGCCGCAAAGGGCGCGGTATCATTGGCCCTCATGCATTCACTCACCAATGGAAGCGAACACCGATGACGGGCAAACACATTACGGTGGCGGCGTTGGGGTCGCGCGGCGATGTGCAGCCGGTGCTGGCGCTGTGCCTGGGGCTGCGGGCGGCCGGGCACACGGTCACCGTCGTGGCCGGGTCCAACTTCGCGGACTGGATCGCGGCGCACGGCTTGCGCGCAGTGCCAGCGGTCGATATCGAAGCGGTGATGAACAGCGAGCGCGGGCTGGTCTGGACCGAAAGCAGCCAGAGCCAGTTCAAGCAGCTCCAGATGATGGCCAGCCTGTTCGACGAGCATGCCGAGGCCATGTTCGCGCCCCTGCTGGCATTGGCGCCTGAGACCGATCTCTATCTGAGCGGCTTGACCTCTGAGCCGCTGGTACAGACGGCCAGCGCCCAGAGCGGCGTGCCCTACCTGAACGCCTTCCTCCAGCCGCAGCTCCCCACGCGCAGCGGCGCAGCCACGATGATGCCCCTCGTGGCGCGAGGCAGCAGCCGCCTGAACGAATGGGTGGGGCACCTGGCGCTGCGCCTGCTGTGGCGGGTGGCGGCCAAACCCGCCAACCGCCTGCGCGCCCGGGCGGGCCTGCCCCCGCACAATGCCGCCAGCTATGCCGCCCAGCAGCGGCGCACGCCCGTGATCTATGGCTACAGCTCGCACATCGCCCCGCCGCCGCCGGACTGGCCGGCCTGGGCCACGGTGACGGGCTATTGGTTCCTCGATGAAGACGCGGGCTGGCAGCCGCCTGATGAACTGAAGGCGTTCCTGGAGGCCGGGCCGCCGCCGGTCTACATCGGCTTTGGGAGCATGGCGAACCGCGCACCGCAGCAGACCCTGAGCCTGATCCTGGAAGCGGTGGCGCAGGCCGGCGCGCGGGCCGTCATCGGCGCGGGCTGGGCCAGGCTGGCCGATGGCGCGGCCTTGCCCCCGTCCGTCCACGTCGTGGGCAGCGCGCCGCACGGCTGGCTGTTCCCGCGCGTCAGCGCCCTCATTCACCATGGCGGGGCGGGCACCACCGCCGCCGGTCTGCGCGCCGGCCGGCCAAGCATGATCATCCCGCATATGGCGGATCAGCCCTACTGGGGCCGGCGCGTGTACGAGTTGGGCGTGGGGGTCAGGCCGGTGCCGCGCCACCAGCTAACGGCGGAGCGGCTGGCGAGCGGCCTGCGCCAGTTGGCGGAGGACGGCGCCCTGCGGGCCAGGGCAGCGGCCCTGGGGCAGCAGCTTGCGGCCGAGCGCGGCGTGGAGCGGGCCGTCGAAGTGATCGGCGCCCACCTGCGCACCCTCCAGGGGCGCTGAGGCTCAAGCGTCTGGCGGGCCGGGCTGCCAGCCTGTGGCCTGGCTCCAGGCATCGGCCGCGGTGATCAACTCCCAGATCACGGGACTTTTGGCGGTGGTGTAGGCCGCGCGGTCGTCGCGGTGCTGGGCCGCCAGCGCACGCTTGGCGGCGGCGTAGCGCTGAGCGGCGGGGGGATGCGTGCGCAGGTAGTCTCGAAAGAGCAGCGCGCCCTGCTCGGACCAACTGCCCGCGCGGCGGACGTGCACATGCGTGCGGCGCTGGCCGGGCGGCTCGCGGAAGTAGCGCTTGGTGCGGTCGTCGTTATCGGCGCGCCAGATGAACCCCAGCCCCTCCAGCGGGCCGCCATAGGGCGCCATCGGCTCCAGGGCCGCGACCGAGATTTGCACATCAATGATGGGTTTGGCGTCCAGGCCGGGCACGGCGGTGGAGCCAATGTGGTCGATGCGCAGCGCGGCGGGGCCGAGGGCGGCGCGCAGCCTCGCGCCCAGCGCCGCGAACAGCGCCGGCCAGACGGGGTCGTAGGCGGCGATGGCGATTGGGTCGGGCACGGGCCAGTCAGGCCGGGTCAGGCGGCCGCGGAGTGTCCGTTGAGGAACGCCACCGCGCCCGGCACGTCCTCGGCCAGGTGGAGCAGGCCCTCATCGCCGGGATGCAGGTAGGCGCCGCCCTCGCGCAGGAAGGCGCTGAACGTCTCGGTCCACACGCGCCCGACCAGGACCAACGGCTTGGGCTTGATCTCGCCGGTCTGCAATAAGCTCCAGGTAAGGGCGACCTCCGACAACGTGCCGATGCCGCCGGGCAGCGCGATGGCGGCATCGCAGAACTCGACCAGATAGTTGAGGCGCTCGCGCAGGGTCTCGAAGCGTTTCACTTCGCGCACCCAGGCGTTGGCGCGCAATCCCTTCCAGGTTTCGATCATCCCGCACGTCACGCCGATCACGTGCCCGCCGGCCTCGGACGCGCCGCGCGAGGCGCCCTCCATCACGCCGGTGTAGCCGCCGGTCGCCACGGTCCAGCCGGCTTGCGCCAGCGCCGCGCCGAGCGCGCGGGCATCTTCATAAGCGGGAGTGCCGGGCGAGGGGGCCGAACCGCCGAAAACCGACACAATTCTGGGCATACCTTGCTCCTAAAATGATCTGCGTCCACTGGTTCACAGCCGCGTGGCGCTTCGCGGCCGCAGGACACTATGCCACTGGGCCAGACAGGTGTCAATCCCAGGCCGTACCGCAGGCTGATTGTAATCGCGCCGAATTCTGCTTATGATCTAGAGTGCCGACCGCGCGGGGTTTCAGGACAACCTGACCGCGCGGTTTTTTTGTCCGGTGCCGCCAATCCGTGGTGATCGTCTCACCGCCATGAACATCGGCCCCATCGGTTCGCTGAGACGACTGTTGCAGAGATGAAGGGAGATGCCGACATGACAAGAAATTCAATCGCTCTTGGCCTGGTTGCCGTGCTCGCCTTGGCCTTGTCCAGCCTGTGGCTGGCGGCACCAGCGGAGACGGCCCGGGAGGCGCCCGCCCCTGCCGCGGCCGGTGCAGCCGTGGTGGGCACGGGGTTTACGATTCAGGCGTATATGGACGATGGCGGCGCGCCCGCCAATGGGAGCTACGATTTTGAGTTCGCCCTGTTCGACGCGGCCGCCGGGGGCACGCAGGTGGGCGCGACCTTCACGCTGGGCGACAAGGCGGTGTTCGACGGCTACTTCGACGTCGAGCTCGACTTTGGCGCGGGCGCCTTTGGCGGCGGCGCGCGTCACCTGGAAACACGCGTGCGGCCCGGCGCCAGCGCCGGCCCCTATTCCACACTCAGCCCGCGCCGCGAGCTGACGCCCGCCCCCTACGCCCTGGCCCTGCCCAACGTGTACACGGACGAAAGCACCGGCTTCGTCGGCGTCGGCCGCAACTTCCGTATCAGCGGCAACGAGGTGTTCGGCGTGCGCCGCGTTACTGGCGCCAATGATTATGGAGGTATGTACGTGGAGACCTCCAACGCCAGCGGCTGGCCGTTCTACGGCTACGCAACGAATGGCTCGTTCCGCGCCTGGACGTACTACGACGGCGACAGCGGCGACTGGTATCTGTACAACGCCGGCATCCGGCTGCATGTGCCCAACGAGGGCGGGCTGGGCATCGGCCCCAGCGCCGACTACAGCCTGGTCATCAGCAACACC
This sequence comes from uncultured Anaerolineales bacterium, assembly GCA_964497615.1. Lineage (GTDB taxonomy): Bacteria > Chloroflexota > Anaerolineae > Anaerolineales > UBA6663 > CAZCEC01. Next base: position 7,066 of record CAZCEC010000110.1, on the reverse strand, counting down.
ACCGGCAGCGACGGCATCCGCATCTACGACACTGGCGACGACGGCATCCAGGTCGGCAGCGACCCCGACTACCCGAACTACGGCATGTACATGCCATCCCCCGGCGTTTCAACCTACGGCCTGTGGCCGAACACCGCTGATGCCGGGGGTAATTATGCGCTCTACACCCCGGACAACATCGAAGCCGGTACCGTCACGGCGGCGGCGGTGACCCTCGTCGCCAAGGTGGGGGAAGGCGCCGCCCTGGAAGTTGGCGATGTAGTCTCGGTCCAGGGTCTGGCGCCTGCGCTCCCGGACGGCGCCACCACCCTGGCACAGGTGAGCGTGGCGGTGGGGCCGAACCCGGCCGGGCTGGCGGGTGTGGTGGCCAGCCGCATGCTATGGCAAGTCGCCCCGGGCAAAGAAGATGAGGGCGCCATGGCGCTGCATCCGGTTGACGGCGCTGCCCAGCCCGGCGAATTCGTCTCCATCGTTGTCCTGGGGATTGCGCAAGTCAAGATTGACCCAGGCGCCGGCATCGTCACGGGCCAGCGGCTGACTGTCTCCGACCTGGCCGGGCAGGCCCGGGCGCTGCGCACTGCCACCATTGACGGCATGCTCGTGGCCGAGGGTGCGCCCGCCCTCGGCGTAGCGCTGGAAACGCCGGTCGAGGGCCAGAAGACGATTGCGGTGTTCGTGAGCTTGCGCTAGGAGGCCGCCATGCACAAACGAACGCTCAGCATTCTAGCCATCCTGGCGCTGTGCCTGGCAACCGGCCCCACGCCGCCGCCGGTCGCGGCAGACCCTGGAGGTATCAGCCCCTATGTGCTCACCTGGGTGACGGTGGATGGGGGCGGCGGCTTCGGCACCGGCGGCCCCTACGACGTATACATGACCGTCGGCCAGCCCGATGCCTGGACGATGCAGTGCGGCGACTATCCCCTCAGCGGCGGGTTCTGGAACCCGGTGGTGGACGAGAGCATTTGTCTGCGCTATCTGCCGATCGTCCAGCGTTGAACCGCGGCGGCAGCCACAGCGCCAGACGCTACGCATTCAGGCTGGCGGCTAACTGCCTCCACTCCCCCTCCGCCTCGCCCGGCACGAATGCCCGGTAGAGCGTCACCCGGTCCAGCAGGCCGGTGTAGCGCTCGCGCAGCGGGGCGGCCAGTTCGGCCAGCGGCGCGGTGACGGCGAAGGCCGCCAGCATCTCATCGGTGATGAGGCCGGGCAGGGCGGCCCAGTCGCCGCGGGCGGCCAGCGCAGAAAGCTGCTCGCCCACCGCCTCCCAGCCGTGATGCGCCAGCAGCGGCCGGTAGGAGGGCGTGGAAGCGTAGAACGCAATCTGCTGGCGGGCGAAGTCGCGCTCGGCGGGCGAAGTGACGACGATCACCGCGGCCGACAGCGCCACGGCGGAGGCGCTCCGGCCGGCCTTGACCGCGCCCGCCGCGATGGCCGGGCGGATCACATCGCGCAGGTAGGCGGCCGAGTGCAGCGGGTGGACGTGGTAGCCATCGGCGGCCTCGCCCGCCAGCCGCGCCATGCCCGTGTTCACCCCGGCGATGTAGATGGGGATGGGATGATGGTCTTCGGCCGGCGGGCTGAAGAAGGGCGTCATCAGCGTGAGCTTGTAATACTCACCGCGGAAGTTGAGCCGCTCGCCCGTCTGCCAGGCGTGCCACACGGCGCGGATGGCCTGGATCAGTTCGCGCAGCTTGTTCACCGGCGACTGGGGCCACGGCAGGCCAAAGCGCCGCTCGATGTGCGGCTTCACCTGCGTGCCCAGCCCCAGCATGAAGCGCCCGCCCGACTGCTGCGCCAGGTCCCAGCCCACGTGCGCCAGGGTGACAGGGCTGCGGGCAAAGCCGATGGCGACGGCAGTGCCAAAGCGCAAGCGCGCCGTGTGCTCGGCGATCAGCGGCATGGGCAGGAAGGGATTGTGCTGGGTCTCGGTCGTCCAGGCGGCGTCGAAGCCCACCGCCTCGGCGGCGCGGGCCAGGCTAGGCACATCGGCAAGGGAGCGAGGGGTGAAGGCGGCGTCGAGGAGCATGGGGCGACCTCTGGTTCGTAGTTCGTGTTCCGTGGTGCGTCAGGCGGATGCCGAACGGGCCACGCACCTAATCTATTGTAGCGCCTGAATCACCCACAGCGCCCCCATCCCCGCCGCCACCGTCAGCACCACGTTCTTGGTGCGCCAGGCCACGACGGCGGCCAGCACGCCGGCCAGCAGGCGGGTGTTGCCCAGCGAGATGTCCACCACCCCGGCGGGCAACAGCACCTCCGGCACGATGATGGCGGTGAGCACGGCCGGCGGCACGAAGCGCAGCGCGCGGCGCACCAGCGGCGGCAAGTCCACCTTGCCCAGCCCGCCGATGAACGACAGCCGGATCAGGTAGGTCACCAGCCCCATGAGCAGGATGATCAGCCAGGCAGGCATGATAACTAGGGTTCGCGAGGCGGTGGGGGCGGGCGGCGCGGCGCGGCGTACTCTTCATAGATCAGACCCACGACGATGCCCACCAGCGCGGCGATGAGCAGGCCGAGCCGGTAGGGCAGCGGGTAGGCCAGCACGGCGGTCACACCAGCGGCCACCGCGGCGGCCACGGCCGGCCGGTCACGCAGCGCCAGCGCCACCAGGCCGATGAAGGACACCGCCAGGGTAAAGTCCAATCCCCAACTGGCCGGCACCTGCGCGCCCAGGAAAACCCCGGAGGCGGTGGAGAGTTGCCAGGTGGTCCACAGGGTCAGCCCCGCGCCGAGGTAGAACCAGTGCTTGTGAGCCGCCTCGCCGGGCCGATCGTAGTTGAGGATGACCACCGCGTAGGCCTCGTCGGTGAGCAGGTAGGCTAACAGCCACTTCCAGACGCGCGATAGATGGCGCACATGCGGGGCCAGCGAGGCGCTGTAGAGCATGTGGCGCAGGTTGACCACAAAGGTGGTGAGCACGATCACCGCGCCGGGCACGCCCGCGCCGATCAGCTCCGCGCCGATGAACTGGGCCGAGCCGGCGAATACGATGAACGACATGGCATAGGCCAGGGCGGGCGGCAGCCCGGCGCTGACCGCCACCACGCCATAGATGAGGCCAAACGGCACCACGCCGAACAGGATGGGCAGTTCGGCGCGCAGGCCGGCGATGAATTCGCTGCGGGGCGATGACACCCCAAGATTATAAGGGAAAGCGGCGGCGTAGAATCAAAATGGCCTGCTACTGGCCCGTCTTCGCGTTACGTTGTGGCAATATTCCTCAAGGCGGCGGCATCTGGACAGATGTGCAGGCAACTCCGGCCGAATGAAACATCTCCACCGTCCAAGTATTGGTGATCGTTCCAGGTCGAGGATCAAGGCCATACTCCGTATAAGAAAAATCGCCGGCAGGGTCAACGACATCGTTGGGGATGTACGTCGTATTGTATCCTTCGCCGGGAACCGGGGGGGCAATGAAACGAAAGGTTAGATGGTCACCCGGTACCATGCCGTGCACTTCAACCCTGGCTTCGGTGGGGCCTGCCGGTTGAACCGTCCAACTCGCGCCAACTGGCAGTGGAGAGCAGGCATAGGGTGTGGGTGTGGTCACGGGCGCTGGGCGCACCACGACGGTGACAGGGCCTGTCATCTGCGGCGTCGTGGGCCGACTGAACGGCATCAACTGACAGCCGGCAGCAAGGCTTAACCACAGGATCAAGATAGCAGCTTCAAGCTTGAAGCGGTATTTGCGACCGGACTTCATAGCAATAATGTTAGCAGGGGTCGGTTCGATTGACCAAGCTCACGCTTTGGCCGGTGGTTTGGGCCACGGCCCAAACCACCGGCTTTGCTCTCATTTCACCGAGTCCAGCATTTCACCGGCTAGTCTCAGCCAGAATTGACTGACATGTGGCCCATGTAAGTGAAGTTTTGCCAGGCGTCATTCTCACCACTTGCGCGGTCCCCCGTGCCATCAAAGGGGTACATCGCTGGGAAGTTTGAAGAGAGGTGCTGATAGGTAACAGTCCGCGTGCTGGTTTGCCAGTTCGGTGTGAACGAGGAACCTGACCAGACACATTCGTAGCCACCGCCGCCGCATATAGTACACGCATAGCATCCCCAATAGACCAACGCGTTTTGCGCGGACCAGGATGTTGAAGTTCGCGTCCACCAAACGTCAAGCTCATATGGCTGGTACCATTGGCATATGCCATTATCACAATACCGGTGGGCAAAGCTCTTCACATGAATAGTGAGCCCGCCAAGGGTGGAATCGGCTTCGACTATCTTATCGCCGTTCTGGCCGCAAGCCAGGAGCGGCGACGCAAGACCAGGTGTCTTGGCCGGATCCGGACAATTGCTCGCGCTGCCGAGGTAGCCAGGTGGCGACTGGCGGACAACAAGCCTACTCACGATTCGCAGACCAGTTTTCGGGTCCGTGTATTCCGTCCTTTCGGACCTTACGATTGGCCAGTCGTCACCCAAGGAATTCGGTTCCGAGATGAGGTTGACAGTCACTTGCACGGGTTCTGGCGGCCGGGGCTTGTCAATCGATCCCAAGGCTGCTTGTACGCTCAGGACCTTCTCTGTGGGCGGTTGAGCCTGCGGATCAATTTCCATCGCCCAACTAGCTGATCCGGGCAAGGCAAGCACTAAAGCCAGCACAATCGCGAACAGTCGAGCGACACGATCATACCATCTTGTTGACATTGGACCCTCCTTTGCCGAACTCCATACGTCCTGTGATGTTGCTAGAGTACGGCCTTGTGCCAGAATGCACAATGGGAGCTTGGCATTAAAGCAATCCGGTCCATTATGTCTCGAATTTGGCCTCCCCAACCGTGGCGGCCTGTTCGAGCCGGACATAACCTCCGTTGCTCAGGCAGCGGATCAGACACTCGCGGACGACCGGCGGTGGGTCAATGATGGTGATTTGAGTTGCGGCCCAGCCCATCACCCCTGTCGTCCGTTGCCCTACATGGCAATTAGCCGTACACTGCTGGCATCCCGGTTCTCCAGCCGCTAGAATGTGCGATTAACTGGCTCGGTGAGGGCCGGCTGTGTGCGATTGCGCCCGCCTGCTAACACATAGCGGCGCAGACGGGAGAGGACATGCTCGACAACCTGCTCGGCCAGACGATTGGCCGCTATCAACTCAACGCCCGCCTGGGGCCAGGGCGCGTCGGCGCGGTCTTCAAGGCCTACGACCCCACGCTCCAGCGCGACGTGGTGGTGAAGGTGCTGGACCTCTCAACCATCACCCGGCCCGCCGCCGCCGACCGCCTGCTGGAGCGCGCCCGCGCCGCCGCCCAACTCGATCATCCCGGCCTCGTCAAGGTGCACGACTTTGGCCGCCGCGACAACCTGTTCTACGTGGTGATGGATTATCTCGCAGGCGCCAACCTGCGCGACCTGCTGCAAAGCCTGCGGGCCAACAACCAGTGGCTGCCGCTGGCCGAGGCCGTGGGGCTCATCCGGCAGTTGGCCCTGGTGCTCGAGTACCTCGCCCAGCAGGGCGCGCCCGCCCGCAGCCTGCGCCCGTCCGACATCATGCTCAAGCCCGACCCGGCCGACAGCCTGCCCTTCCGGCCGGTGCTCACCAGCCTGGGCCTGACGGTCGAGGGCGACGACGAGTGGCTGCCCGAGTCCGAGCGGCTGGAAAGCCCCGCCTACGCCTATGCCTCGCCCGAGCAGGTGCTGGGTGAGCGGCTCGATGCGCGCAGCCAGGTCTATTCGTTGGGCGTGCTGCTGTATGAGCTGGCCGTCGGCTGGCAGCCCTTCCCGGTCAAGACCGCCGACGAGGCCGTCCGCGCTCACAGCCAGGCCGCGCCCCCGCCGCCGCGCGCCCGCCGGGCCGACCTGCCCGCACCCCTGGAGGGCGTGATCCTGCGCGCGCTGGCCAAGGACCCCGCCGACCGCTACCCAGACCCGGCGGCCCTGGCCCAGGCGCTGACCGAGGTCGTGCCCCTGGCCCAGCAAGCCGACGAAGCAGCCGGCAGCGCCTGGGCCGTGAGCCTACTGGTGGCCTATCAGCGCAGCCTGGCGGCCGCCCGCGCCGCGCCCAAGACCGAGCCGCGCCCCACCGATCCGACCACGGTGTCGCGCGGGAATATGCTGCGCTACGACGGCAATGTGGTGGACCCCAAGCTGGTGCAGACCAGCCCCAACGGCTGGCTGGGCGTCTATGTGGAGACGCCGCAGATGACGGCGCCGCCCGGCCAGAAGACCGCCGCCGGCCTGGTGATCGTCAACTGGGGGCCGAGCGCCGAAACTTACAGCCTGCAACTGGCCGGCCTGCCGCACGGCTGGGTGGCCGCGCCGGCCCCGCCCGCCAGTCTGCAACTGGCGCCGGGTGCGCATCAGCGGGTGCGGCTCACCCTGGCGCCGCCGCGCACCTCGCAAGCCCGCGCCGGGCGCTATACCCTCACCGCGCGCGTGGCCAGCCAGCGCGCGCCCGAGCAGGCAGTGGAGGCCAAGCTTGGCCTCACCGTCCCGGCCTATGCGCAGTTCCACAGCGAGCTGAGCACCCCCACCCTGCGGCCCAACGACCCGGCCCGCGTCACCATCCACAACCAGGGCAACACCAGCGAGGTCTTCACCATCGGCTTTGACGACCCGGCCGATGCGCTGCGCTTCGACCCGCCGGCCATCAGCCTGAGCGTGCCCGAAGGCCACACCGGCGCCGCCGACTTCTTCGTGACGCTCCACCGCCCGCGCCTGGTGGGTGGGCCGGCCGTCCACGCCTTCACCGCGCGCGTGGCCGGGGCCGGCGGCCAAACCGTGGCCCACCCGGCCGAAGTGCACAGCGTGGCCCTGGTGCCGGCCTGGCTCATCCTGCTGCTGGCCTTCGTGGGCTGCATGTTGCTGGGCGTGTTCGCTTTTGCCTATTGGGACTTTACCGGCCGCGCCGACGCGACCACGACCGCTATCGCCCAAACCACCCTCGACGCCGTGGCCGCCGCCGACAGCGACGGCGACGGGCTCTCCAACGCCGACGAAGTGCGCGCCGGCACCGACGCCTTCAACCCCGACAGCGACAACGACGGGCTGAGCGACGGCGACGAGATGATCTGGGGCACCGACCCCCTCAACCCCGACAGCGACGGCGACAACTTGCAGGACG
>CAZCEC010000109.1:12883-15641 GCA_964497615.1 uncultured Anaerolineales bacterium | reverse complement strand
CCGCGCCGCCGGTTATACTCTCTCGGTGCCCACTGCTCCCAGCCTCCACTGGTTCCGCCGCGACCTGCGCCTGGCGGATAACATCGCCCTGGCGGCCGCGGGCGATGCGCCCGTCATCCCGGTCTTCATCTTCGACCCCGCGTTGTTGGCGTCGTCGCGCGTTGGCCCGCCGCGCCTGGCATGGCTCCTGGCTGCCTTACATGGCTTGGACGCTGAGCTGCGGACCCGCGGCGCGCGCCTGATTGTGCGCCGCGGCCGCCCGGTGGAGGTGCTCCGCGAATTGCTGGGGGAGACTGGCGCGGATCGCATCACCTTCAACAGCGACTATGGCCCGTATGCCCGCCGGAGGGATGAGGGGGTGCTGGCCGCCCTGCCGGCGCTCGCGTTTACCGACCAGGTGCTGCACGCGCCAGGCGAAGTGCTCACCCAGGCCGGCCTGCCCTACACCGTCTTCACGCCGTTCAAACGCGCCTGGCTGGCCCGGCCCAAGCCGGCGCCGCACGCTGCGCAACCCCGCTTCACCACGGCCGGCCTCGTCTCCGACCCGATCCCCACGCTGGCTGACCTGGGCCGCCGCCTGCCGCCGGACTTTCCCGTGCCTCCGGCAGGGACGGCCGCCGCCCAGCGCCGCCTGGCAGAGTTTGTGGCTGGACCGCTCCTTGAGTACTCCCTTGGGCGCAATGACCTAGCGGGCGATGGCACGTCGCGACTGTCCATTTATCTGCGGTTCGGCCAGCTTTCCATTCGCCAGGCCTATGCCGCCGCCGAAGCCGCCCGCGCCGACGCAGCCAGCCCCGCGGCCCGCGCTTCGGTCGAGGCCTGGATCTCCGAATTGGCCTGGCGCGAGTTCTACTTTCACATTCTTCACTTTTTCCCCCACGTCCTCACGCACAGCTTCCGCCCGGCGTACGATCGCTTTCCGTGGCGCGACGCGCCAGACGACTTCGCCGCCTGGCAGGCGGGCCGCACCGGCTACCCCGTGGTGGACGCCGCTATGCGCCAGCTCGCGCAGACCGGCTGGTTGCCCAATCGCGCCCGCATGATTGTGGCTTCCTTTCTCTGTAAGCATCTGCTGATTGGCTGGCGGCGGGGGGAGCAGCACTTCATGCAAACTCTGCTGGATGGCGACACCGCCGCCAACAATGGCGGTTGGCAATGGACGGCCGGCACCGGCACCGATGCCCAGCCCTACTTCCGCATCTTCAATCCTGTTCTTCAGTCGCGCAAGTTCGACCCCAATGGCGACTATCTCCGCCGCTGGCTGCCTGAGCTGCGCGCCCTGCCCGCCGCCACCGTCCACGCGCCGTGGGAAGCGCCACACCCCCCGGCCGGGTACCCCGCTCCCATCGTTGACCATGCCTTTGCCCGGCACCGCGCCCTGGCGGCCCTCAGCACCATCCGCGCCTCGCCCTGACCGCTGCGACTTCTGCTATCATTGCCCTGTGGATTTTCTTCGCCGCCTTTTCACTTCTGCCGCCCCGGCGCGCCCGATCATGACGCTCACGGTCCAGTGCCTGCGCTGCGGCGAAACACTGACCACCGAGATCAACCTCAACAATGAACTCAGCGCCGACTATGGGGAAGAGGGCGGGGGGGCCACTACCTACGTGTGCCGCAAGCTCATTACCGGCAAGGCGCGCTGCTTCCAGACCATCGAGGTGGTGCTGACCTTCGACGCCGACCGCCGCCTGCGCGACAAGCAGATCACCGGCGGGAAGTTCGTCTAGCGCGAGGTGCGCTCCGGCGCTGCTCGCCGCCGCCGGGTGGCGGCGTCGCCGGGGCGGGCATCAGGTCCCCGGCTTTTCGCGTCCCAACAGCAGTTTGACCAGCACCAGCACGAGGAATGACCCGCTGATCAGGATGACGGACAGGGTCAAGGCCACGTTCAGATCCAGCTCGAACCCAATGTAAATCGCCAGGGGCATCGTCTGCGTCCGGCCAGGGAAGTTGCCGGCGAAGATGATGGTGGCTCCGAATTCGCCCATGGCGCGCGCCCAGGCCAGCACCGTCCCGCTTAGCAGGGCGGTGGACGCCAGGGGCAGCGTGATGAGCCGGAAGACTTGCCAGCGGCTGGCGCCGTCGATGGCGGCGGCCTGCTCCAATTCATCCTCGACGCCCGCAAAGCCGCTGATGGCCGCTTTGACGAACAGCGGGGCTGCGATGAAGAGTTGGGCCAGGACCACCGCCGTTTCGGTAAACGGCAGGGTCACGCCCAGCGCTGCCAGCCACTGGCCCACGAGCCCCCGCCGCCCAAAGGCGATCAGCAAAGCCACGCCCGCCACCGAGGGCGGCAGCACCGTGGGCAGTTCCACCAGGGTGTCCACCACCTTGCGCCCTGGAAAGTTGCGCCGCGCCAGCACATAAGCCAGCGGCGTGCCCAGGAGTATCGCCAGCAGCGTGCTTACCGCCGTCGTCCGCAGGCTCAGTGTAATGGCCTGCCGCACCTCCGGCTGCCCCAGGTTTTCCAGCACGGCGGCCGGCGGCGCGCGCAGCAGCACCGCCACCACCGGAATCACCAGGAAGGCCAGCAGCGGCAGGCTCAACGCGCCAAAGCCGCGCGGGCCGCGGTTTGGCCCGCGACCGCCGCGGGCTGGCGATGAGGCCTGGTTCTCATTCGAGCGGGCTGGGGTGCTCACGGGTACGCCATTGTACCTGACTACGCCTCCCGCGAGAGCGCTCTGACGGGCGGCGCGCTTGCCAAACGAACGGGCCTGCGTTATGATTTTTCGGCATAACGCGCATTACCGCCACCCAACCT
>CAZCEC010000109.1:263-12873 GCA_964497615.1 uncultured Anaerolineales bacterium | reverse complement strand
TCAGCCCGTTAGGAGAAGCCATGTTCCGCCAAACACGCCCCACCGCGCACGTGCCGGCCCGCCTGCTCATTTCGGTGAGCTTGATCTTAGCTTTTGTGTTGAGCGCCTGCGCCCAAGAGCCGCAGGTGCTGCGCCTGGCCACCACCACCAGCACCGACGACTCCGGCCTGTTGGACGCCATCCTGCCCGTCTTCGAGGAAGAGTACAATGCCCAGGTGGACGTGGTGGCCGTGGGCACGGGCCAGGCGCTGGAGCTGGGCACCAACGGCGACGCCGATGTGGTGCTGGTCCACGCCCGTTCCCGGGAAGATGCTTTCGTCGAGGCCGGCGATGGCGTCAATCGCCTGGATGTCATGTATAACGACTTTGTGCTCGTCGGTCCGACGGCCGATCCGGCGGGCGTGAGCGGGATGGCGACGGCCAAGGAGGCGCTGGCCGCCATCGCCGCGGCCGAGGCGATTTTTGTTTCACGCGGCGACGACTCCGGCACCCACACCAAGGAGAAGAGCCTGTGGACGGCGGCGGGCCTGGAGCCGGCGGCCGACTCGGGCTGGTACAACTCCATTGGCCAGGGCATGGGGGAAACCCTGATCTTTGCGAATGAGCGCCAGGGCTACACGCTGACGGACCGCGCCACGTGGCTGGCCCAGCAGTCCAACCTGCCCAACCTGATGATTGTGGTCGGGGGCGCCACGATCGCCGATAACCAGGACTCGGCCCTGCTCAATCCGTACGGCGTCATCCCGGTCAACCCTGAGCGGCACGAGGATATCAACTTCGACCTGGCCACCGACTTTGCGAACTGGATCACGTCGGTGGAAACCCAGGAACTCATCAGCACCTTTGGCCAGGAAGCGTATGGCCAGGCGCTCTTCTACCCGTCGTCCGATGCGTGGAAGGCCGCCCATCCCTAGCTTCCAGCGCCGCCCGCTTCAGCCGCTATTTGATCCGCCCCGCGCTCGCCGCAGCGCGGGGCCTGCTCACATTCCCTGAATGCTACTCCCCATCATCCTCCTTTCCCTCTACGTCTCAGGCGTGGCGCTCTTCTTCGCCAGCCTGGCCGGCATCCCGCTGGGGGCGCTGCTGGCGCTGCGCCCCTTCCCCGGCCGCCGCTTCGTCGAACTTATCATCTATACCGGCATGGGCCTGCCGCCCGTCGTCGTGGGACTGGTAGTGTACATGCTGCTCTCACGCAGCGGGCCCCTGGGCGTGCTCAACTGGCTGTTCACGCCAGCGGGCATGATCGTCGCGCAGGTCATCATCGCCCTGCCGCTCGTCATCGGCCTCACCGCCTCGGCGGTGGAGGGCGTGGACCCGGCCCTGCGGCTGCAAGTGCGGGCGCTGGGCGCTTCGCCGCGGCAAGTGATGTGGACCGTGCTGCGCGAGGCGCGGCTGGGCGTGCTGGCCGCCGTCGTCGCGGCGTTCGGCAGTGTCATCTCCGAAGTGGGCGCGGTGATGCTGGTGGGCGGCAACATCGAGGGGGAAACGCGGGTTCTGACCACGGCCATTGTGCTGGAAACCCGCAAAGGCAATTTCGAACTGGCGCTGGCGCTGGGCGGCGTCCTGCTGGTGCTGGCGCTGGCCGCGAACTTCCTGCTGCTGCGCCTGGGGCGCCCCCGGCCAGCATGAGCGCCTATGCCCTTCGCGATCTCCAAGTGGCCTATGGGCCAGCGCCGGGCCGGGTGGTGCTGGACCTGGCCGCTCTGGATATCCACCCCGGCGAGATTCTGGCCGTGGTTGGCCCCAGCGGCGCCGGCAAATCCACCTTGCTGCGGCTGCTCAACTTTCTCGAGTCGCCCACGGCCGGCACGATCACGTTCTCGGGGACGGCGGTTCCGCCAAACCCGCCCCTGGAACTGGTGCGCCGGGTGACGACCGTGTTTCAGCGTCCCGTGATGCTGGCGGGTTCGGTGTGGGATAACGCCGCCTTCGGCCTGCGCCTGCGGGGCCTGCCGCCTGAGCCGGCCGTCAGCGCGGCCCTGGAGCAGGTGGGCCTGGCGGCCCTCGCCCGCCAGCCGGCGGCCCAGCTCTCCGGCGGCGAGATGCAGCGCACGGCGCTGGCCCGCGCGCTGGTGATGGCGCCCGAGGTGCTCCTGCTCGACGAGCCGACGGCCAACCTCGACCCTTACAACGGCAACCTGATCGAGAGTATCGTGCGCGAACAGAACCGGGTCCACCACACCACCGTCGTGCTGGTGACGCACAATGTGTTTCAGGCGCGCCGCCTGGCCCACCGCGCGGCGCTGCTGCTGAGCGGCCGCCTGGTGGAGGCCGCGCCCGCCAGCGAGTTCTTTGCCCATCCCGCCGACCCGCGCACGTCTGCCTTTGTCAATGGCGACATGGTATATTGACCGGCGTGCCCGTCGCCCTCACCCGCTGCCCCGCCCCGACCCTCGCCGACGGCGAACTCACCTTTCTGGACCGCCAACCCATCGCTATTGATCTGGCTGAGAAGCAGCACGCCGGCTACTGCGCCGCGCTGGCCGCCGCCGGACTCGAGGTCATTACCCTGCCCGCGGCGGCAGAGTATCCGGACAGCGTTTTCGTGGAAGACGTCGCGGTGGTGCTGGATGAAGCAGTGGTGCTGACGCGGCCCGGCGCGGCCTCTCGCCAGGGCGAAACGGCGCTCATGGCCGAGGCGCTGGCACGTTACCGGCCGGTGAGGCCACTGGGGCCAGAGACTGCCGGGGAAACGGCCACGCTGGAGGGCGGCGATGTGCTGCGGGTGGGGCGGCGGCTGTTTGTGGGGTTGTCGTCGCGGACGAATGCGGCGGGGATGGAGGCCCTGCGGAAGATCGCCGCGCCATATGGATATACCGTCATCCCGGTCCCGGTCACCGGCTGCCTGCATCTCAAGACCGGCGTCACGGCGCTGGATGACAACACCCTGCTGGCCAACCCCGCCTGGGTTGATCTGTCGCCATTCGCCGGGATGGACATAGTGCCCGTGGATGATGCTGAGCCGTGGGGGGCCAATATCCTGCGGCACGGATACAGCCTGCTGGCCAGCGCGGCCTACCCGCGCACCGGCGAACTGCTCAACCGCCGCGGCTACGCCCCCCGCCTGATTGACGTTTCCGAATTCGCGAAGGTCGAGGCCGGCCTGACCTGCTTGAGTGTGCTAATCGCCTAGCCCGGCCGCCGCCAGGGCTGCATCTGCCTCGCCGAGGTGCTCGCCGCGATGCATGGCCCGCACCACCCAGCGCGGGTTACAGGCGTAGATGGCTTCCAGCAGGGCGGGGGGATAGGCCTCCAGGCGCTTATCCAGCGTCTCGGAGGTCTCGATGGCGATGCGGGCGGCTTCGCGGGGCGGGATGGCAGCCCACAGGGGCAGCGACAGGTCATTCACGAAGACATCGATCTCGGGGATGAAGACCTCGCCGGTCTGCTCGGTCATGTCCAGCACATACATCACCCGCCGGTCCCACCAGGCCAGGTGGGCCAGCACAATGGCGACGGTCCAATGCTCGCCCACCCGCGTCTGCATCGCCTCGTCGCTCAGCCGCGCCGCCAGCGCCCGGATGCGCTCGGTGGAAGCGCGGTTGAGGGCCACAAAATCGTGCGCAATCGCCATGAGCCTGTCTCCTCTCGCCTAGGCGGGCGCTGAGCTGCCGGCAGCGGGCAGCCGCACCCGAAACACGGTGCCCTGGTTCCCGGCGGCCTTCACTGTGATGGCGCCGCCGTGCGCCTCCACGATGGCCTTGACGATGGCCAGCCCCAGCCCGGACTCGCCGGCATCGTCAGACCGCGCCTTATCCGCCCGGTAGAAGCGGTCGAACACAAACGGCAGGTCGTCCGCCGCGATGCCCGTCCCGGTATCGGCCACTTCGAAGATGACTCCGCCGGGCCGGCTGTCCTCGCGGGCGCTGAGGCGGATGCGGCCGCCGGCCAGGGTATAGCGCAGGGCATTGGTCAGCAAGTTGCTCAGCACCTGCGCCAGCCGGGTTTCATCGGCTTCGACGGCGGGCAGCGCGGGCTGCCCATCGAGTTCCAGGCGCACGCCTTTTTGGGCGGCCTGGTGCTCAAAGGCGCGGACGGCCTGCCCCAGCAGTTCTACCAGTTGCATTGGCCGGCGGTTCAGCTTTAGCTCACCGGCGTCGGCCTGGCTGAGGAGGCGCAGGTCGCTCACCAGGCGCTGCAGGTGTTCCAGTTCCGCGTAGATCACATTCAGCCGCTCGGGCGTCGCCGCCAGCATGCCGTCGCGCATGGCTTCGATGTAGCCGGCGATCACCGTCAGCGGGGTGCGCAATTCGTGGGCCACATCCGCCGTCATCTGTTTGCGGGCGGTATTGGCCCGCGCCACCTGGCGGCTCATCTGGTTGAAGGCGCGGGCCAGTTCGCCAATCTCATCGCTGGATTGCGCGGGCACTTCCTGCTCCAACTGCCCGCTGGCCATGCGGTGGGTGGCCTGGGTGAGCGCGTGCAGGGGGCGCGTGAGGGTGCGGGCCAGCACCACGCCCACCACCAGGGCCACCAGCACCGCGCCGCCGCTGGCCAGCAGCAGGGCCCGGTTGGTGCGCTGCAAGTAGGCTGCCTCCTCCGGGTTGAAGCCGGGCGGGTTTGCGACAGTGAGGATCGTCCCCACGACCACGCCATCTACCTCAACCGGCTCGCCGCCGGACAGCACATTCGCTGGAAGCTGGCTGCCCAGCGCCGGCCCGCCGAAGCCCACTGGGATGACGACCACACCGTCGGCATTGGCCAGCCCAAAAAGGTCGCGCCAGCTTCGCCGATAGGGGCCCGGCCCGCCGCCGGGGCCGCCGCCCGGCTGGAAGTGATTGCCAGGATCGGGATACAGGTAAGCGCGGACGCCCGCCCACGAGCCGTTGGCCGCATAATAGGCGGCTAGGGCCTCGCTGAACTCGCCACGCTGCTGCTCGATGATCAGCCGGCCGAGCTGGTCGGCGCTGGTCAGGCGCAGGACGACGGCCACCAGCAGGGCCACGGTCAGGGCCACCAGCAGGAAGGCCGCCGTCAGCCGGGCCGCCAGCGAGCGAGTCACGCCTCAGCCCTCGCACCGCGCCAGCCGGTAGCCCACCCCAAAGACTGTCTCGATGTACCGGGGCTCATCGGGGTCGGCTTCGATCTTGGTGCGCAAGTTGCGGATGTGGACGTTGAGGGTGCGCTCCAGGCCGCTGTAGCCCACCTCCGCCAGCCGGTCGGCCAATTGCTGGCGGGTGTACACCTGGCCCGGCGCCCGCATGAACAGGCCCAGCAGGTTGAACTCGGTGGGGGTCAGGTTCACGGGCTGGCCGCGCACCGTGACGGCGTGGGCGGCCTCGTCCAGCATCAGGTCGCCCACGCGCAGGGGCAGGCGGGCCGGTTCCGGCGGCTCCATGCGCCGCAGAACGGCCCGCACGCGCGCCGCCAGCTCCGCCATGCGAAAGGGCTTGACGACGTAGTCATCCGCGCCCAGTTCCAGCCCGCGCACCGCATCGGACTCCTCGTCGCGGGCGGTGATGATGATGACGGGGACGCTGCGCTCGCGGCGATAGTGGCTCAGGAACTGGTAGCCGTCCATCTCGGGCATCATGAGGTCGAGCAGCACGGCATCCGGGTTCTCGTGGCGGGCGGCGTAGAGCGCTTCGCGCCCGTTGGTGGCGGTGACGACGGTGAACCCGGCCTGCGATAGATATTCGCGCAGCAGCTCGCGCACGTTGGCCTTGTCGTCCACCACCAGGATGGTCTTACCCATTGGCATCATTCTGGACTCCGGTCGCCACGAAGTCAATCTCCACCGTCACGCTTTCGCTCACATTCGCCACCGATGGCACGTTCGGGATTACCAGCTCGAAATCCGCGCGCTGGACTGTGGTCGTGGCAGTGCCGGAGAGCTGGTCGGCGGCGTCCACCGTGGCGGTCACGTCGAACACCACCTGCTGGCTGATGTCGCGGATGGTCAGCGTGCCCGCGATCTGGAAGGAGAAGGTGTCGCCCGCCGCCGCGCTGCCGCTGAGTCCCAGCACCTGGCTGGGCGTGAAGGTGATGAACTCATACGCATCGGTGCTCAGGATCTGGTTACGGATGGCCCGGTCGCGCTGGCCGCTGTCGGTTGCCAGGGTGCGGGCGTTCACCTGGAGAATGCCCACCTGTGCGGTGGTCAAATCGCTCGGGTCTACGGCAATCTGCCCGGTCACCTGGTTCGAGGCGCCGATGACGGTCTTCGGCTGGCCGCGCAATTCCTCGGTCAGGATGAAGCGCACCTCCGACTGGGCCTGGTCAATCGTCAACACCAGCAGGCCGCCCGCTGCTTCGGTGGCGGGGGCCGCGGTGGGCGCCGCTGCGGACGCTTCGGCGACGGCGGGCGCGGCGGTCGGCTCGGCTTCGGCCTGCGCGGCGGTGGCGGCGCTGGCCGGCGTGGAGGTGCTGACGCTCACGACGATGGGGATGGCCGTGATGTCGCCGCTGGCCGCCAGGGTGGGGCCGAGGAGCCAGTTGTAGACGCCCACCGCGGCCACGGCCAGGATCACCAACCCCACCAGTCCCACCAACAGCACCAGCTTCTTGTTCATTCGTGTCTCCTTCAGATAGGTCAATTGGCGCTGCCGCCTGCCTGGCGGCCTCTGGGCGCACTTGTACTAGGATAATCGATCCGCGCGTAAGCCTACGGGCCGGTTATTAAGAAGTGGTGTAGACCAGATTAAGGGCCGGCGAGAAGCAACCCTTCCACCTTAAGCCACCCCTAACCCGTTCTAGGCCGTCTGTGAACCACCTCCGGATAGACTGCTGTGCGTACGGCCAATTCGGGCCGCACACGGCAACCCGGTCAGGTACCGGTCAAAAATGGAGGTTGCAATGTCTAGGTTTTGGCGTGGGATCAGTGTGGGAACGGTGGTGGCGGTGCTGACGGTGCTGGGGATTAGCGCCTTCGCCGTGGCTGCGCCCGCCGCGGCCGCCGAGGGCGCCAGCGTTAGCGCGGCGGTGGCGGCGCACGGCGGCGGCGGGCGGTATGGCGAAGCGGCCCTGGCCGCCGCGGCCGACATGCTCGGGCTGACGGTGGAGGAACTGGAAACCCAGCTTCGCGCGGGCGAGAGCCTGGCCGACCTGGCCGACGAGGCCGGGGTGGAGGTGGAAGACCTGCTGGCCGCGATGGACGAGGCCGCGACGGAAGCGGCGCGCGCGGCCATCGAGCAGGCCGTCACCGACGGCGACCTCACCCGCGAGCATGCCGATTGGCTGCTGGAAGGCCTGGACAATGGCTACTGG
The DNA here is from genome assembly GCA_964497615.1 of uncultured Anaerolineales bacterium. Taxonomy (GTDB): domain Bacteria; phylum Chloroflexota; class Anaerolineae; order Anaerolineales; family UBA6663; genus CAZCEC01. The sequence continues at coordinate 5,667 of CAZCEC010000109.1, read as the reverse complement.
GGGCCGGGCAGCAAGGGCGGCCCTGGATTTGGCTTTGGCCCGCGCGGCGGGCACGGGGGCCCAGGCGGACCGGGCGGCTTCGGTCCGCGATTCGGCCCTGATCAGCCGGTGCGGGTGCCTGGCATCGACAGCTAGACTGCTGCGGCAGTTGGTGTGACGAAGCGGCCTCAGCGGGAGCATTCCCGTTGGGGCCGCTTCGTTTCTGTCAGAATTGGCGGGCTAGGCGGTTTCGTCCTGCTCGGTGAGGATCTTGAACGCGACGCGCCGCCCGTAGCCCTGCCCGCGCACCAGCGCGAACCACAGCCACAGCAGGTTGTCCACCACCGCCAACTGGCTCTGATCGCCAACGTATACGGGCCGGAAGCCGGTTGCGGCGATGAGGCCGGTCACCGTCTCGCGCGGCAGGCCGTCCGGTCCGCAGAAAATCATGTCGGACTGGATGGAGCCGTAGCGCGGGGCCTGGATGTTCTCCCACCCAACGGAGTTGAAAGCGCGATAGGGCAGGGCGGACGGCGCCAACTGCTGAATGGCCGGGATGGCCGAGAGTGGACCCGGGCCGCGCACGTTGTTGGTCGCATCGATGACGATCTTGCCCGCCAGGGCGCTGCCGAGGGACTCCACCAAGGCGACTGCGGAGCCGCCCGGCACGGCCAGCACGATGACGTCTCCACGCGCCACGGCCTCGGCGGCGCTGAGGGCGCTGAGGCGCGCGGGCTGCTCGGCCACGAGGGCCTGGACTTCGGACTTGCCCGGATCACGCACGCCGAGGACGAGCGTGTGGCCAGCGGCGGCCCAAGCGCGCGCCAGGCTGCCGCCAATGTTGCCTGCGCCCAAGATGCTGATGTTCATGCTGCCTCCGCCAACTGGGCCAACTCGTGCTCGATGGCCGCGGCCGCGTCGGGCCGGAACTCGCGCTTCCGGAGTGACTGGAGCAACTGCGCGGCCTGCGCCGCCTGCCCCTGGGCGCGAAACAACCTGGCTTGCAGCCGGTCGCAATCGAGCAAGTAGGTGCGGTTGCCAATCAGGTAGGCCAGGTCGGTGGCTTGTTTCAGCAGTTGGGCCGCGCCTGCCAGGTCGCCCTGCCGCAGCAGCACCGCCGCCTTGCCGAGCTGCAACTCGATCCGATAGTAAGTGCGCCCGAGCTGGTCGTGCATATGCAGCCCCTCGTTGAGGTAGGCCAGGGCGCGCTCGTCGTCTCCTAAGTCCACGTACACCAGGCCAATGTTGCCGAGCCACACGGCCACCCGGGTGGCGTTGCCAATGCGGCGCACGGCGGCCAGCGCCACCTCGTAGTTCGCCAGGGCTTCGAAATAGTGCCCCTGGCGCCACAGCACCACGCCGATGTTGCCCGTGAGTATTGCCACCGATATCTCATCCCCTAGCTGCCCATAGAGCTCCCGCCCAGATTCGTAGCACGCGCGCGCCGGCTCGTACTCGCCCATGGACCAATGGGTGTTGCCCTGGGCATGCAGGGCGCGCGCCACGCCGAGCAGGTCATTGCGCCTCCGGCTGTAGGCGATGGCCTCATTCAGCACCGCCTGGGTCTCCTCGTACTGCCCCTGCTCGCGGTAGATATAGGACTGATTGATGAAGATCTGGTTGGTGAGGTCGGCGTCGTCCAGCTCGCGGGCGATCTTGAGGGACGCGTGGCTGGCCGTCAGGGCTTCGGCATACTGACCGGCCGTCAGGAGGCTGGCCGCGATCTGGTAGTAAATCTGGGCGGTGAGGGCCGAGACGGGGGCCGCGCCGCTGCCGTCCAGCACGGCCAGGGTGCGGCGCAGGAACGTGGCCGCCTCCTGGGGCAAGCCGCTGCTTTCGTAGTAGGTGGCCAGGTGGCCCAGGCCGGCCGCCAGCGCTGCCGGCTCCTGGCGGGTGGCCGACCAGAGCCACGCCTGGTGCACGTTGTCCATCTCGGCGCGCAGATCGTCGAGGGCGGCCTGGTATTCGGTGGTATGCAGCCGTTCGCCTTCGCGTTTGAGCAGGCCCAGGTAGTAGCGGCTGTGGGCCTGGCGGGCGAGGGCGAACGCGGCCGGGTCCGTTTCGGCTTTCTCCTGCGCGAATTGGCTGAGCACCTCGTGCATGGTGTACCGGCCGCTGGGCTCGTCGTGCCGCACCAGGGCCTTATCCGCCAGCCCCCGCAACACAATCGGCGAGGTGGCGGCTGCGTCCATGGCCGCCGCCAGGGTGAAGCCGCCCCGAAAGACGGCCAGGCGCGCCAGCCCGGCCTGCTCGTCCGGGGTTAGCGAATTCCACGTGTGTTCAAAGATGGCGCGGATGCTGCGCTGGCGCGGCGGCACATCGCGGAGCGAGGTGGTAAACAGGTCCAGGCTGGCGCTGATCTGGTTGGCGATGGCGTGGCAGTTCATCATCGGCACCCAGGCGGCGGTCATTTGCAGGGCCAGGGGCCAGCCGTGCACCAATTGGCAGATGCGGGCAATGGCTGCGCTGTTTTCGGCGGTCAGGGCAAAGCCGGGCAGCACCTGGCGCGCGGCCTGCACGAAGAGGTCTACGGCTTCGTAGCGCCCGTTGCCGGCCTCGTCGGCGGGGTAGGCGAGACCCTCCAACGGGTAGCGCCACTCGTCCTGCCAGTTGAGCGGCTCGCGCGACGTCAGCAAGAGCTTTAGATGCGTGGCTTTGGCCGCCAGCTCGCGCAGCCAATCGGCCTCGGGGGCCAGATTCTCAAAGTTGTCCAGGATCAGCAGCATGGCCGAGTGGCGCAGGAACTGCTCCACCTGGATGGCCGTGCTCTGCCGCTGGTGGACGGCCAGGCCGACCGCCTCCGCCAGGGCCGCGGGGAGCAGGCTGGCGCTGCTGACCTCGGCCAGCGAGACGAAGTAGATGCCGTCCGGCAGCCAGGCGGGCGGCGCTTGCCGCAGCCGCTGGCCGACGGCCGCCGCCAGGCTGGTTTTGCCAATGCCGCCCAGACCCGTGATCGTGACAATCCGGCAACCGGGCGCCTCCAGCAGGTTGATGATGTTGACCAGTTCGGCCTCGCGGCCAATGAGCGGGCCAGCCGGGCGGGGCCAAGGCTGCGGGCGCGCCTCCTCCGAACGAGAGGCGGCCACCGGCAGCGAGCCGTGCATGATCTGGGTGAGGAGCGCCTCTGTTTCGGCGGCCGGTTCCACGCCCAGTTCGTCCTGCAGGATGCGGCGGCACGCCTGGTACTGCGCGATGGCCTCGGCGCGCAGGCCCTGGGCAGCCAGCAGGCGCATCAATTGGCGGTGCGCCTCCTCCTGCCACGGCTCCGCCTCGATCTGGCGCTCGGCGAAGGTGCGGGCCATCTCATAGGCGCCCTGCTGTTCATAGGCTACGGTTAGCTGGTGCAGCGTGCTCAGTTGCTGCTGATGGAGGTGCTCCCGCTCGGCCCGCAGCCACTCTTCGAAAGGCTCGGCATCCGGCAGGGAAAGCCCGGCCAGCAGTGGGCCGCGCCGGCACAGCTCCACGGCCGCTTCCAGGCCGGTCAGGCAGTCGGCGCATTGGCTCAAGCTGGCGTGCGCGTGCCGCCGGGCCGTGTCCAGATGAGCGCGGAACTGGAGAACGTCCACCGTGCAGAAGGCGGCGTCCAACTCGATGGTCTGCTTGGTGAGGCTGAGCAGGCGGCTGGCGAGGTCGGGCGAGAGGAAGTGAATGGCTTCGCGGAGGCGGCCGGCGGTCTTGCGCAGGTTTTGGCGCGCCAGCGCTTCGGGTTGATCCGGCCACAACAGGCCAGCCAGGGTTTCGCGCCGCAGGGGGGCATTGGGCGAAAGCGCCAGGTAGGCCAGCAGGGCGCGCGTCTTGTCGGTGGGCAGGCGCAGGCTGTGCGCGGCGATCTCCGCCACAAAGGGACCAAACAGCGCCAGCGTCAGCCGCTCCATGTCTGTCATTCTATATCAACTTGATCGGGTCCAACGGGCTTGTCACGCTTTGTCACGTACAGCGAAGCCGGCCAGTCACGCTCCTGTCACACCGCGCCCCTAGAGTGGTGTCCAAAGGAGTAACTCGATATGAAAAAACTGCTGCTCGTTAGCACGCTCGTCACACTACTCGCCGCGACCTTCATGCTGCCTGGGCACCTGGGCGGCGCTGGGGCGGCCTCAGCGGCGCCGTCTGCGGCGCCCGTGTACTGCAACCGGGTCTTCCTGCCCTCGGTGCTGGGGGGCGGGGGCGCGCCTAACGCTGAAGCCGGTCTCGCGGCCGCGGCGTCGCTTTCGGTCAACGATCTGTGCGCCGGGTTCCCCGATTTCAATGGCGACGGCTATGCCGACCTGGCCATTGGCGTCCCGCAGAAGGAAGTCTCCAACGGCATCACCGAGCAGGTGGACGTTGGCATTGTGCACGTCATCTACGGCTCGAACCACGGCCTGGATGCCGGCGCCGGCCAGCTTGGCCCGGATGACCAGGTCTGGCACCGGCAGGTGGGCGGCGTTGCGGCCAACCCCGGTGACCGCTACGGCGCGGCGCTGGGCATGGGCGATTTCGACGGCGACGGCTACGACGACCTGGCCATCGGCATCCCCGGCGCCAACATCAACGGGCAGGACGATGCCGGCGCGGTGGCCGTCATCTACGGCTCGGCCGCTGGGCTGGACCTGTTCAGCATCGAGGAGTGGTCGCGCCACACGGACAACGTCACGGGCGATCCCGTGGCCGGCGCGAGCTTTGGCGCGGTGCTGACCACCGGCGACTTCGACAAGGACGGCTATGCGGATCTGGTCATCGGCGCGCCCGAAGACACCGTCAACGGCGATGTGGAAGCCGGCTCGGTGCACATCCTCTACGGCCGGTCATCCGGTCTGGGCAGCCTGGCCAATGAGCTTCTTTCGCAGGACACGCCCGGCTTCCTGGCCAGCTCCACCGAGCCGTATGACAACTTCGGCTCGGCCCTGGCCGCCGGCGACTTCAACGGTGACGGCATCGATGACCTGGCCGTGGGCACGCCCGGCGAGAACAATGGCGATGACTACGTGGACGCCGGGGCGGTGCAGGTGTTCATGGGCAAGACCGGCCTTTCCGGCGCCAGCGCCGGCCTGATCAGCGGCGGGTCGGTGAACACCCCGCAACACTGGACGGCGGACAGCGCGGACGTGGAAGGCGCCATGGAGCCGGAGGACGGGTTTGGCTATTCGCTGGCGGCCGCCAACTTCAACGGCGACGGGTATGACGACCTGGCGGTGGGCATTCCTTTCGAAACGCACGGCTCGGGCGGCGGGGCGCTCACGTTCGGCGGGGCCATCAACGTGTTCCACGGCGGCCCCGGCGGCCTGACGGCCACGCCCGCCAACCCGGCCCGCATCTGGCACCAGGATGTGAGCGGCATGGCGGCTGAGGTCGATCAGGGTGTCCAGGACGGATTTCTTGTTGTTCATGCTCAGGCCGCGTTCACGGCTTCTCGATCAGCGGGCCGATCAGTTCTTCGAGCTGCGAC
>CAZCEC010000109.1:0-253 GCA_964497615.1 uncultured Anaerolineales bacterium | reverse complement strand
GGCGGCTGAGGTCGATCAGGGCGAGCTCTTCGGCTACTCCCTGGCGGCGGCGGACTTTGACAATGACGGCTACGCGGACCTGGCCATCGGCGCGCCGGGCGACCGCCTGCTGGGTGTCGTTATCGGCTCGGTCCACCTGATGTTTGGCACCTCGATTGGCCTGACGGCGTCCTACGACGAGCTGCTGTACGACCCCGACAACCCCGAAGCGAACGACTCCTTTGGGTGGACGGTCTCGGCGGGCGACTACGAC
>CAZCEC010000108.1:0-16534 GCA_964497615.1 uncultured Anaerolineales bacterium | reverse complement strand
CGAGCCAGGTGCCGAAGCCGCGCAGGACCTTCACGACCTTGCGCACCGTGAACGGTGAGAGCTTGGAGTGCTCGGCAGGGTGGTTGGGGTGGTCCACCCATTTGACCTCCCGCGCCTGGAGGTCGGTGATGTAATGCCTGGCCCGCTCCGGCGTGATGGTCGCCAGCTTGACCGCCGCGTCCTCCGGCGCCAGCCAACGCTGGAAGCGCAGCAGCAGGTTGCGGTTGGTCAGCACCGAGTCCGGGGTGCAGCCACGGCGCTCCATGTCGCCGGCGTAGAACTCAATCAGGCTCTGCAGCGTGGTTTGTCCCAACGTTCGCTCCGACTTGCGCCCTTTCGTGCTCATTGTAAGGTCCTCCTGCCAGCTGTCCATTGCTGGGCATTGGCTGGCCTGGACGCCTATTGACGGGCATTGACTGGGGCGGATGGGGGTTTTTGAGAACCTCATTCACTCTAGGGTAATGAGGCCCCTCAGCCGGAAGACGCAAAAGCGACTAAGGGTCTGTCCGATTTTGCCGGACCCTTAGTCGCTTTTCGCGGCGGAACCTAATTTACAGAGGCGCCGGGCGGATTTGAACCGCCGAATGAGGGTTTTGCAGACCCTTGCCTTACCACTTGGCGACGGCGCCATTAAATGAGCGCGGGGCCATTATAAAGCCTTTGGGGGGGCTGTCAACCAAACGGGGACAAGTTGGGCCGTTTTCGCGGACAAATGTCACTTGGTGGGCGGGCGGCGGGCTCATTATCCTGGGTGGTAATTCAAAGCTGGGATGAGGAGCACACATGGCCAAGCTAGACACCCTCGTCAATGACTTCCTGGCGCAGAAGCGCGTCGCCGTCGTCGGCGTTTCGGACCGACGCGATACCGGCTGCAACCTGGGCTACCGCAAGTTCAAGGCGGCAGGCTACGCCGTCACCGCCGTGAACCCGAGGCTGAAAGAGTTCGAAGGCGACCCGTGTTATCCGGATTTGCGGTCCATCCCCGACAAGCCGGAGGCGGTGTTCATCCTGGCCAACCCGCAAGTCACCGAGCAGATCGTGCAGCAGTGCGTGGAGTTGGGCGTCAAGCATGTGTGGATGCACTGCATGATGGGAACAAAGCCGGGGCTGGCGGCCGGGATGACGAGCGTTTCGCCCGCCGCTGTGACGATGTGCCGCGAGCACGGGATCAGCGTCATCCCCGGCGCGTGCCCCAACCAGTTCCTGAGGCCGGACATCGGGCACGGTATCATGCGCGTGCTTTGGCGCACGCTGGGTTTCCATAGCGTGAACTAGATGAAGCCTATACTGATAACTTTTGCCACGCTGGCGGGCTCGACGCGCGAGGTGGCCGACGCCATTGGGGAGGAACTCACTGCGGCCGGGTGGCCGGTGGAAGTGCGTCCGATGGCGGAGGTCCAGGAAGTGGAGGGCTACGCGGCGGTGGTGGCGGGCGGGCCCATGATCCTGGGCTGGCATCGGGGCGCCTTGGGTTTTCTGCGGCGAAACCGGCGGGCGTGGCAGCAGGTGCCATTGGCGCTGTTCGTGCTGGCGATGAGCTTGACGCAGACGGACAGCATGGAGGCCGGGGGCGTGCCGCTGGTGGTGGATGAGAAGCTGCCCAAGCCGCCGGCACAGGCCGGCCGGCTGAATTTTCGCGAGCGATATGCCACCCTGGACAACTATCTGCGGCCGATCCTGAGCGCGGCGAAGCCAGCGCGTCCGGCGGCGATCGGCGTGTTTGGCGGGCGGTTGGAGTATGGGCGCCTGCCGTGGTGGGCGGTGATCTTTGCCATGGTGCTGGTGCGCGCGGCGGCGGGGGAGCGGCGCAATTGGCCCGCCATCCGCGCCTGGGCGGTGGACTTGCCCGAGGCCTTGAAACTAGAGCGGACGGTTGACGCGGCTCCGCTCGTGACAGTCTGAGAACTCCAACCGTTTGGGGGGGTGACAGGCGGCCGCTGCGGGGGTAACGTCGACGGCATGCCAACCCATTCCACACGCCTGGCAATACTGCTGCTGATGGCCTGGTGCGCGGCCGCCTGCGGACCGACGGCTACGCCTGCGGCCAGCCCCACGCCGATCCCCACACATACGCCATTGCCGCCGACGGCCACGCCTACGGTTGACCTGACCGGCACGGCGTTTGCGATCACCCAAATCTTCCTGGCGGGCACGGCCACGGTGCATGTGCCCAGCGCAACGCCTCAGCCCGCGACGGCCACGGCTACCCCAGCGCCCACCGACATGCCAGTTGTTGCGGGTCGACCGGTAACCATCCCAGTCTCGGCGGAGGTGGCGTTGGCGGGCACCTTGTATGGAGGGGGGCGCCTGGCAGTGATCTTCTCCAATATGGGCGACCAGCGGCAGGCGTCGTGGGCGCCGGTGGCGCGGGAGATGGCGGCCGCCGGCTACCTGGGCTTGACTTATGACTTTCGCTACTGGGTGAATGGCCGGATGGATGCGGCGCAGATCGGCTTTATCGCGGATGACCTGCGGGCGGCGGCGGGGTTTGCATGGGCCCAGGGCGCAGATACGATTGTGCTGATTGGGGCGAGCCTGGGCGGGATGGCGACGGCCAAGGCGGCGGCGGATACGGGCGCGGCGGCGGCGGCGATCCTGGCCGCGCCGATGCAGGCGCCGGGCGTGGACGTGGCGGTGACGGCGGAAGAGCTACAGGCCTTCTCGGGGCCAAAGCTCTTCATCACCAGCGAGTTTGACGACACGGTGGCGGCGGCCGAACTGGAAGCGATGTATGCGGTGGCGGGCGAGCCGAAGGAGTTGTACGTGTACGCCGGAGCGACGGCCCACGGCACGCACTTGCTGGGAACGGAGCACGCGGACGACCTGACCGCGCGGCTGATGGCGTTTGTGGCCGAACAGGCCGGGATGGGACGTTAGTCTGGCAGATTGCGCCCGCAACCCCCATGCCGAAGGCGGGAGCGCACCTGCTGGCAGGCTATGCACGGGGCAAGGCTCAGGCGGTGTAGGCTTCCACGTTCACGTCATCATAGATGCGGGCGGTCCGGAGCTTGCCGCTGGGGCCGCGCTCATAGACGGCTACGCCGGCCTGGGGCTCGATGGGGCGCGGGCCGAATGAAACCGCATTGAACTCGATGGCGCACGCCACGCCGTCATCGGTGACGGTGCAGTGTTCCAGGCCGATGCCGCCGGCGCTGAGGATGTTCGTCATGAAGCGGCGCAACTCATCGGGACCGGCAAAAACGAAATCGCCGCCGGCAGGCTCGCGGAAGCTGCCGTCCGGCTCGAACGTGGCGACGATGGCGTCTACGTCGCCCGCGGCCAGGGCACGCTGATAGGTCTGAACGATGTCGGTGACGCGCAACTCGGGATCATGCGCGAGGAGGGGCGGGCGGATGATGTGATGGCTCAGCAAAGGCCAAAGGCTGTGGTAGACCCGGACGGCGGCCAGGCGTCCGCCGGGGCCGTGCTGGCCGACGACGGCGACGGGCAGGGCCACGGCGCGCGCAGCGGGCAGGGTGAGGTGGAGCAGGCTTTCGGCGACGGTGCGCGAAGCGGTGCGCGTCACGCGCACCGCCTCGGCGCGGGCGGCATGCTCCGCGAGCCAGGCGCGGCGGGCCAGGGCAGAGCGCTCCAGCTCCAGCGGGCCGCGGGCGCGTCCGCCGAGGGGATCGTCCACGATGGCATCGGCGGCGAAGAGGGCGGGGAGGGCGGCGAGGTCGCCGCTGACGAGGGTAGGAAGATAGGCTGCGGTTGGGTCCATGCGCACTGTTGGTTAATGAAAAAGCCCCGCTGAGGGGCTTCTTCTTGAGCGGGCGATGGGATTCGAACCCACGGCCTTCTCCTTGGCAAGGAGACGTTCTACCACTGAACCACGCCCGCAAGGTGCCGAGACACAGGATCGAACTGTGGACACCGCGATTTTCAGTCGCGTGCTCTACCAACTGAGCTATCTCGGCCAATCGCCCGATTGAGCACGCCGGGCCAGCAGTGCGTGAAAGCGATTCTAGCCGAGGGCAAGGGCATTGTCAAGCAAAGTTAGTTTTTGCCGAGGACGGCGCGGACGCGGGCGGCAATTTGCTCGACCAACTGCTCTTCGGCGCGGGCGGCGTCGTCGTCCCAGGCGGGGCGCGGGGCAGGGGGCAGGTGCCGGCCTTGAGGGTGGCAGACGCCGCAGGCCACGCAGAAGTCCTCGGCGTCGGACGGGCGGGCGAGGCCCCAATCCTGGCGGGTCTGGAGGAGCTTGGCGACCTGCTCCGGGGGCAGGGGCGGGCCGCCGCCGAGGAGCCGGGTCATGGCGATGATTTTGGCGGTATGCTCCAGGGTTTCGAGGCGCAGGTAAGCTTCGCGCACGTCGCGGCCCACGGTGAGCGAACCGTGGTAGCGCAGGATCAGGGCATCGTGGTTGACGATGACGTCGGAGATGGCGCGGCGATTCTCGTCGCTGGAGGGGGTGGCGTAGGGCGTGGTGGGGACGAGGCCCAGGAAGACGACGGCCTCGGGGATGACGCACTCCTCCATGGTGAGGCCGGCGATGCTGAGGGCGACGGCCGTGATGGGGTGGGCGTGGACGACGGCGTGAACGTCGGGACGGCGGCGGTAGGCCTCCAGGTGCATGGCCAACTCGGAGGTGGGGCGCAGGCCGGGCCGCCCGCTGACCAGTTGGCCATCCATGTCCACGATGATGAGATCCTCGGGTGTAAGCTCGCCTTTGACGAGGCCGGAGGGCGTCGCGAGGATGTGGCCGGGATCGAGGCGGGCGGAGAGATTGCCAGCGGTGCCATCCACGTATTCACGGATCTGCATCATCCGGCCGGCCTTGACGATGGCGGCGCGGGCTTCGGTTTCAGAGAAAGTCATGGTCGTCCTGTCCGGTCGAGTGGAACTGGGCCGGGCAAATCATACCGCAGATGCGGGCGGTGTGCCGGGCGATGAAGGAGGGGGACGGAGGGGACTCAGGGGAAGGGCTGGGTTAGGGGAGGCAGGTGCGGACGGTGCCGCGGCAGTTAGGGCAGAGCACGTCCTCCCGCGACGGGTGAGGGCGGGGGATCAGGCGACGACGGTCGCGGCTTCAAGGGTGAGCAGGGGCAGCAGGCGCTCGCGGCCGGACGAGTCGCGGACGCGGACCTGGCCACCGGCGCGCTCGCCCAGGGCGTAATGCTGGACGGCGTCGAGGTCGAAGCGGTCCAGGATGTGGCGGCGGATGGTTTCGAGGCGCTCGGGGGCGGTGACGACGACAAAGCTCTCGTCGCCGGACTGGCCGACGAAGTCTGCCGGCGCGCCGACGGTGTTGAGGACGCGGTTGATGAGCAGGGCGGTGTAGCGCAGCAGGTCGGCGCCGGCCAGCGCGCCATACAGGTCGCGGAATGCGCTGGCGTGGCGCAGGCGCAATTCCAGCACCACCTGGCCGGACGGGCCGGCGGCGGCGACGGCTTCGCGCACCATCTGCCCGGCAGGCAGACCGGTGTGGGGGTGGCTGAGGTTCTCGCGCTGGGCGCGGGCGACGGCATTCTGCACGCGCAGGTAGAGCTCCTCCAGATCGAAGGGCTTGGTGATGAAGTCGTCGGCGCCAAGCTGGAGGCCGGCGATGCGGTCGGATTTGCGGCTGCGGCGGGTGAGGAAGATGACGGGGATGTGGCGCGAGCGGACGCTTTGGCGGAAGCGCTTGAACAGGTCGTAGCCTTCCACGTCGGGCAGACCGACGTCGAGCAGAATCAGGCTGGGCAGGGACTCGCGGATGAGGCGCAGGGCGGAGGCACCATCGCCGGCGACTGTGACCTTGAGGCCGCGGGCGCTGAAGAACAGCACCAGCATTTGGGCGACTTCTTCGTTGTCTTCGACGATGAGGACTCGGGCATCTTTCATGGGTTGCGCCTGGAATCGCCTACAACGGGCGGATTCGGGCGGCATTATATAACCGAATTCAAATGTGGGCGTTGGTTGCCTCAACCGCCGAGCGGATGGCCGCATCAAGGACACCGAGGTCAATGTCTGTCAGGGTTTTGAACTTAATGCAATATCCGCTCACGCTCGCCTTGCCGAGTTTCTTTCCAAAAGTCTGCGCCAAGTATTTCTTATCCTGGATACCAAGAAGATAGACAGAGATTCCGGTTGTGTTGGCGCTTAGGCCAATTTGGTAGAACTCCCTCGTTTTGCCATTCGCATACTCTATGGTGCGCAACCCATAGCCGATATTCGGGTTGGAAATAACCTTGTTTTCGCTGTTCTTGCCATCGAGGAACCACAATTTGCAGCCTGGCAACAATTGAAGGATGCGCCTGTGCAACGCTTGCATGTCACTGCGTTTTGGCTCGGCTTGGGAAGCGATGTACTTTTGGATTTCGGCTGGCACATTCATAGGCGTATTACGATCCAATATCGACTGAGTCGAGGATGCCGACGATGACAGAGATGACGGCGGCGTCGGGGTTTTGGAGGACCTGGCGGGCGCCGTTGCCTTCGCGGTTTACGAGGACGGTATCGCCAATGCCAGCGTGGGTGTTGTCGAGCGCGAGGAAGTCGCCATCTTCAGGCTGGCCGGGGAGGGCCAGGGGCTGGACGACGAGGAGCCGGCGGCCCTTGTAGTGGGGGTGGCTGATGGTGGTGACGATGGTGCCAACGACGCGGCCGATGACCATACTTACCCTTGATGGCGGGCGGCTTCCTCGGTGCGCGGGGGGCGCACTTCGGGCCGCCAGCGGAACTTGGCGAGGAACGGGTTGGGCCGGGCTTCGACAGCATCGGCGATCCAGTCGCCGAGGACGGGCGCGAACTTGAAGCCGTGACCGCTGCCGCCCGTGGCGAGCACCAGGCCGGGCCGGTCTGGGTGAGGGGCGATCCAGAAGTGGCCGTCCCAGGTGTCGCAATACAGGCACACGCGAGTATAGACGATTTCGGCGGGGGCGAGGGCGGGCAGGCGCTGGCCCAGGAAGGCGCGCAGGTGCTCGGTCTCGCCCGGGGTGACGACGCGGGCGGGGTCCTCGGGCGCAAGGGGGCGGCCAGGGCCATGGTTGGCGATCTTGACGACGCCGTGCGCGGGATGGAGGGCAAAGCCGTAATAGCCAGTGCGCTGAATGTCGGCGCAGAAGGGGGGAAAGCGCTCGGCGGCGAAGAGGGCGGGGTCGGTGGGCTTGAGGTGGAAGACGGGCATGCCGGGGGACCGGAAGACGCCGGTTAGCTCGGGCAGGGCCCGTGTGACGAATTGGGGGAGCCACGCGCCGGGGGCCAGGATGACGGCATCGGCCTCGAAGGTCTGGCCCTGGAGGGTGGCGAGGCCGGTGACGCGGCCGCCATGCTCGACGAGGGCGGAGGCGGTTTGGCCGGTGTGGAGGCTGACCCCGGCGGCAAGGGCCAGGTCCAGCAGGCGCGTGGCGACGCGGCCGCTCTCGGCATAGCCGCCTTCAGGGTTGAAGTAGCCGTCGAGGGCGTAGTCTGGATGCCAGGCGGGGAAGCGCTGGCGGATGAGGGCCGGGTCGAGGCGCTGAGGGGCGTGGCCCCGCCGCAGGAGGCGCTGGTAGCTCTCGTGCTCGAAACCGCCGGGACTGAGGGGCGCGCTGGTGATGAAAAGCACGCCGGTTTCGTGGAAGAGGGGCTCGGGCCACTCGCGGTTCCAGGCGCGCCAGCGGGCGAGGGCGATTTCCATGGCGGCCAGGTAGTCGTCGTCCGGGCCGTAGTCCATGCGGATGACCTTGCTGATGTCGGTGGTGGCGGCGAGGGGATGGGGCAGTGGGCCGGGATCGAGCAGGGTGACGGCATGGCCGCGGCGGCGGAGTTCGAGGGCGGCGGTGAGGCCGTAGAGGCCGGCGCCGGCGATGAGGAGGCGGCTGGTGTTCATGAGGTCATTCACCGCGGAGCACGCGGAGAGCGCGGAGTTTTGGGAAGCGGGAGTCAGTCATGGGTGGTTGAGGTGGTGAGCGTAAGATTCCTCGGCCGGTTGGGATGAGCGGGGCGCACCGAGGGTGCGGGCCGCGGAATGACAGGCGCGCAAGGGGTTGGCGGCGGGAGGTGGTCATGGAGTGATTTCCCAGAGCTCAAAGCGGTCGTCTTCGAAGCCTTTGAGGGTGGCTTCGAAGCGTTCGGCGCGGGCGCTGCCGGCGGCGAGCCAGGCGGCGACCTCCGGGTCGTGGACGATGGCGGAAGAGGCGACGACGCCGGGGCGCACCGACGAAAGGCCTTCGAGGCGGGCGGCGATGTTGACGGTGGAACCGAAGTAGTCCAGGCGGTCGTTGAGGGTGACGGCGACGCAGGGCCCGGTGTGGAGGCCGGCCTTAAGGCGCAGGGGCTGAAGGCCGGAGGGCGGATGGGCGAGGACGGATTGGGCCTGGAAGACCGCGCGCAGGGCGGCCACGGGGCGCAGGAAAACAGCCATGACGGAATCGCCGATGGTCTTGACGAGGGCGCCCTGCTCGGCGGAGATGGCGGCGCGCAGGACGTCGTAGTGGTTCATCACGTGGCCGAAGGCGACGGCATCGCCGCTTTCGCGGTAGAGGCGGGTGGAATCGCGCAGGTCGGTGAAGAGTACGGTGAGGCTGCCGACGGAGATGCGCTCGCCGGGGCGGAGGGCCTCGTTGGCGAAGAGGTCGCGGAACATTTGCAGGGAGGTGACCTCGGCGGCGGTGGCGGCCTGGTCGCTCCAGGCGGTGCGCTCGAGGATGAACTGCTGCTCGGCGGAGGTCTGGTTGCGGAGGGTGAGGGCGGCGTTGGGCGCGAGGGTAAGTTCATTGGCGGGCCAGCCGGCAGGATCGGCTGCTAACTCAAGGGTCATGGGCCGTGTGTCAAGTGTCAGGTGATCAGGGTTAGGAGAGGAGGCTGAGTTGGAGGCGGGTGCGGGCTGGACGCGGAGGAACTGGCCGCCGGGCAGGGCGAGGGTGCGGAGGCGGTAGCGGCCTGGGTCGAGGGGGAGCTGAATGGCGCGCTGCGCGCCGGGCGGGAGCAACTGTTGGGCGACGATGTGGGGAGTGAGCTGAGGGCCGCCGACACAATAGGTGCTCTCCGGGGTGGGGCGGATGGCGGGGTTGGGGCGGAAGGTAAGCTCCACCTGCCGGTCGAAGTTGACGGTGTAGTCGATGTTGCAGCTTTCGCAGTGGACCTGTTCGCGGACGGCGGACAGGGAGGGGGTGTAGTTGCGGTCGCCGCGGCAGAGGGGGCAGAGGAGGTCCCAGCGGAAGTTGAGCAGGCCGACACGGGTGGCCAGCAGGCACAACTCCAGCACGGCGCGGCGGGGCCGCTCCCAGAAGTCCGCCAGGGCGTAGGGGCGAAGGCGGAAGAGGGCCATATCGTCGGCCTCTTCGATGAGGGTGAGGAGCAAGTCCACCAGTTCGGCGGAGGCGCCCTGGGCCAGGAGGGCGGCACGGGCGGCGGCCATGCGGCGGCGGCCACCGGGGGCAAGGCTGCTTTTGCCCGGCAGTTCCAGGGGGGAAGGCTGAGCGCGGCGGCTGCTGGCGGCGACGGCGCCGTAGCGGCGGAAGGCGCGGCTGAAGCTGAGGGCGCTGAGCAGGCCGATCTGGAGCGGGATAGCGGCCAGGCCGAGGACGTTCTTGGGGCGGGCCCAGACGTGGTAGACGAGGCGGGTGGCGCCGTCGGGCTGAGGGGTCATCTCGGCCAGGACGCGCATTTCAGCGACGGGGCCGCGGACGTAGCGGCGGAGGACGCCGAAGCGGTAGGGGCGGACCCACTCGAACGGTTCCTCGTCCCACTCGACGGGGACGCCGAAGCGGTAGAGGCGCAGTCGGCGGCGGCCGGCGACGGGCGATGGGTCCTGGCCGGGGGGCGGGGCGACATCGGGGACGCCGGTGTCGCGGTTGAAGCGGTTGGTGTCGGAGACCAACGGCCAGAGGGCGGCGGGGGTGGCGGCGAGGCGCCATTCCCAGTGGTAGTGAAACTCGCGGTTGAGCACCGATCAACTTTCCCTGAATTCCGTCACCGCAGAGCGCGCGGAGAGCGCGGAGATGGGGAGAAGTGTATCCAAAAGGGGGAGTCACGCCAATCCAGCCGGAGAGAGAATTGACGCGGCAGGCGGGCCCGGTGAGAATACGGGCATGAACAACACGCCATTTGAACAGTCGTGGGACATGAGGGGGTTGAGGCTGACGGGGCGGTTCGCCAACTACACGAACGCCGACACCTGGTATCCGTCGTGGGCGGAGGATGGGCATCTGTATTCGTCGTGGACGGATGGGGTGGTGCTGGACTCGGGCGAATATGACCCGGCGGGCGAGGCGGCAGGGGGCTATCCGTGCAACTCGCTGGACTGGGACGGGCGCAAGGCGGCGACGGCACAGGCGCGCATCGAAGGCGATGATCCTCTGAGGCTGCGGGTGGTGAACTTGAAGCCGCGGGTGGAGGCGGACCCGGCGCCGTATGGCGGGCGTTACCCGTGCGGGACGCTGGTGCATAACGGGGTGTGGTATTACGGGACGTACTGCCTGGCCGACACCAGCGGGGCGGCGCTGCCGCAGTGGACGGACATGGGACCGTGCGTAGGCTTCCGGTGGACGACGGACTTTGGGGAGACGTGGACGGAGACCCCGCACACGCCGGCCCGGCCCTTATTTGGCGAGGACCTGAGGCGGGCGAAGATCAGGCTGGGCGCGCCGCACTTTGTGGACTTTGGGCAGAACATGCGGCACGCGCCGGACGGGAAGGCGTATCTGGTGGGACACGGGGCCGAGCGGGCGGAGGCGGTGAACAGTTGGGTGAAGGGCGATCAACTCTATCTGGCGCGGGTGCGGCCGAGCGTTCAGACGATCAACGACATGAGCGCATATGAGTTCTTTGCCGGATATGGGGCGGACGGGGAGGCGCGCTGGTCGCGGCGGTGGGATGACCTGCGGCCAAATCTGGAGTGGCACGACCACCTGGGCATTGCGAACATGTCGTACAACGCAGGGCTGGGTAAGTATCTGCTGTTTGTGACAGACGCGCGGCATAGCGAGCACTATGATTTGCTGGTACTGGAAGGCGACACAGCGGCGGGGCCGTGGCGGCTGGTGACGCA
This sequence comes from uncultured Anaerolineales bacterium, assembly GCA_964497615.1. Lineage (GTDB taxonomy): Bacteria > Chloroflexota > Anaerolineae > Anaerolineales > UBA6663 > CAZCEC01. The sequence continues at coordinate 5,580 of CAZCEC010000108.1, read as the reverse complement.
TTGGGAACGGTTTGGGCCGGCGGCGTACTTCGTCAACGCGCCGACGAAGTTTATGAGCGCAGATGGACGGACGTTCTGGCTGCTGTATTCGGCGAATTGGAACGACAAGGCGGCGCGGGGCACGCCTGAGGGGAGCGCTTACAGCATGAGCTGGCACGAGGTCGTGGTGGAGTGATCAGACGACCTGACTACGGGAGGTGCGGCAGATGGGGGCGGCGCGATGCCGTCAGCGCGTGCCGCTGAGGAGCAAAGGCTCGCCGCCAAAGACCAGTTCGTCCACGGTGACGTCGAGGGCGTCGCCGGTGAAGGTGAAGTGGAATTCGGTTTGGCCCAATTCGCCCAGGATGGCACGGCTGGCGGGATAGGGATAGTCCACCACGAAGGCTCGCTCGCCGTCCCAATGGCCGCGCAGCAAGACTTCGCCAAGCTGCTCGCCGGTGGAGCGGCGATAGAGGTTGTCCAGGCCGATGGCCAGGGCGGGGTAATCGTTCAGGTGAAGCTGGGCCTTGTTCGCGCCCGGCTCGAACGCAAACGATAGCTGCTGCCAACCCAAGGGGTTCTCAGCAAAGGTATAGACGCTGCCGGCGACTTCGAGGGCGGCAGCGGGGAGGGCGGGGACGGGCCGCACCGGGTTGGCGGCGGCCGCGATCTCGGACTGCAACTGGGCCACACCAGCGGCGTTTTCGGCCAGGAGGCCGTCGGACCGGATGGCGGGCAGGATCGAATCGTTGAGCAGGGCTTCGATCTCGGGCGCTTCGGCGTAGGATTCCAGGGCGGCGGTGGTGATGACGATCAGGTTCAGGGCGGGGTAGATGTGGATCTGCTGGCCGCCGAGGCCGAGGGCGGCGTAGTGGCCGGCCTCGGGGTAGAGGGTCCAGAGATAGCCGTAGCCGCTGCCGTCTTCCTTCTGGATGTGCTGGGTGGTGGAGGCGGCCACCCACTCCGCCGAGATGAGCTGCCGGCCGGCCCACTCGCCATTGTGGAGGTACAGGAGGGCGAGCTTGGCCATGTCGAGCGGGCGCAGGTAGAGGCCGTAGCCGCCCAGGGTGATGCCCTGCGGGTCGCTGGGCCATTCGCCGGGATCGGCGGGCGGGATGCCGAGCGGGGCGAACAGCTCGCGGTTGGCGTACTCGCGTGCGGACAGGTCGGTGGCCGACTGCACGATGGCCGAGAGCAGATGGGCGCTGCCGTTGCAGTAGCCAAATTCGCGACCGGGCGCGGCGGCCATCGGCAGGTCGAGCATGAATTGGATCCAATCGGCGGACTGCTCCATGACGGGGCCGGAAGCTGAGAACTCCTGGCAATCGAGGCCGGAGGACATGGAGAGCAGGTGCTGGAGGCGAATGGATTCTTTCTGGCGGCTCGGGTTGGCAACGGCACGACCGGGAAAGAAATCCAGGAGGCGGGCATCAGCATCGGCGAGGGTCCCGGCGAGGACGGCGCGGCCGATGAGCATGCCGATGACGCTCTTGGTGACGGACTGGACGTGCACGCGGGTGTCGCGGGTGAAGGGATGGAAGTAGGCCTCGGTGACGAGGTGGCCGTTGCGGACGATGAGGAGCGAACGGAGGCCGGTTTCGCCAGCCGAGAGACCGGCCAGCATCTGGGCCAAGCGGGTGGAGTCCATGCCCTGCGCTTCAGGGGTGGAGACGGGCCAGCCGGCGGTGGGCCAGGAGTCTGGCGGGGGGACGGGGACGGAGAGGGATTGCGCGGGAGCGCAGCCGGCGGCTAACAGGATGATGAGGAGGGCGAGACGGATAAGCTTGAGGGGCATGGCGAAATCCTCGGGCGAAGGGCCGATGCAAACCGGCGGCTGGCTGCCGCCGGGCGCAACAAGATTCCTCGGCAACCCCCGCCAAGGAGCGGCGGGGGCAGGCGACCGCCTCGGAATGACAAACGGCCCGGGCGGTCTTGTCGTTACGCCTGAAGGGTAAACGTCAACTGGCGGAGGAGGGTCTGCCCAAAGGCAGACTATCTAACTGAAGCGGGTGTGGCCGGACTGAAGGGGTTGGATCGGTTCGGGGCGGATGTCAAGCTCGTCCACGACGCCAACGCAGGTGAGGTCGATGGGGACGAACTTGACGCCGGGGAGGGCGAGGGAGGCTTCGCGGGCGCGGACCATGACGACCAGGTCACCGGGGCCGGCATGAACGACATCGGCGGCGACCTGGATGCGGCCGACGGGCCGGAGGGCTTTGTTGAGGGGCTGAACGGTGAGGAGCTTAATACCGTCCAGGTCGGGGTATTTGAGGGTGCAGACGGCGGAGCCGAGGACGCGGCCGAGCAGCATGGCGATTCCAGGCGTTTTCTGGTGGTACTCAGGTCCCCCCGTATCAAAGTTGGCTCGACAACGATACTACTGTTAGGCAGCGGTGTCCAGCCGTTGGGAGGCTGCCATTTCCGGTCAAGGTATGCCGGCCGGTTGCGGGTCCACCGGTCAGATGCCGCTGCAATCCGTGTGTGTCAAAGTCAGCCTGGGCCACGATCAAGGCCGCGGAGGTTGGCTGCGAGGCAGGACGGCACCCGAAAGCCCGCCTTTATCATGCGGGGGCCTCAAGGAGAATAGTATGACCAGAAAGCGACTTATTTGGATAGGCATCATACTTGTTGGAATGCTGGCTCTGGCTCCGGCGGCGCTGGCGAAGGCTGGCGACCAGGGATCGGTGGGCAACCGATTCTGCCAGACGGTGGACGATCCGGAAGCGCCGCGGCACCCGGCAGGGGCCGGGATTGCGGCGCGGTATGAGCTGGAGTATGAGCAGGTGATGGCGTGGTTCTGCGGGACAGAGGGGGAAGGTGAGGAGGAGGGGGTTAAGGGGGTTGGCTTTGGGCAAATCATGCTGGCGCTCGCGACGGCGGAGGGGACGGATGACGAGGCCGATACGGCTGACGACTACCTGGCCCGGCGCGCGGAGGGCGAAGGCTGGGGGCGGATTTGGAAGGACCTGGGCCTGATCGGCGGTCCCAAGGACAGCGACTCGCCGGATGATGACGACGACGGTGACGATGGGGATGACGGTGACGATGGGGATGACGGCGATGATGGGGATGACGGTGATGATGGGGATGACGGCGACGATGGTGAGGACGGAGAGGAGGACGGCAATGGGGGCCCGCCCGACCATGCTGGGCCGCCCGATCACGCCGGACCACCCGACCACGCCGGGCCGCCCGATCATGCCGGACCGCCCGACCACGCTGGGCCGCCGGATCATGCGGGACCGAAGAAGCACTAAAGATAATTAACGTTGTTGGAGGAAGCGGCCGCACCGCCCGGTTGAGAGGTACTCAGCCGGGTGGTGCGGTCCACGGGCGGCGTACCGGTCCAGAATCACCATTCTGGGGCCGGCACGCCGCCCGTGGCGTTAAGGCTATGGCGCCGCGTAGGCGCGCTCCAGGGCGGCGATATCGATTTTGTTCATCTGGAGCATGGCCTGCATGGCACGGCCAGCCTTGGCGGGGTCGGGGTCGCCGAGGAGTCGGCTGAGGGTGGTGGGAATGATCTGCCACGACAGGCCATACTTGTCCTTGAGCCAGCCGCAGCGCGACTCTTCGCCGCCATCGGCGGTGAGCTTGGCCCACAGCTCGTCCACCTCTGCTTGAGTCTCACAACTCACAAAAAACGAGATGGCTTCGGTGAACTTGTACATGGGGCCGGCGTTGAGGGCGATGAACTCCTGGTCTTCAAGACGGAAGCGGACAGACATGGCCTGGCCACCGGGGCCGGGGGTGACCTCCAGGATTTCGGAGTTCTTGAAGATGGAGGCGTAGAAGCGCATGGCGTCTTCGGCTTGATGATCGAACCACAGGAAGGGGGTGATCTTTTTGGACATACGAGCGACTCCTTGGTTGGGGCCCGGCCAGAAAGCGACGGGCGGCAGGTGGCATTAGCAAGGATATGTTAGCAGGGAGGCAGGGGAAAGTATTGTACGAAACGGCAAGACGGCGGCAGCGGATTTGGACGCTTCGCGGGATTAATCGGATTGGGCGTTGGTGAGTCGAGAGAGGGTGATGGGCCGGCGAAGGCGCTGGATGACGGCACGTGACCCTATATTTTAGATGCCTGGCGGTATTTCCTGCAAGGCCCAGGTGTTGCCGTCGGGGTCGGCGAAGTAGGCGAACTTGATGCCGCGGGGGTATTCGACGATGCCGCCGACGGCGACGCCGCGGGAGAGGAGCAGGTCGCGCACGGCGCTGACGCTCTGGACGACGAGGGTGAGGCTTTTGAGGGTGCCGGGCACCATGCCAGCCAACTCTTCGACGCCGGAACTGATGAAGATGGAGCAGGCCGAGCCGGGCGGGGTGAGCTGGCAGAGGCGCAGGCCGGGGGTGCGGGTGTCGTCGAAGTCGAGGTGGAAGCCGAGCTGGTCCACGTAGAAGGCTTTGGCGAGCTCCACGTCGGTGACGGGCACGGGGACGACTTCAAGTTTCATGTCCAGGGTCATGGGAAGAGACCTTCCATCTTGTCGAGACTGGCCTCGCTGGGAGGGGCTAGGCGGCGGGTTGAGGAGCTGGCGATGGGCGCGTGGCTGGGAGCAGTTGAGCCGGGGTATGGCCGACCCAGCGCTTGAGGGCGCGGGTGAGGTGGGGCTGGTCGAAGTAGCTAGCGTCGTGGACAACGTCGAGGATGGGCACGCCGGAACGGAGGAGGGCGGCGGCGCGTTTGGTGCGCTCAATCTGGCGGACGCGGGTTTGGGTGAGGCCGGTGGCGCGCAGGAAACGATGGCGCAGGGTACGGTCGGCGACGGCGGGGCGTTCGTCGGCGAGGGCGGCGGTGACGAGGGGGTCGCGGACGATGGCCTGCTGGCGCATGAGGCGGTCCACGAAGGTGTCGGCGTTGTCGTAGGTGGGGAACTGCCAGGCGGAACCACCAAGCCAGAACTTGCGGGCGGCGGCGGCGGGCAGGGTGGCTTCGGTATCGAGCAGGCCCGTGAGGGGGAGGCGGGGCATGAAGACGCCGAGCTTGAAACGGATCCAGATGAGCTCGATGCCGGGGATGAAGTTGACGACGCCAGTGCTGAGGAGGGGCCCGGTGACGATGGGGGAGAGGCCGCCCGCGTGGCGGACGAAGCACATGTGCCACTGGCTCTCCGCGGGGCGGATGGTGGTGTTGTGGGCCTCGGTGCGGCCGGTCATGACGACGTCCACGTAGGGGGAGTCGGAGGGGCGTTCGTTGTAGCCGGCGAGGAGGCTCATGGGGCGGCTCCAGAGAGTCAGTTCATTATGTTCAAATATATCTCGTTCGAGCTTTTGGGGTATGCACTTAAACTGGTCAAAGCGGTCAGAAATGACATAAGGATGAATTATGAAGGATGAAGGATGAATTAGGTACGATTGGCAGGATTATAGAACAAATGGACTAGTAAGTCAAGCGTTGGCAACGGATTTTGAAGCGGATTACGCGGATTGGGCGTTGGAGGGAACGAGTTGATGTGGGTAGCCGGGCGCGCCATGAGGGCGCGTGGGGGCATGATCGAAGGGACGGGGCGCTAGGGGCGGGGCCGTAAAGGCCCCGGCTACGGGGGCGGCGGGACGGGGCCATGAAGGCCCCGGCTACCGGGGGCGCGAGCGTAAATTACG
>CAZCEC010000107.1:8299-16630 GCA_964497615.1 uncultured Anaerolineales bacterium | reverse complement strand
TCAACGGCGGGTTTCGGGCCCTCGTAGTAGCGGTTTCAACCGCCGGGCCAGCGACGACGACGACGACGAAGCGCATGACCCTCAACGGCGGGTTTCGGGCCCTCGTAGTAGCGGTTTCAACCGCCGGGCCAGCGACGACGACGACGACGAAGCGCATGACCCTCAACGGCGGGTTTCGGGCCCTCGTAGTAGCGGTTTCAACCGCCGGGCCAGCGACGACGACGACGACGAAGCGCATGACCCTCAACGGCGGGTTTCGGGCCCTCGTAGTAGCGGTTTCAACCGCCGGGCCAGCGACTACGGCGAACCGTCGCCGGTTGCCATCGCGGCAACCGCCTTCGCCCGCTGGCGGCCCGCAGCGCCGGCCTTGTTTACCCTCGTCATAACCCTTGAGCAGGGTGGGGCGGTGACGGCCCGCGCATCCCGCCGTCTTGGCCTGCGCCGTGCCCATGTCCGCGACGGCGCCATGTACCTCGACGACCGCCCCCTCCACCTCCGCGGCGTTCTCGACTGGGGCTGGCACCCGGACCGCATCTGCCCCGCGCCCTCGCGCGAAACCGTCACCCGTCAGTTCGAGCAGGCCCGCTCCCTCGGCTTCAACCTCGTCAAGCTCTGCCTCTTCGTGCCCGACGAGACGACCTTCGACGTGGCCGATGAGATGGGGATGATGCTGTGGCTCGAATTGCCGCTCTGGCTCCCCCGCGTCACGCCCGCCCTCAAGCAATTGGCCCTCGCCGAGTACACCGCCCTCCTCCAGCGCCTGCACCACCACCCCTCCATCGTCGTCGTCAGCCTCGGCTGCGAACTCAACGCCGAGTCCGACCCGGACTTTCTTCAGCATCTCACGGGCCTCGCGGGAGTGGCCTTGCCGGGCGTGATTCTGTGCGACAACAGCGGCTCCGCCGAAGCCTACGGCGGCGCCCTCACCGCCCTCAGCGACGTCTACGACTACCACTTCTACACCGACCCCCACTTCTTTCAGCCCCTGGTGGACCACTTCGACCGCGATTATCGTCCGCGCAAGCCCTGGCTCTACGGCGAGTTCTGCGATGTGGACACCGGCCGCGACTTCTCCCGCCACAGCCCGCTGCCCTGGTGGCTCACCGACCCCATCCCCCTGGAGCGCGACGACTACCTCGTCATGCGCGAGGGCCCCCAGCGCCTCGCCGCCGCCGGCATTGCGGATAGTGGCCGCGCCCTCACCCTCATCGCCCGCCGCCAGGCCACGGCTATCCGCAAATTCATCTTCGAACAGACCCGCCTCCACGACGCCACCGGCGGTTACGTCATCTCCGGCTGGGCCGATACCCCCATCACCACCTCCGGTATCGTGGACGACCACGGCGAACTCAAGTTTGACCCCGCCGAGTGGCGCGACTTCAACGCCGACGCCGTCATCTTGATCGACCGCGAGCGCCGCCGCCGCTGGGTGGGCGGCGACCGCCCCGCCCACCGCGACCCCTTCTGCTACTGGGCCGGCGACCAGACCGAGATCCACGTCCTCCTCTCCAACGGCCTTGGCCCGCTGCCCCCCAGCCGCCTCCACTGGTCCCTCACCTCTCCCGACGGCCGCGAGTGGGCGTCAAGCGAGCTAGAGGTAAGCAGTTTGCCAGCCGCCCAGGTGCGCGAGATTGGCGTCTTGTCCATTCAACTGCCGGGAATTACCGCGCTACCACAGCAGCGACTCCCCTCTCCTAGCGGAAGACCATGGCCCCCGGAACGCAGTGGAGTGGGGGGGGGCGGGGGTGAGGGAGAGATTCTCGAGCTGGCCCTCCACCTCACCCTCACCGCCGGCCCCTCCCTCACCCTCCGCAACACCTGGCCCCTCTGGGTCTTCCCTCGCCCGCAGTTGCCTCGTCCCCTTACCCTCGCCGGCCCCCTCCTCTACGACAGCGCCTTCTGGCGCCTCGACCGCGAGTTCAAACCCATCACCCTCGCCGATGCGCCGCCCACCACCCCCTTCATCGCCGACGCCCTTACCCCCGGCCTCCTAGACCACATCCGCGCGGGCGGCCGCGGCCTCTTCTGGGTCCGCCGCCCAGACAGCCGCTTCACCCGCACGCTCCCCTTCTGGCGCGAGGCCATCCACGTCTTCGAGCCGCACCCCCTGTGGGACCGCGTGCCCCAACCCGGCTATGCCGACATGCGCTTCTTCAGCCTCGCCACCGATATCGCCCTCGACCTGCCCAGCCTGCAAACCATCCTCGGCCCCGGCGCCCGTTGCCGCCCCATCTGGCGGCGCTTCGACGCCCGCACCCTCACCTGGGCCGAGCACATCATTGAAGTAGAATATGGCGCGGGGCGCCTGTTCGTCACCGGCCTGCGCTTCGAGGGCGGCCACGGCCGCCAGCCGGAGACCTTCGACACAAACCCGATGGGGGCCTGGATGCTCGCCAGCCTGCTGGCAGAACTCACATGATTGCCATCCCACCCCGACCTGCCAGGTTTGCGCCCCAGCCCCACGCTGTACCCACGCACCCAACCTGGCAGGTCTGTCCTTGCATTCCCGAAAGCAATCCATGACCAAAACCATCCGCATCTTCGGCGTTCCCATGGACCTCGGCCAGCGCCGCCGCGGCGTGGACATGGGCCCCAGCGCCGTCCGCTACGCCGGCCTCGACCAGCGCCTGCGCAGCCTCGGCCACACCGTGCTCGATAACGGCAACCTGTCCGTGCCCCTGCCCGAGAACGAGCCCCCCGACGACAGCCGCGCCCGCCACCTGCACAGCGTCGCCGGCGTCTGCCGTGATGTGTACGCCGCCGCCCTCGGCTGCCTGGAGCAGGACGAGAACGCCATCTTCCTCGGCGGCGACCACTCCATCAGCATCGGCACCGTCTCGGCCACCGCCGCCTGCGGCCAGCCGGTCGGCCTCATCTGGGTGGTTGCCCACGGCGATTTCAACACCCCCGAGATCACGCCCTCTGGCAACGTACACGGCATGGCCCTGGCGGCATTGCTGGGGCGGGGGGCTTTGGAGCTCACCAGCATCGGCCGGCCCGGCGCCAAGGTCCTGCCGGCGCAGGTCGTCCTCATCGGCGCCCGCGACCTCGACCCCGCCGAGCGCGCAGCCCTGGACGAGAGCGGCATCCTGGTCCTCACCATGCGCGACGTGGACGAGCTGGGCATGGCCCTCGCCGCCCGCCGCGCCCTCGATCAACTCGCCGACCTCCCGCGCCTGCACATCAGCCTCGATATGGACGCCCTCGACCCGATGGAGGCCCCCGGCGTCGGCACCCCCGTCCCCGGCGGCCTCTCCTACCGCGAAGCCCACCTGCTCATGGAAATCCTGGCCGACTGCGGCAAGGTCGCCTCCCTCGACATCGTCGAAGTCAACCCCATCCTCGACGACCGCAACCGCACCGCCCGCCTCGGCGTGGACCTCGCCGCCTCCCTCTTCGGCCAGCGCATCCTATAGCCCCGCCTCATGCCCTTCATTCCCATCAACGGCGCCCGCCTCTTCTACGAAACTTTTGGCGACCCGCGCCCCCCTCGCCCGCCTGTCCTCCTCGTGCACGGCTCCACCGCCACCGGCCGCAGCGATTGGGGCGACCTGGCCCCCCGCATCGCCGCCGAAGGCTTTCACGTTCTCCTGCCCGACTGCCGCGGCCACGGCCAGAGCGGCAACCCGAACCTGAGTTATTCCTTCGCGGAGATGGCTTCCGACTGCGCCGCCCTGGTGCGGGCCCTGGGGCACGAGCGCGCCCACTTCGTCGGGCACAGCAACGGCGGCAACGTGGTGCTCGTGGCGCTGCTGGAGCACCCTGAGGCCCTGGCCTCGTGCATCCCCCAGGCCGCCAACGCATACGTCAGCGCCGACCTGATCGAGAAAGAGCCGCCCCTCTTCGACCCTGACCGCGTGGCCCGCGAGTCGCCCGCCTGGATGGAGGCGATGCAGGCGCTCCACGGCCCCACCCACGGCCCCGGCTACTGGCGCGACCTGCTGCGCCTTACCCTCCACGCCATCATCACCGAGCCCAACTACACCCCCGCCGACCTGGCCCGCGTGCGCCTCCCGGTCCTCGTCATCCAGGGCGCGGACGACGGCGTCAACGCCCCCGCCCGCCACGCGCAGTTCATCGCCGAGCACATCCCCGGCGCGCAGCTCTGGCTGCCCGACGGCGTCGGCCACAACGTCCACAAGGAACGGCCCGACGAATGGCTTCAGCGGGCCGTTGCTTTCTGGCAGCGCGCGGAGTCCCAGCGAGGATAAAAGTCACTGGCATTCGGCCCGCCGCCTGCCTACACTCATAGTCAGGTAGAAAGGAGGCGCACCGATGCCTGCCCTCACCGAGTGGGAAACACTGTATGCGGCCACGGCCCTGCTCTTTCAGGCCCTGTTGGTGGCGCACTTTGCCCTGCGCCGGTGGCGTTTTCAACTGGTCTTGCACTATGGGTGGATCTTCTACGCCCTCAGCCTGCCAGCCGCGGCGGTGAGCGTGGCGCTCTTCGCGGCGGGCGCGCCCTGGTATTTGTGGATTGGGGGTGGCCTGTTTGTCGTTTGGGCCGCGTTCGGCGGCTGGGTGGAGTATGTCCGCCGCCTGGAGTGGCGCACGCCCATCCGCTGGTCAATCTTCATCCCCTATATCGCCTTATATCTGGCGACTGCGATGTTCTACTGGTGGCCCCTGGCTCGCGTCTGGCAGCCCCTCTGGTATCTCGCGGCGGCGCTGTTTGTGCTGGCCAACGTGCTAAACGCCGCCTCGCACCAGGGGCCGCGGCCGCTCGCGCGCTAGCGTTCCGCCTCGACCGCCGGATGCCCGCCGCTCACAGGTCCCGCCGCCCGAACCGCCGCACCGCCAGCGCCACCATCCCCGCCAGGTAGATCACCCCGTACGTCACGACGTGCTGGCTGGGGATCGAGATCACCATCACTGGCCCAGCGGAAACGCCCAGCGCCTGCGCGGCCGGCGACGTCATCAGGAACGCCGCCCGCCGGAACAGCGCCTCCGTCGGCAGGATCAGGCTGGAGACGATGCCCACGTTCACGACCGTGGTATTGCCCAGCACCGCCCCCACCTGCTCCACAAACCCCCCAATAAAGGCCAGCCCCCACATCCCAAACACCACCCCGCCCGTCGCCAGCGTCGAGAGCGCGCTGCTGCACGCCAGCGTCAGCGACATGATCACCAGGCTTTCCAGGTAGATCAGCGCCAGCCCCTTCCACAAATTGGGCAGCACATAATCGGCCAGCATGTAGGTGGTGGCCGATAGGCCCAGCGCCATCAGCACCAGGTACACCGCCAGCAGCCCCGCGAACCCCAGCCATTTGCCCACCACAATGTCGGCCCGGCGCACCGGCTTCGTCACCAGCGCCTGCACCGTCCCGCTGGCAATCTCGCCCGCCAGCGTGTCGGCCGTCACCAGTGCCCCCATGGCAATCGTCAGGAAGTTGACCGCATACAGCCCCATCTGGCTCAGAAAGTTGTGCACCTGGCTCCGCAGCAGCGTGCTGGTCGCGTCCTCCGCCGCCGGCATCCCGGTCTCGGTGATCATGAAGTAGAAGGCGATGCCATACAGCACCTGGAAGGCCAGCCCCAGCAGGAAGGCCGCCAGCGCAATCCGCCGCCGCACCGCCTCCAGGAACGTCAGCCGCATCAGCGTGATGATCGCCATCTACAGCACCCCCTCCGTCCCCACGATCTGGATGAACAGGTCTTCCAGCGCCAGGTGCTCGGGCGTCAGCGCGTACAGGTCCGCGCCCGCCCCCACCAGGTAGCGCGCCAGTTCCGGCAGCGCCTCTTCGCCCGCCACCGTCAGTGTCACTTGCTGTTCGTCCTGCCGCACGTCGCTCCCCCAGCGCGCCAGCCCGGCCACCGTCTCTGTCGTCAGCCCGCCCGCGCGCACGGTCACGCGCGTCCCCCCGCGCACCAGGGTCTTCAGCTCGCTCAAGTGCACCACCTCGCCGTGCTTGATAAAGGCCACCCGGTCACAGGTGATCTCCACCTCGCTCAGCAGGTGCGAGTTGAGGAACACGGTGGTCCCCTTGGCTCGCAGCCCGCGGATGATGTCGCGCACCATCCGCCGCCCCACCGGGTCCAGCCCGGAGGTCGGCTCGTCCAGGAACACCAGGGCCGGCTCGTTCAACAGCGCCTGCGCCAGCCCGATGCGCTGGAGCATCCCCTTGGAGAAGGTGCGCAAGTTCTTGCGCCGGAAGGGCGCCAGCCCCACCAGTTCCAGCAGTTCGTTCACCCGCGCCCGCCGCCGGTCGGCCGCCATCCCGTACAGCCGCCCGTGCAGGTTGAGGAACTCCTCCGCCGTCAGCCAGTCGTGGAACCGGAAGTGCTCCGGCAGGAATCCCATCCGCGCGCGCGTGGTCCGGTCGCCCAGCGGCCTCCCCAGCAGCAGCGCCTGGCCCGCCGTCGGCGCCACCAGCCCCAGCAGCATCTTGATGGACGTGGTCTTGCCCGCGCCGTTGGGCCCCAGGAAGCCGAACACCTCGCCCGCCGGCACCTGCAGCGTCAGCCCGCGCACGGCCACATTATCGCCAAACGCCTTGCGCAGGCCGGTTGTCTCAATCGCGAATTCCATGCTCGTCCAACTGTAGTGGCGACTCTAGTCGCAGCCCACCCATAGCTCCAGGCGGGCGCGACTGAAGTCGCCACTACGCGCGCCTAGGCCGATTTCCTCTTTGACGTACGTGTCGTAGCGCGGGTGCTTTACGCCCCGCGACGGCGGCCGCCTTTGCCGCCGAACCCGGCTGGGCCTGGACGGCGTACATCATTTGGGAAGTCGCTTCAGCCTCAACGTTTGTCCGTTATCTTGCGGTCGTCCGTCGTCCTTCGTCCCGCCTCCCAACCCTACTGAATGCTATTCGCCAGCGCCAGCACCTCGCCCCGCAAGCCAAACGCTTGCAGCCCGTACACGATGCCGTCCTTCACCCACATCAGCATGTAGAACTGCTCGGCGGCGGCTCCGCGCTGCTCATAGACCAGCGTGCCCGTCACGCCATCCACCTCCACCTTCTCATAAGCCGCGGCCTCGCGCGGCAGCGGGATCACCAGCGTCGAGGTCCAGTCCACCGTCTGGCTGAATTCGCGCGCTGCCTCTGCCGACATGCCCACTAACTGGAGACCGATCTCCGCCAACTGCGCCACGTCCAGGTCGGCCGGCGCGTTCACCGTGGGGCTGGGGATTTGCGCGAACAGCACGCACGACCGGAACGAGCCCCGATTCGTGGGTCGTTCGTCAGGGTCGAAGTCCGTCACGGTCTCGACCGCGCCGCCCGCCGGGCACTCGCCATAGGCGATCGTCGCGCCCGTGGGCACGTCCACCGCGATGGTCGCGCCCTCCAGCGCCTCCGGCAATTGCAGGTCGCTGCGCCCGGCTTCGTCCAGGATCGCCTGCGCCTGGTCGCGGTCGGCCACCACCTCAAACGCCAGGCCGTCGCGGACCGTGATGGTGTTCTGCACCGAGCCCGCCCTCAGCACCCGCACCGGGAAGCCCGCCAGTGCGCTGGCTTCTTCCGCGCTGCCCACCACCACCGGGTCGCCCGGCTCCCGCTGGATCGTGATGCTTTCCGAGAACAACACGCTGATCTGCTCGCTCAGTGTGGCGTTATCCACCAGGGCGCTCAGCCCGGTGGTGTCCAGCGGCAGCACCCGGATCTGCTCGACCCGGAACAGCCCCAGGAACTGGCCCGCCCAGGCGCGCACCGGCGCGAATGAGAACGCCACGGCCAGGGCCGCCACCGCGGCCAGCCCCGCCCACAGCGAACGTTTGGCGAAGAGAGACTTGAGCATGTGCATACCATCCTTTCGATGACGATACTGAAGACGATGTTGGTCAATAGTCGCAGCCGTTGGCAGCTCGGCTGCGTCCGGCGCCAGCGCCCTCAGGCGCGCCTCCACCCGCCGGGCCTGCTCCCTCACCCCCGTCAGCCGCGCGCGGCAGTCGGGGCAGGCCGCCAGGTGCTCCGCGGCGCGGGCCCGCTCGGCGGCCGGCAATTCCTCATCCAGGTAGGCGCGTAAATCGGCGTGTGTGATGTGCATGGTCATAGAACTCCTCCGCGCAGCCCTCGGCCGCCTGCGACTGGGTTCGCTGCTCGGACGTGCTTCGCCTTCCCGCCGCAGCCCGTAGTAGCGACTTCAGTTGCCCTCCGGCCGTGGCCCGCACTTCCCCTCGCAGCCCGTAGTAGCGACTTCAGTCGCCTTCCGGCAGTGGCCCGTACTTCCCCTCGTAGCCCGCAGTAGCGACTTCAGTCGCCCTCCCGCAGTGGCCCGCACTTCCCCTCGTAGCCCGCAGTAGCGACTTCAGTCGCCCTCCCGCCGTGGCCCGTACTTCCCCTCGTAGCCCGCAGTAGCGACTTCAGTCGCCCTCCCGCCGTGGCCCGC
>CAZCEC010000107.1:0-8199 GCA_964497615.1 uncultured Anaerolineales bacterium | reverse complement strand
CTCGTCGCCCGCAGTAGCGACTTCAGTCGCCCTCCGGCAGTGGCCCGCACTTCCCCTCGCAGCCCGTAGTAGCGACTTCAGTCGCCCTCCGGCAGTGGCCCGCACTTCCCCTCGTCGCCCGTAGTAGCGACTTCAGTCGCTTTCCCCCGCGGCATACTTCGCCTCAAACGCGGCTTCTGCCCGATTAAGCAGCGAGCCAATGGAACCCGGCGCCACCCCGAGCGCGGCCGCCAACTCCTTGTACGACAGCCCCGCCTGCCGCAGCAGCAGCAACTGCATGTCGCGCGGCGGCAATTGCCGCAGGGCGGCGCGCACGCGTACGCGCTCTTCCTCCGCCTCCGCCGCCTGGGCTGGGTCCGGCGGGGCATTTGCTTCCAGCGCCTCCACCCCCGCCTCGATCTCATACCGCGCCCGGCGGCGTCCCGCCCGCAGCGCGTTATACCCCAGCCGCACCGCCACCCGGTACAGCCATCCGGCCAGGTTGTCGTCCCGCCGCGGCGCCCGCTCCCACAACCGCCAGAACGTCTCCACCGTTAGGTCTTCGGCCTCGGCCCGGTCCCCTACCAGCCGGAACAACACGCCATACACGCGCTGATAGTGCGCGTTGAAGGCTGTCTCAAACGTCGCCTCACGGTCGTCGGCTTGTAGTCGCGAGTTCATTCGCGCGCGGCTGGTCGTGAAGGCTTCTTCAATCCTTGCCTCACCGTCGGCTGCCCGTAGTGGCGAATTCATTCGCTCCCGGCCCGTTGTGGCGGCTTCATTAGTTGCCTCACCGTCGTCGGCCTGTAGTAGCGAATTTATTCGCTCCCGGCCTGTCGTGAAGGCTTCTTCACAAACTGCCTCACCGTCGGCGGCGGGAGCCACGCTGCCGATGGCCCGCAGGGCGTCACGGCGGTGGAGCAGGAGGATCGTCTCGGAGGCCACGGCGGCTCTTCATCGTGGACCAGCCGCGCGCTGCGGCCGTCCATAGATAATAACACCGCCCAGCGCGTGATTGTGACACGCGCATCGCGTTCTCCGCCCTGCCAACCCGTCGTCGGCCCTTCTGGGGCCGTCTCGAATTCTCGTAGTCGGGCCCTTTATGGGCCCGTCCCCGGCTGGTGCTGTCGCCTGCCACCCGGCCCCCGTCGTCGGGTCCCTCTTTGGCCCGCTTCCCGTGCCACCCGCCCTCTTGTCCTGGGCACTTCATGGGCCCATCCCAGCGCGTGGAGCGCCTCCCAGAGAGTGTGGCCTTGTACCGCTTTCAGCCCCCAGGCGCCGCCGATTCACTCATGCTCCCGTTGACATGATGCTGCTGGCGAATTGGCGAAGCGCCCTGCGTCCCTGGAGAGGGACGCGGTGGCCGGAGGCCCTTAGGCGCGAATTCTATTCGCCGGCCCCTGGGCCGAGGAACCTTGCTATTGTTCAACAACCCGATCCAGAAACCCCCTCACCGCCCTCTCCCCGCCCGTCTCCCCCATCGCCCCCAACGTCCGGTCGAACTCGGCGCTCGTCCGCTGCACCGCGGCCTCAATCGAGTACGGAAACAGCGGTCCGCGCCCAGGGTCGTCCAGGTTCATCCACGCGTGCGAATCACGCGGCACGATCAGCCGCACCAGCCCCCTCATCGCCGGGAAGAGGGTCAGCGCCTCCCACGGCATATACACTCGCCCCGAGCGCAGGTCCGCGTGCCGCAGCAAGCCCGGGTCCAGCCCGTCAATCGCCTCCGGCGCCGGAGTCTCGCCCGGCGGCTGCCGTTCCATCCATAGCGCCACATAGTTGGAGTGCGAGTAGAAGTCCTGCGCCGCGTGCGACAGCCGCCCAAACGCCGCCCAGGCCGCCTCGGGCGCGCTAGCCCGTGCCGCTTCCTCCCGGCACGCCTCGATGTAGGCCAGCCCCTCGGCAAACAGGTCATTGTCGAAATGCCAGTGATATTGGAGCAACCCCCGCAGCGAGTCCTGTCCCAAGTTGGCGGCCTCAATCGCCGTCAGCGCCCGCGCCGAAATGCGCCCGGCCAGCGCCCGCCGCAGCACCTGCTGATGATAGATGGCGTTCAAGGGGGATTGGCTAGTCGCGCAGCCCAAGCTGCCGCTGCAAAGCGTCCATGTCGAAGTACATGCGCTCGCCCAGGATTTCGCCGTCGCGCATGGGGAAGACGATGGTCAGCGGCAGGTGGATGGGCCTTCCCGTCGGCGGCAGTCCAAACAGGTCGCCCGTGTGCGTCCCTACCAGCACCGACTCCTCCACCACCCCGTTCTCGCCGATGAAGGCGTCGCGCAGCTCAAACGTCACATCCGGCATCGAGACGAACAGCCCGTTGTAGAACGCGGCCACTGCCTCCCGCCCGCGGTGCTCTGCCCCGGTCGCCATGATGACGTACAGCGGCTCCGCGCACAGCGTCGCCAGCAGCCCCTCAATGGACCGGCGGTTCTCGGCCAGCACATGCCGCTGCCACAAGCGCTTGTTCTGGTGCAGCCGGCTCATTGCACGATCACCAAGTCGCGGATCGCATCCACCTTGGCCGGCCCGATCCCGCTCACATTCAGCAGGTCGTCCAGGCTGGCAAACGGGCCATTCGCGGTGCGGTAGTCCACAATGCGCTGGGCCAGCGCCGGCCCGATGCCCGGCAGGGTCTCCAGTTGGGCCACGGTGGCGGTGTTCAGGTTGAGCAGTTGCCCCGCCGCTTCGCCCGCGCCCGCCTCGCCCGCTGCCGCTGTCGGCCGCGTTTCCGCCACCGTCACCTGGTCCCCGTCGCGCAGCACCCGCGCCAGGTTCAGGCTGGAGAGATCGGCCGCTGCCGTCGCCCCCCCAGCCGCGGCGATGGCGTCCTCCACGATACTTCCCGGCGGCAGATCATATACGCCCGGCGCGGCCACCGCCCCGCTCACATGCACCCGCAAGGGCAGGGGGGTCGGTGGCACGGGCAGGATCACCGGCTGCGCGGGCGCGCGCCGGTTGAGTATGCTGATCAGCACCCAGGCGATCAGCCCAAAGATTGTCGCATAGGCCGCGATGTACAGGACTCGATGGCGCGCTGACATACCGGCATTATAATCCCCTGGCCTTGGGCGGCAAGGCACGCCCCCGATCCGGAGCAGGCATGACTGGCACCCTCATCAACATCGTCGCGGTTCTCCTGGGCGGTACGCTCGGCACCCTCGTTGGCGGCCGCCTGCCGGAGCGCATCCGCGAAACCGTGGTCTGGGCGCTGGGCCTGTTTACCATCGCGCTCGGCGTGCAGATGACATTCGACTCCAACAACGCCCTCATTACCCTCGGCAGCGCCCTCCTCGGCGGCCTGCTGGGTGAGTGGCTCAATATCGAATTGGCCCTCAAGCGCTTCGGCGGCTGGCTCGAGGCACGCTTCGCCCGCAGCCTCAGCACCGACGGCACGGCCCGCTTCATCAAGGGCTTCGTCTCCGCCAGCCTCATCTTCTGCGTTGGCCCCATGACCATCCTCGGGTCCATCCAGGACGGGCTGACGGGCGACTATCAGTTGTTGGCGATCAAGTCTCTGCTGGATGGCTTCGCCGCGCTGGCGTTCGCCGCCTCGCTGGGCGTGGGGGTGCTGTTCTCCGTCGTCGTCATCCTGGTCTACCAGGGCGGCCTCACCCTGTTGGCGGTCCAGGCCCAAAGCCTGCTCACCGACCCCATGATTGCAGAAATGACGGCCGTTGGCGGCCTGCTCATGATGGCCATTGGCGTGGGCGCCCTCCTCGAACTGCGCCCCATCCGCGTCGCCAACTACCTGCCCGCCCTCCTCGTCGCCCCCCTCATCGTCGCCCTCCTGCACGCCCTCGGCGTCGCCGGCTTTTAAGCGTCAGCCCGTCACGTTTCCGCAAATCCGTGTTATTGCTATGGGCCCGAGGCGCCCCGCTATGCTCTCACTGTCACCCTGAGCGCATGTCGCACCTCTCAGGCATGCATTCAAGTCTGCGCGCGAAGGGTATCGCTGCAATTCAACGGGGCGCTTTGCTGTCCAGCCGCGCCTCCATCCACGCCACCACCTCCGCCAGGATTTCCCCCCGCTCAAACTCATTGTGGATCTCGTGATACAGGCCCGGATACACCTTCAGCGTCTTGTCCGCGCTCCCCGCCGCCTCGTAAAACTCGCGCGACGCCTTCGGGTCGGTCACCGGGTCCGCCTCCCCGTGCAGAAGAAACACCGGGTACGTGAACTCGCCCGCCCGCTCCAGCAGCCTCAGCCCGTGGTCCAGCGCCTCCGCCCCCAGCTTGGCGGTGATCTTGGTGTGCGTCAGCTCAAGCTCCGGCAGGCTGTTCAGGTGCTCGGTGTCGTGCGCCATGGGCACCGCTTCCAGCTCCGTATTCAGGGTAAAGGTCGGCCACACGCGGCTCATCACCCGCCCCAGCACCACCTTTGACCTCGGCGGCGGCGGGTTCAGCCGCAGCCACGGCCCGGTCACCACCACGCCCGCCGCCTCCGGCTTGCGCTCCAGCGCGAACGCCAGCGTGATCTGCCCGCCCAGGCTGTGCCCATACAGGAACCGCTTCACCCCTGGATGCTGCTTTACCCCCCAGTCATACACCTGTTGCACATCATCCAGCACCTGCTCATAGCTCGGCGCGTGCCCGCGCGGCCCGCCGCTCTGCCCGTGCCCGCGCAGGTCGTGTGCCGCCACCGCATAGCCGGCCGCGTTCAGCGCCGCCGCCACGTGCACATACCGGCTGCTATGCTCCCCGTGCCCGTGCGTCAGCACCACCAGCCCCCGCGCCGCCCCCTCCGGCCCGGCCCTCTCGGCCGCCCACATCCGCGCCCGCAGCCGCACCCCATCGCTGGCCGTCAGCTTTTCTTCGACAAGTGCCATCTGATTCGATATTCTCCGCGTTCTGTGCGTAGCCCCCCGGAACGAAGTGAAGTGGGCCGCGCTCTCAGCGGTGAACGATGGTGTTGAGCTTCACCCAATCGCCTCCCCCACTTCAAACCGGCACACCGCATCCCCCTTCGCCCGGCACGTCATCTCCGCCGCCTCAAACTCCAGCCCCGTCCCCCACTTCAGCGCCTCCTGGATCTCCCCCAGCGTCACCCAGCATAGCGGCGTGGCGCGCTCCCGGCCAAAAGTCGCGTCGCTGTCCTGATCCACCACCTGAATGTGCTGATCGTCCTGGTGCACCGTGATCTGGCCCCGGCGGGTCGCCGCCTGCCGCGCATACCAGCGCAGCGCTTCCAGCTTCCGGCTGGCGGGCGGCAGCACCTGCCACAGCCCCCGGCTCAGGCTGGCGGCTGCCTGGCGGCTCGCCACCAGCCGCCCAAACGCCGCATAGCCGATGCGCGTCAGCGTCCCGCGCGCCCCGCGCCCGTAATAGTTCTCAATCGCTTGCAGCAAAGCCGCATACTCGGCCGCGTGCGGGCCCGGCGCCTGGTCGTTCGGCGGCAGGCTGTTGGCATAGCGCTGCAACCCGGCCTGCCGCAGGATCGTCGCCAGCCCGCTGGTGCCCATCACATCCTGAATCGCCAGCATGATCCGCCGCACCCACGCGTTTGGAAGCGCCCGGCCCAGATTTTCGCTCATGAATGGGTCTCTGCGGCGATTATAGCATCTACCCCAGCGCGAGCTGATACACCGGATAACGCGTGTTCGTCAGCCGGAACCCCAGCCGCTGATACACATTCAGCGAGGCGGCGTTTGTGTCCTGCGTGTTCACCGTCACCTCGCGGTAGTTGCGCCGGTTGGCATACTCCAGCAAGTCCCGCACCAGCGCCGCCCCAATCCCCTGCCCCTGCCAGCTCGGCTGCACCGCCAGCCGCGCCAGGTGCGCCCCCGGCTGGCTGGGCGTCGCCAGTTGATAGCCCACCACCTCCCCCTCGGCCTCCGCCACTGTCAGCCAGTCTGCCAGCGCCATCGCCTCGCGGATCACCTCCCGCGACATCTGCCAGGGCGGCGCGAAGGCCGCCAGGTCCGTCGCCGCAATCGCGTCCCATTCCTCCCGGCGCGCTGGCCGCACCTTCACCGGCGCCGCGCGCGCCGGGGCGGGGGGCAGCGGTCCCCGCTGCCGCGACAGCACCACCACCCCATGCGTCTCGCTGAACCCCGCCGCCTGGCACAAATCACCCACCCACGGGTCCAGGCAAATGGCCGCCGCCAGCTTCACCCCTAGCGCGCGCAGCTCATTCGCCGCTGGCGGCCACAGCAAGTTCCAGATGTCCCCGTGCGGCGTCTCATCCACCGCCGCGAACAACCGCAGCCAGGCCGTGCCCGGCGGGTCCGGCGGGCACGCCAGCGCCCCAATCAGCCGCCGCCGCCGCTCCGCCAGCAGATACGGCTGCCGCCCCAGCCAGTCCTCCGCCGGCTTCCAATCCAGGTGGGCGTGCACGAAGCGCTCAAACTGCATCAGCGTCGCCACCGCGTTGCGGTCCGCCGGGTTGCCCGGCCGGATGTGCACCTGCCGATCACCAAACATGTGCGCGATTATGACACAATGTTTGCGTTTTCACTTTCGCTCAAGTAGACTCGTGCGGTATGGCGCTCGACCTGCCAGGTTTTGCATTCCACGCCTGCTGGTCAAGAAGACTCGCGAAACCTGGCAGGTCTCTGCCGGCAACGCCAGCGCCCTTTGCCCTAAGCTAAGGAGACTCACCATGCCCCCTGGTGCCAAAGAAAAAGCCCTCGACGCCACGCTGGCGCAGATCAAAAAACAATTCGGCGATGGCGCCCTCATGCGCCTCGGCGAAGCCACCCATCTTGCCGTCGAGTCCATCCCCACCGGCTCCCTCGCCCTCGACCTGGCCCTTGGCATCGGCGGCGTCCCGCGCGGCCGCGTCACCGAAATCTACGGCCCCGAAAGCGCCGGCAAGACCACCATCTGCCAGCACATCGTCGCCCAGGCCCAGCGCCGCGGCGGCCTAGCCGCCTATGTAGACATGGAACACGCCCTCGACCCCAGCTACGCTGCCCGCTGCGGCGTGGACATAGACAACCTCTACATCTCCCAGCCCGACACCGGCGAGCAGGCCCTCGAAATCGCCGAAGCCCTCACCCGCTCCGGCGCCATTGACGTCGTCGTCGTCGACTCCGTCGCCGCCCTCGTCCCCCGCGCCGAAATCGAAGGCGACATGGGCGACGCCCCCATGGGCATGCAGGCCCGCCTCATGTCCCAGGCCCTGCGCAAGCTCTCCGGCGCCATCAAACAGTCCAACACCGCCATGATCTTCACCAACCAGCTTCGCCAGAAGATTGGCGTCATGTTCGGCAACCCCGAAACCACCACCGGCGGCATGGCCCTCAAGTTCTACGCCTCCGTCCGCCTCGACGTCCGCCGCATCCAGGCCATCAAGAACGGCGCCGACGTCGTCGGCTCCCGCACCCGCGTCCGCGTCACCAAGAACAAGGTCGCCCCCCCCTTCCGCGAAGCCGAATTCGACATCATGTACAACGAAGGCATCTCCAAGGAAGGCGACATCGTGGACCTCGGCGCTCAGTTCGAAGTCCTCACCAAGCGCGGCGCCTTCTTCTCCTACAACGACACCCGCATCGGCCAGGGCCGCGAAAACGCCAAAGCCTACCTCAAGGAGCACCCCGACCTCGCCGATGAAATCGAGCGCGCCATCCGCGCCCACGTCGGCGCCGGCACCGTCCCCATGCCCACCGCCGCCGAAAGCGACGCCGAAGAATAGTCGGCCTTGCCATCGTCGTAGCGCGGGTGCTTCTGCGTAGCAGCCCCGCGCCAGCGGCCGGCCTTGCCGCCGGCTCCGGCCTCGCCATCGTCGTAGCGCGGGTGCTTCTGCGTAGCAGCCCCGCGCCAGCGGCCCGCCTTGCCACCGGCCCCAGCCTCTCACCCCCGTGGCGCGGGTGCTTCTGCGTAGCAGCCCCGCGCCAGCGGCCGGCCTTGCCGCCGAACCCGGCCCAAATCACCTTGACGCCTGCACTCACACCGCCCTCTCCCGGCGCCCCCCGCGCCGCGAGAATGCCTCATCCTTGTTCTTCCACGCCCCCCTCGCCCTCTCCCTGTCATTCTGAACCCGCCTCAGCCCCTCCACCATCCAGCCCCCCGTAAGCGGGTGAAGAATCTCACCGTGTCCCACCACCGAAGACTCACCGCCCCCCTCGCCCTCTCCCTGTCATTCTGAACCCGCCTCAGCCCCTCCACCATCCAGCCCCCCGTAAGCGGGTGAAGAATCTCACCGTGTCCCACCACCGAAGACTCACCGCCCCCCTCGCCCTCTCCCTGTCATTCTGAACCCGCCTCAGCCCCTCCACCATC
>CAZCEC010000106.1:0-16973 GCA_964497615.1 uncultured Anaerolineales bacterium | reverse complement strand
CACCCAGGTCAAAGCATAGTCGGCTCAAAACGCGCAAACTATGGTTGAACTAACACGCATTAGTGCCTGTGAGATGTGATCATAGAGTCGCGAGGGGCAATTTTCGCCATTTTGACCGGAATATCCTTGCCTTTGAGAGCGACCGCGCACAAGTCATGCTCACAATATTTATGTCTTGTCCACATGTGGACAAGACATAAATGTCCACGTGCTGCGTTCTGCGCAACTCCTTCATGCTTGCTTCTGTCGTAGTCTGAGAAACAAAAGGCCGCACAGTCAGCCCGTGCGGCCAGCGGTCAGTGCTATGAAGTTGCGACTATCTTACGGTTGGCACATGGAGCGGTCAATAGCCAGTCGGCCGACTTTCATGACATCTTTGCGCTATGCTGAGCATGACACTGGAATGTCATTTGTTAGCCGAGTCATAACGTCCTGTTCAAGAGTGTGGCAGTCGGCTATCTGAACGACCGCCAACAGTGTATCGGACGTATTCACTCCAAATCACTGCATATGGCGTGATTCCTTCACCCGCGATGTTTGTCCGTGCGTTTCGGGACGAAATGCAGTAATCGCACCTGGCTTACGGTTTAATAATCGAGACGGGCTAGCAGAGCTATTGGCCAAGATGGCGCCTGTACCGAGTCAACTCGATCCCGCTGAAGAATGCCAGCTTCTCTCACAGGCCCGTGAGGACGCGGGCGCGTTCCAGGTGCTTTACGAGCATTACTTGCCTCGCGTATTCGCTTACGTTGGCTACCGCGTTGGTGGTTTGCCCGACACCGAGGACGTCGTTTCGAGCATCTTCACCAAGGTCGTGGCGGGTCTGGGGCGGTTTGAGCCACGGGGCGAGGGATCCTTTGCCGCCTGGCTTTTTCGGATCGCGCACGACGAGGTAGTCGACTACTACCGCGAGCGCCGGCGCGAACCGGCGTCGGTGCCGCTCGATGAGTTGCCTGACCTAGCTACCTCTGCCCTGTTGCCGTTCGATGTGGCCGAGCAGAAAGAGAAGCTGGCGCACCTTCGCCGGCTTATCGCCCAACTCTCGCCCCGCCGGCAAGAGATCGTGACCCTCAAGTTCTCCGGTGGGCTGCGAAATTGCGAAATCGCGCAGGTCCTCGGCATCGACGAGCGCACGGTGGCCTCGCACCTGTGTCGGGCCCTCGATGACCTGCATCGGTTGTATCTGCAGACCTTTCCGGCCGAAGACGAGGTGACCCATGCCTGATCCGGAACAGCTTGGTCCGCAGCAGCAGGCCTTGCTGGACGAAGTTGACGCTATGCTGGCCGCTGAGGGCGCCTCTCGGCAGTGGGCACATTCGCTCCTGGGCCTCAGCGCCCATCTCGCCAGCACGCAGCCGCGCCCGGGGGCCGCATTTGAGCGCAAGCTGTGGGCATTGCTCCAGCAGCGCCTGGCTGCTGAACCACCCACCTCAGGCCTGGCTACGAGTGGTCACTTCGCGGCCTTCAGCCGCCGCCGGATGGCAAGTGAAGGGCGCATAGCCCGCCGGCCATCGCCACGGCTCGGCCGGTTGGCACTGTCTGCGGTCGGACTAGCGGCGCTCGTCCTTCTGATGTTGCTCACGACACCCACGGCTCAGGCGCTGGTAACTCAGTTCATTCGGCGCCTGGAACTCGGGCCGTATTCGTGGGTCGAGCAGCGGCATACCAGCTCGCCTACCACGCCCGCTGCACCGCCCGAAGACCGGTGGACGATCGAGACCGACCTTGGCCTGGATGGCGGCCCGCTGCCGCCAGGTGCCTCGCCCGACATCCGCACCTTCAACCAACTCGCTGACGCTCAGGCTGCCGCAAGCTTCCGCCTGCGGCTGCCGGCCGACCTGCCGCCGGGCTATGCCTTGCGTGCAGTGCACCTCCCGCCGGCCGGCATTCCCGAGCGGGCCTACCTGCTGTTTGGCGGGCCGGCCCGCGACATCGTCCTGATCCTGACACCCGTGGGCGAGCAGCCTGATGCCGAGCCGGGTCAGGTCACCGTAGTTGCCAGCCTGACTGTGACGGACGGCACGGTCGAGCCGGCCGAGGTGAGTGGTCACACGGCGGCCTGGGTGGACGGGAAGATGCTGGTCTGGGAGGCGGAGGGCCTTAACTTCGTCCTGGGCAGCCTGAGCCTCGATCAGGCCGAGGCCATCCGCATCGCCGAGTCGATACACTGACAGAAGGCACCCATGTTTCGCCTGGCGTGGACTCTGCTTCTGGCGCGGCGCGAGCGAAGCGCGGTCCTGCTACTCGGCCTGCTGGTGGTCAGTGCCGCCTATAGCCTGCTGCTGAGCGCCGTCGAGACCACCCGCGTCACGGTCGATCAGGACATCGCCCAGCACTGGGACACGACCTACCACCTGCTGATTCGGCCGGTCGGCGCGCGCTCGGAGGTCGAGCGGCAGTACAGCCTGGTGCAGGCCAATCACCTCAGTGAGCTGAGCGGTGGGATCTCGCTGGACGAGTACGACGCGATCCGCACCATCCCGGGCGTGGAGGTGGCCGCGCCGGTGGCGATGCTGGGCTATTTCGAGTTGTACTTCCGTGCCCCGCTGGAAGTGGCGTGCGAGCCTGGCTTCTATGCCCTGGAGAATACGCTCGGCACCAGCGACGGCGCTCGGCCCTATCCGGCTACGGGCCGGGAGTACTTCTACTGTCCCCAGGCCGGCGGCGATTTCTATCACCTCTTCGACAGCCCATACTACAACATCCAGGCCGCCTGGCAGGGGCAACTCCTCGAGGACCCGAATACCCGACCCTGGTTCCGCCAGACTGCCTTTGCGCTGCCGGCGCTGCTGGCCGCGGTCGACCCCGAGCAAGAAGACCGCTTGGTGGGCCTGAAACAGGCGATGGTTAGCGGCGAATACCTGGACGCCGCGCAACCAGGCGACATCCCGCTGATCTTCAACGCTTCCAGCTACGTCAGTTTCACGTTGAGTACGACCTGGAAACGGCTTGACCTGCCACTGAGCGACGAGGCGCTGGCAGAAGCCAGGGAAGCCGGCCCCGGCTATCTAGACGGTCAGGAGACGGAAACCATTCGGACCTGGACATTTGACGGTCAAGGCAGTTATCGCGCGGCCCAGGAGGATGAACAAGCCTTGCGGGCGTTTTTCAGCCTGAGTGCTATTCCAGAGGGCCTGACCTATGCGGACTATGTACTACCGCCAGGGGCCATCGGGCCGGTGCTTCAAGCTCGGCCCTACAAGAACACGCCCGGATATCACAGCGGCTGGCACGTCACGTTCATGCCACCCGCGCAGACCTCGCCGGCCGTGCTATTCCGCGAGCCCCCCGGAGCCGGTATGGGAGGCGGCCTGCCAGCATTTGCGATCAGCGGCGTCTACGACATCGAGCGCCTGCCCCGGCCCGACGCCGCGGCGGAGGTGCCGTTGGAGACATACTTTCCGCCAAGTGCCCTATTGCGCTTCGACCTGGACGGCCACACTCTTGAACCGGTGGCGCTCAAGCCGACCTTCAACAAGCTGGACTACCTAGTCAGCCCACCCCTGGCGCTGACGACGCTGGAGGCGGCAGAACAGCTCAATGTACTCCATCCTGGCCAGCCAATCAGCGCCATCCGCGTTCGCGTGGCGGGGGTAGACCAGTACTCGCCCGAGGCCCAGCAGCGCGTCGAGCAGATCGCGGCTGAGATCATTGACCGCACCGGCCTGACGGTTGACGTCACCGTCGGCTCCTCGCCGCGGCGTGTGCTGGTCTTTATCCCCGGTGCGGGCGAGGTCCCGCCGCTGGGCTACGTCGAAGAGGGCTGGCTCCAGATGGGCGTCAGCTATCAGATTGCCCGCGAGGTCAAGCGTGCCAACGTCATCCTCTTCTCGGTTGTGCTGGTTGTGACGACTCTGTACATCCTCAACACGACCCTCATGAGCATGCTGGCTCGTGCGCGCTCGATCGCGCTGCAGAAGGCCCTCGGCTGGCCGGACGGGGCGGTATTCACCCTGGTGCTGTCTGAGAACGTCCTCGCGGGCGCTATCGCTGGCACGCTTGGCCTGAGTCTCGGTTGGCTTCTCGTCGCAGCCTTGGGGCTGAGCCTGCCGTGGCAGCGGATTGTCGCCATTCTCCCGCTCAGCCTGGCCCTCAGCACCCTCGGCAGCCTCTTGCCGGCGGCGCTGGCCGCGCGGCTAAGCCCGGCGGCCATGTTCGCCCGTGAGGATTTGGCCGTGGCGCTCGAGTGGCGCGCCGGCCGGCTTTCCGTCGCGGGGTACGCCTGGCGGCAGATGCTCCAGCGGCCAGCGCGGCTGCTGCTGGCGCTAGCGACCATCGCCACGGCCGTCGCTCTCGGGTTGGTATTCGTGGGCGCCGCGCTGCACACCAAGGGCTACCTGGCGGGAACCGTGCTCGGCGAACTGATCCTGGTACACATCAGCCCGCTGCACTACCTGCTGCTCGGGGTGTCGCTACTGGTCGCCGCACTGGCCACCACCGATGTACTTTTGATGGGGGTGCTAGAGCGCCGGCGGGAGATGGGCCTGCTCAAGGCAGTCGGCTGGAAGAACCGCAGCGTCTTTGCCCTAATTCTGTGGGAGGCCACCGGCCTTGGTCTGCTCGGCGGGCTGGTTGGCTGGGGCATGGCGGCCGGTTTGCTCACGGGCCTGTTTGCGCTGCCGGTAGTCGCTGGCCTCAGTCTGCTGCCTATCGGCGTGGTTGTGCCCATTCTCGTAGCCAGCCTGGCCGCGGTTTATCCTGCCGTCCAGGCCACGCGCGTGCCGCCAGCGGAGGCGATGCGGTATGAGTGAGTCACACGGCACACGAGGAAACTCTATGATTGAGACGAGCGGGCTGGTGAAGGTGTTCGCCGGCGAGCGGCCGCTACGCGTCCTCGACGGTGTCTCGCTGAAGGTGGCTCCGGCCGAATTCGTCGCCATTACCGGCCCATCCGGCTCCGGCAAATCGACTCTACTCAACCTGATTGGCACGCTCGACACCCCGACCGCGGGCACGATCACGGTCGCGCGCACGCGCACCAGCGACCTGAAGCACGACGAGCTGGCTGACTTTCGCCTCGAGTACTTTGGCTTCGTCTTCCAGCTCTTCCACCTGATCCCGGTTCTCGACGTGCTGGACAATGTGATGCTGCCGCTGCTGCCTCAGCGGCGGCGATTGGGCTTCGATCTCGACCGGCAGGCGCGCGAGCTGCTGGCCGCCGTGGGACTGCACGACCGGCTGCACCATCGCCCAGCGCAGCTATCCGGGGGCGAGCAGCAGCGGGTGGCCATCGCCCGCGCCTTGGTCAACACGCCCAAGATCATCCTGGCCGATGAGCCGACCGGCAACCTCGATACGCGCACCGGGGAGGAGGTACTGGCGCTGCTGCGTATGCTTCAACGTGAGCGCGGATTGACCCTGGTCATTGTGACGCATGACGAACGCATCGCCAGCGAGGCCGACCGGGTGATCCGTCTTGTAGATGGATGCATCGTGCAAGCCGGTACTCAGTGAAGAACATCGGCATGGTTGCGTGAATATCACGCCGTAGGGTAATCGGCAACTCTGCATGCCTGCTAACCGTGCAGCCAATTGGATAGCCTGGTCATTGATTTGCCGGATTGGTGGTGCATAGCAGGTCGGAAAACTATCTAGTCTTCGAAGTCGTCCTCCTCGTCTTCGATGTCGTCGTCCACCCATAACAACGTCAGCACCGCATTGTAGTTCGGCATTGGGCACGATTGTTCGCGGATCGCGAAATTGCGGTGGTACCTGCCCGGACGCAACCACGCGGTGGCGCTAACGGGTACCGCTCGCGGTGGAACAGCCTGGCCCCTAAAGAACAGTGACGCCATCGTTGCAGGGTCAAGCTTGCTCTTCACATCGACAAACAGGCCCAGTTCCCGAAACTCGTGGCTTTCGTGAAACCACCGAATGTATCCGGCCCGCGAGAACACAATCGCGCACGGCTCTGGGCTGAAGTGCACGAACCGGCGCGCAGTGGCCGTCAGCGAGACGGCGAATTGATCTGCCAGGGCACGAATGAGTTCGAGGGATGGCTGTTCCTGGCACCGGGCTTCGAAGAACTGACGCGGCAGCAAGAACGCCGCCGCGAATTCATTGGCTTCGTGCTCGCGGCTCTTGCCAGCCTGGCGCGACTCCCAGTCGTCCAAATCGGTGCCAGCACACAAAGTGAAATCCGCACGATTACGGTGCATCTCAAAGTGGCCTAGTTCGTGCGCAATGCTGAAACGGCGCCGACGCGGATCGCTGATCTTGGTGGAAACTGTGATAACCGCGCGCGGGCCCGTGATAACGATACGCGCCTCGGACCCTTCAAGGTCCTTGTCGTTGACCAGCGCCCCACGGGCCCAAGCGATTTCTTCCAGATGTTGCAGGTCATTGAAGTCTCGAATGCGAAGCCGGTCTATGACGCGTTGGGCGTAGAACTCCGGTGACGGCATGGATCATTCGCCTATAGCCGATCCCGCGTTTCGCCCCTTCTTATCGGCCAGATACTGGAGCTCAGACAGCAGACTCGCCAAGTCTTCATCCGTGGCGCGTTCAAAGTTCCTGTGCGCCGTGACAAGCTGCGCCCCTTCGCCTCCGAGCATCTTTATCAGGTGCTGAATGCTGTCGATCAAACTGGCACGGCTGTGCTGTTCGGGGACGGCAGCTTTCGCTGCCAGGCGCTTTCGTTCTGCTTCGATTTCGCCTGTCGACCGGTTCCGCCAGTCATAGGGTGAACGCGACTGTAGCTGGTCAAGCAAGGCAGTCGCTTGCTTCGTGATTTCGCTCGGATCATATCCAGCCTCACGCAACGCCCCCTCGATCTCCTCCGGATTGTCTGGCTCGACTTCAGCCAGGAATTTCGCTAGGCGCTCCAGGAACTCTTTATCCGTGTTGGAAGTGTTCCGGTCAATCATCTGTTTGCCTCAATTATGGCTTTCTAGGATCTGATATTGTTGGCGCGACGCCGGAGCTTCCGTTTGAGCCTGTAAACTTCCTCAACCGGTAGAGCCTTCAATCTGGCGATGTTTTCGGCCTTATCAGCCCCGTCCATCATCGCGTCGAATATCACCATCAACTCAGGGTCATCTGAGATGACGTCCAGCAGGCGATCAACCTGCCGGCGCGCATGTTCTTCTTGTGCAAGTCGTTCTTCACCTTCGACGTTTGCGTCCTCTAGCCGGCGAGCGTGAGCGGCCAAGTCAGAATTACCTTCGAGATGATGCACCCGTTCCATTTCCACGAGAAGGTGTCCCTCCTCATCCGTCTTCTCCAGCTGCGTTTCGGTGCGAAAGTCCTTGGACTGGTACAGGTGGTCCATTTCGCTGTCCACCTGCCGCTTAAGCCAGGGCAGCAAGGGCCCGTCGGACGGCCGCCAATGGCGCTTACCCTCGAAGGCCTTGGCGATTACTGTGTGAACGACATCAAGCACGGTCTGGCCGAGGCCCAATTCGAGGTCCGGCTCGACGCCGAGTTCCGCGCGCAGTTCGCTGTGGCCCTCTGTCCGCCGCGGGTAATTCATCACGCGAGCGCGGTAGTGAGCATACAGAACCAGTTTGCCATAAAGCGCCGGCCAGTCCTGGTTGACCAGCTCTCGGTAGATGTCTTCGTCCAAATTGCACCCCTCCTCAAGGGTCCCCCATATTACTACCGACTCGTCAGGCATTTTTGCCATGAAGGACAGAAGTCGGGTTGCGCTGTTCGGCAGCCACACGGGCTTTACGTAACACGCCCAAGTTGGCAAAAACCGGTAGTTGTCGGGTAGTAACTACAGGAGAAGAAGTCAACTTGATCTCCGGATCCGCTTCCTGGTCTGCAAAGGAGTCACCGACATGACAACACAGCCAGAGGTCCGTTTGGGAGGCTCGCCGGAAGTCGGCCAGGGCCCGTTCTACACCGTGTTTATCGATGATGTAGAGTATCGCTTCGACCACACGCCGGTGACCGGCGGGGAGCTCATGGACGCCGCCGGCATCCCCCACGCTACAGGCCTGGTGCTATTCCTGGAGGACGGCAGCCAGCAGTCGGTGGGGTTGGACGAACCAATCGATCTGAAGCCGGGGCGCCGCTTCAGGAAGGCGCCACGCTTCAAGCGAGGCTGAGGTGGACGACCGCCGCAAGCGCGAAATCGACCTCATCGCCCGCCAATTTGGCGAGATCGAGGTCGGCCCCGGCCTGGACTGGGTGCTGATTCGGCGGCGGCCGCTCGTGCCCGGGTGGAACAAGGGCGAGACCACGGTGCTCGTCCTTATTCCACCCGGATACCCGGTCACGCCCCCGGACAACTTCTACGCCGACCCTGACCTGCGGCTGGCGAATGGCCAGCTCCCGGGCAATGCCAGCCCCAACCAGACCGTGCTCGGCCGGCCATGGCTCCAGTTCTCATACCACGTCGAGGGCGGCGACTGGCGGCCGCACGCCGATGTGCTCCAGGGCCACAACCTGATGACCTTCCTGGCCGGCGTGGTCCTCCGCCTGGCGGAGGTGAATTGATGGGCACACTGCGTCTACCGGAAGCCCTCTGGCTGGCCATGCGGCGCCATCTGTTCGGCACGCCGGGCGAGCACTTCGCCTTCCTGCTCGCCCGCTGGGCCTGGTCGAACGGGGAGCCTGTGCTGCTGGCGCAGGATGCAGTCCTGATCCCTGATACTGACGTCTCGGCTGGTTGGGACGGGCATGAGGTCAGCCTGGAAGGGGTGCTGCGAGCCGTGAACGCTGCCGCGCGCACCGGGGCATGCCTGGTCGAAGCGCACAATCATGGCGGGAACCGGCCACGCTTCTCGGCCATCGACCGCCAGGGCCTGCCGGAGTTCGCGGCCTACATACACGCCTCGCTGCCGAACCGCCCCTATGCCGCGACGGTGTGGGGCGATGAGCTCGTCTACGGCGAGTACTCGCTGCCCGACGGGGCCACCGGCCGGCTCACGAGCATCACCGTGGCCGGGGCGCAGCTGCGGCAGCTGGTCTCGCGCGACGATGACAGCGCCGTGGCCGATCCGATTTTTGGCCGGCAGCTGCCGTGGTTCACGCCAACCGGGCAGCGCATGCTGGACCGACTGCGCATCGGCGTGGTTGGCTTAGGCGGTACCGGCTCACACGTCATCCAGCAGTTGGCCTACCTCGGCAGCCGGGACCTGGTGGTGATCGACGGGGACTGCGCCGACAGGACTAGCTTGAACCGCTTGGTCACCGCCACCGCCGCGGATATCGGGGTCTCGAAGGTGCTGTTGGCTGAGCGGCTGGTGAGGGGCATTGCGCCGGGTGCACAGGTCCGTAGCCTTGCTGCGGACTTGAGAGCACCGGCTGCACTGGATGCCCTCAAAGGAGCCGATGTCATCTTCGGCTGCGTAGACAATGACGGTGCCCGGCTGGTGCTAAACGAGCTGGCGGTGGCCTACACCATCCCTTACTTCGACTTAGCTACCGGCATCGAGACCGAAGATGGCCAGATCACAGGTGCCGGCGGGCGCTTGGTGGTCGTCGTGCCGGGAGGACCATGCCTACATTGCCTCCACCAGATCGATCCCACTGAGGCCCGCTACTTCCTGAGCACACCTGAAGAGCAGGTTGACCAATACCGCCGCGGCTACGTGACTGGTATGGACGCGCCGGCGCCTTCCGTGGTCTCGCTTAATGGTGCCATTGCCTCGATGGCGATCAATGAATTGGCGGTGTACGTTTCTGGGCTTCGTCCAGTCAGTCCGCTAACCGAATACGACCTACTGGGAATTGGGCGCACCGCCAAGAGTCAGTGGCTCACTCCCACCCGGGTCGTTCGTGACCCGGGCTGTGTGCAATGCGCGTTGGCGGGACTCGGTGACGACACGCATATTGCGCGATACGCTCGCCCAGCACCTGGGGGCGGACAGCCGAAAGGGCATCTCGCCGGCGCAGACGGGTCCGCCCCAACTGCCTTGTCGGCCATATCCGAACAAGGCTGACGTATCTGTTGTTCAGCCTTGTGCCCGTAACCGTTCGGGTTGCGTCACCCCGTGCGAGCCACCTTGAAGTGGCCGTTATTGACCTCATCGGAAAGGAGAATGAGACTTGATGCTTGTGCGAGTAGCGATCACTATTGCCGCAATGGTGTGGTTGTTCTACATGGCGAGTCAGCCGAACTGGACCGAGCCCCTGTCTGGCTTTGTCAAAGTTGGTGTCCTGCTCGGTGGTGTCACCATAATCCTAATCACCGGCGCTCTGGTGGCACGAATTCTCCGGTCCTGACGCGAACCCGCGCAGGTGATTGTCGCCGGTGGCCGGCCATCAACCGGCGCAGGGGTAAGTCCGGACGTCTGACGTGCCAGGCTGGGCGCATTTCAGTAGTTCCAAGCCCATCAAGGTGCCAACGGGCCCGAGTGGGCGACCGTCATGGAGCACCAAGGCGGAGGAAGACTTCAACTGGCCGCCCTGCGCCTATTGACTTCGCTTCGTTGATCGTGCTAGTCTGCATAGCAGTTTCTATTTCCCGCCTTTGTGTGTCCGACTCGTGCAACTATCCGCTTGCCGACCGACACATCCTCGTCACACCAACTCTCTGATTGGCCTTGGCGAGCAAAAGCAAGCAAGGCTTCGTCTCTTGGCTTGGTAAGGAGCGGCCACACTCATCTGAAAACGCACACGTGCATCCTGAGAAACAAATCGCACTTCGATCCGCGGCTATCGGACACTCAACCGTTTACCGCGTGAACTCAGCCACGGTGCTCAGCAAGAGCGACTATTTGTCTCCGCCCTTATCGGCGCAAATAACACGACGAGATAGTCCACAGAGGTATAGGCCATCTCTGGATGGCCTGTTTGCGTTCCCCAAACAGAAAGGAGGTGATGAAATGTGGCATCCACCGATGGCCCAGTCCGCGAGCGTGTCGTGCAGCATGTCGCTGGGCCCTTGGAAATCCAGGCCGGGCACGGCACCGGCAAGACCACGCTCTTGCTGGCGCGCTACGCCCGCCTGGTGAAAGACCGCCTCGCCTGGCCCTACGAGGTGCTCCTGCTCACCTTCACCCGCCGGGCCGCACTGGAGCTGCGCGAACGGCTCCAGCGCCTGCTTGACGAAGACACCGACGACCTCCCCATCCTCACCCTCCACGCCTTCGCCCGCCGCCTCCTGGCCAGCCAGCCCGACCGCAAGCACCACCCCCTGACCATCTACGATCCCATCCAGGCGTTCCGCGTCCTGCGCCGCGCCATGGCCGACGCGCGCCTGCCCGAGACGGTCTGGCCGCCGGTGTTCGTCGCCGGCCTGGTAGCGGATGCCAAGGAACAAGGGCTCGGGCCAGCAGCGTTCACCACGGTGCGAGACTCGCCCGCGCAGCAGGCCCTTGCAAACGTATACGACCGCTACCAGGCGCTGCTGGCCCAAGCCCGCGCCTCGGACTTCGCCGACCTGGTGCTCGAAGCGGCGCGGCTGTTACGCACGGATGCCGGCCTGCTGGCCGAGCTGCAGCAGCGCTACCGCTTCGTCATGGTGGACGAGTTCCAGGACACCAGTCTGGGGCAGTACGCGCTGGTGCGCCTCCTGGCTGGGCCAGGCGAAAACCTGGTGGTGGCGGCCTCGGCGGCGCAGTCCATCTACGAGTGGCGCCACGCCCACTATCCGCGCCTCTCAGCCCAGTTCCACTCGGACTTCCCCGACGCGCCACTCGTGTGCCTGCAGGACAACTTCCGCTCGACGCAGCAGATCGTGGCGGCGGCCGGCGCGCTGTTCCGTCCAGGGCAGTACCCGGATGTGGATCTGACCGCCCAACGCGGCGCCGGCGAGCTGATCCGCGACGTGCGTCTGGCCAGCGAGCACGACGAGGCGGCGTTTGTCGCGGGCGAAGCACAGTGGCTGGCGCGGGGCGGCACGCCACTGAACGAGATGGCCGTGCTCTTTCGCACCAACCGCCAGAGCGCGCTGCTGGAGCACGCCTTCATGCGCCAGCAGGTGCCCTACGTGCTTCCGGGCCAGCAGCGGCTCTATCACCGGCGCGAGGTGCGCGACGTGCTGGCCTACTTGGCGCTGGCGACGACCGGCGATGAAGCGGCGCTCGACCAGGTCATCAACACCCCACCGCGCGGCCTGGGGCCGGTGGCGCTGCGGCTGTTGCGCGGCAACGACAACCACTTGACCTGGGTGCGGCTGGTCGAAGCCATGTCGGAACCGGACGCCATCGGTCTCAGGCTCAGTGCCGTCCAGGCCATCGAGCAGTTCTGGGACCTGGCACAGGCGCTGCGGAAGACGGCCGGCGGCCAACCACCCGCCGAACTGATCAACCAAGTTCTCGAAGACTCCGGCTATCGCGCCTGGCTGGCGGATGAGCTGGATGGCCCGCTCCGGCTCAACTCGATCCACGAGCTCCGGCGCGAAGCCGAAGGCTACCCGGACACCGCCCGGTTCCTGGCCGCGATCCAGGCGCAGATCGAGGCCGACCTGGAGCGCCCGGACGACGAAGGCGTCACCTTCCTGACCATCCACGCCGCGAAGGGCCTGCAGTTCAAGGTGGTGTTTGTGGTTGGGTTGGAAGAGGGCCTGCTGCCGGCGGCGAAGGCGGTGGATGGCGCCGGTGAAGCGGGTGAGCGGCGGCTGGCGCACGTGGCCTTCAGCCGGGCGTGCGACCTGCTCTACCTGGTCAGTGCCCGCTCGCGCGAGCTGGGCGGCCGGCGCGTGTACCCACGCCCCAGCCGCTATCTCGGCGCCATCCCCAAGTCTGCCGTGATCCGCTATCCGCCGAATGGCACAACCAAGAAAGGAGGTGCCATTACCTGAGAGATTCGACAACTGAATAACCAAATCACATGACAGCCCCACCGGATACCTGCCCGGTGGGGCTGTCGCCGTTTAAGCCACCGTTCAGACATGAAAGGAGCTTGTCATGGGCTACACCCGCACTCGTTCGCTCGAGCAACAGATGCTGGATGCGCTGCTGGCCGCAGCCGGTCTCGCGCTGGATGACGTGGAGTACGAGGTCGCGCTCGACGCCATCGGCTACTACGCCGCACAGCTCGAAGCGCTGCCGGCCAACTTCCCGACCCGCATCGTCGAGGAAACGGAATGGTCGCTCGGCCTCGGCCTGGACCCCGAGCAACACGCCGCGGCGGTCGCGGCTGTGAAACAGGTCCTTGAGGCGCTGCCACCACCGGCCCCCGAGCCCGATGCCTTCCTGGAGATGGCGTACGAAGACCGCACGGTCGGCGACTATTTCGAATAGGCTGCCATGTTCGACCGACAGGTTCGATCACAACGTGAACTCGTTGTTGCGCCGGTGCAGCCGCTGCTGCCGGGCCTGAGCGACTGGGGGCCGGCGCAAGTGACCGTCGTCGCCCACGCCTACCGCGTGGACTGGGGCCAGGGCGTGCGCCCCCGCTTTCATCACGTCACCAAGCGCAAGACCTGCCAGTGCACGCTGGGGCCGGCCTGCCCGTCGGTCCTGCGCGTGCGCGAGTACCTGGAAGCCGGCGGCGAACGCGCACCCGACTACGCCGACGACTACTGGCCGGCCGTCCCCGACGCCTGCCCCATCTGCGGCAGTGCCTGCGACGCCTACCCGCCGCTGGACTTCACTGCCCACGGCCTGGGCTGGACGTGCCGCGCCGGCGGCACCCTGCACTACTGGGAAGCCCGCTTACGGCCGATCCTGCGCGCACGGCAGGCGATGGGTGGCCAGCCGCGCTGGGTGATCCCGCCTGCGGTTAGCGCCTGCGGCGAAGTGCTCCACCCCGGCGTCACCGTGGACGAGGTCCGCACGGCACGCGAGCAGGCGCAGGCGACCCGGTGCCGCTGGCGGGCCGAAGGCTACAACCCCTGGTTGTAATGCATCCGTTCATCAGTCAACCTGGAAAGGAACCTCACCATGAAACCGACTCGTGTGCTCCGCGTCCCGTCCGTGGCTGCTTTTGTCCAGGAGATCCCGCCCGTCAACGGCCGGCCGGCCGTGGTACGGCTCAACGCCGTCGAGAGCTTCCTGCCCAATGGCAAAACCGCCATCCCACGCAAGTCCGTCGGCCTGTCCCTGCAGGGCGTCAACGCCCAGGGCGAGCTGGTGTGGCTCTACGAGGGCCACGTCATCGTATGGATGCCTGATGGCCCTGGCTTCGGCAACGACCGCTCGATCTACGCCGGCCTGCCGGTGCTGCGCGATATCGTCCGCAACTACCTGCAGTCGCTGGGCTATGACGTGCGCGAGGGCGACTACGCCCTGCCGGCCAGCGTCCAGCCGCTCAACGCCCGCT
This sequence comes from uncultured Anaerolineales bacterium, assembly GCA_964497615.1. GTDB lineage: Bacteria > Chloroflexota > Anaerolineae > Anaerolineales > UBA6663 > CAZCEC01. The sequence goes on along the minus strand of CAZCEC010000106.1, from coordinate 2,816 downwards.
TCGAGTGCGCCCGCTGGGTCAAGGCTGGCGAACAGCAGTGGCAGCCACAGCCTGTTCTGGAGCCAGTGCCATGAACCGCGCCCGCAAGCGCCGCCGGCATTGGCCCAGCGCCTACCCGAAGAAAGCCCGCATCGTGATCCTGGCAGACGGGCTGGGCCGGACCCGGTTCCTGTCCGCCAGCCAGTACCGCCTGCGTCGGCTGGAAGAGCGCCGCCAGGGCTTCGCCCCCGTGGCCGAGCTCAGCATCCCGCTGCGCCGGCTGGCACCAGCCGACGGCTGCTGGCGCTACTACCGCTGTTTCGTCCTCCGTCTTTCTGATGTGAGAAAGGAGCCTCCCATGAACTTGATGCAGACCGCCGTGCTGGAGATTCTGCGCCGGCACCACCAGGACAAAGCCTTCAACACCTCCACCGAGTTCCACCTGCGCATCGAAAACTCGCCCTACATGCCGCTGGTCATCGAGCGCCAGGGCAACGTGATCTCGGTCGCCCACTACGGCGAGCTCAACGGGGACGCGATTCGCGACCCGGAGCTGACCTTCGCGTGGCCGACCTGGGAGCCGCTGTCCATCACCCAGGACCCGGTCGGGCGCTACGCCGAGATCCACACGATGATGGGCGACCGGCCCGCGATCCACATGGCCCTGCTGCGGGAGCTGCGGATGTTCGCCAACCTGTGGGCCCGCAACCTGATGGCCCAGGGCTTCGGCCAGGCCGGCGTCACCGTCTCCAGCCTGACCCACCCGCTCCCCCCGAGCGGACCACAGTAACTCCACTCATCCCCATTTCTTAGCCAATCGCATTCGCGCCCAGCCGGACGGCTCATGCCGCCCGGCGGTGCCGCCGCGCCCATTCCCGGAGACTGCCATGGACCAACCACCCTGCGCCCAGAGCCAAAGGCCCCCTATGGGCCGAATCGACCCGCCCCGCCGGCCGCGCGCGCTCGTGCAACCCGACGTGACCCACGCCGCCCGCTGCTTCCAGGAGCTGATGCGCCGGCAGGGCATCTGCGAGAGCCTGCGCCGCGCCATCCGCCGCGAGAGCGACCGGGCGGTGAAGCGCCGCCTGCGCCTGGTGCTGCGCCGCGCCGCGGTCAAGGAGCGCGCCGCGATCCAGGCCTACCAGAAGGCGCTCAAGACCGCCGCCCGCGCCATCCTGGCGAAGTACTACCCCGACTACTCCCCCAAGTAGCTCCCAACCAATCCAAGTTCGGACCAGCGCCGGCAGAGCCCCCCGCCCTGCCGGCGCTTTTCGCTTTCCAGGAGACCACCCATGTCCAGCGACAACGCGAAGGACACCCTGCGCAGCGACGCCGCCCGCCGCGCCTGGCAGACCAAGAAGGAACGCGGCATCAAGCCCTTCGATGGCCATCAGTCCAAGGGCGGGCAGGCTGCGGCCAGCCTGCCCCCGCCCGAGCGCTGCCCATGCTGCGGGCTGGAGGCCGCAGTCTTCGGCTCGCGCATGGCGTGGCTGGCCCACCGCAGCGGCATCACCCAGACCGAGACCAAGGGCCGGGCCTACATGGCCCACCACCTGCAGCGCATCTCGCCGCGCAAGACCTGGCGGCGCCTGTCCAACGCCTACCGGCTGCTGCGCGGCCTGCCGCTCATCTCCGGCGACGATGGCCACCCCGAAGGCATCCGGTAAGGAGTCACGGCCATGTCCATCCGCATCACCAACAACAGCGTCTCGGCCGTCGTCCGCAGCTTCGCGCTCGCCCCGCTCGACCAGGGCGACACGATTGTGTGGCTGGAGCTGGCGCCCCAGCACCCCAAGGTCATCGGCGCGATCTGGGCCTCGCTCGTCAACGGCACGCGTGAGTTCTTGACGCTGCGCGACGATGACACGGGCCAGGCGTACACCGCGCGGGGACTGAACAGCCGCTACCTCCGCAAGACAATGGACGCCCCGCGCATCGCTGGCCGCGCCCGGCCAAAGTTCCTGCGGCTGGTCGCGCCGGCGATGGTCAAGCTCGACGCCGCTACCTTCGGCAAGAAGCCATTCTTCGCCGGCGCCTGGCACTGGACCGACAGCCAAGGCACAAGCCAGCAGCTCGCACCGGCCACGGCCCTGGCCGCCATGCTGGAGCAGGGCACTCACCTGCCGATCCGCATCGGCTGGGGGCCGTACCTGCTGGCCGAAGCCCTGGCCGAAGGCTGGGCCGCGCCGCTCGTGACCGGCGGGCCAGCACCCGAAGGCCACGTCATCCAGCCCGACACCCCCTGGGCCGAAATCATCTCGGACGGCGTCAAGTACGGCCGCATCACGCTCGAAGGCGACTGCCAGGCCGCGATCCCCGTGTCTCAAATGTCTGTGCCGGCAGCTGTGAGTCCCTGAATCGCCCACGGGCACCACAACTTATCCGCCCACCGGCCGGGAGACGCAGTGTCGCTCCGGCGAGCGAACCGCGTCTCCCGGCCGGCCGCATGAAAGGAGTATGCCATGCGCATCGAAGGCCAATCGAAGTTGGGCTACTACCCCACCCCTGAAACTAGCCTGCACCGCATCATCACCTGGCTGTCGCTCGGCGGCAAAGGGCTGCGGCGCTATCTCGATCCGTGCGGGGGAAAGGGCGAAGCGCTCGCCGCCATTGCCACTGCCCACGGCCCGGCCGAGACCTACGGCATCGAGCTGTCTGACCTGCGGGCCGCGGACGCCAGGCAGGTGCTGACTCACGTCATCAACACCGGCTACGAGTATGCGGTGCTGACCGACGAGACGTTCAGTCTCTGCCTCCTCAATCCGCCGTATGACGGCGAGACCGACACCGGCGGCGGCACGCGGCTGGAAGAAACGTTCCTGGTCAACACCACGTCG
>CAZCEC010000105.1:14601-17126 GCA_964497615.1 uncultured Anaerolineales bacterium | reverse complement strand
ACGACCGACGACGCGGCTGAGTACAGCCGGCCACCGACGACCGAGACCCCTGAGTCCCCTGGGTCCCCTCCGTCCCCTGGGTCCCCCGCCCAGCTATCCGCCTACCTGCTCGAATCTGCCCTGCTGGCCGCGCGCCTGCCCGTCGCCAGCCAGGCCCACCTGCGCGAGCAGTTCGCGGGCCGGGCGTTCGCGCCCGCCGAGCTGAGCCGCGCCATCGAGCGCCAGCGCGCCCTGGCCGCCGACCTGACGGCCGGGGCCGTGGTGCAGGGGCCAGGCCGCGTGGAGGCCATGTTCGACACCCGCGACCAGCTTCAGGCCGCCGTGGATGACCTGTTCCAGGTGCCGCGCGCGAGTCAAGCACGCAACCTTAAGGTTTCTCGCTTGACCGGCATCCGCGAGCTGTACCACGCGCTGACCGGCGACTACGACTTCCACGGCGGCGTGTATCCGGACCGCATCGCCCTCCAGCACACCACCGCCAACTTCACCGGGCTGGTGAAGAACGCCATGAACAAGGCCATCGCCGAGCGCTGGGACCAACTGGGCCGCGCCGGGTATGGCTGGTGGCAGAAGGTGGCGCACGTGGAGCACTTCGAGACGCTCAACCAGGTGACGTGGGTGATCACCGGCTCCATCGGCGCGCTGCCGGCGGTGAGCGAAGGCGCGGAGTACACCGAGCTGAAGCTGGGCGACAGCCCGGAGACCGCCAGCTTCACCAAGTATGGCGGCTACGTGGGGCTGACCCTGGAGACGCTCGACCGCGACGACATCCGCAAGCTGCGGGCTGTGCCGCGCGAATTGGCCAACGCCGCCATCCGCCGGCTGAGCGCGCTCGTGGCCGCCATCTTCACCGACAACAGCGCCACCGGGCCGGCGCTAGCCGACGGCGGGGCGCTGTTCAACAACACCGCCGTCACCACCGCGGGCGGGCATGCGAACTTGCGGACGACGGCGCTGGGCGCGTCCGAGTGGGACACGGTGCAGACGGCCGTGTACAACCAGCCGCTGCTGGTGGCGAACGAGAGCGGCTACTACGGCACGGGCGCGAAGCTGGCGCTGAACCCGCGCTTCCTGCTCGTCCCCCGCGCGCTGGAGCTGACGGCCCGGCAGATCATCTACCCGACGCTGGAGCGCGCCAGCGGCATCTACAGCGAGAACCAGCAGCGCGGCGAGCCGGGCGATGTGCTGGTGGTGCCGGAGTGGACCGACGCCAACGACTGGGCGGCGGCGGTGGACCCGGCCCTGGTGCCGGGCATCTGCATCGGCGAGCGCTTTGGGCTGCTGCCGGAAGTGTTCGTGGCCGGCGACGAGCTTAGCCCGGCCGTGTTTATGAACGACGAGAGCCGCATCAAGGTGCGCCACTTCGTCGCCGTCGGCGTGGCGGATTTTAGGCCGCTGCATAAGTCGAATGTGTAGGTGCTGGATGTCGGATGTCAGTTGTCGGATGTCGGATGTCAGATGTCAGATGTCAGATGTCGGATGTCAGATGTCGGATGTCAGAAGACCCTCTGACTTCCGACTTCCGACGTCCGACTTCTGACTTCCGACTTCCGACTTCACAAGTGAAAGGGACTCCCATGAACGCTCACACGCTCTTCACCCTCACCCTGCTCGTGCTCCTGGCCGGCGCGGCGCTGGTGCTGCTGCCGGTGATCAACCGCAACACGCCCGCCTTTCACCCGCACTCGCGGCTGGGGCGGCTGGAACGCCGCTGGGCGGCGCTGCGCCACTGGCTGAGGGTGCGCTTCCGCTACCCGGAGCTGGGCGGCTACGTCCACGACACCGCCATCAGCCAGTTCATCCCGCCCACGGCCGGCCACTACGTCACCGGGACGTACACCGACGCGGCCGGGTCGGTGACGGGCACCATCATCAAGAACCGCGCCGCCGCCGACAGCAACGGCGTGATCACCGTGCCCATCTGCCCGCTGCAAAACAGCGTGGCGCAGAAGGGGTCGTACCTGAAGACGATTGACGTGTGGTACGAAGTGACGGGCGCGGCGCTGGACGCGAACGCGGTGGCCGCCGCTATCAACCTGTTCACCCTGCCCGACGACGGCGCGGCTTTCCCGGCCGTCAGCGCGCAGGCCTTCAGCTACGACGCCGGGCACGACACCGCCGCCGAGCGCGACGACCAGGACGAGCACAAGATGACGCTGACGCTGACGACGCCGTTCTGGCTGGACGCGGACGACCTGGTGCTGCTGGAGCTGACGGTGGACAGCGGCGCGTCGTCGGTATTCAAGTTCCACGGGGCGCGGGCGAATTACACGCTGCGGCTGTAACCGTCAATGATCAACCGTCGGGGCGAGGCATCCGCATACCGTGCTGGCAACTCCAACGCCCCGCGCGGATGCTTCGCCCCTACCCCCCGCGCGTAAAGGGTATCCACGAGCATCGCTGTCACCCTGAGCGCGGGTCGTGCCGCCTGGTCATGTGGTCAAGTCTGCGCGCGAAGGGTATCGCCGGAGATCACTGTCACCCTGAGCGCGAATGACGGCCACCGGGCCTGCCGCCCCATCCGC
>CAZCEC010000105.1:0-14501 GCA_964497615.1 uncultured Anaerolineales bacterium | reverse complement strand
CGAAGGGCCTCGATGATGAGTCAGCGGCGCTTCGCCAACGATAGCCTTCGCGCGCAGCCGTGCGCGCCAGGTCGAGCGGGCTGCGTTCGCGCTCAGGCTGACAGCAAGGCAGCGGCGACGATGATCAACGGTGATCACTGTCACCCTGAGCGCGAATGACGGCCACCGGGCCTGCCGCCCCATCCGCGCGCGAAGGGCCTCGATGATGAGTCAGCGGCGCTTCGCCAACGATAGCCTTCGCGCGCGGCCGTGTGCGCCAGGTCGAGCGGGCTGCGTTCGCGCTCAGGCTGACAGCGGTGATGCCGTGGATAGCCTTCGCGCGCAGCCGTGTGCGCCAGGTCGAGCGGGCTGCGTTCGCGCTCAGGCTGACAGCGATGGTGTAACAGTGAATCCCTTGAGTCCCTAGCGAAGCATCCCCTTATGCCCCTTATGCCCCTTATGCCCTTCGCCCGAGTCCCTTGAGTCCCGTCACACCCTTTATGCCCCCTATGCCCCTTACACCCCTTCCTTTGGAGCCCCCATGTCCACTCTCACCGAACTCCGCTCCCGCCTGGCCAACCGCCTGGCCGACCCCAGCAACGCCATCTGGTCCACCGGCGCGCTGGACGAAGCCCTGCGCACCGCCCTGCACGACTACAGCCAGGCGCTGCCCCTCACCACTCAGACGTATCTCACCCTGCCCGGCCACGGTTTCGACGTGGCCCTGAATGAGCTCGACGGGCTGCTGTGCGTAGTCGGCGCCTGGTGGCCCTACAGCCCAGACTCCCCCTGGTCGCTGCCCGACGACCTGAGCGGCTTCCGGTTGTGGTGGGACGACGCCCAGCCGGTGCTGCGCCTGGCAACCGTGGGCGGCGTCATCCCGCGCGCGGGCGATGCACTGCTGCTGATCTATGGCCACGCGCACGCGATCGAAGGCCTCGACGGCGCCGCCTTCACCAGCTTCTTCAGCCACCACGAGAGCGGCCTGCTCACCGGCGCGGCCGGCTATGCCGCCACCATGGAGCACGTGGACCAGGCCGGGCAGGTGCGCCTGGACCCGGACGAAGCCCGCACCCTGGCCGGCTGGTCGGGCGCGCGGCTGAAGGAATTCCGCGCCTGGCTGGCCAGCCTGCGCACCGGCCCCGGCCCCAGCGCCGAAGCCTTCAACCGCGGCTGGAAGCTGGATAAGTGGGACAGGTAGAACATGTGCCAGGTGTCGCGTGTCAGGTGTCAGGTATCGCAGACAACGCGGCTTCGACACGTGACACGTGAAACCTGACACTTGACACACTCAAGGTACCCCATGCCCGCCATACTTCGCGCTCAAGTAATAAGCTTCGACTCCTCCGCCTGGACGGCGGTGGTGCTGCTCGACGGCAGCGTGTCCGAAGTCGTCATGCCCGTGGGTGAATGGGTGCCGGAGGGGATGCTGGCCGCCGACGACAGTGTGGCGGTGCTGCTGTTCGACGACTCGAACCCGGACGACGGCGTGGTGCTGGGGCCGTTCGGCGGGCTGGGCACGGGCTGGAGCTACCCGGCGCTGAGCGGGCTAAGCACCGGCCAGCCCCTGCGCGCCGCGTCCGCGACCGCCGCCGCGTTTGGGGCGCTCGATCTCGCCAACGCCAATGCCGTGACCGGCGCGCTGCCGCACGGGAAAGGCGGCACCGGCCTGTCCGGCGCGCCCGGCAACGGCCAACTGCCCATCGGCAACGGCAGCGGCTACACCCTGGCGAACGTCACCGGCACGGCCAACCAGGTCGTCGTCACCAACGGCGCGGGGACGATCACGCTCTCGCTGCCGCAGAACGTCCACACCGGCGCCGCGCCGCAGTTCGACGCCCTCAACCTCGGCTCAGGCTCCGGCGCCGGCACGGGCGAGATCGTCGCCAGCGGCACCATCCGCAGCGCCACCGACCTGCGGCCCAGCGGCACCACCGGCCGCATCTACTGGAAGCACTACGACCTGAACGCCGGGGCCACCGCCACCCTGTGCGACGTCGCCATCCCCTACGCCTTCATCGCCATCGCCGAATACCAGAACGTCGGGCAGGTGGCGCTGTTCTTCGTGGCCGGCGGCACCACAGTCGCTTTCGAGCTGAGCGACCCGTCCGGCGTGTGGGGCGCGGCGGCGGGCGCCAGCACCTACAACATTTATCACAACGGCACGAACTACGTGCTCCAGAACAACCACGCTACCAACAACCGCAAGTTCCGGGCGATGATTTTGAGCATGAGCGGATAGCCGCTGGAAGGATGAAGGAGTCCCCTTGCTCCCCCGCCCCTTATACCCTTTATGCCCCTTATACCCCTGAGTCCCCCGAGTCCCTTGAGTCCAATGTCCTTCCTTAGCGATTGGAGCCCCCCCATGACCCCCGACACCCTCTCCGCCCTGGCCGCCGCGCTGCTGGCGCTGGCGCTGGCGTATGTGCCCGGCCTGGCCCCGCGCTGGCGCGCCCTGCCCGGCGACCGCAAGCGCCTGCTGCTGGCCGGCGCGCTGGCGCTCATCACCGGCGGCAGCTTCGCGCTGGCCTGCGTTTCTCAACTGTCCGTCTTTCGTCCTTCGTCCTTCGTCCTGACGTGCTCTCAGCCCGACCTGAACGGCCTGCTGAGCGCCTTCGTGCTGGCGCTGGTCGCCAACCAGGGCGCGTACGTGCTGGCGGTGCAAAGGCGAAGGATGAAGGATGAATTATGAAGGATGAAGGTCGCGACCCCAAGGAACGGGCCTGCACCGCCGTCGATGTCATTCCGAGCGAAGCGAGGAATCTGCAAGCCTGCCAGCGCGCGGCACCGCCGGCCAGCCGCCCCACAGCGAACGGGCCTGCACCGCCGCCCATGTCATTCCGAGCGAAGCGAGGAATCTGCAAGCCCAACAGAAAGGACAGCCGGCTGGCGTGAAGATTCCTCCGGCCGAAAAACCCGCGGCCGTCGGAATGACATGGACCAACCGAGTCCCCTGAGACCCCTGAGTCCCTTGAGTCCCCTTGCCCCTTATGCCCTTTAGGCCCTTTAGGCCCCTGATACCCCTTCCCCTTGCCATGAAGACTCTCCCTGCTCCCCTCCTCGCCGCCCAACAAGTCCCGTCCGGCCGCCCCATCGCCCGCGCGGCGCTGGCCGACAACGGCCGCCTGCACCCCAGCCTGCTGTTCACCGATAGCTACACCGGCGGCGCGGTGTTCGCCGCGCGCTGCGATGACTTCTACCTGCGCCTGCGCTACACCGCCTCCGGGCTGGATACCCTCGAGCGCCAGCGCATCACCGACCCCACGGTGGAGGCCGACTGGGAAACGTGGACGGGCTTCGAGACCAACCTCGCCAGCGCGCGCGGCGCGGCGGTCTTTTGGACCGGGACCTACGCGGTGGCGCTGTGGCAGGACGCCACCGACCGCCACCTGTACTACCGCCGCTCAACCGACGGCATTACGTGGTCGGCGGCGGCGTTGGCGCACAACACCATTGCGCCCTACGCCGCCAGCCTGGGCGGCGTCAGCGGCGGCGCGGCGCAGAGCGGCGCGGTGCTGCACTTCAACGGCGGCGTCTATTGGTGCGCCTACAACCCCGCCGCCGATACCTGGGCGGCGCCCGAGAGCACCGGCCTGGCCTACGACCCGGCCTACAGCCTGGAAGTAGCCGCGTGCTACGACGCTGCATACAGCCGCCACCTCATCGTCACCAACCCGGTGGGCGCATATGCCTGGGCGCGCTTCGCGCTGGTGGTCTTCGCGCGGCTGGGCGCGGGCAGCTACACCACCCCGCGCCCGTTCCAGCACGCCAACCGCAACAACTTCCAGCACCTCAGCCTCAGCCAGGAGCAGATCGGCGGCTACTGGTGGCTGGCCTTCTACCGGTCGCGCGGCTGGGGGGCGGGCGTGTACTGGCTGGCCGCGTCCGACGACGGCCTGTTCTACGAAGACGCCGTCCCCACCGCCATCCCCGCCGAGCCGCGCCTGGGGTTGCTGGCCCCGCTGCCGGGCACGAGCACCAGCTACCTCGCCACCGAGCGCGCCGTGTATGAGTCCACCCCGCACACCGGCTGGAGCGACGCCACCGTCGTCCGCTACAGCCTGACTTCATCTCTCTCTTTTTCTCTTTCTCTTTCGAGCCGTAGGCCCCCTGTGGGTTTATCTCTTGTACTGGACAACCGCGACGGCACGCTCACCGCGCCCGCCCTGCACAGCACCCTCACCCTCCAGCGCGGCTACCGGCTCGACGGCGCGGACTACTGGGTGGACGCGGGCACGTTTCACGTCACCGGCTTCCGGTATCTCGCCAACGACAATGTGCTGGAGATCACCGCCGCAGACGCCAGCGCCCTGCCCCGCGCCTGGACCGCCGACGCGGCCTTTTCCTTTAAGGATGAGCGCCTGGACACGCTGGTGGAAGCGTGCCTGGCCCTGGCGGGGGTGCACGCGGTGAGCTTCGACGGCGGCGCGCTGTGGGCCGAGACCGTGCCGAGCTTCACCGTGCTGGGCGGGACGGATGGCCGCGCCGCGCTGAGCGCCCTGGCCCGGCGCGCCCCGTTCGAGCTGCGCATCAACGAAGACGGCTCCGCCTACGCCTTCATCCCCGCCGCGTCGCCCGCGAGCGTTTACACCTACGGCGCGGGGGGGCATGCGTTCTGGCCGGGCGAGTTTGGCGAACGGGCCGCCGCGAACTTTGTGGCCGCCATCGGCAGCCCGCCCCACACCAGCGCGGGCGACGCCTACGCCGCCGAAGCCCTGGCCGCCGCGGGCCGCCGCTGGGCGCGCACCCTCACCGACCCGCGCCTGACCAGCGCCGCCGACGCCGAAGCCCTGGCCCTCGCCGTGCTGTTGGGCGAGCAGGAGCGCGCGCGGGCCGGCGCGTTCGCCTCGCCGCCCAACTTCGCGCTGGAACCGGGGGACGTAGTTGACTTCAGCGGGGGCCTATACGCCGCCCTCGCCGGCCCCTGGCGCGTGGAGCAGATTGAAGAGACCTTCAATGTGGAGCAGCAGCGGCCGTTTGTTCAGCGGGTGAGCGTGCGGGGGACGAGCGAAGGATGATTTATGAAGGTCACGACCCCATGGGTCCTGACCCCAATCGTTGATCCTTCGCCGATACCCCTCGCGCGCGGAAGGGCGCGCCTGGCGGGAACAGACTTGATGGCACATCAGGGTTGCGTTTCTAATCCGCGCCCAACCGCTGACCTGAACTTCATCATGGTCCCGTTAAGAAGCGTGCGCTCGGTGGACACTTACCGGGACCACGTCTGGGTTCAGAGCCATGTGTGGGAGCGGATTAGATGACGACTCCCCCCCGCCGCCCCAGCGCGAACGCCCCGCCCGCGATGCCGGCCCCCAGCACTAGCCCCAGCAGCAGTTGCCCGTAGCCGCCGCCCGCCGGGCCGCCCGCTTCCAGCGCCGCCATGCGCGTGTGCAGATCGGCGTTCGACGTGCGCAGCGCCGCAATCTCGCTGTCCTTCTCCTGCACCAGCGTATACAGCCCCTGGATGGCGGCCAGCGCCACGCCGTCGGCGTCCACGGTGGTGATGGTGACGTCGTCTTCGCCCACGCCGAAGGTGGCATAGAAGTCTTGGGCCATCGGCCCCATGTGGCGGATGCTGGCGTCCTGCGCGGAGTAATTCCAGGTCTGGATGGGGACGGTCATCAGCGCGTCGAGCACGCCGCGCCCATCCACCGGCGCAAAGTTGGCCTTCAGGCGGCGGTCGCTGACCGACGCCCAGGCGCCGCCGCCCGGCAGCACGCGCACGCCGGTCGTGGCGGTCGAATTGGTATACAGGGTGATCCCGCCGCTGGCGCGCACCAGGAACTGGTTGGACGTCGTGGACGAGATGACGGCGCCGGTGTTGTCGGCCCAGACGAAGGCGCCAGCGTGCACGGCGCGGGCGTTGCTCCCCGCGGCGAAGCTATAGCCGCCGCTGGCGGTGTTGGCCAGACCGCCCGGCACCGTGGCGTTGTTGCCGCTGGCGAGGTTGTTCCGGCCGCCCCCCACCACGGCATCCGCGCCGCTGGCGGTGTTGTCGGCGCCGCCGCCGATCGTGGCGTAGCTGCCGGCGGTGTTGCCGTCCCCGCCGCCGATCGTGGCGTAGCTGCTGGTGGCCGTGTTACCCAGGCCGCCGGCCACCGTGGTGTTCGTGCTGCTGGCGGTGTTGTTGGAGCCGCCGCCCACCGTGGCCTGGTTGCCGCTGGCGGTGTTGTTGGACCCACCGCCCACCGTGGCGTAGTTGCCGCCGGCGGTGTTGTTGGCCCCGCCGCCCACCACGGTGTAGTCGTCGTCGGCGGTGTTGCCAAAGCCGCCGCCGACCACGGCGTAGTCACTGCCGGCGGTGTTGCCGGCCCCGCCGCTCACCGTGGCATACGGCGAACTGATGCTCACCTGGTTGGGTGACACCGCCGAGCCGCCGCCCGCGATCACGGCCCCCACCACCGCCACACTGCTCACCGTATTGCTAATGTGCCCGCCCACCACGTTGGGGCTGGTGGCGTTCTGCTCGGTGCGCAGGCCGGGTAGGGCCAGGGCCAAGGGCGCGGGCGTCACGGCCTGGCGCGGGGTGAGGTCCTCGTAGCTGCCGCTCCCGGCCGGGCAGCGCACGGCCAGGCCCAGCCAGCGCGCACTGCCGTCGAAGGCGCGCGCCCCGAACAGGCCGGTGCTGTTGAGCAGCAACGTGAAGCGCCCCTCGGTGACGGCCGCGCCGGAGACGGTCTCATTGCCGCCCAGTTGCGCGCCGGATGAGACCGCATCCCACAGGCTGGCGCGAAAGTCGCAGGCGCCGGTGACAGGCGCGCCGCCGGCCTCCAGGTAGCCCTGATAGGTGAAGCCGGTGCCGGGCAGGGCGGCCACGGTCAGCCCGCCGCCGGGGTCGCCCTGCGAAGCCGGGCCGCCATCCTGGGCGATGACGCCGCTGGCGCCGGCCAACAGAACGAGCAAGGAGAGCAGAACGGTCAGGCGGATCGTGGTCATGTCTAACCCTTTCGCGATGGATGAGGGGCACGCAGACGCGAGGCGGGAGTATAGGGAAATCTCGGATGGGCGCAACGCCGTTTTCCCAAGAACTCAGGGCCGCGTCCCCTTCCGCCCAGGAAGCCCCCCGGCGTATGCTCTCTTCGTCGTTCGTCATTCGTCCTTCGTCCCATCTGAAAGGAGCCCGCCATGCGCCGCCTTCTCCCCCTCGCCCTGCTGCTGCTCGCCGCCGCCTGCCGCCCCGCCGGGCCTAGCGTCCGCTTTGTCGAGCCCGCCGATGGCGCCACCGTCGCCGGCCCGGTCAACGTCAAGTTAGCCGCCGAGAACTTCACCATCGAGCCGGCGGGCGAAGTGAAGGCCGGCGCCGGCCACCTGCACATCATGGTGGACACCGACTGCGTGGCCCCCGGCGTCATCGTCCCCAAGGACGACGCGCACCTGCACTACGGCCAGGGCCAGCTTGAAGCCACGCTGGAACTGGCCCCCGGCCGCCACACCCTGTGCCTGCAAGCCGCCGACGGCGCGCACACCGCGCTGGCGGGCGACGGGCTGACGCAGGTCATCAACATCACGGTGGAATAGCAAAGTGTCAGGTGCCATGTGCCAGGTGCCATGTGTTACGTGACACCTGACATCCCTAACCCCAGGGTCATGGACCGTGGGGCTTGAAACATGACACACTGAAAGGAGTGTCCATCGTGTCCATTTCCCCACCTTCGCGTCTGAGCGGCTGGGCGTTCGTCCTCGCCGCCGTCTGCCTGCTGTTGACCTTCGTTGACGCGCCGTGGCTGAGCGCGCCGTTCCTGGCCGCCATCGTCCTGGTGAGCGTGGGCCTGCTGGGTCTGCGCGCCCGCTATGGCGAGCGGGCCGGACCTGGCGCGCGGCTGGCCCTGGACGCGGGCGCTGCGGGCGGCGCGGCCGGCGTGCTTAGCTACGCCCTGATGCTCGGCGGCTACGAGCCTGGGCGGACGCTGATGAACCTGGCGATGGCGGTGATGTTCGGCGGGCTGTTTGCCTTTGGGCTGATCGCCCTGCGCGCCCGGCCCCTGCCGCGCGGCAACTGGCTGCCGGCGCTGGCGGGCGTGTGGTGGCCCGCGATTACGCTCTTTGCTTACGTCGTCGCCCCGGTGAGCGGCGCGGCCGGCGTGTCGGCGGCGCTGTCGTTCGCGCTCTTCGCCACGATGAGCCTGTGCCTGGCCGGCCTGGGCGTCGTCCTGCAAGCCAGCGCGCCAGCAGAACGGGCCGCCGCGCCATGACGCTCACACGCCTGCTCGGTCTCGCCGGCCTGCTCGGCGGGCTGGCGCAGCTTGCGCTCCAGTTCACCGGCGGCGGCTGGGGCGTGCCGGGCACTTTGCAGTACACTCTCTACGAGTCGAAGAACCGGCTGATGGCCGGCGTCTTCGTCCTGCTGCTGCTCGGCTGCGTGGGGTTGTGGCGGGCGGCACGCGCGCCAACCGCGCGGCTCGGCAGGATTGGCTTCGCGCTCGTGTGCCTGGGCTGGGCCATGATGATCACCGGCACGGTGCTGGAGTTCTGGTTCTTCACCCACCAGCCCTACGGCGTGCTGAACGCGCGCTCGTGGAGCTGGATCACCGTGCTGCTGGGCGATCTGGTGATGCTCATCGGCGCGGCGCTGTGGGGCTGGGCGGCGTGGCGCACCCGCGCCCTGCCGCGCTGGATCGCCCTCGCGCTGCTGGCCCTGCTGCCGGTGGAAGTGGCGCTGGCCTTCGGGCTGGAGTTCGCGCTGGGGCTGCTGGTGCCCACCGCGGCGCTGAGCGTGGGGCTGGGCGCGTGGCTGCTGGCCGGCCAGGGTGGACGATGACTCACGGTGAACACCCCTGCCACGCTGAGCGCGCCGCAGCAGAATCCTGCCACGCTGAGCGCGCCGCAGCAGAACATTGTCACGCTGAGCGCGAGTCGCACGAGCATGTGCCAGCGCACAAGTCGGCGCGCGAAGCGTATCAACGATGGGTCAGCGAGGCCCTTCGCGCGCCAACTAGAGCACAGCGCCAACTTGTATGCATTCGCGCTCAGGGTGACAGCGATTCACCATGATCATCCCTGCCACGCTGAGTGCGCCGCAGCAGAACATTGCCACGCTGAGTGCGCCGCAGCAGAACATTGTCACGCTGAGCGCGCCGCAGCAGAACTCTGCCACGCCGAGCGCGCCGCAGCAGAACATTGTCACGCTGAGCGCGAGTCGCACGAGCATGTGCCAGCGCACAAGTCGGCGCGCGAAGCGTATCAACGATGGGTCAGCGAGGCCCTTCGCGCGCCAACTAGAGCACAGCGCCAACTTGTATGCATTCGCGCTCAGGGTGACAGCGTTGGCCAAGGTTAAACCCGGTCGCGCTGTGCGCAGCCGCCCCGTGGGCCAGGGTGACAGGCGCAGGCTGGGCTTCGTTGACACGCGCCACACGACACGTGACACCTGACACTCGACACCCGACACTCGACCCATGAAACGCTTCGGCCTCCCCCTCATGCGCCTCGTCTGGCTGCTGGCTTCCGGGCTGGCCGTCACCCTGGCGGTGCTCCTATTCCCCATCCACACCCGCATCGTCGTCACCGACTGGCAGGTGCAGGAGGCGCTGCCGGCGGTGCGGCCGTTCGTCTCGAGCCAGGCCTTTGGCGCGTACGTGCTGGTGTGGCGCTACGCGGTGCTGGGGCTGTTCTGGGCGGTGGCCGCGCTGATCGCCTATCGCCGCTGGCGCAGCCCGTTCGGCCTGCTGGTCTCACTGGTGCTCTTCGCCCTGCCGGTGAACTTCAACCTGGCGGGCTACACCGAGTCCTGGCTGATGTATCCGCGCCCGCTGCGCCCGGTGCTCAACGACGCCGCCGAGGTCATCAGCGCCGTGGGCCTGTTCTCGTTTGTGGCCGTGTTCTATCTCTTCCCCACCGGCCGGGCGGCGCCGCGCTGGCTGGGGTGGGTGGGGCTGGCGCTGGGCTTGGCCGCGCTCGGCTTCGGCTCGCTGCTGGTGGCCGGCTACGGCGAAGACGTGCTGTGGACGGGCGCCGACAGCGACCTCGCCTGGGCCGTCTTTGTTGTCTCCTTCCTGCTGCTGCTCATGTTAGCGCTGGGGGGCCAGGTGTACCGCTACGTCAGAGTCTCGCCGCCGGAGGAGCGCCGCCAGACGCAGCTTGTGGTGCTGGCGCTGCTGGTCTTCCTCCTTGGCTTCTTCGGGCAGTTGTTTGGCCTGTTCTTCCTGGAGGCCCTCTTCAGCCAGCCGGTCGTCAGCCTGCTGGAACTGCACCTGCAATGGCTGATGTTGGCGGCGCTGCCCCTCAGCCTGGCCGTCTCGATGCTCAGCCGCGGGCTGTGGGGCGCGGGCCCCCTGCTCAACCGCGCCCTGGTGTATACCGCCCTCACCATCGCCGTGCTGAGCGTGTACGTGCTGGTGGTGGGCGGGCTGGGCGCGCTGTTCAACGCGCAGAACAACCCGCTGCTGGCCGTGCTCGCCACCGGGCTGGTGGCCGTGATGTTCCAGCCCCTGCGCCAGCGCCTCCAGCGCGCCGTCAACCGCCTGATGTACGGCGACCGCGACGACCCGGCCGCCGCCATCAACCGCCTGGGTAAACGGCTGGAAGCGACGCTCGCCCCCGACGCCGTGCTGCCCACCCTCACCGAGACGGTGGCCCAGGCCCTGCGCCTGCCGTATGCCGCCATCGCGCTGCGGCAGGATGATGCATACGTCCTGGCCGCCGAGTACAGCGCCAACGGCCGACCCCCCTCATCCCCCCACCCCTCCCCGCTCCACTTCGTTCCGGGGGCCATGGTCTCCCCCATAGGGAGAAGGGGAGATGCGGCCGGCAACGTGGTCCCCTTCATCTATCAGGGCGAAATCATCGGCCAGCTCATCGTGGCCCCGCGCGCCCCCGGCGAACCGCTGGACCCCGCCGACCGCCGCCTGCTGGAGCAGATGGCGCGCCAGGCCAGCCCCGCCGTCCACGCCGTGCGGCTGGCCGCCGATCTCCAGCGCTCGCGCGAACGGCTCGTCTCCGCCCGCGAAGAAGAGCGCCGCCGCCTGCGCCGCGACCTGCACGACGGCGTGGGCAGCACCCTGGCCGCGCTGCACCTGCAGGCCGGGGGGCTGCGGGCGCTGCTGGCCGGGCAACCTCTCCCCTCCCCCGACCCCTCCCCTCCCCCGCAGGCGAAGGGAAGGGGAGATGTGGCCGAGCCGCCGAGTTCCGAATCGTCTCCCCCCTTCCCTGGCAGGGAAGGGGGGCCGGGGGGGTTAGGTTGGCTCCAAGCCCTCGACGACCTCCGCGCCCAAATCCGCGCCGCCGTCGGCGAGATCCGACGCGTGGTGTACGACCTGCGCCCGCCCGCGCTGGATGAGCTGGGATTGGCTGGCGCCATCCGCGCCCGCGCCGCGCAGATCGAGCAGGGCGGCGAGGCCGGGCCGGAGCGCCCCGTGCCCGTCACGGTGGATGCGCCCGACAGCCTGCCCCCGCTCCCCGCCGCGGTGGAGGTGGCCGCCTACCGCATCGCGCTGGAAGCGCTGACCAACGTGGCCCGGCACGCGCAGGCCAAGCAGTGCCGCGTGCGGCTGTGGCTGGGCGGCCCAGAGCGCGGGGCTGGCGGCGGCCTGGGGCTGGAGATCGAAGACGACGGCGCGGGCCTGCCCGAGGCGCGCCCCGCGGGCGTGGGGCTGCGCTCGATGCGGGAACGCGCCGAAGAGCTGGGCGGCACGTTCCAACTGCTGGCGCGGCCGGAGGGCGGCACGCTGGTGAGCGTGTGGCTGCCGCTGGCGGGGTATACTCCCGCGCATGGATAAGCTGCGCCTGCTGCTGGCCGACGACCACCCGCTGTTCCGCAAGGGACTGCGCGGGCTGCTGGCGACCGTGCCGGAAGTGGAGGTGGTGGGCGAGGCCGCCAGCGGGCCGGAGGCCGTGCGGCTGGCCGCCGAACTGCGCCCGGACCTGGTGCTGATGGACTTGCAGATGCCGGAGGGCGGCGGGCTGGAGGCCATCCGCGCCATCGTGGCCGCCAACCCCGAGGCGCGGCTGCTGGTCATCACCCTGTTCGCCGATGACGACTCGGTCTTCGCGGCGCTGCGGGCCGGGGCGCGCGGCTATGTGCTCAAGGACGCGGACGAGGACGAGATCGTGCGCGCCCTGCGGGCGGTGGCGCACGGCGAGGCCATCTTCAGCCCCGCCATCGCCGCGCGCGTGATGCGCTACTTCGCCAGCCCGCCGGCCGCCGTCCCGCGCGAAGCCTTCCCCACCCTCACCGACCGCGAGCGCGAGATCCTGAACGCCATCGCGCAGGGGCGCAACAACGCCGCCATCGCCCAATCCCTCAGCCTGAGCCAGAAGACCGTCAGCAACTACGTCTCTTCGATTTTCAGCAAACTCCAGGTGGCCGACCGGGCGCAGGCGATTGTGCGGGCGCGCGAGGCGGGGTTGGGCGGCGCGTGATTATTGATCTGTCAAGAACCAAGTTGACCCTTGGACCGCGTCGAAAATCTAATCCGCTCCCGAGCATTGGCCTGGGCTTCAACGTGGTTCCGCTAAAAACCGCGCGGTGATCAGTCTGTTAACGGGACCCAGATCGGGCTCAAGCTCACGCGTGGGTGCGGATTAGATGAAAACGCCTCGGTCCACCGTCAAGATCATTCTTGAAAGCCTGGGCGCGTCTCAGACCAATCCCCGCCGCCGCGCTTCTTCCACCGCCGACTGGCGCGAGCGCACGCCCAGCCGCTGGTAGATCTCCGACATCTGATTGCGGACGGTGGAGGCGGTCACGCCCAGCCGCCGGGCGAGTTCGGTATAGTTCTCGTCGGGGTAGGCGGCGCACAGGGCCAGCAGTTCGCGCTGGCGGGGGGTGACGGGGCTGGGGACGTTGTCCGCCGGGGGGCGCAGCGCGGCGTGGGCCGTTGTGCTCAGGAACAACTCGCGCCGCGCCGCCATGTGCAGGATGTCGGCCAGGTAGTCGTAGGCGGCTGCGTCCGCCTTGACCAGGTAGCCATTGATGCCGCTCTCGATCAGCAGTTGGATGACAATGGGGTCGGCGGTGTTGGAGACGACGACGACGGCCAGGCCGGGGTGGCGGGCGCGCAGGCGCGGCAGGGCGGCGCTGATGGGATAGGGGCGGGGGTTGTCGGGCGCGGCGGGCACGCTCAAGTCCAGCAGCAGCAGGTCTACGGCCTGGCCGTCCAGTTGAGCTTCCAACTCGCTGCCGGTGCGCGCCGCCAGCACGATCTTAAAGTCGGCCCGATGCGCCAGCCGGTAGTGGTAGCCATCAATCACGCCCTGTTCGTCTTCGAGAATGGCAATTCGGAGTAGAGTCATCGGATTAGGCGCGATTGGGTTCGCGCGGCTAGTGAAGTTGACCGCCGGGGCTGGCGATTTCTACGCGCCGCGTGGTCGGCTGCATGCCGGGCCGCGCAAATTGCGCCGCGCATTTCCCCGACTCTATGCTATAACGGGCGTCTCAACGAAAGCCTCACCAACCCCAACCCGCCTGTCGACTCCTGCGCATGGTCAATCTCACTCCGCTTGGCGCCTTCGTCTCGCAACTGCCGCTGCTGCTGGCCTGGGTGGCCGGCCTGGGGCTGGCCCTGCTGCACTGGCGGCGCAACCCGCGCGTGGCGCTGCTGGCCCTCATCGCCTTCATTCTATTACTGACTCTGCAATTGGTGGGCGGCTATCTGGACACGCAGTTGCCCACCGCCCTGGGCGGCGTGGCGGGCGGCAATCCCGGCCTGGCGCTGACGCTGAGCGCGTGCGGGCAGTCGGCGGCGGCGGCGCTGGCGTGGGTGCTGATCCTGATGGCGCTGTTTGGCTCAAATAGGAGATGATTGTGACCAACACCGAATTGAAGATCGAAACGCTCACCCCCGGCACGGGGCGCGCGCCGCAGGCCGGCCAGCGCGTCAGCGTCCACTACACCGGCTGGCTCACCGACGGGACGAAGTTCGACTCGTCGCGCGACCGGGGCCAGCCGTTCGAGTTCGTGCTCGGGCGCGGGCAGGTCATCGCCGGGTGGGACCAGGGCGTGGCGCGCATGACGGTGGGCGAGACGGCCAAGCTCACCATCCCGCCCGAACTGGGGTACGGGGCGCGCGGCGCGGGCGGCGTCATCCCGCCGAATGCGACGCTGGTGTTTGAAGTGGAGGTGCTCGAGGCGAAGTAGGGGCGCCGACCTTCGGCAGCGCGGCGTGTGGGCAGAGTCATCAGCGGTAACGCTTCGCCATCAACGATGAAACCGTAGGCGCGGCATTGACTGCCGCGGGGCGGTGGGCCGGGTGGGGTTGCGGGGGGCTAAACCCCCCGGCTACGGATCATCAATGCCATCCGCACGGATCACCAATAGCATCCGCGCGGATCATCAATGCCATCCGCACGGATTACCAATGACCTCGGCTGATACGCTGCGCGCGCCGCACGAGCACTGACTGAAATCGTGGAGCCGGGCAATGCCATCCATCAAAAAAGCCCCCGCGGAGTTCGCCGCCTTGCTGTCCGGTTACTCGACGGACGTGCAGGCCCTGGCCCGCGCCGCGCGCAAGCTGGTGCTCTCGGTGCTGCCCGACGCGCAGGAGCAGGTGATACGCGTTGTTGAGGATGATCCGCGCGCCCGA
>CAZCEC010000104.1:7974-17205 GCA_964497615.1 uncultured Anaerolineales bacterium | reverse complement strand
GGCGGGAGGGGCGGGAGGCGAGGGGGAGATGAGGGGTGGCGGGGGGCTGGGCGCGGTCGCGGGGGTGGTGGACGCAGAGGCGCGGGTGGCGGGAGGGATCAGGGCTGGGGTGATGGTTGAGGCCGGAGGGCCATGTCACGGGGCGGGTGGCGCGGTGTTACCCAAGGCGGTGGTGACGGCCTGTTCGAAACTTAGCGCCGAGCCGGCATCCCAGGCTTGGGCCAGGAGGGGGGCGGGCAGGCTGGCATGGAGGCGGGCCAGTTCCTGATCGTAGAAGCGCTGCTCGGGTACGGGCCGCACGACGCCGAAGTCCGCGAGGCGCGCGGCCGTAAAGCCGAGCAGACGCGCGGCCAGGGGCAACTCGCCGGCCGCCGCCAGGGCGAGGGCATGGCCCTCCAACACGTCGCGCAGATCGAGGAGGTTACGGTCGGGCGGCATGGCGTGGAGAGCCTCGCGATAGAGGCTGACGGCGCGAGCGGGATCGCCCTGACGGTGCGCGATGCTGGCCACAACCGACCGGCACCAGCAGGTATAGCCGATTGGGGCGGCGCGCTCCGTCAAGACGTTGAGGGCTTGTTCACCCTGCGCCTCTGCCTGGTCGAGGTCACCCCGGTCTCGGATGAGCTTGGTCCACCAGACGCCGGTGATGGCTTGCAGGAAGAGCGAACTCCAGCGCTGACCGTTGGCGGCGCTTTCCCGGTAGCACGCTTCAGCGTTCACAAAATCGCCCTGCCACCAGGCCAGGCAACCCCGGCTTCGATATCCTTTGGTGAGACCCGGCAGCCAGCCCGCCGAACGCATACACTCGAAACTCTGGTCGAGCAGCGAGGCAGCGCGGGCGTAGTTGCCGATCATCCAGGCTGTCCTGGCCAAATCCTGCAGGCGATCAAGCGGCATCCATACATTGTTGACCTGCTGGTAGAGGTGGAGGCTCGCCTGCCATTGCCGCTCGGCCTCGGCCAGGTTGCCCAGTGAAAATGCCAATTCGCCAAGGCCCGCGGCTGCTCTCGCCAGGCCGCCCAGCGAGCCGAGGCTCAGCGCGAGTTGGTGGTACTCGAGGAGGAGCGCCTGCGCCACCGCGGGCGGTTCGAGCGGCGCCAAAACACGAAAGGCGGCCGCCGCTTCGATGTCGCGGGTTTGGCGGGCCAACTGAACCGCGGCCACATAGCAGGCGCGTTCCGCCTCGCCAGTCAGCGGGGCGCCTTTGACCCAGAGCGCGTGTCCCAGCCCCGCCGAGTCGCCGCTGGCTTGCGCCAGCGCGATGGCCTGCTCAGCGGCCGCCAACGCCTGGCTCAACTGGTTGCTCAAGCTGTAGAAATAGGAGACCAGGCACAAGACCCTGATGCGGGCCGGCGATGAATGATCGGGGTCGCGCTCCAATGCGCGGGCCATGACCGCCACATACTCCGACCAGCGCCGAGCCGTATCCATCAGGTAGCCCCGCAGGGCGCTGCCGATCTCGAGTACGACGGCGAAGGCTTCGCGCTCCAGGGCATACTGCATGGCGACAAACAGGTTGTCTTCGTCCACCGCGAGGCGCTTGGCCCAGGCGGGCTCGTCAAGCGTATCCATGCCGGCTTGGGCCGTTTGCGCCAGGCGGAGGAAGTAGTCCACGTGCCTGTCAATGGCGGCGTCAGCCTGGCTGGCCTCAGTCAGTTCCTTGTACCCAAACTCGCGCATTGTTTCGAGCAGACGATAGCGGCGGCCGCCGCCGGAGGCCGGCTCGGCCACGACCAGCGACTTCTGCACCAGACGGTTCAGCAGACTCAGAACGTCACCCGACGCCGCGGCGCCGCCAGCGCACACGGCTTGGGCGGCCTCCAAGGTCCAGCCGCCGCGAAAGACGGAGAGGCCACTGAAGACCTGCTGCTCGGCCGGCGAGAGGAGTTGAAAGCTCCACGAGATGGCGGCCTCAAGGCTACGATGGCGGGCCACCGGAACGCGACTGCCGGCCAGAAGCCGAAAGCGCCGGCCAAGTTGGGCGGCTACTTCGGAGGGGCTGAGGCTGGCGAGGCGCGCCGCGGCTAATTCGAGCGCCAAGGGGAGACCGTCGAGGCTGCGGCAGAGAAAGATCAGGTCGCCGGCGTTGTCATGGTCAATGGCGAAGGCGGGCCGAGCCGCGGTGGCGCGCGCCGCGAGGAGGCGACCCGACTCGGAGGCCAGCAGTTGCTCCACGCCACCGCCTGGTTCGGGCAAGCTCAGACCCGCCAGGGGGTAGGCCTGCTCGCCGGGTGTGCCGAGTGTTTCCCGCGAGGTGATGAGCGCCCTGAGCGCCGCACACTGCGCAAGCAGATGCAGGACGAGGGGCGCAACCTCATCGAGCACATGCTCGCAGTTGTCCAACAAGAGCAGCAGTTCCCGATCGCGAAGGGCAGCCGCCAAGATTTCGGAGAGCGGGAAGCCGGGCGCGGGCTGCAACCCAAGCGCAGCGCACAGCGCGGCGGGCACCGCCTCGGCCCGGCCGACCGGCGCGAGTTCGACCAGGCAGACACCGCCGGCAAAGCGCGGCAGGAGGCGCCGGGCGGCTTCGACCGCCAGCCGCGTCTTGCCGCAGCCGGCCGGGCCAGTGACGGTGACCAAACGACAGCCCTGACCGATGACAAGCTGGTGAAGCTCATCCAGTTCGCGCTCGCGGCCGATGAAGGAAGCGAGGGGCGCCGGCAAATTGTGGCGCGGCGCGGGCGGTGGCGGCCAGGCGCGGGAGGGCGGCAGGCTGGGCCGGAGGGCGCTGTCGTAGGCGGCGCGGGTGGCGGGGGAGGGGTCGACGCCGAGGTGTTCGCGGAGGGCCTTGAGGCAGCGCTGGTAGGCGGCGGCGGCGCCGGCCATGTCGCCGCGGGCGGCATGGGCGAGGATGAGGGCGCGGTAGGCGGCTTCGGGTATGTGGCCGAGGGCGATCCAGCGCTCGCCCCAGGCGAGGACATCGTCCCACCGTTGGGTCTGTACGAGCGCATCGAGCAGGTGAGCCATCCTGGTCTCGAACACGGCCTGGAGGCGTTCGCGCTCAAAGGTGACCCAATCCTCGTCGCAGCCGGGCAGGAGTTCACCGCGATAGACTTCCACGGAGTGGGTGAGGGCGGCGAGGGAGGGCGGGCCAAGGGGGAGCAGTTCGAGCACGCGGGTGTCGACCCACAGGTCGGCTTGCGGGTCGAGGGTGAGGGAGTATTCGTCGGCCAAGACATAGTCGCGGCCGGTGGGGGCGCTGGGGCCAAGGGCCTTGCGCAGGCGCCAGAGGGTGTGGCGCAGGTTGCCGCGGGCACTGCTCTCGGGAAGGTCGGGCCAGAGGAGGCCGGCGAGTTTGTCGCGGCGATGGGGGATGCCAGGAAAGAGGAGCAGGTAGGCGAAAAGGGACTGGGCGGGGCGCAGGGGGAGATGGACGACCTGTCCGTCGCGCCGGATGTCAAATTGGCCCAGCAGGCGGACTTCCAGCACGACCGCCTCCCCTAGACAGCGGGACGGCAACAGCTTCACCCGTGCGTTAAAAGTTTACACCCGTCCTAAGCGAATTCAAGACCCAAGGACCATCTTGACAGCGAATATCAGGTAGTGGGGCGAGATAGGTAAAGATGGCGGGGGACCCATACGGCGCACAAGCCACGCGGGGGGCACGGTCAGCAAACGGTGCGCACACGCAGGGCGCGTATAGTGGGGACAGTCCGGAAGCGCTCCAGGGCGCGACGGGCGAGCGACGGCCTCGGTGAGTGGCGGATGGCTCCGCTGGCGGATGGCTCCGCTGGCGGATAGCTCCGCTGGCGGATGACTCCGCGGGAGGCGCGAATGATCGACCAACTGTCGGCAATGTTTCCGGAAGTGCAGCGCGAGTGTTACCGCGGGACGATCGGCAAGCAGGCGTACGATCATTGGACGTATGGGGTGCTGTATGGGGAGGCCGAGCCCCCTACCCCGGCTCACAAGCCGCGGCGGCTGCGGCCCGCCTTGGGGACGGCCAGCCTGCTGGGGCTGATTGCGCTGGCAGTGTATGTGATTGCGCAGGTGGGGTAGACGGGCAAGGGGACCGGAGGAGGCGTAGGCGCGGCCGCTGCTGAGCAGCGGCCGCGCGTGTTGTCCGTTGCGCAGACAGGGGCCAGTTCAGAGGCGGCCGGGAGGGCGGCGGCCGGCTTGAAGCTCGGTGAGCTGTTCGGGGGTGAAGGGGGGGTGGTGCAGCTCGGGCGTCTCCTGGAAGCAGCGAAATAGATCGAGGATGAAGTGCAGCCGCTGGGTGAGGTCGGCCCAATCGAGGGCGCCAGTGCCGAGCGGGCTGTCGGGCGTGGGGTCGAGACGGGCAAGGAGGCCAGGAGGTCGGGGTTGGCGAGGTGAGCCAAGGAGGGCGGAAAGGGAGTGCTGAGATCGGCGCCGAGGCGCAGACGGCCGGCGGGGGTGTCGAGGGTCATGAGAAAATCGGTGGTGATGCGGCGGGCCTGGCGCTGGAGGGCGGCGACCAATGCATCCACGGCGAGATCGAGGGGCGTGGGGCGGCGGAGAAGCCACGACCAGAGCCAAGCACCGAGGGCTAGCCAGCTTCCCTGGCGGAAGATGAGGGCGGCGAGGCGGCGCTTGAACGGCCCGGAGGCGGGGACGGGCGCGTCCATGGCCTCCAAGATTTCGGGCTGGAGGCGGGTTTGCTCGTGGGCGCCGATCTCGATGTTGGCCAGGAGGATTAGCTCGGCGCGGGCTTTGGGATCAGGCTCGAAGAGGGCGTGATAGTAGCGCGTGAAAGCCTGGCGCAGGTACTGCTGGCCGTCGGGCGGGTCGCCGGGCAGGAGCTCGTCGCAGAAGAGGGCGATGTGGGCGGGGTCGAAGGCGAGATCGCCCAGGCAGGAGGCGTGGAAGCGGGCGAAGGCGCGGCCGATCTCGGCGAAGACTTTGCGGTTGCCGCGCGCGACGGCGTCGCTGGCACGGTCGAAGGAGGCCAGGGGGTTCCAGGCTTCCCAGACGATCTGATCTAGGGCGGCGCCGTCCACGCGGGCGCCGGCTGAGTGGGCGGCGGCCACCAGGCCTGGGGCGGCGGCTGGCGCGGGGCCGCGGGGGGCGGCCCGCTGTTCCAGTTCGCGGGCCAGGTCTTCCTTGCGGATGGTGACGCCGGCTTGCTTGGAGGCCCAGGTGGCAAAGGTGCACCAGTTGGCCGACTGGCCGGTGCGGGCCACAAGCGGCTGGGCCAACTCGTGGTAGCACTGGGTGATGTGGAGGTTGCGGAGGACGGGGTCGGATAGGGCGGTGATGCGGTCGACGTCGGCGAGGGTGGGGATGGGAGCGGCGGGCATGAGGTGAGATTATAGTGCGGGCGCGGCCGGCGTTGCCGAACCAGGCGGATTGGCTTACACTCCCGCCCATGCTGGCAAAAGTGTACTCGTGCGCGGTGGTGGGGATGGAGGGGGCCATCGTGCAGGTGGAGGTGGACACGGCGAACGGGCTGCCGTCGATGGTGGTGGTGGGGCTGCCGGATGCGGCGGTGCAGGAGAGCCGCGAGCGGGTGCAGGCGGCGATCCGCAATGCGGGCTTTTACTTTCCCCAGAAACGCGTGACAGTTAACTTGGCCCCGGCGGCCTTGCGGAAGGAGGGGCCGGCGTATGACCTGCCGATTGCGCTGGGGGTGCTGGCGGCGGCGGGGCAGATTCTGCCGGAGAGTTTTGAGGGGACGCTGGTGATGGGGGAATTGTCGTTGGATGGGGCGGTGCGGCACGTGCGCGGGGTGCTGCCGATGACGGCGCTGGCGCGGGCCGAGGGGTTCAAGCGCGTATTCACACCGGCGAGCGACGCGGCGGAAGCGGCGCTGGTGCCGGGGGTGGAAGTGATCCCGGTGAGCGACCTGGGGGAGCTGGTGCGGCATTTGAGCGGGGTCATGACGATTGCGCCGACAACGGCGGCGGCCAGCGCGGATGGGGCGTATGGGTTCGTGCCGGCGGACCTGCGCGAGATCAAGGGGCAGGAGCATGTGAAGCGGGCGCTGGAGGTGGCGGCGGCGGGCGGGCACAACGTGCTGATGGCGGGGCCGCCGGGGGCGGGGAAGACGCTGCTGGCGCGGGCGCTGCCGAGCATTCTGCCGCGGATGACGGTGGATGAGGCGCTGGACGTGACGCGGGTGTACTCGATCGCGGATGCGCTGCCGGCCGGGACCCCCCTGCTCCAGCACCGGCCGTTCCGGTCGCCGCATCATACAATCTCGCACGCGGGGCTGGTGGGCGGGGGGAATTACCCGCGGCCGGGGGAGATTTCGCTGGCGCACCGGGGAGTGCTGTTCCTGGACGAGCTGCCGGAGTTCAACTCGCGGGCGCTGGAGGTAATGCGGCAGCCGCTGGAAGACAAGGTGGTGACCATCTCGCGGGCGCAGGGGACGCTGACGTTCCCGGCGAACTTCCAGTTGGTGGCGGCGATGAACCCGTGCCCGTGCGGGTATTACGGGGACCCGGTGAAGGAGTGTACATGCACACCGGCAACGGTGACGCGGTATCAGAAGCGGATCAGCGGGCCGCTGCTGGACCGGATTGACATACACATCGAGGTGCCGCGGGTGGACTATGCGAAGCTGACAGATGGGCGATTGGGGGAGGCTTCGAGCGCGGTGCAGGCGCGGGTGGAGGCGGCGCGGGAGCGGCAGCGGGTGCGGTTCCTGAGCGCGAGGACGGAGGCCGGCCTGCGGGAGACGGCACAGCGGGGCGTCGCGACAGGGATGATCAGCAGCAACGCGGATATGCGGCCGGCGGAGGTGCGGGTGCACTGCAAGCTGGACGAGGCGGGGACGGCGCTGATGCGGGCGGCGATGAGCCAGATGCAACTTTCGGCGCGGGCGTTTCACCGGGTGCTGAAGCTGGCGCGGACGATCGCGGACCTGGCGGGGAGCGAGGGGATCGGGGCCGCGCACCTGGCGGAGGCGGTGCAGTACCGGCCGAGGCGGGGCGGGTGACCACGAAGACAAAAAGGCCGCGACGGGGCACGAGGAATAGCTACGCCAGAAGGCCTACCAGCACCCGATCGAGGCGACAAGCAAAGGCATGGGCCAGGGCCGCAGGGTACGGCGAGGCGCAAGGACGCACGTGCGCGGGATAAATGCGCAATGACGGCAGCAGGATGCATTGGCTTGGGGGACGGAGACCGATGAGGTGACAGAAGCGCTATGAACCAATCGACGGCGGGAAGGCTGGCGGTGGGCGTGGCGGCGGCGCTGATTGTGGTGCTGACGGGCTTCGGGCGCGGGTGGGCGGTGGACGCCGCTGGGGCCGAGGTCGCCATCTTGGGGCACAACGCGGAGCGAGTGAGCGCATTGACCGATGGGGATGCAGTGCGGGTCCGGCTGACGCTGCCAGAGGCGGCGCGGGCGGCAACCGAGGTGAGTTTCCGGCTGGAGGCGGGCGGCGCAGTGGTGGCAACCTGCGAGGTGGCCGCAGGCGAACGGGAGTGCGAGACGGCGGAGTTTTACAGCCTGGGGTGGCACTGGGATGAAGCGGGCGCAGTACGGGGGCAGCGAATGGTGGAGGCGTGGGCGGGAGGGCGGCTGAGGGCGGTCAGCGCGCCTGTGCAGGTGGCACCAAGGCCAGTCGTGATGGTTCACGGCTTCAACTCCAACTGGCAGACCTGGTCTGCGTATCTGGGACCAGATGGATACCTGGCGGGGATGGGGGTGCCGGGCTTCGCGGTGGGCGACGGGCAAGCGGCGGGCGTGATGAACACCGGGCAAGTCACCAATCCAACGGCGCGGACGAACACCATTGCGGAGAATGCGGACATATTGAGGGGCTACATCGCAGAGGTGAAGCAGCAAACGGGGGCGGAACAGGTGGACCTGGTGGCGCACAGCATGGGCGGGCTGATCTCGCGCTACTACCTGGACCGGGTGATGGAAGACCGGGACGTGGGACAGTTCATTACGCTGGGCACGCCCAACGCAGGGACCGATTGCGCCAGCCTGCCGGGCGCGCTGGGGATGCTGCACCCGGCGACGCTGGAGATTCGCCCGAGCTATGTGAACGGCATCTTCAATCCACAGGTGACACATCTGAGAGGGGTGCCGTACCACGCGGTGGCGGGGACCTCCGTGGAGCAGGCGGTGGGCGCGCCGTGCACGCAGACGCCGACCGACCTGCTGGTGTCGCTGGACAGCGCGGGGGCGCTGCCGGTGGAGGTGCTGGAGGTGCCATTTCTGCATCACGAATTGAACAAGGCGCCGGAGGTTTTTGAGACAGTGGTGAAGCCGCTGCTGCAAACGCCGCCCGGCTCATTCACGGCGGCGGAGGACCCGGTGGTGGCGCTGGCGGGCGCGGAGACGCTGGCGTTTGCGCGCGTTTTCACGGGTAACGTGGTCCGGGGGGCCAGCACGGCGCATACCATCCAGATCGAACCCGGCATCACCGTAGCCAGCTTCGCTCTGTTCGATGCGTCGAATTCGCTGACGGTATCCGTGCGGGGGGCGTCGGGGAATGTCATCTTGCTGGACCCCACGACCAACGGGGTGGTCAGCGTGGATGACCCCGAGACGCTGGTTCACCTGGGTTACGGTTTCTCTAATCCCAGCCCGGGGGCATGGGCGGTGACGCTGGCGGCGACGGCGAACACGCCGGACGGCGGGGCGGACTATGCTCTGACGGCTTACCTGGAGGGCGGTGCGGCCCTACAGGCAGAGGCGAGCGTGCTGCTGCCGCGCATGGGCGAAACGGTGAAGCTGACGGGGGCGCTGCGGCTGGGTGGACAGACGGTGCCAATTGACCGGGCACAGGCCGTGATTCGGGATGCGGCGGGAGGGGCGACGGTGGTGGAACTGGCGACGACGGGGGGCGAATTGGACGGCAGTTGGACGCCAATAGTGGCCGGGCCGCACGCGATTGACATTGTGGCGTCGGGGCGGCTGGCAGACGGCACGGTGGTGGAGCGAAGCGCATTCCTGGCGGTGGAGGCGCAGCCGCGGCCGAACCTGCTGCCGACCTATGTGCTGTTGGGGGCGGTGTGCGTTCTGGGCGTGGGCGGATTGGGAGCACTGGCGCTGGCGGGGCGGTGGGTGTGGAGGCGGCGCCGAGGTTGACGGGTGCCAAAGCGCATTGGGATTATCGGGGCGGGCGCGGCCGGGCTGTGCGCGGCCGTGGTGTTCCTTGCGGTCCGCGGCAACTACCACGATCCGGCCGAACCGTATCTGTCGTCGTTGTGCACGGGGGGCGCGGCGGTGGTGCTGATGGTGCTGGGCTGTGCCCGGCGGAGCCAGCCTTATGCAATGGCGACCCTGTTCGTCGCCCCGCTGGCGGCGGCGCT
>CAZCEC010000104.1:0-7964 GCA_964497615.1 uncultured Anaerolineales bacterium | reverse complement strand
CGCTCTTTGAACAGGCAGAGCGCCTGGGCGGGCACGCGCACACGGTGGAGGTTGAGCAGGCGGGTGAGCGGATCGGCATCGACGCGGGCTTCGAATTCTTCTCCGGCGGGATGTTCCCCACGTTTGGGCGGCTGCTGACGCGGTTAGGCGTGCCGGTCCGCCAGTATCCGTTGACCGCCACCTTCTACACGACAGACAATCGGTATGTGTGCCTGCTGCCGCCAGTGCGAGAGGGCCGCGTGGTGTGGTCGGCCATGGGGCCGCGCCAGGTGCTAGATTTGCTGCAACTGGCCTACGCACTGCATCGGGCCGGCCCCGTGATGCGCGGGCGCGACACAACGATGACGGTGGAGCAGTACCTGGCGGGCCTGCCTGTGGCGGAGGCGTTCAAGCGCCGGTTCCTGATGCCGTTCCTGCTGGCAGGCTGGTGCGTGCCGCCAGAGGAATTCCTGACGTTCAGCGCCTACGACGTGCTCAGCTACACCTATTGGCACCGGCCGGCCGGGCTGACGCCCGTGTCCTGGACAGAGATTGTGGGGGGCACGCAGGCGTATGTGGGCGCGCTGGCGCAGGCCCTGACGCGGGCGGTTGTACGGACGGGCGACGCGGTGACTGGCCTCACTCGGCGCGGCGCAGGCTACCGCCTGGAAACCGCGGCTGGGCAGGCGCTGGACGTGGATCATGTGATCCTGGCCACCAGCGCATGGGCGGCCCGGAAGCTGCTAGCTGGGGTCGAGGGCGCGGAGGAGGTCTGCCAGATATTGGGCCAGATCGGCTATTTCCCCACCACGATTGCGGTACACGGCGACGCGCGGCTGATGCCAGCCGATCGGAATCACTGGTCGGTAGTCAACACACGCTTTGATGGCCGCTACAGCGCCAACACAGTATGGAAGAGCTGGAAGAGCCGAGAACCCATATTCCGGAGTTGGATTACGTTTGAGCCGAGGCGCCCAGAGCCGTTATATGCTTGGGCGCAATTTGAGCACGCAAAGGTGGACGTGCACTACTTCGAGGCCCAACGGCGACTGGCGGCCGTGCAGGGGCGGGAACACGTGTGGCTGGCCGGCGCCTATGTACATGACATAGACAGCCACGAGAGCGCTATCAGGTCGGCGGTGGCGGTCGCCCAGCGGCTGGCGCCAGAGTCGGCGCGGCTGCGGCAGCTAACGGAGGCGCGCGAGGCTGATTGAGGCGGGGAAACTGACGGCGAGACCGAGGATGACGGAGACCGGCAGCATGGAAAGGGCGAAGGAAACATGGGGCGCGGCGGAGGCCTATGAGCGCTATGTTGGCCGCTGGAGCCGACGCGTGGCGCGGGAGTTTCTGGAATGGCTGGACGCCGGGCGGGGCCGAAGGTGGGGCGACGTGGGCTGCGGGACGGGCGCACTGACAGAGAGCATCCTGCGGGATTGGGAGCCGGCCGCCGTGGCCGCAATCGACCGGGCAGATGGATTTGTGCAGGCGGCGCGAAGGCGGGTAGAAGACACGAGGGTTAGCATCGAGGTAGGCGACGCGCTGGCCCTCACATGGCCGGACGACACCGTGGAGGCAACTGTCTCGGGACTGGTCCTGAATTTCGTTGCGGATCCGCCGGGGATGGTACGCGAAATGGCGCGGGTGACGCGACCCGGAGGCACGGTGGGCGCGTACGTGTGGGACTATGCCGGGGGGATGGAGATGGTGCGGCACTTTTGGGATGCGGCGGTGCAGGTGAGCCCGCACGACCGCCAGCTCGATCAGGCAGAGCGTTTTCCAATTTGCCAGCCGGGGCCGCTGGAAGCGCTGTTTCGGGAGGCGGGGCTGGAGGTGGTGGCGGTGCGAGCCATTGAGGTGGCGACGGTGTTCCGCGATTTTGATGACTATTGGACACCGTTCCTGGGAAGGCAGGGTTCGGCGCCAACGTATCTGGCGGGGCTGGAGGCAGAGACGCGGGACCGCATACGCGACACCTTGCGGGACCGACTGCCGAGGAGGGCCGACGGCAGCCTCGCGCTGCGGGCAAAAGCTTGGGCGGCAAAAGGAACGGTTCGGCGGATATGACCAGACCGTGGTTGCTGAGCTAGATTGTGCATAATGCACTGAACACAATTGACTTGGGGGGAGAACTGCCTATACTTCGGCGCCATCGCCCCACCCGTCCGCGAGGGCGCGGGCTGAGGTCCAACCCCATATCCGCCTGACTGAGAAAGGACGCAAAATGACTGGCAATCGCTGTGTGGTCTATGTGGAGCCGGGCAAGGTCGAGGTCCAGGACATTGGCTATCCGGAGCTGGCGCTGCCGGAGCAGAACCGGAAATGCGAACATGGGGTGATCCTGAAGGTCGTCTCGACGAATATCTGCGGGAGCGACCAGCACATGGTGCGTGGGCGCACGACCGCGCCCAAGGGGCAGACCCTGGGGCACGAGATCACGGGCGAGGTGATTGAGGCGGGGCGGGATGTGGAGTTCATCAAGAAGGGCGACCTGTGTTCGGTGCCGTTCAACATTGCCTGCGGCCGGTGCCGGATGTGCAAGGAAGGCAAGACGGGCATCTGCCTGAACGTGAACCCGGCGCGGCCGGGGGCGGCGTATGGGTATGTGGACATGGGCGGCTGGAAGGGCGGGCAGGCGGAGTATGTGATGGTGCCGTACGCGGACTTCAATTTGCTGAAGTTCCCGGACCGGGACCAGGCGATGGAGAAGATCCGCGACTTGACGATGCTGTCGGACATCTTCCCGACGGGGTATCACGGGGCGGTGACGGCGGGGGTGACGACAGGCTCGACGGTGTACGTGGCGGGGGCGGGGCCGGTGGGGCTGGCATGCGCGGCGTCGGCGCACTTGCTGGGGGCGGGAGTGGTGATCGTGGGCGACATGATCCCGGAGCGGCTGGCGCAGGCGAAGAGCTTTGGGTGCGAGGTGGTGGACCTGACGAAGGGTGCGCTGGTGGACCAACTGGCGCAAATCCTGGGCGAGCCGCTGGTGGACGCGGCGGTGGACTGCGTGGGGTTCGAGGCGCGCGGGCACGGGCACGGCGCGAGCGAAGCGCCGGCCACGGTGCTGAACGACGTGATGACGGTGGCGCGGGCGGGGGCCAGCATCGGCATTCCGGGGCTGTACGTGACGGGAGACCCGGGCGGGATTGACGACAACGCCAAGATCGGGCAGTTGGGGATCCGGATTGGGCTGGGCTGGGCGAAGTCGCACTCGTTTACCACGGGGCAGTGCCCGGTGATGCGCTACCACCGCCAGTTGATGAACGCGATCCTCAACGACAAGGTGCAGATCGCCAAGGCGGTGAATGCGACGGTGATCCGGCTGGACGAGGCGCCCCAGGGCTACAAGGACTTTGACAAGGGCGCGGCGCGGAAGTACGTGCTGGACCCGCACGGGATGATCTCGGCGAACTAGGACGAAATCTCACCGCGGAGAGCGCGGAGAGCGCAGAGTTTCGGAGAGGGCGCGCCTCCCCTCGGGTGAGTGGGGGGAGGCGCGGCTGCATCGAGGGCGGGCGGTTGAAACCGCGCCAACAAGAGGCCCGAAGTCGGCCTTCGCCGACTTGAATGGATCTGTTGGGCAGGCGAAGGTCTGGCCTGGCTACAGGCGTTGATGGGAGGCGCGGGCCCCAGGACTGGCAATGAGAAGGCTGATTTGAGGCGGCAGGGGGTACAATGGCGGGATGCAGCGGCATCCCAATCAGGCTCTCAACACACTGTTACTGCTCATTGTTTTCCTGGCGGTGGGGGGCGGCCTGGCGATTGTGTACATCACCAGTCCACGGTCATTTGACTTTAGCCGGTTCCTGCCCGCGCCGCCGACGGCGACGGCGACCATCGGGCCAAGCGTGACGCCGACGGAAACGCCCGTGCCGCCCAGTGAGACACCCACGGCGACGGTGACGCGCGTGCCGCCGACGCGGGGGCCAACCGCCACGGCCAGCGCGACGCTGCCGCCGACGGAGACGCGCCCGCCGACGCTGACGCCCACGCCGACGAGCACGCGACTGACGCTGCCGCCAGGGGTGCGGGCGATTGCCAGGGTGACCGACCGGCTGGGGGACTCGACGGCGCGGGTGCGGAGCGCGCCGAATGGGAGCCAGGTGATCGCGTCGCTGCCGGCGGGGACGGTGGTGCAGGTGCTGTTTGGGCAGGTGATGGTGGAGGGGGTGGAGTGGGTGGAGGTGCGCCTGGGGAGCGGCACGTCGGGCTGGATGGCGGGGTTTTTGCTGGAGATTCTGATCGAGCGGCCGGGGGCGAATGCGACAGCGGCCACGGCGACAGCGGCGCCGGCGACAGCGCCGAGCAACACCCCAGGGCCGAACCAACCGCCACCAGGACCAACCCAGCCGGCCGAGCAGCCAACCAACTCGGACAGCCCAACACAAAGCGCGCCGACGGCGACGCCAACTCAGACGGCCACGGAGGTGCTGCCGCCAAGCAAGACGCCTGGCCCCAGCGAGACACCGACGACGACGCCAATCGTGATCGAACTGCCGTCGGACACGCCGGAGCCGTAGACGGGCTGTGAAGACCAAGATTGCTCGACAACCGCCGCCAAGAAGCGGCGGGGGCAGTCGATCGCCTCGGCCTGACATGGCCGGCGGGCGGCGGCACTTCAGGTGGACGCGAAACTGCACTCGCCGATGACACCCACACTTCCAAGAGGACCCATATGTTGACGAACGAGCAGGTCGAATTCTTCAACGAGAACGGTTACTTGCGGCTGGAGCAGGTGTTCCCGCCGGATGAGTTGAGGCGGATGAGCGACGATCTCGACGCCATTATCAACACACACGCTGACTGGGGCGCGGCCTGGAAGGGCGAGTGGCGCAAGGAGTACATGGAAGAGGAAGTGGACCAGAAGGCTGTGCTGGTAGCGATCCACGAGCTGCATCACTACTCGGCGGCGTGGACGCAGGGGCTGACCAAGGCGGCCTTGGCAGAGGCGGTGGGGACGCTGCTGGGGAGCGAATGCGTGGAGATTCACCACAGCACGCTGCACGCCAAGGCGCCGAGCACAGGCGCGCCGTTCCCGATGCACCAGGACGTGCCGTTCTACCCGCACAGCGATGGGCGCTACATTGACGCATTGGTACACCTGGACGATGGGACCGAGGAGAACGGCTGCATCAAGTTCCTGGCCGGGAGCCACAAGCTGGGGCCGCTGGAGCACATCATGGGCCCGGAGGTGACACCCCATTTGCCGACGGACAAGTACCGGCTGGCGGATGCGGTGTCGGTGCCGGCGAAGGCGGGGGACGTGGTGCTGTTCCACTTGTGGACGATCCACGGGTCGAACGTGAACCGGACGAAGGAGTGGCGGCGGCTGGTGCGGGTGGGTTTCCGCGACCCGCGCAACGTGCAGACGGGGGGGCAGGCGATGGGGCGGCCGGGGCTGATGGTGCGGGGGCTGCGGCCAAAGGTGGAGGGGGCGACGGTGGATGTGTATGGGAACTGGGCAGCGGTGGCAGCGGATTAGGCAGCGGATGGTCGGGCGGGGGCGAGGGCGACTGGGTAAAGATTCCTCACCCGCGCCAGGAGGGTGGCAGGACGGGCGGGCTGAGGCGGGTTCGGAATGACGGGGCCGAGGAGATTCCTCACCCGCGCAGGGGGGGCGGCAAGGCGGGCGGGCTGAGGCGGGTTCGGAATGACAGGGCCGAGGAGATTCCTCACCCGCGCCAGGAGGGTGGGCGGGCTGAGGCGGGTTCGGAATGACGGGGCCGAGGCGAGGCAGGAGCGGAGGAAGAGGCATGGATAACGGGATTGCATTTCGGGATGCGACGCCGCTGATAGGGGACGCGGAGGCGCTGCGGAGCATCATGGAGACGGAGGGGTTCTTGTTCTTCCGCGGGCTAGTACCGCGGGAAGCGGTGCTGGAGGTGCGGCGGCAGATCCTGGGGGTCTGCGCGCAGTATGGGTGGATCGAGGGCGGGGAGCGGCTGATGGACGGGATCGTGGCGGCGGCGGCGCACGAGATGACGCCGGACTGCGGGGTGGGCGTGACGCGGCTGGCCTACCAGGACATCTACCGGCTGGAGGCGTTTCACCGGCTGGCGCACCAACCCAATATTCTGCGGGTGATGGAGGCGGTGTGCGGGGAAAACGTGCTGGTGCACCCGCGGCACATCGCGCGGATGATGTTCCCCACGAAGGCGAACGCCCCCACCCCGCCCCACCAGGACCACGTGCACATCCAGGGCACGCAGGACGTGTATACGTGCTGGCTGCCAGCGGGCGACTTCCCGGAGACGCTGGGCGGGCTGGCGATCATGCCGGGGAGCCACAAGATGGGGGTGCTGGGGCTGCGGGCGGCGGCGGGGGCCGGCGGGCGCGAAGTGATCATGGAGGAGGCGGAACCGACGTGGGCGCATGGGGACTTTGAGGCGGGGGATGCGCTGGTGTTCCACAGCCTGACGGTGCACAAAGCGGTGCCCAACCAGTTCCCGGACCGGCTGCGGCTGTCGGTGGACTATCGGTATCAGGGCCTATCCAAGCCGGTGCACGAGAATTCGCTGAAGACGCACTGCGACATGATGACGTGGGACGAGGTGTACGCGGGATGGCCGACGGACGAGTTGAAGTATTACTGGCGGCAGCACGAATTGGCGTTTCAGGATTTTGATTGGGCGCTGCTGGAGACGAGGGCGGGGTAAGCGTCACCGCTGAGTCCGCAGAGAGCGCAGAGAAAACCTTAGGGACGTGCGGGAGACATATGCTACGCATTCATCCGGAGAATCGTAAGCTGTTTGAGTTCCGGGGGAAGCCGTTGGTGCTGCTGACGGCGACCGAGCACTACGGGGCGGTGATGAACCGCCCCTTTCAGTTCGAAAAGTATCTGGCGGACGCGGCGAACAAGGGCATGACGCTGACGCGGCTGTTCATGCTGTTCCGCGAGTTGCAGACGCCGGTGAACCCGTACTCGACGTGCAAACCGGAGTCGCCGGACTACGTGGCGCCATTCGAGCGGACGGGGCCGGGGCGGGCGCTGGATGAGGAGTTGAAGTTCGATTTGGACAAGCCGAACCCGGAGTTCTTCGACCGTCTGCACCGGTTTGTGGGGCTGGCAGGGGAGCACGGCATCATCGTGGAGGTGGTGCTGTTGAGCCAGACGTATGCGCCGAACATATGGGCGCTGAACCCATTAAACGCGAAGAACAACGTCAACGATGTGGAAGAGATCGAGTGGCCGCAGTACCTAAGCACGAAGCACCCGAAGCTGTTCGCGCGGCAGGCGGCGCATGTGCGCAAGATTGTGACGGAATTGAACAAGTACGATAACGTGCTGTACGAGATCTGCAATGAGCCGGGGGGCGACGTGCCAGGGGAGGGCAACCCAACGACGCCGGAGGTGAATGAGTGGTTGACCGCCCTCATCCAGGTGGTGCGCGAGACGGAGGCGGGGCTGCCGAACCAGCACTTGATCTCCGGGCAGGAGGCGTTCTCGTACGAGGGGTTTGTGCAGGGATCGGACAAGTCGTTCCAGGAACTGCCGTATGACGTGGTGGCGGTGCACGCACTGCCACATACAGCCTACGGCGGGAAGCAGTATCAGTTGGGCGAGTTCATGTCGAAGCAGTTGGTGCTGCGGGAGATGCGGGACTTTGGGCTGGCGACGTATGGGGAACGCAAGCCGCTGAACCAGGATGAGGACAACGTTGCCAGCCAGTATAAGGACGCCGAGGCGTGGACGATCCATCGCAAGCGGGCGTGGACGGTGCTGTTGACGGGCGGGCACTACGACTACATTGACTTCTCGATCATCAACTACTGCGAGGCGGGGACGCCGGAGTCGCGGGCGCACGTGCGGCGGTGGTTCGGGCACCTGTCGGGGTTCATCCACTCGTTTGACCTGGCGCGGGCGCGGCCGCTAACGGGGGTGGTGCTGGCGCAGCCGCCGCACACGCTGGAGGTGGCGTTTGGGGTGGAGGGGGAGGATGTGGCGGTGTATCTGGCGGATGAGCGGGAGTTGAGGAGCGCGATGG
>CAZCEC010000103.1:0-17282 GCA_964497615.1 uncultured Anaerolineales bacterium | reverse complement strand
CCTCATCAACCTGGCCCTGGTCAACGGCGAGCCGCGCCTTTTACCCCTCAAGCAGGCCCTGCGCGTCTTCCTCGATCACCGCCACGAGGTCGTCCGCCGCCGCTCCGAGTTCGACCTGGCCCGCGCCCGCGAGCGTGCCCACATCCTCCAGGGCCTGCTCACCGCCCTCAAGTTCCTGGATGAAGTCATCCGCATCATCCGCGCCGCCCGCGACGCCGACGAGGCCCGCGCCAAGCTCATCCGCCGCTTCAAATTCTCCGATGCGCAGACCACCGCCATCCTCGACATGCCCCTCAAGCGGCTGGCCGCTCTGGAGCGCCGCAAGATCGAAGACGAGCACAAGGAAAAGGTCGCCCTCATCAAGCACCTCGAGGCCTTGCTCGCCTCGCCCAAGAAGATGCGCGACCTCATCGCCGACGAGCTGCGCGCCGTCAAGCAGAAGTACGCCGACAAGCGCCGCACCCAGATCGTGCAGGCCGGAGAAGAGGCCAGCCAGTCCCTGACCGCCGCCGACCTCGCGCCCCAGCACGATGTCTGGGTCACCTTCTTGCAATCCGGTCAGGTGTCGCGTTCCCCGGCCGGCAAGCTGCCCAAGCTGGGTGCGGGCGATGTCCCCGTCGCCACCCTGGCCGCCAACACCCGCGACCTGCTCTACTTCATCACCCTCAAGGGCCGCGCCGCCACCGCCCCGGTCTATTCCCTGCCGGAGAAGGAAGACGCCGCCGGCGGCACGCCCTTCTCATCCGTTTCCGCCCTCGACCCCAACGCCCGCGTAGTCGCCGTCGTGGCCGTCAGCCCCGAGGTGGCCCGCCGCGCCGCCGAGGCCGACCTTGCGGCGAAGGAAGCCGGCGCCAACGGCGATGCCCCGGCCCGCACCGGCGCCTTCATCCTGCTGGCCACCGCCAACGGCATGGTCAAGAAGACTTCCGCCGGCGACTTGCCCGGCGCGTCATCGCAGGTATTCAACCTCATCAACGTGGCCGAAGACGACAGCGTCGTGGGGGCGCGCCTCACCACCGGCGCGGATGAAATCTTGCTCATCACCGCCCTTGGCCGCGCCATCCGCTTCAAGGAAGACGAAGTGCGCGCGATGGGCCTCGTGGCCGGCGGCGTCATGGGCATCAAGCCCGGCGAGCGCGACGACAAGGTCGTGGGCCTGGACTTGGTTCAGCCCAAGGGCGAGGTGCTCATCCTCACCGATCTCGGCATGGGCAAGCGCACAGCCCTGAAGGAGTACCCCAGCCAGGGCCGCTACGGTGTCGGCGTCACCGCCGCCAGCCTGGCCGGCAAGCAGCGCATCATCGGCTTTGTCGTCGGCCAGCCGGCGGACCGCTTCACCGCCCTCACCAGCAAGGGCAGCGCCAAGGCCCTCAAGCTCGATGCCGCCGGACGCCGGGGCCGCGCCGCCCGCGGCTCCACCATTGTCAAGCTTAAGGGCGGCGAAACCCTCACCGGCCTCGTCCCGGCCCTGACCCAGTTTGCCCTGCCCGACGAGCCTGAACCCGCTCCCGAGAAGCCCGCCCGCAAGGCCGCCAAAGCCGCCAAGGCCGCCAAGCCCACGAAACCGGCCAAGGCCTCCAAGAATGGAAAGGCCGGCGCCAAGAAAGCACCGGCCAAGAAAGCAGCGCGCTCCTCCAAGAACGGCCGCAAGCCTGCTCGTCGCAAGTAGGCTAGGCGGCTCCCAGTTCCTTCAGCCGCGCCACCCGCGCCGCCTCGTTGTCCATCAGCCACTCATCCTGGCTCAACAGCGCATACGCCTGCGCGAAGTATGGCCGCGCCTCCTCCCCGCGTCCCAGCCTCAGCAGGCACTCGCCGAGCTCCTCGAACACATACCCATCCTGCCCGCCGTCCTGCTCGTGCGCCTGCAGCAGACCTTCCTGCTGCCTCAGCGCTTCTTCCACCCGGCCCAGCGACCGCAGACACCTCGCCACGCACCACCGCGCGATGAGCGTCTCCGGCTTCTGCCCCTTGGCCTCGCGAAAGGTCTGCGCCTTCTCGAACAGCTCCAGCGCCCGCGCATAGTCTCCCTGGTCGTGGAACGTCCACCCCAGGTTGTTGTAAAGCGACCCCAGCCAGCCTCGCGCCCGCGGATCGGCTGCCTGCTCGGCCATCTCCATCGCACGCACGTGCCACGCCACCGCCGCTTCGCCCGTCTCGACGATTCCCAGCATATGCGCCGCGTCCACCGCGTAGTTCTCTTCCCCCGCCGCCTGCGCCGCCGTCAACGCCGCCTCGAACAGCGGCCTGGCCTGCTCCACATTACCGGATGACCTGAAGACCCGCCCGCGCTCCAGCAGATACCGCGCCCGCGCCCGGCCCATCCCGTCCGCCAGCATCGCCTCCGCCTCGTCCAGGGTCCGGTGCGCGGCCTCAAATTGCCGTTGCAGGCCCTGTGCCCGCGCCGCCTGCGTCAGTACTTCCACATACTCGGCGCTGCCCGCCTTCAGTTCGCGCAGCAGCCCCCGGAACCGCGCCTCGCTCTCCGCCGGGTCTCCGTAATCCCACAGCCCATCAATCGCCTCAGCCGTCAATCTCGCATTCATTCGCCCATCCGCCGCTCCACGCCCCCGCCCAATTGAACCTACGAAATCCGCCTCAACCAGGTGATCCGCGTACCAGCCAACCCATCACGTTACGTGCCGTCCGCCCAGCGTGTGGTGGCATCCCTTGCTTCCACCCGCTCCTGCCCATCCTGCAACGCCCAATCCGTTTGGTCCCGCGAAGCGTCACAATCCGCGGCCAGCCCGCCTCCGCCTGGCCGTCTCCAGCGCCTCCAACATTCTCCGGTCCG
This sequence comes from uncultured Anaerolineales bacterium, assembly GCA_964497615.1. Classification (GTDB taxonomy): domain Bacteria; phylum Chloroflexota; class Anaerolineae; order Anaerolineales; family UBA6663; genus CAZCEC01. Next base: position 14,491 of record CAZCEC010000103.1, on the reverse strand, counting down.
GCCCTGCCAACTCCAGAGCCTCCTCCACCAATCTCAGCTTCCGGTCATCCCGCTCCTGCGCCGCCGCCTCGGCTAGCAGCCCCAGCCAACGCGGCGCGTGGCTCGCCGCCAGCCGCGTCAACAGATAGTGATACACCGCATACTTGGTCGTGCTCCTCATAAAACCACGCACCCAGTCCACCGGTTCAAGCGCCAGCGCCAGGTCCACCACCCCCACCAGTGCCACCTCGTCTTCGCTCGCTCCGTGCCGCTCCACTAGTTCCAGCGCCGCCGCCTCTGGCAGCCCGGCCAGGTTCTTCAAGCATTCCGCCAGCACCTCCGATTGCGGCGCAGGCTGGTGCAGCGCGTAATAGTACAGCGGCAGGATCTGTTCCTGCGCCGCCAGTAGCCGCGCCGCCGTCAGCGCCGGTTCTCCGGAGAGCCGCGACGTGTGTGCGTCGGCCAACAGCCGCACCGCATGCAGGCCCGCCAGCTTCGGCTCGATCTCATTTAGCACCACCAGCGCCCCCGAGCGCAGTTGGTGCGCCTCCTCCGAGCGCGTGGGCGGCAGGAACTCGTACGTCCGCGCCGCCCGCTCCAGCATTGGCGCGTCTTCCGGCAGCGCCACCGATCGCAGCGCTGTTAGGATCGCCGCTCGCAGATACGCGCCCGCGTCGCGCTTCACCCCATCAGCCATCAAATGCTCAAACCGCGCCACCAGCGCCGGCCGCGCCTCCAGCGTGGGGCGCTCCACCAGCACAGTCAGCGCCGCCCGCACCGCGCGCGTGTCCTTCTCCCCAGCTACGATCTCAATCGCCAGCCGCGTCTGCGCTGCGCCGCTGGTCTGCTTCAGTTGTTCCAGCTTGGGACTTGGTTTAGCCCGGGGCGGCATCGTCAAACTACTTCCACGGCGCAATCCCCACCAGCAGCACCAGCCGCGCCCTCCCCTTGTTCTCCACGCCGTGCGGCACTCCGGCTGGCGCCCACACCACGCTCCCCGGTCCCGCCGTCTGCCTGGCCTCGCCCACCTCAAACTCCCCCTCACCCTCCACCACAAAGTAGAACTTGTCCTGCCCCTCGTGCGTGTGCGCGTGCTGCGCCTGCCCCGGCTCCAGGCAGTTCAGCCCCAGCATCAGCCGTCCGCTCTCAAACAGCGTCGCCTTATACTGCTTGTCCGGGTTCGACCCCTTGTGCTGCCCATAGTGCGTAAAGTAGTCCATGCTGCCTCATCCTCCCCCGTGATGGCTCCGTCCCTCAAGTATCCCGCGTCACGCCTCCCCCAACACGGAACACGCGACCCGCAACACTTCCTCCGCCCACAGCCCATACATCTTCCCCGACAGGTGCAGCCCATCCGCCGCGATCAGCGTCCGGTCCTCCGCCGCCTGCCGCGAGATTGCCGTCACGTCCACATATGCCGCCCCCGCCTCGGCCGTCTTCGCGGCGTTCAACGAATTGAACAGGTCAATCTCGCTGGCGATTAGCTCCCCATCGCGTTCGGCGGCGAACGGCGTCACCCCCCAATCCGGAATCGAGAGCACCACCACCCGCCGCGCCTCGCCGCCCGCGAGCGCCACCGCCCGCGCCAGCAGCGCTGCAAACTCGTCGCGATACTCCAGCGGCCCCAGCCCCCGATACTGGTTGTTCACCCCAATTTGCAGCGACACCAAATCGAACGGCCCCTCCGGCGCGGCCTCGTCGATCCCCGCGTCCAGCTCCGCCGTCGTCCACCCCGTCCGGGCGATGATGACCGGCGCCTCCACGGCCACTCCCTGCGCCCGCAGCCGCCCAGCCAACTGCACCGGCCAGCGCTCGGCCTCCTCCACGCTCTGCCCGATCGTGTACGAATCCCCCAGCGCCAAGAATCTCACCGCCGCCCCTCCCGTTCTCGCTGCTGCGCCGGCGCACTCCGCCATCACGGCCGGCATCGTCTCAGTCATGCCGCCTGCCCCGCCGCACCCTGCCAACGCCATCGCCAACACAACTGACGATAGCGCCGCCCGCTGAATCATCCGCACATCCCCATCCCATCCGTTCTATCCGCTGCATCCGTTGACGAAACCCCTTGTGGCAGTCGCGCCCTACGGCGCTGGCGGGCTGTCCAACACCAGCACCCCCCACGTCGTCGGGTCCGCCAGCCGCTGCGTATCCAGGCTCGTCACCTGCGTCTGCTGCTCCGCGCTCCCCGGCGTGTCGTCGTCGTTCAGCGCCAGCACGAAGCCGTATGTGTTGCCCGCCTGCGGCGTAACGCCAAACAGCGCCCACGGCACCGCCACCTCCAGCGCATAGCCGCCATTCCCTAACCGTGGCGCCACGATCACCTCCAGGGCCCCGCGCTTCAAGTCCAGTGGCTGCCACAGGTACGCCTCTGGCCCGCCCACCGGGCTGCTGAGGTCGCCCGGCGAAAGGCCCAGTTGGAAGTCATCGTCGTTCAGCTCGCGCGACGTGCCGTCGGCGGATAGCCGTGCGTCAAACCACAACTCCAGCCCGTCTCCCCGGTACATCAGCTCGCCCCGCGCCAACTGCACAAACGCCGAGTCGCTGATGTCCACCGCCAGATACAAGTACTCCTCATCCCAGGCCGCGTTGAACACCGCCGCCGCGTCGTGCGGCCCCTCCCAGTCCGCCTGTCCAAAGATCGGCCGGGCAATAGGGTAGGGCAGGAACGCCCACTCCGCCAGGTCGCCCTCAACCCCCGGTGGCGGCTCCAGCACCGCTGCCGCGTGCACGATGCCGTCGCCCTGCAAGCCTGGGTCCGCGCCCGCATGGGGCGTCGGTGTCGGCACAATGCTCGTCGAGGGCTGCACGCACGAGTTGTAGTCCGCCCCCAGCACCACCCGGTACGGGTACGGTGCGCGCGGATCCGGCGCGGCGATCACGTTTTCGTCCGCCACGCGGAACAAGCTCTGCAGCGCCGGCCGCTGTGAGTTCTTGGCAGTGGTCGTGAAGTCATAGATCACCGTGGCGCCCTGGCTGGCCGTGTCGCTCGCGCCGATCACCGGCGCGATGCCCGCCCAGGCCAGGTTGTCGGCGGCCAGCACCGCCCAATCGGCGTTGGCGGTGCCGTTCCACACCTCCACCACCGTCGCCGCTCTTTCCAGCACGTTGGCCGGCGGCGGCAGCAGCGCCTCTGCCACCACCGCGTTCACCAGGTCGCGGTTCGGCAGCAGCACCGCCGCGCCCTGCGAAGTCGTATAGCTCGTCACATGCCCGCGCCCGATGAATCGGCTTCGTATGCGCGCCTTGCTCAACTGCGCCGCCAGCGGCACGAATTGGAGCATGTCGCCCAGCCCCATGTCCGTATCCACGATGTTGACGTACTGGTTGTAGAGGTCCGGCACCCGCGTCAGCATTTCCAGGCGCAGCGCCTTGTCAAAGATCGCCCGCAGCACCTGGTGCTGCCGCCGCGACCGGTCAAAATCGCTGCTCCGCCGCCGCGACCGCGCATACCACAGCGCCATGTCGCCGTCCATGTGCTGCACCCCGGTCTCGACCGTGTACAAATGCCAGTGGTCGGGGTCTTGGTCCTGCAGGTCGCCCGCCGGGTCAACCAGCCGCCAGTCCTGCATCGCGCAGCTTACCGGCACGTCCACCCCGCCCACCACGTTCACCACGTCGCGGAACCCGCCGAAGTCCACCCGCGCCCAATAGTGAATGGGGATGCCCAGGTTGTAGAGGATGGCCTGCTCCAGCAGCGCCACCCCGCCGCCCGGATACCCGATCGCATCCCCATATCCCGCCGCCGTGTTGATCCGGTTCATCGTCCAGCCGGGGATGTAGATGAACAGGTCGCGCGGAATGGTCAGCATCGTCACCGAGTTCGCCGCCTTGTTGATCGAGACGACGATGATCACGTCCGTCCGATACGACCGGTCGGTCCGCTCGGTGTCGCGCCCCAGCAGCAGGATGTTCACCACATCCTTGTCGAGCCGCAGTTGCGCCACCGGCTCCGGGATGGGCAGTTCGTGGGTGACGGAGGGGTTGGGCGTCGCGGCGCCCAAGGTGGGGTCAATGCCCGGTCGCGCGGGGGGGGAGGCCGGAAACGCCGGGGGGGGGGGGGGGGGGAGGGGGGTGGCCGTTTCAACCGCCGCGGCCTCGATGGGCGTTGCGTCCGCGCCTGGCATGGGCGTGCCGGTCGCGGCGGGCGGCGTCGGGCTGGTCGTCTGAAGCGCAAATGGCAGCGTCCACGTGGGCACTGCCGTCCTGTCAGGCGGCCCCACCACCGGCGGCGTCGCCGTCGGCGAGCACGCCCCCGCCACCATCGCCGCCAACACCAGCCCCAACACCACACCCTGTCGCTTCATGCGCATATTCTAGTCCATTCCCGCCGCCATCCCTCCTCGTAAGACGACTACGGCCCGAGCTATGTTCCGCACCTGTTGCCCGCCCGCCTTCTGCCTCGCGCCTGCCGCCGTCCGCAGTCGCGCCTCCTTGCCCCCTCCGCCTCCCTCCGCTATACTCCCCGCCGGTTAGAATTCCGTTACTATGTCCGCCAATCCCAACCTCTTCGACGGTCGCCTGGCCGTTTTTCATTGGCAGCCCTGTGGTGTCGCCGAGTCCAGCATTGGCCAGCTCGCCGACAACCTCCGCGCCGCCGCGCCCAACGTCAACGCCGTCGTCCTGCGCGTCGTCACCGGCGTTGGCTGGCAGGGCAAGCGCGACTGCTCAAATCCAAACCTGGCTGTCTCCTCCATCGCGGACATCCAGCGCTGGGTGCGCGAACTTGGTGCCCGCGGCCTCGAGTGCCACGCCTGGGCCGTCCTGCGCGGCAACGTCGTTCGTCCTGAGCTTGACCGCCTGGCCGATATCGCCGCCCACACCGGCGTCCGCTCCCTCATCCTGGACCTGGAGCGCGACCAGCCCGGCGCGCTGCCCGAGCACCGCCCCGCCTTCGTTGGCGGCGAGGCCGCTGCCGCGGCCCTGGCCGTTGGCCTGCGCCAGCGCGTCGGCGACGACTTCCACCTCGGCCTCATGTTCGACCCGCGCGGCGCCAATCCCCGCAGCCTCTTCATTCAGAGCATCTGGTTCCCTGAGATTGACAGCCTGCACCCCTTGGTCTTTCACCGCCAATTCGGCCTCGCCCCGCGCCAGGCCCTCCAGGAAATCTACCAACTTCTCCACTCTTGGGGCAAGCCCATCTACCCCGTCCTTCAGGCCTGGTCCGTCCCGCCCATCGAGATCGGCGAGGCCCTCGCCTCTGCCGCCAACGTGCACCACGCTCCCGGCATCTCGCTCTTCCGCTATGGCTCCGGCGGCGGCGGCGGCCTCAGCCGCGACGAGCTGGCCCAGGTTGCCCAGCGCTGGCCCTCCACCCAGCCCATCGCCGCTGTCCGCCGTGCCGCGCCGCGCTCCGGCGAGCCGCCCAGCGGCGTCGGCACGACCCCCGGCTCAGCTTCCCTGCCAGCCCTCTCCGTCGTAGACCCCGACGACGAGCGCAACGGCCTCTTCGCCATCGGCTACTATGGTGACTCAACCGCTCTTGCCGCCGGCTGGACCCGCGACCGTGACTCCGAAGGACGCGCCCGCCTCTATCGGCCCGCCTCCTACAACAACCAGACCCTCTACGTCGGCTATTCCCCGCGCCTCAACGCCCGCGGCCTGTACGCCATCGAGGTCTTCATCCCCCGCAACCACGCCTATGTCCGCGATGCCCACTATTTCATCGTGGACTACCCGCGCGGCGTCCGGCGCGAATCCCTCGCCATCCTCGACCAGTCGCCCCACTTCGACGTGTGGGTGCCCCTCCAGGCCAGCCTCGTCAACGGCGCCCCCGCCGACCCGCCCATCACCGAGTTTGCCCTTGACCCCAGCTTTCCCGATGCCGGCCGCGTCAACGTCGCCGACATCACCTTCGTGGACCCCGCCACCCATCACACCGGCCGTTTCGAAATCTCCTTTGGCGCTTTGCGCTGGCGGCCCGTCACCCGCCCGCCCGTGTCCACTGCCGTTGGCTTCGATTCGCCAGTCGGCACCGAGGCCGAGCGCGCTGGCGTCTTCGCCACCGGCGCCCGCATCTTCGAGCGCTACGACCTCTGGTGCGGCCTGTGGTACGACGCCAACCCCATCGGCTCCCGCTACTGGCTGGGCGACCGTTGGGCCATCCACACCGGCGCCGACCTCAACCTCTCCGGCCCCGAGGGCGTACTGGCCGACCGCTTCGCCCCGGTCCACGCCATCGGCGACGGCCGCATCATCTCCGCCGGGTTCGTCAGTTCAGGCTGGAAGAACGTCATTATCGCCGAGCACCCCCTCCCCGGCGAAGATCGGGTGGTCTATGCCCGCTATGCCCATGTGGCCGACCTGCGCGTCCAGGCCAACGACACCGTCTCGCGCGGCCAGCCCATCTGCACCATCGGCGAGTATGCCCCCAACAACTACCACCTGCACTTTGACCTGTCGTTCGACCCAATCCTCAAGACCGTCCCCGGCCACTGGCCCGGCGACAATCTCGCTCTTGTCCGCCAGGTCTACACCGACCCGAAGCTCCTCATCCAGCAGTACCATATGGTAAGATAGCCCCGCATCTCATCCGCTTCCGTCGCCAACTCGTTGCCTTCCAACCTCTGACCTCCGACTTCCTACGTCCGACTTCTCACCGCCCATGCCCGACACCCTTCTCTCCCGCTTCCTGCGCTACGTCCGCATCGAGACTACCAGCTCGCCCGACACTGGCACCTCGCCCAGCACCCCCGGTCAGTGGAACCTTCTGCGCCTGCTCGAAGGCGAGCTGCGCGCTCTGGGCGCCGCCGACGTCACCCTGGACGAATACGGCTACGTCCTCGCCACTATTCCCGCCACCACCAGCAAGCCCAAGGTGCCCGTTGTCGGCTTTCTGGCCCATGTGGATACTGCCCCCGACTTCACCGCTCACAACGTCGTCCCCATCGTCCATCGCAAGTGGAACGGCAAGCCCATCGTCCTGCCCGACGACCCGCGCCAGGTGCTCGACCCCGCCTGCCTGCCCGACCTCGCCCAGGCTAAGGGCAAGGACGTGGTCACCGCCAGCGGCCGCACCCTGCTCGGCGGCGACGACAAGTCCGGCGTGGCCGTCATCATGTCGCTGGCCGCCCACCTCCTTCAGCATCCTGAGATCAAGCACGGCCCCATTCGCCTCTGCTTCAACCCGGATGAGGAAGTTGCCAGCGGCGTGGACAAGCTCGACCTGGACGTGTTCGGCGCCAACGTGGCCTACACCCTCGACGGCGATAACCCCGGCGAAGTTATCTGGGAGACCTTCTCTGCCGATCAGGCCGTGGTTACCATTGAGGGCGTTTCCACCCATCCTGGCGAGGGCAAGCGCGGCGGCATGGTCAATGCCCTGCACCTCGCCGCCCGCCTGCTCCTCGCCCTCCCGCGCGACAACATCTCCCCCGAGACCACCGAGGGCCGCCAGGGCTATATCCACCCCTCCCGTATGGAAGGCGGCGTGGACCGCGCCGTCATCAAGTTCCTCCTGCGCGACCACGACCTCGATGCCCTGCTGGAAAAGGGCGCCCGCCTCAAAGCCGTCTGCCGCGCCATCCAGGCCGCCGAGCCGCGCGCCCGCGTCAAGTGCCAGATCACCCCGCAATACCGCAACATGGGCTACTGGCTCAAGGATGACATGACCCCCGTCCACCTGGCCTATGAGGCCATGCGCGCCATCGGCCTCGAGCCGGTCTCCCCTGCCACGCGCGGCGGCACCGATGGCTCCCGCCTCACCGAGCGCGGCCTGCCCACGCCCAACCTCTTCGCTGGCTATCACAATCCCCACGGCCCCCTCGAATGGGCCGTTGTCCAGGAAATGGAGCAATCCCTCCAGGCCTGCATCGCCCTGGTCCAACTCTGGGAACTAAAGGGCAGCGGCTACAAAGGCTACCAGGTCAAAACTCGCTCGCGCGCCCGCGCCTGATCGTTTCTCACACCCGTTCGCGCTCACCTGCGGCGCCTGCTCAGTTGTAGGAGCGCCTTGCAGGCGCGAGCCGCCTGGCCTGCTGCCCTCGTTGGAGCGCCCTGCCGCCGCCTCCTCTCTCTTCACCGCCGATGTAGGAGCCGCAGGAGTTGTAGGAGCGCCTTGCAGGCGCGAGCCGCTTGGCCCCCAGCGCTCATTGGAGCGCCCCTGCCCTGGAACGGGGTTGCAGGCGCGATGCCTCGTGGTACCGCCTCCCTCGCGAGACCGCCTCCGCCTCTATCCTTTTCATCCTTCATCCTTCATAATTCATCTTTCCTACATTCATCCTTCCCATGTCTCTCTCCCGCCTCTCGTCGGACCCCGCCTGGTCCGTCTACGCCCTCGGCGACCTCGCCCCCCCATTCGCCCCGTACTGTGAATGGCACATCGAATCCTCCGGCCCGCCCGCCGTCCTGCTCCTCTTCCGCGCCTTCGAGACCCCCGTCCTCTTCACCCACGGCGAGCCGGCCGCTGTCGCTCCCTTGCTTGATGAGATCGCCCACGAGCCCGCCCTCTATCTGTCCATCCGCCCCGCCATCCTGCCCCTCATCCGCGAACGCTGGCGCGTCGCCACCGAAACCCCCATGTGGCGCATGACCCTCGCCCCCGCCGACTTTGTGCCCGCCCCCGCCCAGCCCGGCCTCGTCCCAGTCCGCCTCGGCCTCGACCATCTGCCGCACCTCGAAGCCCTCTTTGCCGACGGCGCCCCCACCGGCGAAGCCCCGGACTTCTTCGCGCCCTACATGGTGGAGCAGGGGGCTTTCTATGGCCTGTTCGAGGGTCCAGGCCTCGTCGCCGCAGCGGGCACCCACCTCCTCGCCCCCGCCCAGGGCGTCGCCGCCGTCGGCAACGTCTACACCCGCCGCGACCGGCGCGGGCGCGGCCTCGCCTCCCTGGTCACCAGCGCCGTCGCCGCCGATCTGCTCGCCCTCCAGCCGCCCCTCGGCGTCATCGCCCTCAACGTCAATCAGAACAACCTCGCCGCCCAGCGCGTCTACCAGCGCCTCGGCTTCCGCTTCTACTGCGACTTCCACGAGGGCCTCGCCATCCAGCCCTGACTCTCCTCGCAATTCCGACTTATCCGCGTACAATCCGCTTCACAACTTCCCCGAACACCCTCGTCGGGGTCCGCGTTTATTGCGACAGGTACCCTAACCGTGCAGACTTTCCTCCGCCGCGCATTCGTCTTCCACTGGCATGGCTGGCGCCGCTTCCTCCGCGACTTCGCCGTCATCCAGGTCGGCTTCATCCTCTTCGGTCTCTCCATCGTCATCATGGTGCAGGCCAATCTCGGCACTTCCCCCTGGGTCGCGCTGGAAACGGCCCTCATCCGGCATCTGCCCATCTCCCTTGGGCAGTCCGTCATTCTCGTCTCGGTCTTCATCATCGCCCTCGACATCCTCCTCGGCCAGCCCCTCGGCTGGGGCACCCTCGCCAACATGCTCAGCATCGGCTTCTGGGTGGATGTGCACCTGACCTGGGTGCCCCTCGCCCCGGACAACTACTTCCTCCAGATCCCCTACCTGCTCCTGTCCGTCCTCATCATGGGCTTGGCCACCGCCGTCTATGTCGGCGTCAACGCCGGCGCCGGCCCGCGCGATAGCCTCATGCTGGCCGTCTCGCGCCGCCTGCGCGTCTCTGTGCGCGTTGCCCGTGCCGCCGTCGAAATCATCGTGGTCGTGGTGAGCCTCTTCCTCGGCGGCCTAATCGGCCTCGGCACCGTCATCTTCGCCCTCGCCATCGGGCCCGCCGTCCAATTCGCCTTCCGCCTGCTCAAGGTCAAGCCCCTCCAGCCGGCGCCGCCCGCGCCTGCCGCCCAGGCAGCCGACTGAACATGGAAACCTACGTCAGCACCGATGTCGAAACCGACGGCCCCATCCCCGGCCCCTACTCCCTCCTCAGCCTGGCCTCGGCCGCCTTCCGCCCCGACAAAACCCTGCTCAGCACCTTCGCTATCAATCTCGAAACCCTGCCGGGCGCTGCCGCCCACCCGGAAACGATGTCTTGGTGGCAGCAGCACCCCGAGGCCTGGCAGGCCAGCCGCGAAAACCCCCAGCCGCCCGAGGCCGCCATGCGCCGCTACCTGGACTGGCTCAAGTCCCTCCCTGGCCGCCTCGTCTTCGTTGCCTATCCCGCCGGCTTCGACTTCACCTTCGTCTACTGGTACCTCATTCGCTTCACTGGCGAGAGCCCCTTCTCCTTCTCGGCCCTGGATATGAAGAGCTTCGCCATGGCCCTGCTCAAGAAGCCCTACCGGCTAACCACCAAGCGCCGCATGCCCCGCGCCTGGTTCGACCCGCACCCGCACACCCATCGCGCCCTTGATGACGCCATTGAGCAGGGCGCGCTCTTCTGCAACATGCTGGCCCACTCCCTTGGAGGCGACCCATGACCGCGACCGTCCACGCCCTGCGTTGCGAGTACCACGTCAAGCCCCTCGGGCTGGACGTGCGCCGTCCGCGCCTGAGCTGGAAGCTGGCCGGCGACGCGCGCGGCCTGCGCCAGACCGCCTACCACCTCCAGGTTTCCGCCTCTCCAAATTTCGATGCTAATCTCCTGTGGGACACCGGCCGTGTTGATTCCGACCAATCCGTCCACGTGCCCTACTCCGGCCCCGATCTCGCCTCCGCCCAGCGCTGTCATTGGCGCGTCCGTCTCTGGGATCACACCAACACGCCCACCGCTTGGAGCGAACCGGCCTGGTGGGAACTGGGCCTGCTCTCCCCCGGCGATTGGCGCGCTCGCTGGATCGAGCCTGAAGGCGACGTCGATCCCAAAGCCTACAAGCCTGCGCCGCATCTCCGCCGCGCCTTCACCCTGCCGAACAAGCCCATCGCCCGCGCCCGCGCCTACGTCACCGCTCACGGCGTCTACGAGTTCTCCCTCAACGGCCAGGTCGCCGGTGACGAGGTGCTCGCCCCCGGCTTTACCACCTACCACAAGCGCCTCCAGGTTCAGACCTACGACATCACCTCCCTCCTGACCCCCGGCGACAATGTAGCCGGCGCGGTTCTGGCCGATGGCTGGTGGCGCGGCAAGACCAGCGGCCTCTCCCTCCGCAACGTCTACGGTGAGCGCCTCGCCCTGCTGGCCCAGGTGCACATCGTCTATGCCGATGGCTCGGAGGACTTCATCGTCACCGACGACTCATGGCGCGCCGCCACCGGCCCCCTGCTCAAGTCCGACATGAAGGACGGCGACATCTACGACGCCCGCCTCGAAATGCCCGGCTGGAACGCCCCCGGCTTCGACGACTCCGCCTGGACCCCCGTCCGCGTGGCCGACTTCACCCTGTCCAACCTCGTCGGCAGCAATGGCCCCAAGATCCGCCCTCAGGAAACTTTCACCCCCAAGTTGTTGTCCGTCCCCAACGGCGAGACCGTCCTCGACTTCGGCCAGAACATCGCCGGCTGGGTGCGCTTCCGCGTGGACGGTCCCGCCGGCCACATCGTCCGCCTCATTCACGGCGAGACTCTCGACCAGCACGGCAATTTCACCATCAGCAACTTCAACCCCGCCAAGGCCATCGCTCGCGCCCTCAAGGTGGAAGACCTGGTGCAGGCCGTTACCTACACGCTCAAAGGCGGCGGCGAAACCTACGCGCCGCGCTTCACCTTTCACGGCTTCCGCTACGTCAAGCTTGAGAACTGGCCCGGTGCGCCCCGCCCCGAAGACTTCACCGCCGTGGCCGTTTACTCCGACATGCCCTCCACCGGCGCCTTCGAGTGTTCGCACCCCCTCGTCAACCAGCTCCACCACAACATCACCTGGAGCCAGAAGGGTAACTTCCTCGATATCCCCACCGATTGCCCCCACCGCGAGCGCGCCGGCTACACCGGCGACGCCCAGGTCTTTGCCCGCACCGGCTCATTCCTCCACGAGACCGCCAGCTTCTTCCACAAGTGGCTCCTGGACGTGGCCGCCGATCAGCGCGATACGGGCATGGTCGCCATCGTCGTGCCTGACCCCGGCGCGCACGTCAACTCCGGCCTCATCGAGACCACCAACGGTTCAGCCGGGTGGGGGGATGCCATCACCATCGCCCCCTGGACCCTCTATCAGGTCTACGGCGACACCCAGGTTCTGGCCGACCTCTATCCCGCCATGCGCGCCTGGGTGGGTTACATGGAGCAGCACGCCCGCCAGCGCGCCCACTGGTCGCGCCAGCTCTCCCCCGCGCGCTGGGGCCAGCCGCCCGCCCACGCCGCCTACATCTGGGATAGCGACTTCCACTTCGGCGAGTGGGCCGAGCCTGGCACCAACTACGCCATCGAATTGGTTTCCAGCTTGTTGTTCCCGCGCCCATCGGTCGCCACCGCCTTCTTCGCTCACTCCGCCCGCCTCACCGCCCGCGCCGCCGAGGTGCTGGGCCACGCCGATGACGCCCGCCGCTACAGCGACCTCGCCGACAAAGTGCGCGCCGCCTGGAACGCGGAATTCGTCCGCCCAGACGGCCGCCTGGTCCCCGACACCCAGGCCACCTACGTCCGCGCCCTCGCCTTTGACCTCATCCCCGAAACCCAGCGCCCCGCCGCGGCCCGCCGCCTGGCCGAGATGATCCGCGCCAATGGCTATCACATCGGCACCGGCTTCCTCGCCACGCCCTACCTCTGCCACGTCCTCACCCAGTTTGGTTATCTGGACGAGGCCTACCGCCTGCTTCTCCAGGAGAAGCAGCCCTCCTGGCTCTACCCCGTCACCCGCGGCGCCACCACCGTTTGGGAGTTCTGGGATGCCGTCAGCGACGTTGGCCGCCTGAAGATGAGCTCCCACAACCACTACTCGCCCGGCTCCGTGGGCAGTTGGCTGTATCAAGTTGTCGCCGGCCTCGAAATCGGCGCGCCCGGCTACAAGCGCCTCCTCATCCAGCCGCGCCCCGGCGGCGGCCTCACCTACGCCCGCGCCGCCTGCGAGACCCTCCACGGCCCCGCCGCTTCCGCCTGGCGCCTCGCGGACGGATACCTCCACCTGGACGTGACCATTCCCCCCAACACCACCGCGACCGTCCGCCTCCCTCGCGCCGCGGGCCAGCCCGTCACCGAATCCGGCCAGCCCATCTCCACCCAGCCTGCCGGCCCTGATGCCCTCCTCGAGCTCGAACCCGGCGCCTACGCCGTCACCTACCCCTGGCCCGCCTGAGTCCCGGCGTTGCTGCGGTCCTCGTCCCGCCGGGGCAATTCGGACCTGCAAGTCCCTGTGCAGCCTCTGCTCGTGCAGTCTTCTGTGGCTTTTCATCCTTCATCCCCCTGGGGTCAGGACCCCAAGGGGGTCGTGACCTTCGTCCTTCATCCGTTCCCCTCTGGTATAATCCTCCCCGCACCCGGGTAGGTCCGGCGCGGCAGGGACCCTCGAACCCCGTCAGGGCCGGAAGGCAGCAGCGGTAAGGGGTGCTCTCTGGGTGCCGCCGGGCAGCCTGCCTGGGTGCGTTGCTTTCCATGTCCCGCCTTCAGCGCCATTTCGCCCTGGGCTTTGGCCTCTTGTTCCTCACGGGCGCGCTGACCGCCTTCTATCTCGGCGCGCGCGACGATGTGCAGGTGCGCGTGGATGGCCGCACCCTCACCGTCCCCAATGCCGCCGGCACCGTCGCCGACGCTTTGGAACAGGGAGGCATCTGGCTCGATCCCGCCGACCACGTCGCCCCTCCCCTAGAAACGCCCGTCAACCCGGCCGTCCCCATTGTCATTACCCGCGCCGAGCTGATTGCCGTCAACTTTAACGGCCAGCCGCGCCTGCTCCGCGCGCTGGACGCCGCCCCCACCGAGCTGCTGGGCTCCGTCGGCCTCAGCCTCGGCCCCGGCGACTTGCTCTGGACCGATGGCGCGCCCCTCCCGGCGGAGGCCACCCCACGCTTGGCCGAAAGCCCCCGCCTCGTTACCCTTCAGCGTGCCGCCGATATTGAAATCCTGGACGGCGGCTTGTCGGCCCAGACCTTCCGCACCGCCGCCCGCACTGTGGGCGAAGCCTTGTGGGAGGCCGGCCTGACCCTCTACCAGGGCGACCTTATCGATCCGCCTCTCGACACCGCCCTCACGCCCGCCCTCACCATCACCATCCGGCGGTCGCGTCCCGTCGTCATCCACGCCGACGGGGTAGCCTTCACCGCCCGCACCCAGGCCGCCACCGTGGGCGAGGCCCTGGCGCAGCTCGGCTTGCCCCTCGTCGGCCTCGACTACACCTTGCCCGCGGAGCACGAGGCCCTCCCCGCTGATGGCGCCATCACCGTCGTCCGCGTCCGCGAGGAGATCCTTACCGATCAGGAACTCATCCCCTACGACACACTCTATCAGGCCCTGCCCGATGTGGAGATTGACAACGTCTTCCAGGTGCAGGCCGGCGTCCCCGGCGTCCTGCGCACCCTCACCCGTGTCCGCTATGAGAACGGCATCGAGGTCGCGCGCGAGACCGAGAATCAAGTTCGCGTCTCCGACCCGCAGCCCCTCGTCATCGGCTACGGCACCAACATCGTCGTCCGCACCCTCGACACGCCCGACGGCCCTATCGAATATTGGCGGGCCTACGATATGTGGGCCACCTCCTACGCCGCCAAGTTCACTGGCCGCACCCCTGGCACCGTCAGCTACG
>CAZCEC010000102.1:2955-17933 GCA_964497615.1 uncultured Anaerolineales bacterium | reverse complement strand
GACATTGGCGCGCAGGCGGGGCTGCCGATTGCGCAGGTCTCCGGCGCGCTGGCGCTAATGGAACTGAAGGGAATGGTGCGGCAGGTGGGCGGGATGAACTACGTCGTCGCCCATGAGCCACGGGCGGGGTACACGGTGGAGTGATGGACCATTACTACGCGGCGATCATGGCCGGCGGCGGGGGGACGCGCCTGTGGCCGCTCTCGCGGCGCGAAAAGCCCAAGCAGTCGCTGCGGCTGCTGGAGGCGCGGACCATGTTCCAGATCGCCGTGGACCGGCTGGGGCCGCTGTTCCCGCCAGAACGAATCCTGGTAGTGACGAACGCGGCGTACGCGGTGGACCTGCGGCACCAGCGGCCGGAGGTGCCCGAAGCGAACTATGTGCTGGAACCGGCGGCGCGGGGCACGGCGCCGGCGATTGCGCTGGCGGCACGGACGGTGCGCGAGCGCGACCCCGAGGCCGTAATGGCGTGCCTGACGGCCGATCACTTCATCGGGCACGAGGCGCGGTTCCGCGAAGTGTTGTCGGGGGCGGCGCTGGTGGCGGAGCAGGGGTACCTGGTGACGCTGGGCATCGCGCCGACCTACGCGGCGACCGGGTTTGGCTACATTCAGCGCGGCGAGCGGTTGGGCGAGTTTGGGGGAGTGGAAGCGTTCCGGGCGGCGCGGTTCAAGGAGAAACCCGAGCAGGCCGAGGCCGAGGGGCTGGCCGCCGATGGGCTGCACTCCTGGAACTCCGGCATGTTCATCTGGCGGGCGGAGCGGTTCTTGGATGAAGTGGCGCGGCAATTGCCGGACCTGGACGCGGTAGTGCGGCAGGCGGGGGCCGGGCCAGATGCGCTGGCGGAAGCCTGGCAGAAGACGCCGAACGTGACCGTGGACTATGGGATTATGGAGAACGCCCGCGACGTGGCGGTGATCCCCGCCAGCGGGCTGGAATGGAACGATATCGGGAGCTGGGAAGCGGTGCTGGACGTGCTGGGCGAGGGGGAGGCCGCCAATGTGGTGGTGGGGGCCGAGCACCTGGGGGTGGACACACACAGCACGCTGATTCACAGCTCGAACGCGCACCCGCGGCGCCTGGTGGCGACTGTGGGGCTGGAAGATGTAGTCATCGTTGACACCGAGGATGTGCTGCTGGTGTGCCGGCGGGACCGTTCGCAAGACGTGCGGCAGTTGGTGGATCGGCTGAAACAGACTGACGGCGGCGAGGATTATCTGTAGGTGGAATAGGTGATGGAAGCATATTGCGTTAAGTGCAAGACCAAAAGAGAAATGACGGCGCCGGAGGCGGTGTTCACCTCCACCGGCATGCCGGCCACGAAGGGGCAATGCCCGGTGTGCGGCACCAATTTGTTTCGCATGGGCGAGACCGAGGCGCACGCGGGCCTGCCGCGCCCCGAGCGGACGGCCCCCAAGCGCAAGGCCGCCAAGGGGAAGAGCGGCAAGGGCGGCAAGGCCAACGGCAACGGCGCGCGGCGGGGAAATCTGGTGATCGTCGAGTCGCCGGCCAAGGCCAAAACGGTGGGGCGCTTCCTAGGGAAGGGCTACACGGTGCGGGCTTCGGTGGGGCACATCCGCGACCTGCTGCG
Source organism: uncultured Anaerolineales bacterium (assembly GCA_964497615.1). GTDB lineage: Bacteria > Chloroflexota > Anaerolineae > Anaerolineales > UBA6663 > CAZCEC01. The sequence goes on along the minus strand of CAZCEC010000102.1, from coordinate 16,342 downwards.
CTCGACCCTGTCGGTGGACCTGGAGAACGACTTCAACCCGAAGTACCGCGTGCCGAACGAGAAGCGCGAGGTGGTGAAGGCGCTGAAGGCCGACGCGGCCCAGGCCGAGCACATCTACCTGGCGACCGACCCGGACCGCGAAGGCGAGGCGATTGCGTGGCACCTGCTGGAAGCGGCCGAGATCGAGCCAGAGCGGACGCGCCGGGTGGTGTTCCACGAAATCACGCGGCCGGCGATTGAGGAAGCGTTTGAGCATCCGCGCGGCATCGCCATGGATTTGGTGAACGCCCAGCAGGCCCGGCGCATCCTGGACCGGCTGGTGGGCTACTCGCTGAGCCCGCTGCTGTGGGCCAAGGTGCGCGGGCGGCTCTCGGCGGGGCGGGTGCAGTCGGTGGCGGTGCGGCTGATCGTGGACCGCGAGCGCGAGGTCGATGCGTTTACGCCGAGCGAGTATTGGAGCATCGAGGCGGAGCTGGCCAAGGCCAACGGCCGCAACGGCGCCGGGGAGTATCCGAGCTTCCGCGCCAAGCTGGTCAAGATTGGCGACGAGGACGTGGGCACGGGCGAGAACTGCCGGCTGAAGTCCGAGGCGGACGTGCAAGCCCTGACGCCCGACCTGGAGCGGGCGCGGTTTAGCGTGGCACGGGTGAAGACGGGCGAGCGGCGGCGCAACCCGGCGGCGCCGTTCACGACCAGCACCCTCCAGCAAGAAGCCTCGCGGCGGCTGGGGTTCACGGCCAAGCGCACGATGGCGACGGCCCAGCAGTTGTACGAGGGCATCGAGATTGGCGACGACCAGGCCACGGGCCTGATCACCTACATGCGGACGGACAGCACGACCGTTTCGGCCGGTGCGCAGCAGGAGGCGCGGCAGTGGGTGACGGAGCGCTATGGCGAGGACTACCTGCCGGCGGAGCCGCCGGTGTACAAGACGCGCGCCAAGGGGGCGCAGGAGGCGCACGAGGCCATCCGGCCCACGCAGGTGGACCGCGAACCGAAGGCGATTGGCGAGTTCCTGACGAAGGATCAACTGCGGCTGTACACCCTGATCTGGCAGCGGTTTGTGGCGAGCCAGATGGCACCGGCGGTGTATGACACCCTGTCGGTGGAGATCGAGGCGCGGGGCGAGGGCGTGTACCTGTTCCGGGTGTCCGGGTCGAACATCAAGTTTCCGGGGTTCATGGTGCTGTACGAGGAGGCGCGGGATGAGGACAGCGCCGCCGACGAAGAGGCCGAGGCGCGGAGCCTGCCGCCGCTGACGGCCGACGAGGCGCTGAACCTGCTGAAGCTGCTGCCGGAACAGCACTTCACCCAGCCGCCGCCGCGCTACACCGAGGCGAGCCTGGTGAAGGCGCTGGAGGAGTACGGCATCGGGCGGCCGTCCACCTATGCGCCGACGATCTCGACGATCCAGCAGCGTGGATACGTGATCAAGGAAGACAAGCGCCTGGCGCCGACCGAGACCGGCCAGATTGTGAACGACCTGCTGGTGGATCACTTCCCCGAGATCGTGGACGTGAACTTCACGGCCAACATGGAAGACGAGCTGGACCAGATCGCCGACGGCGAGCGCGAATGGGTGGGGGTGCTGCGCGAGTTTTGGGACCCGTTCGCGGAGCAGGTGAAGCAGGCCGAGGCGGAGATGCCGCAGGTGAACACGGGGCCGGAGTATGTGGGGCGCGACTGCCCGCAAACCGGCCACCCGCTCATCATCCGGTGGGGACGGTACGGCAAGTTTATCGGCTGTTCGGACTTCCCCAACTGCCGGTACACGGAGCCGTGGCTGGAGAAGATCGGGGTGACGTGCCCGAAGGATGGCGGGGAGATCGTGGAGCGGAAGACCCGCAAGGGGCGGGTGTTCTACGGCTGTGCCAACTATCCGGAATGCGATTTCACGTCGTGGAAGCGCCCGCTGAGGACGCCGTGCCCGGACTGCGGGGGACTATTGGTGATCGCCAACAAGACGACGGCGCAGTGCACGGTGTGCGAACACACGTTCCCACTGGAGAGCGTGACGCCGATGGAAGCGGGCGAGGAAGGGCTGGCAGGGGAGAGCGCGCCGCCCGCGACGGTGCCGGCGGGGTAAGCGGGGTAGACAAGACAGAACAAGATTCCTCGGCAAAATTCGCCTCGGAATGACATCGTCCGCGAGGCAATGGGCGCGAGAGGCGCCAGCCGCTTTCCCGCCTCGGAATGACACTGACCGCGACTAGCTGAGTGCCGCAAGCGCCAGCCGCTGTCCCGCATACGGGGCGGCGGCTGGCGTTTTTCTGGGGGCTCATCTGGGGCGCGGCGGGCGGGCACGAGACGTGCAACCTGCGCGTTAGAGTTGCGTATGTTTATTGTCTGCTATACAATCCTCGGCGGCAAAGGGTAAGGAAAACCCATGAACAGTCTGCTGAAAAGCGTGACGGATTTTGTGAACAAGCAGCCCCTGCTGGTCGCCGCGGCGGCGCTGGTCGTTGGCATTCTCATCGGCTGGCTGGCAATCGGCTGGGGGCTGTGGCCGGTGGATTTTGTAAACGGCAACATCGCGCAGTTGGCTCCGCAGTATCAGCAGGATTATGTGCGGCTGGTGGCGGCCGAGTATGTGCTGGACCCGGACCTGGACCGGGCCGCCGAGCGCATTGATCAGTTGGGGCCGACGGCGGCGACGGTGATCTCTGACACCTTGAGCATGACGCAAGGGGAAGAGGCGATCCGGGTGGCGCAGTTGCAGCAGGTGCTGGTGCTCTCGGGCCGGCTGGGTGGGGCTGAGGCACCGGCGGGCGAAGGTGAGCAAAGCCTGCTCCAGCGGTATCAACTGCCCCTGCTGTTGTGCAGCCTGGTGATTGTGTTCGGGCTGATCGGGCTGGGCGGCTTCTATTTGTGGTCCACGGGGGCGTTTGGACGGGGCGGCGGCGCGGGCGGGGGCCGGGCGAGCCGGCCGGCGGCGGCTTCGGCGGCAACGCGGGCCGGGCTGGGCGCAGCCCCAGCGGCGGCGCGGGCCGACCCGGCGGCAACGCTGGTGGCGGGCACCGGCACCCGAGGCGCGGCGGTGGCGCAATTCATGACCACCTACGTGCTGGGCGACGATCTGTATGACGACTCGTTCAGCATTGACGGCCCGGATGGGAGCTTCCTGGGCGAGTGCGGGATGGGGATTTCGGAGACAATTGGGGTGGGGGATCCCAAGAAGGTGATGGCGTTCGAGGTGTGGCTGTTCGACAAGAACGACATCCGGACGGTGACGAAAGTGCTGATGAGCGACCACGCCTTCCGCGACGAGGCGCTGAAGAGCCGGCTGGCGGCCAAGGGCGAGCCGGTGCTGCTGGCGCCGGGCGACACGGTGTCGCTGGAGACGGCGTCGCTGGTGGTGACGGCGCGGGTGGTGGATATGGCCTATGGGGGCGGGGCGCTGCCGCCGAGCAGCTTCTTTGAGCGGCTGACGATTGAGCTGGCGGCGTTTACGAAAGTGTAGGCGCGGGGGGAGGGGCGCTAAGCGAAGGGCCAGATTCCTCGGCAAACGGCGCCTCGGAATGACAGTTTAGGCGGGTGGCGGTGGGCAAAAGCGAGCGGGCGCCAAACGGCGCCCGCTTTTGATTCCGCACGGGGGCCTACTGAATGTTGACGATCTTGAGGTCGAATCTGCCGCCGGGGGTCTCGACCTGGACGGTCTCGCCGATGCGGCGGCCAAGGATGGCGCGGCCGATGGGCGACTCGTTGGAGATGCGGCCGTTGCGGGGGTCGGCTTCCTTGGCGCCGACGAGGGTGAAGTGCTCTTCCTTCTCGCCGGGCTCCTGAACGGTGATGGTGGCGCCGACGGCGACGGTGTCGTGGGTGGCGCCATTCTCCTTCTCGGGCACGATGGTGGCGTTGCGCAGGACGGCTTCCAGCTCCAGAATGCGGCCCTCGAGGAAGGCCTGGTCTTCCTTGGCCATGATCCAATCGGCATTCTCGGACAGGTCGCCCATGAGCTTGGCCTCGCGCAGGCGGCGGGCGAGCTCATCGCGCTTGGTGGTCGTGAGTTCCTTCAATTCGGCGCGGAGCCGGGCGGCGCCAGCGGGGGTCAAGAAAGTTTCAGGCAAGATATTTCTCCACGGGTTCAGGGCAGGGTGTACGGGTCAAAGAGCTTGTAGTGCTCGTCGAGGGCGAAGCGGTCGGTCATGCCGGCGATGTAGTCGCAGACGGCGCGGTGCAGGTCGCCCTTGGCTTCGGCGCGGCGCTGGAACTCGGTGGGCAGTTGGGCGGGTTCACGGATATAGCCGTTGAACAGGTCGCTGAGCAGGTTTTCGGCCTTGACCTGCATGCGGACGACGCGATAGTGGCGGTACATGTTGTCGTACAGGAAGCGCTTGAGCTCGCGGTTGCGGGCGGCCAGCTCGTCGCCCCAGCCGATGACGTTGTGATCGAGGCGCTGAAGGGCCTCCACGGAATTGGCGCCGGCGGCCTCGATGCGGGCGTGGGTGGCCTGGACGAGGTCGGCGACTTCGATGCCGATGAGGCGGCGGATGAAGCGGTGGCGGGTGAGCTCGTCGAGGCGGTCGGTGTGCCAGCCGATGCTGTCGCGCACCATTTCCCACAGGCCCAGGCCGGCCAGCTCGGGCGGGGTGATGAGGCCGGAGCGCAGGCCGTCGTCCAGGTCGTGGGCGGTGTAGGCGAGCTCGTCGGCGGCGTTGGCGATTTGGGCTTCGAGGTGGCCGCGCTTGTCGGCGTCGTATTCGCTGGCGTCGGAGGTGTCGTACTCGGTTTCGTGCTTGACGATGCCCTCGCGGACTTCCCAGGTGAGATTGAGGCCGGGCCAGTCGGGGTAGCGGCGCTCGAGCTTGGTGACGATGCGCAGGGACTGCTTGTTGTGGTCGAAGCCGCCGTGGCCATCCATGAGGCGGTTGAGGGCGACTTCGCCGGAGTGGCCGAAGGGCGGGTGGCCGAGGTCGTGCGAGAGGCAGATGGCCTCGATGAGGTCTTCGTTGGCGCCGAGGGCGCGGGCGACGGTGCGGCCGATCTGGGCGACTTCCAGGGTGTGGGTGAGGCGGGTGCGGTAGTAGTCGCCTTCGTAGTTGACGAAGACCTGGGTCTTGTATTCCAGGCGGCGGAAGGCGGTGGTGTGCAGGACGCGGTCGCGGTCGCGCTGGAAGGCGGTGCGGTCGGGCGGCTCGGGGTCGGGCTGGTAGGCGCGGCCGCGGGAGGCGCGGCTGTGGAGGCCGTAAGGGGCGAGGGCGGCGGCTTCGCGGTCTTCGAGAAGTTCTCGACTAAGAATCATCGGAGGACCCGACGACCGACGACCGACGAAGGACGAAGGACGACCGACGACGGACGACCGAAGGCGCGGATACAATGGGTGTGAGACGCGAAAGGAGGGTTGGAAGCATAGCGGGGGGGAGAATAGCATTCAGGGGAGAGGTTGTCAATGCGATTCGTGCTATAGTCGCGGCTCGCCCTCACCCCCGGCCCCTCTCCCGCCGGGAGAGGGGAGTGGCTGCTGGGGCGGGCTGGCTCGGATCAGGCCGCCGCGGACGTCGGGGAGGAAATGGCGCCGGGCGAGGACACATGGACACGAATTCGATGGCGGGTGAACCCACGCGGCGGGTGGGGCTGATGGAATTGAGCGGGAAGCCGGCGACGATTGTGGGGGATGACATCGTCGTGGGGCAAGTGGCGCCGCGGTTCACGGCGCAGGCGGGGCTGTGGCCGGGCGTTGATATGTGGGCGGAGGTGGAGGTGCTGGGGGCGACGGCGGGCAAGGTGCGGATTCTGGCGCCGGTGCCGAGCCTGGACACGGGGACGTGCGACGCCGAGACGCGGCGCTTCAATGCGGAGGCGGCCGGGCTGGGTGAGGACGTGGTGGTCATCACGATCAGCGCAGACCTGCCGCCGAGCCAGAAACGCTGGTGCGGGGCGGCGGGGGTGGAGCGGGTGATGGTGGTGAGCGACCATATGCAGATGGAGTTTGGGGTGAAGTACGGGTGCCTGATGAGGGAGCGGCGCTGGTTGCGGCGGGCGGTGTTTGTGGTGGACAAGCGGGACACGGTGGTGTACGCGGCGTATATGCCCAAGCTGGGGGAACAGCCGGACTATGAGACGGTGCTGGCGGCGGCGCGGGCGGCGGCGGAAGCGAGCTGAGAAAGGGAGAGTCAGATGAGCGTGTCACCTTCGACACCGGCGCCGCAGGACTCGGGCGCGCGGACGATGCGGATTTTGGGGCTGGTGGTGATTGGGGTGGTGGTGTTGTGCGGGCTGGTGGGGTCGTGCTTTTTTGCGCTGAATTTGCTGTTGCCGCTGTTGGCGCAGTAGGCCGCGGATCGCGCGGGCGCGCTCCGACGAAGGGATCTGCGCCAGGGCGGCGCGAATAACCGGTGACGTCTATTGCGGCATCCTGATTGACCTAGGCCAGTTGGGGTTCGGCGGCAAAACCGGCCGCCGTCGCGGGGCATAACCCCCATGCGGGGGCGCTGCGCAGAGCACCCGCGCTACGGGGCGCAAAGTATCGCGGAACCCGCTCTAGTGATGGGCGGAATACCAGTCCAAGACGCGTAAGGCGCGGAGGGTGATCCAGCGGCTGGGCTGACCCACGGCTTCGCCCAGGTTGACGGGCATCGTGCCGGGGTGCTGGTGTTCGAGGGGCCAGCGGCCGTCGGGGCCGCGTTTGGACTCGAGGAGGGCGATGGCGCCGGCCACGCGCTCGTCGGGAACCACAGCGGCGCGGCGCAGGTAGTCGAGGCCGCGCAGCACATCGTAGTGCCACCAATTCGGGAAGGCAAAACGCGTCCAGTCGGCGCCGCCCTTGCGGTCGCGGGCGATCACCTCGCCGGTGGAGCGGCGGCGGAAGAGACGGCGCTCAAGCAGATACTCCTGCCCACGCAGGCGGGCGGCGGTGACCTCGGCGCGGCCGCTGCCGGCCAGTTCGATTTCCAGCAGGGCTTCGAGCACGCAAATGGTGGTGTTGAACGACGAACGCGTGGAACCGTTTTCCGCCTCGCAGTTCCAGCCGCCGTCGGGCAACTGCTCGGCGAGCAGGCGGTTGAGGATGCGCTCGCTGTGGGCGGCCTGACCGAAGTAGGCGCTGCTGGCCGCGACCTGCCCGTTGATGCACGGCTCGACCTCGCCCGCGAAGAAGGGCGTGCCCTCGAAGTCCATTCCCCGCCACGCGCCATCCCAATCCCAGCCGCGCCAGTGCACATGATCACGGACCGCGCCCACCGCCCGCCGCGCCGCCTCGCTGGCGGGATCGAGACCCAGCTCTCGCAGGAGCGAGAGGACGTGCATGGTGGAGTTCAGCTCCTGGTTGAACGCTGCGCCCGCCCACGCGCCATCGTCCCCCTGAAGGGCGAGGAGGTGCGCACCCCAGCCGTCGGTCGCGACGCGGGCGCGCTCGGCGGCGACTTCGGCGGCGGGCGCGCCCAGCAGATCGCGCATCACCTGCCAGCGGATGGCAGGGTCTGAATCAAGCAGCCATTGGATGACGGGGCTGTCGGTGCGCGGGGCGGGCTGCTTATTAGACGCTGCTTTACTCATAGAACTCTGGCGCTTGCTTGAGCGTTTCCCACTGCTCCTGGTCGTGACCGAAGATCACTAGCCGGATGTGCTCCCGTTCGACCAGATCAAGCAGTTTGATCGTACTGGCGCGGACCGCTGCGGCGTCCGGGTTGGTGCCGTCGTCCTGGTCGTCACGGGTGAAACCCTCGCCGAAGGGCACGGCGTCAATCGCCAGCAAAACCGGGCCCGTTTCGGGCAGCCGCACGAGCACCGATTGATGGCCCGGCACATGCCCGCTCGTCTCAATCAACTCCAGCCCCGGCAGCAATTCAGTGTCCCCGTCCACCAGCCGAATGCGCTCCAGGGGCTGATCCCATTGGGGTCGAATGGCAGCATAACGTGGGTTGCTCGCCGCACCCAAATGATGCACACGCTGAACGACATATTGCGCCTGCGTGAAGGCCGCGTGTCTTCCGGCATGGTCGCCATCATAGTGCGTTGAAATGACGGTATCAATATCGTATGGTTTTAGGCCCAGGCCCGCCAACTGCTCGATCACGTCCCGCCCACTTTCGAAGTCTGTTTCTCCTTCCGGCAGTATCTCCGGCAGGCCGCTGTCAATCAGAATGTTCTGGCCGTCACCCGTTTGCACCAGATAGCACACAATCGGAATCTGGTACTCAGGCATCACCCCCACTTGCATCAGATATAGACGCTGCGGAGAATCTTGGCTCATGTTGGCTAGCCGGCCTCTTCGAGTTCGGCGAGTTTTTGGGCCTTTTGCCAGGGGGCGATGGTGGTGTCCTTCTCCACCAGGGCCTGGCGCAGTTCGAAGATCTGGTCGCGGAGCAGGGCGGCCTTCTCGAACTCGAGCTGCTGGGCGGCCTCGCGCATCTGCTTTTCCAATTCCTTTACCAGCTTGGTCAATTCATCTTTGGGCAACTGGGCCGGAGTGCCGGTGCGGTACTCGCCCGGCGCCTCGGCGACGGCGCGCAGGCGGGCGGTGAGGTCGCGCACTTCCTTGAAGATGCCGGCCGGGACGATGTGGTGCTCCTCGTTGTAGGCCGCCTGGATGGCGCGGCGGCGGTTGGTCTCGTCAATCGCGTGGCGCATGGAGTCGGTGATCTTGTCGGCGTACATGAGCACACGGCCCTGGATGTGGCGGGCGGCGCGGCCGATGGTCTGGATGAGGGAGGTGCCGGAGCGCAGGAAGCCTTCCTTGTCGGCGTCGAGGATGGCGACCAGGGAGACTTCGGGCAGGTCGAGGCCTTCGCGCAGGAGGTTGATGCCGACGACGACGTCGAAGACGCCCAGGCGCAGGTCGCGCAGGATTTCGATGCGCTCCAGGGTTTCGATCTCGGAGTGGAGGTAGTGGACCTTGATGCCGAGTTCGAGCAGATAGTCGGCCAGGTCTTCGGCCATGCGCTTGGTGAGGGTGGTGACCAGGACGCGCTCGCCGCGCTCGGTGCGCTGGCGGATCTCGCCGATGAGGTTGTCGATCTGGCCCTGGGTGGGGCGGACTTCGACCTCGGGGTCCACCAGGCCGGTGGGGCGGATGATCTGCTGGACGACCTGATTGGCGTGGCGCATCTCGTAGGGGCCGGGGGTGGCGGAGGTGTAGATGACCTGGCTGGTGCGCTGCTCGAACTCGTCAAAGCTGAGAGGGCGGTTATCGAGGGCGGAGGGCAGGCGGAAGCCGTACTTGACCAACTCCTCCTTACGGGAGCGGTCGCCGCCCCACATGCCGCCGATCTGCGGGACGGCGATGTGGCTTTCATCGATGACGAGCAGGTAGTCGGGCGGGAAGTAGTCGATGAGGGTGGTGGGGGGCGAGCCGGGCGGGCGCTGATCGAGCGGGCGGGAGTAGTTCTCGATGCCGGAGCAGTAGCCGACTTCGCGGAGCATTTCCAGGTCGTAGCGGGTGCGCTGCTCGATGCGCTGGGCTTCGAGGTGCAGCTCGTTTTGCTTGAAGTAGGCGATGCGGTCGTTCAGCTCCTGCTCGATATCGGCGATGGCGGCCTTGAGCTTCTCTTCCTCGGTGATGAAGTGCTTGGCGGGGAAGATGTCGAGGTGATCGGGCTCGTCGAGCAACTCGCCGGTGAGGGGATCAAATTCGACGATGCGCTCGATCTCGTCGCCGAAGTAGGCGACGCGGTAGGCGTTGGGCGCGCCGATGGGGATGATCTCCAGGGTGTCGCCGCGCACGCGGAAGGTGCCGAGCTTGAGGTCCACGTCGTTGCGATCATACTGGATGGTGACGAGTTGGCGCAGGAGGGCCGAACGGCGGAAGGTCTCGCCGACCTTGAGCTGGATCATGTATTTGCGCCAGGCGTCGGGCGAGCCGAGGCCGTAGATGCAGGAGACGGAGGCGACGATGAGGACGTCCTTGCGGCTCAGGAGCGAGGCGGTGGCGGCCAGGCGCAGGCGGTTGATCTCCTCGTTGATCTCGGTTTCTTTTTCGATGTAGAGGTCGTGGCGGGCGACGTAGGCCTCGGGCTGGTAATAGTCGTAGTAGGAGACGAAGTATTCGACGGCGTTCTTGGGGAAGAAGTCCTTGAACTCGGCGTAAAGCTGGGCGGCCAGGGTCTTGTTGTGGGCCATGACCAGGGTGGGTTTTTGGACCTGGGCAACAACCTGGGCGACGGTGAAGGTCTTGCCCGTGCCGGTGGCGCCGAGGAGGACTTGATGCTTGTCGCCGCGCTGGAGGCCGGCCACGAGCTGTTCGATGGCCTGGGGCTGGTCGCCGGTGGGCTGGAAGTCGGAGTGGAGTTGGAAAGGGGGCATGGGCTAATGATACCAGGACTGAGGAAGGGAGGATGTGACGAAGGAAGAAGGATGAAGGATGAAGGATGAAGGTCACGATCCCATGGGGATGAACGAAGGCGCGTGAAGCGTGAAATGTGAGGCACTGGCCGATGACGGCCAACGACCGGTGACGAAAGGCAACGGCTGGCGGGGGTACCCCCCCCTGTTTTAATCCGGCATATCTGGCATATCCAGCACAACGCTATGAATCAAGGTGATTTTGGACAAGGGCATATCTGGCAGCGATCTGGCATATCTGGCACTGGCAGGGTGGCTGCGGCGGCAGTGGGCACATGGATGCCACGGAGGCAGACGCGAAGCCATGAAGGGACCCTGGCGATATTATACGGACATTTGTTCTAGGGGTCAATGAGGAAAGTGCGGCAAATCGAGAGACCAAGATTCCTCGGCAAAAACCGCCTCGGAATGACATGATAGCGAGGGGCTCGGAGTGACAGGACGGAGTGGGGCTCGGAGTGACAGGACGGAGTGGGGCTCGGATGGCAGGACGGAGTGGGGCTCGAAATGGCAGGACAATGAGGCGCCAAACCTTGATGGGTTATACGACGCTTAGCGCAGGATGAGGGGCAGGAAGAGGCGGGTGAGGTATTCATCGAAGCCGATATCGGGGGCGGGGCCGACGGGGCGGGGATCGCCTTCAAAATCAAGCGCCACGCCAACGGGGAGGGCGGCGTCGCGGGCATCCGAGAGTGGGCCGAGGTGGAAGTCGCCCAGGGCGGGGTTGGCGAAGCCGGCGGTGCCGGTGAAGGAATTGGGGCCGGCGCCGACTGAGCCCAGGTAGGGCTGGGTGACTGTGGCGAAGAGGGTGTAGTCCTCGGCCAACGCGCCGCTGGAGCGTTCCAAGCCAATGGCATAGTTGGACAGCAGGGTGTTCGTCAGGCGGACGGTGGCGACTTGGACGAAGACGGCGCTGCCGCTGCCGAGGGTGCCGCTGGCGATGGTGTTGTGGACCAGGCTGACATTGCCGGCCGCCAGCGCGGACAGGGCGGCGCCGTCGCCGCTGGTGGCAGTGTTGCCGGCAAAGAGGGTGTTGACGATGAGGGCGCTGGCGCCGGAGTGGTTGAGTCCGCCGCCCAGGGCGGACTGATTGCCGACGAACTGGGCGCTGGTGACGGTGAGCGCGGCGTGGGCGAAGAGGCCGCCGCCGTGCGACAGGCTGCTGTTGCCGGTGAACGCGGTGGCGGTAATGGCGAGGTCCGCCTCAGCCACCAGTCCGCCGCCGTGGCAGAAGGCTTGCTGGCAGTGGTTGTCATCAAACAGGCCACCGATCAGGGTAAGCGGCCCCAGGGCATAGAGGCCGCCGCCGTCGAAGCGGCTAAGGTTCCCAACAAACAGCGTGTCCGTGATCAGAAGACTATAGCCGCCGAACAGCCCCGCGCCGCGGCAGGTGGACAAGGTGCAGCGGTTGTCCTGAAAGAGGGCCGAGCGCAGGGTGATGGGGCCGTTGGCGTAGGCGCCGCCGCCATCATCGGGCGCGGAGTTGCTGATGACGCTGGTGCCGGTGAGCGCCAAGCCGAGGCTGGCCAGGAGGCCGCCGCCGCTGGTCTGGCTGGTGTTGCTGAAGATTTCGCCGCCGGTGAAGGCCAGGGTGTTGAGGCCGTTGACGCCGCCGCCCGCGCAGCCGGCCTGGGTGCAGCGGTTGTTGCGCACGATGACGTTGGTGAGAGTGGCGGGCTGATTGGCGAACAGCGCGCCGCCGTGGTAGCGGCTGGTGTTGCTCAGGAACTGGGTAGAGGTGAGGATCAGGCTGCTATTGGCATACAACGCCCCGGCGAAGCACGTGTCCTCGGTGCAGCGATTCTCCTGGAAAAGGCTGCCGGCGATGCGGGTGGCGAAGGGGGCATAGACGGCCCCGGCGCTGCCGAGGCTGGTGTTGCTGATGAACTGCGCGCCAGTAATGCTGAGTGGTCCGGCGGCGAGCAGGGCGGCGGCGCCGCAGCCGGGCTGGGTGCAGGCGTTGCGGCTGAACAGGCTGGCGCTGATGGTGACGGGCCCGTTGGCGTAGATGCCGGCGCCGTGGGAGCCGCTGCTGTTGCTGATGACGGCGGCCTGCGTGAGGAGGAGGCCGCTAAGGGCGCGCAGGGCGCCGCCGACGCAATCGGCCCCGGCACAGCGGTTGTTCAGGAACTGGCCGCCGGTGCTGACGACGGGGCCATCGGTGTAGGCGCCGCCGCCGTCGCCGAGGGCGGTGTTGCTCAGAATCTGCATGCTCGCGAGGTTGAGGCCAAAGCTGGCATAGAGACCGCCGCCTTCGCAATTGGCCGCTGTGCAGCGGTTGTCCTGCACGAGACCGTCGTGGGCGAGGAGCGTGCCGCTGGCCAGTGCCGCGCCGCCGCCCGCGAGGCTGCTGTTGCTGATGAAGCTGGTGTTGGTCAGCGCCAGGGAACTGAGGCTGTAGATGCCGCCGCCCACGCAGCCAGCTTGGGTGCAGCGGTTGTGGCGGAAGAGGCTGCCGGTGAGGGTGGCAGGTTGATTGGCAAAGAGTGCGCCGCCGTGATAGGTGCTGGTGTTGCTGAGGAATTGGGTGCCGGTGACGACCAGGCGGTTGTTGGCGTAGAGCGCGCCGCCGAAGCAGGCGGCCTCGACGCAGCGATTGTCCTGGAACAGGCCGCCGGTGAAGTCGGCGGATTGGGGCGCATAGACGGCCCCGGCACTGCCCTGGCTGGTGTTGCTGATGAACCGCGTGCCGCTGATGTTCATGGTCCCGACCGCCAGCAGGGCGGCGGCGCCGCACGAAGGACCGACACAACGGTTGTTCTGGTATAGGCCGCCGGTCACGATCACGGGCCGGCTGGCGTAGATGCCGCCGCCGTTGGATATGCTCGTGTTGCTCACGACGTTGACGGAGGTCAGACGAAGGACGCTGCCAGCGGAGGCATATAGGCCGCCGCCCTGGTTCCAGGCGACGTTGTTGGTGATGAGGAGGCTGTGCAGGAGAGGGCTGGCGGTGCCGGTGATGAGCAGGGCGCCGCCGCAGCCCTCCGGGCACCCGAGGCCAAAGGCCACGCCGCCGCGAAAGGTGAGGCCGGAGATGATGACGCTGCTATCGATGGCGGCGCCGGTGACGGTGAGCACGCGCTGGCCGGCCAGGGCCTGGAGGATGACA
>CAZCEC010000102.1:0-2945 GCA_964497615.1 uncultured Anaerolineales bacterium | reverse complement strand
GGCGCTGTTGACGCCGGTGAGGCTGATGGCCTGGCTGAGGGTGACGCTGGTGAGGTAGGTGCCCGGCTGGATGACGATGGTGTCGCCGGGGGAGGCGCCGTTGAGGCAGGCTTGCAAGGTGGTGTTGCAGGGGTCCGCGCCAGGGTATGGACGGGTGGTGGCGGCGGGGGCGGCCAGGGCGCGGGCGGGCACGCCGAAAAGGGCGAGGAGCGCGGCGCTGCCCAGGAGGCCGGCAGCGGTTGCGAGGAGCACAAACAGGATGCGCCGAAGAGGCGAGCGGGCGGGGGTGCGGCTCGCCAGGGACCGGGTGGGCATTGATCCCTCCGATGAAAAGCGCCGAGTGCGCGAGGCCAGGAATATAGGCCCGATTTGGAGGGCGGGCAAGATGCCGCCGGGGTTAGCGGCTGGGGCGGACGTAGATGGGGTTGCTGTAGATCCAGCCGCGCGGGCGGCCCTTGTAGAGGAGGTGGGCTTCGACGCGATAGACGCCGCCGACGCCGCCGGGGATGAGTTGGGTGGCGTTGGTCTGGTTGTCCCAGCGGCCGATCTCCTGGCCGTTGCAGATGAGGCGCAGGGAGCAGGGGGCGGGGGCGCTGATCTGAAGGGTGAGGCCGGCGGGGTTGGGGAGGTCGTCGCCCATGAGGGCTGAGGCGCGCTCGGTGGTGGCGGAGAAGCGGAAGCCGCGGGCGGGGGCGGCGCCGTCGTAGGCGACGAAGCAGTGGCCGCGGCGCAGGGCGGAGAGGGCCAGGCCGCGGTCGTGGGCGTAGTCGCCGGTGAGTTCGGTTTCGGTGAGGAGGTGGGTGTTGACCTGGCGGAAGAGGAATTCGTAGGGGAAGATGACGCGGCGCAGGGCGCCGTAGGTGTATTCGGTGCCGTGGGCGTCGGAGTTGCCGACGGCGACGACGCGGCGGCCGAGGGCGGTGAGCTCATCCCAGCGGCGCAGGACTTCGGGGAAGGGGGTGGTGATGCCCAGTTCGGGGTTGTAGGCGTAGCGGAGGGCGGCGGGGCGGGAGGTGAGCAGGGCCTTGAAGCTGGTCATGTAGTTCCAGAGCTCGAGGCCGGTGAAGTTGGTGATGTCCCACGAGACCCAGGAGAGGTCGCTTTCGCCGGCCAGGGGGGCGGGGGGGTCGAAGGGGTGGGCCAGGAAGGTGAGGCCGCCGTGGTCGGCGGCGGCGTCGAGCAGGGTTTGCGGGTTGGCGGCGAGGGGGGCGAGCTCGGCTTCGGCGCCGAAAACGAGGAGGTGGTTTTTCTGGGGCTGGCGGACCTGGTCGTGGATTTCTTCGCCGATGAGGAGCAGGACGCGGCGGCCGGCGTGGGTGTAGTAGCGGGCGGGGCCGCGGACCCAGACGTTGTGGTCGGTGACGATGATGAGGTCGAGGCCGGCGCGGCAGGCGGCCTCGGCGATTTGGGCGTGATACCACTCGCCGTCGGAGTAGGGGGTGTGCATGTGCAGGTTGGCGAGGTATTCGTGGGGCATGGAGGGGGATGATAGCACAGAGGAAGGATGAAGGATGAACGACGAAGGACGAAGGACGAAGGACGAAGGACGAAGGACGAAGGACGAAGGATGAAGGTGCTGTCGACGACGTACGACCGCGGGCGGAGGGGGGCTATTGCTGGCGGCAGACGGGAGATGGAGGCCGTCGGACCGGGAGCTACGAGTTGAGGGCTTGCTCGTAAATGTGGGTGTAGGCCTCGACGGCGGCGGTGAGGGAGTAGCGCTCTTCGGCGAGGAGGCGGCAGCGGGCGGCGAGGCCGGGCTGGCGCAGGAGGCGGAGGAGGCGGGCGGCGGCCTGGTCGTAGGCGGCGGGGTCGAAGGCGGGGATGACGAGGCCAGCCTCGGCGCGCTCGATGAGGTCGGCGGCGCCGCCCTGTCCGGGGCTGAGGACGACGGGCAGGCCGCAGGCGAGGTACTCGGCGAGCTTAATTGGATTCGCCATTTCGTGGCCGGGCTTGAGGAAGGAGAGGCCGGCCTCGGCCAGGGAAAGGTAGGCGGGCATCTGCTCGGGGGCGACGGCGATGACGCGATAGTCCGCGGGGGCGAGGCCCTCGGCGCGGCAGGCCGCCTGGGCCTCCGGGATGGACTGGGTGAGGAGCAGCAGGGCGAAGGCAGGATCCGCGCGCTGGAGGGCTGCGAAGAAGCGGATGACTTCAGCCGGCGCGTGCCAGGGCATGAGGTGGCCGGCGGACAGGACGACGAGGCGGCGGCCGTTGAGGCCGAGGGCGGCGCGCAGGCCGGGGCCAGGGGCGGGCGTGGGGACGAAGCGCTGGGTGTCCACGTTGTTGTGGATGGTGTGGAGCTTGCGGGCCAGAACTTCTGGCGGGATGGCGCGGGCGGTGTCCAGTTCGAGCACGCGGCGGCGGAACAACTCGGAGGTGACGACGACGGCAGCGGCGCGGCGCAGGGCGAGGGCTTCGAGGCGCTTGGCGAGGCGATAGCGCGGCGAGGTCCTGGTCCAGTGGCCGGCGCTAAGGTGCTCGTCAGGGAGCAGGCCGCGCATGTCGAAGACGAAGGGCGGGCCGGCGAGGGGCCGCAGCAGGAGTGCCAGGAGCGCGGGCAGGTAGCTGCGGACGTGGATGAGGCGGACGCTGTACTGGCGGATAAGGCGGCGGGCCAGGAACAAGGCCTGGAGGAGGTCGGCGCCGCGGGCGGGGAGGCCGGGGCTGGGGCGGGTGTGGTACGGATGCCAGTGGAGGCCGAGGGCGGTGAAGTCGCGCTGGAGGGCGGCAAGCTGGGGCTGGAGGGCAGGGGCGGAGGGTGGCTCGAAGGTGAGGAGGACAACGCATTGGCCGCGGCGGCTGAGGGCGCGCAGGAGGGGCAGGCCCTGCGAGGCAAGGCGGGGGTCGAGGGCGCTGGCGGCGGAGATGAAGAGAAGGGGAGGGAGCATTCGGAAGGATGAAGGATGAAGGATGAAGGATGAAGGATGAAGGATGAAGGATGAAGG
>CAZCEC010000101.1:0-17970 GCA_964497615.1 uncultured Anaerolineales bacterium | reverse complement strand
GGCTTGGTCCATTCTGGCTGAGGCCGCCTGGCCCAGTATAGGGTGAGGCATGACAACCATTTGTTTGCGGATCTGCTGCGGCGGCGGCTTGGGCAGCGCCAGGGCACTGACTCCCCCTCAGAGCATGGGGCACCGGAACAAACCGTGGACGCGCTCCACCGGCGCGCCAGCCAGTGGTACGAAGACCAGGGCTTGGAACTGGACGCCTTCCATCACGCCACGGCCGGCCAAGATATTGAGCGCGCCGAGCGGTTGATTGAGGGCCAGGGCCTTCCCTTACACTATCGGGGCGGCGCGGCGCCGGTTTTGGCCTGGCTGAAGTCTCTGCCCGCCACGACCCTAAATGCTTGGCCGGCGCTGCGCGTGGCCGTCCGCCAGGGGACGAGCACCCTATACTTCCTGCTGGGCGATCATCTGGGCTCTACCAGCATCACTGCCGACGGCAGCAGCGGTGCCTATGTGTCCGAAGTGCGCTATATGCCATTCGGCCGCGACCGCTACACCAACGGCACGACGCCGACGACGTATCGATTCACCGGCCAGCGCCAGGAAGCGGGGCTGGGACCCGACCCCTGGCTGGGCGGGCTGTACTACTTCAACGCACGGTGGATGGACCCGCTCGTGGGCAGGTTCGCTGCCGCTGACAACATCGTGCCCGAGCCGGGGAATCCACAAAGCCTAAACCGTTTCACATTCGCATTGAATAATCCATTACGCTTTACGGATCCAACCGGTCATTGCTCGGGGGACCCGGCTGACACTCAGAATCCCGACCTAGCTTGCTGGCAAATGATCGAGTTGATTCAGAGCTCTTATGGAAACGTCACTGTTGACTCGGCTAACTGGACAACTGATGAGCTAATGGGATTGAAAGATGCGTTGGATCTGGTTCTCAGTGTTTTGGGAGATAGCTTTTCCAAGGCACTTGGTAGAATGCGATTCAAGAGGCAGGATGTTAGTTCGCTCGGCGAAGGTGTTACTGGCATCTACAGTTACTGGTCAGGCGACATCACGATGTTTGATGCGGCGTTTGGCGACCCGGACGCAGTGTTCTATATCTTGCACGAGATTGGCCATAGTTTTGATTACGCGAACACATACAAGAATGGCTTCACCTCCTGGTTTTCGCCTAACAGGTCATTCAGCTTTGGCGAATTCTGGTCTGGCTGCGGAATATGGCTCGCAGGACGTTGTAACAGGTCAGGTAGAACGACTGTGACCGGGACTGTTGTTCGCGAAAACTATAGCAAAAGCTCCACGGCTGAAGATTTCGCAGACACCTTCGCCGTGAGTATCCTAGAAGTAACTGGCCGATCTCTCCCGTCATGGGCCAACTCAACTGATGATAGGCGCAGGCAAGTCATGTATGATCTCTTTGCGTTGGCTGTTGAGGCCGAGTGAATTTCCCTTGTAGGAGAATTCATTGCACAACACCTACCCGCCGTTTTTTCTTGGGCTTTACATTCTAGTCAGCGCCCTCGTTTTCTGGCTCACCAGGCGACTTGCAGGTCCAATGCGGACGGCAATTCGAATTGGGTATACGATAGTGGCAGTTGCTTTACTGCTTCTGTACTTATGCAACTTCATGATTATCCCTTAGCTGGACTTTGGCCATCAGGTTGAATAGCATAGGGAGTCTGCATAGGAGTTGAAGAGCGCCGCGGGCAGTTTCGCGATGAGCCGATTGAAGCGCGACACATAAAAAGCTGGCAGCCGCCACAACTCGTAGCGCACGGCCGCCAGTGCATCTGAAAAGGTGGGCTGGGGCTTGGTGTACCAAGCGGTCTGCGGGCGTGCATTTTGCCCCGGCGAGCCTGGACGTAGGCCAGCACGGTAATGAGCGAGAACAGGCCGAACAGAACGGGGGTGGTGCGCGCGATGGCGGGGCTGAGCACCTACATCGGCGCTAGCGCCTACGACGCCGCCGGCCGGCTGGACGCGCGCACCCTCGGCACCTCCAGCCTCTACCTGGACTACGTTTACAATCCCTGGACCACGCAAGGCGGGCGGCTGCAACAAATCAAGGCGGGGATCAGCGGCAATCCCACTTCGCTCCAGGACCTGCGCTACACCTATGACGCCGTGGGCAACGTGCTGACCATCCAGGACTACAAGGCCGGCAATCCCCAGACGCAGACCTTCACCTACGACTCGCTCGACCGGCTGTTGACGGCCGGGGCAACAGGCGGCACGGGCGGCAACGGCGACTACGCCACGGGCACCTACGCCTACGGCCCAACCGGCAATATCACCTCGATGCCGGGGGTGGGCGGCTACAACTATTTCGCGGCCGCCCCCGGCTGCGCGGCGGGCACGCGCAACCCCAAGCCGCACGCCGTGGCGGCCGCCGGCAGCTATGGGTTCGACTACGACTGCAACGGCAACATGACCCATCGGATCATCAGCGACACGACCTACCTGCTGGGCTACGACGCCGAGAACCACATGACCAGCGTCACCGGCGGGAGCGTGAGCGCCAGCTTCAGCTATGATGGCGACGGCAACCGCGTCATGGGCATGGTCGGCGGGGTGACGACCTACTACATCGGCGCCCATTACGAGTGGACCGGGAGCGCGAGCACCGCCCGGAAGTATTACTATGCCGGCGCCCAGCGCCTGGCGACGCGCCAGGGGATAGGCGCGCTCTACTTCCTGCTGGGCGATCATCTGGGCTCTACCAGCATCACTGCCGACGGCAGCAGCGGTGCCTATGTGGCCGAGGTGCGTTACATGCCCTTCGGGCGCGACCGGTATGTCAACGGCACGACGCCGACGACCTATCGGTACACAGGTCAGCGCCAAGAGAGCGGGCTGGGACCGGACGCGTGGCGTGCAGGAATGTGTTCATCCAGGGTCTCCTGACAGACAGCTAATGGCTTTGTCCCGCGGCGATGCGCATGGCGGCCATGCGCCGGCGATAGAGCCAGAGTCCGGTGGCGGCAAACAACACGATGCTGATCACACTCGACCAGCCCGGGGATATGAAGACGCCAGTCACGCCGGGCAGGCTGAAGTATTCTTGATCAATCAGCGCCCCAATCAGCACATTTCCCCCCACGTGCAGCAGCACCGCCGCCAAATCGAACCAGTCAGCTTGCGGATGGTGTGTGCCATGCTGTTCGTCGGTGATTTCTTTTCGATCTCCTATTCCTGGAGCGAGGTTAACGTGGGCGCAAGGTCAATGTGCTGGCGGCTCCGGCCAGCCCGCGGCCTACTCGCCCCGGACCCGACCCACCACCTGCCGGACGGCGTCAACCACCACCGCCGGGTGATCCCAGTGAATGTAGTGTCCGCTGCCGGGCGGCACGATCAGGCTGCCTTGCGTGCTGAGCCCGACCAGCTGCTGTTGGGCTTCGGCCCAATGCGATGTTGCGGTCATGTTGTGCTCGCTCGCCAGGACCAGCAGCGGCCGGTCGCCGAGTGTGGGGGCCGACTGGAGCTGCGCATCGTTGGTCGCCCGCTCCGAGGCTTCGGCACTGGAGGTCGCCAGGGCCTGCTGATCCGAGCCGAACAGCGCCATCGCCGTGCGCGTCTCGGCTGGCATCGCGGACGGGCTGAACAGGCCCTGGCCGAACAGTCGGATCAGGCCCAAGGCCCGGGCGACCCGATAAGCGCCGTTCTGCGCCGCCATGCTCCGCAGAAAGCTCTGCGCCTCGTCCGGCGATGTGCGCGCGTCGACGTATTCGCTGCGCGCGTCCACCAGCACCATCCCGGCCACCTGGTCGGGGTACATGGCCGCAAACAGGCGGACATTCTTGCCGGCCAGAGAGTGCCCGACGAGCACGTGGGGTCCCCCGATGCCCGCATTGGTAAGCAAGGTGTACAACTCACGCGCGTTCTGCGCGGGCGTGCGCGGGCTCGGACCGCTCTCGCTCCAGCCCATGCCCGCGCGATCGAAGGCGCACACCCGCGTCGCCTGGGCGATCTCAGGCTGGACCAATGCCCAGTCCAGCGAGGTGCCGCCCAGGCCGGCGTCGAGCACCACGGTCGGGCTGCCCGTGCCCACGCACTGAATGTGCAGCCGGTAACCGCCCACGTCCACCATCTGGCCGGGCGGCGGATAGTTGCCCGCATCACCGCGGGCGGCGATCGCCTCGTAGCCGGCCCCTGCCAAGGCCAGGCCAGCGATCAGCGCGGCCCCGATGCCCAACCCGCGCGCCAAGCGGCGCAGATTCCGCTTGGTGCGAACTGGAGCAGGCGTTGTGGTAGTCGTCAAGGTTGTCATGTGCGTGTCTCCTATGTATCCAGGCTGCCAATCGGTTGAGCCATCGCGGGGAGGCTTACGGTGCTTCCGGTGGGTCGGATGTCACGGCCACCAGGGTCAGGCCCAGGTCGCGGATCTTCGCCAGCAGGCCGTGGAGGGCCGTCTGATCCCGCACCGCGCCGGCCAGGCGCGTGCCCTCGCCTCGGACGGCCGTGACGGTCAGGCCGTCAAACCAGGCCGACCAGGCATCATTGAGCTGTTCTTTCACGGTGATCTCGTAGTGTTGGGTCATCGTCCACACTGCCTTCCGCCGAACTCCAATGCGTCCAGCTTAGCGCGCCAGGGGAAGGCCTGTATCCACCTAAGGGTGGGTTGGCGGGTGGAGATGGGCCGCCGATGCGGCCGGGCGGGGATTTGGGGCTAAAGCAGGTGCAGTTCGCGCGCGCGGGCCACCGCCTGGGTGCGGCTGGCGACGCCCAGCTTGCCGAAAATGGTGTTGGTATGGGTCTTGACGGTGCTCACGGCAATCACCAGCGCCTTCGCGATTTCGGCGTTCGAGTGGCCAGCGGCGATCAGGCGCAGCACCTCGCGCTCGCGTTCGGTGAGCGGTTCGGCAAGCGTGGCTGGGGCCGATGGGGGCGCCAGTTGGCCGGTGGGTTCGGGCCGCCCACGGACGGCCCCTGGCCCGGCCGCGAAGGCGGCCAGGAGCAGCGGCACGTAATCCGGCCGGCTGGCGACCACACCCGGGTCCAGCCGCTGGAGCAGTACCCGCATCGGCGGCCCTTCATCCACAAACAGCCGCACATAACCTCCGGGCGCGGCCAGGCTGAGCGCCTGCCCCAGCGCGGCCAGCGCGTCTGGGCCATTCCCCTGGGCCGCGAGCGCCAGCGCCTGCAGGATCAGGATTTCCAGAACGCTCGCCCCGCGGGCCTTTGCCGCGGCGTCGGCCATGAGCCGATCCAGTAGACGCAAGGCCCGCGGCAGGAGGCCGCCCGCGGCGCCCTCACGCGCCTGCGCGATCCAAACCCGCGCCAGCACCAGGTATTCGGCCTCGCGCGGATAGGCCAGCGCATCTTCGGCCCCCAGCCCGCTCGCCTCGGCCCAGGCAACGGCCGCAGGCAGATGGCCGGCGGCCAGCGCCAGTTGGGCCTGCGCCGCCGCGATGCGGGTGATCAGGTGAGGGACGAAACCGCGCCGCCGGGCCAGATCGCTGACCGCTTCCAGCGTCGCCTGGGCCGGCGCTGGTTCACCGCGCGCGTGCTGCAGGCGCGCCAGGGCCAGATAGCCCTGCGTGGCGTACTCGGCGTCCAGCGTGACCATGCTATGGGCGAGCGCCGCCGCCTGGTCCAGGTACTCGCCAGCCGCGTCCAGTGCATTCCATTCCCGGTGGATGTCGCCCAGGCCGGCGTAATAGGGCATGCTCCCGAACACACCCCGCACTACGTCTGGCCCGCCGGCCAGCGGGACGATTTCACCATAGGTCGCCGCCGCCGCCCGCAAGCGTCCCTGCAGCGCCTGCAGGCGGGCCAGGTTGATCAGCCCCGTCAGGCTGGCCAGCAGGTTGCCTGAAGCCCGAATAGGCTGGACGACCGCGGCCGCTTGTCGCTCGGTAGCAGGCGTTACATCGCCCGTCACGCGGAAGGCGCGCGCCACGTGCAGCCGGGCCGTCGTTCTGGCAATCACCTCGGTCTCGGGCAGCAGGCGCAGCACCTGTTCGCCGTAGGCCACGCAGCCGGCCACATCGCCGGTGTACAGGGCGATGTTGGCGCGGATGGCGGCCGCATTGCCCTGAGTGAGCGCCACGGCGGCCGGCGGCGCCTCCGGCCCAATGCAGCTTTCGGCGTCTTGGAGGCGGACCTCAGCGCCGGCCAGGTCGCCGATGAACAACAGCGCCAGGGCATGATGAATGCCGAGCACCGGGCGGGACCGCCGCAAGTCTTCGGGGAGTTGATTATGCCAGGCCAATGCGGTCTGTAGTTGCCCGCCGACGATAGCCCTGAGGCCGTGCTGCTCAATCAAGCGGACCGCGCGCCGGGCATCCGGCAGCAGCAGCGCGTGATGGATGGCCTCGGCCGCCAGCCCCTCCTGCTCGTACCAGGCGCTGGCTCGCTCGTGCAGCGCGGCTATTTCCGCGCCGGACACTGTCCGCGACAGGCGCTGCCGCAATACGTCGGCGAACAGATGATGGTAACGATACCATTGGCGGTCAGCGTCCAGGGGCACGACGAATAGGTTGGCGCGCTCCAGAGACTCAAGGATGAAGGATGAATTATGAAGGATGAAAGGGTCTTTTTCATCCTTCATCCTTCCGCCTTCATCCTTTCCAAGGACGGCATCGCATAACGGGCCACACAACCGGTCCAGGATGGACGTGTGGAGCAGGAAAGTCTGGAGGTGGGCGGGTTGGCGCTCCAGGACTTCGGCGGCCAGGTAGTCGACGATATAGCGGTTGGTGCCGGCGAAGCTACGGATGAAGGCGGCGCGGTCCTGGCTGTCGCGCAGCGCCAGCGCGGCGAGCTGCAGGCCGGCGATCCAGCCTTCGGTGCGGGCCTCCAGGGCGGTCAGGTCGGCGGCGGTGAGCGCCAGCCCCATCATCTGGTTGAGAAAGGCCGCGGCCTCGTCCAACGTGAAGCGCAGATCGTCGGCATGCACCTCGACCAGGTCCCCGCTGGCCCGCAGCCGCGCCAGCGGCAGCGGCGGGTCCGCCCGCGTGACGATAACCACGTGCAGCCTGTCCGGCAAATGGTCAACCAGCCAGGTCAGGGCCGCGTGAATCACCGGCGCCGTAATGACGTGATAGTCCTCGAGCACCAGGGCCACATAGCGGCCGGGCGTGTCTGTCATCCACGCGGCAAACGCGTTCAGCACCTGGGTCAAAAGGTATTCGATGCGCGGCGGCTGTGGCGTTTGGAGCACGGTCAGCGCGGGTGCGCCGGCGCCCGGCGCCACGGAGTCGAGCGCCGCCAGCACATAGCTCCAGAAGAGGGGCGGGTCGTTGTCGCCCGCATCTAGCGACACCCAGGCCAGCGCCACTCCGCGGCCAGCTTCGGTGGCGGCAGCCGGCCAGGCGCTGATCAAGCTGGTCTTGCCAAACCCGGCTGGGGCCGCAACGATGCACAACTTGCGCTGCAGACCGGCCTCGATCTTCTCGATCAGGCGCGGCCGGGTCACCCACTGGTCCCGGGCCGTCGGCGGCCTGAGTTTGGTAGCCAGCAGGTGGGGCGGCAGGTTGCCAAGGGAAGTCATGGCCGGAATGGATCCATAAGTATACACGGCGTCCCGTAACAGTGCGCCAAAGGTGCAGCCGGTTGTATTTCCCAGGCCCCCTAAGCACACCGCAACCCACACAGGCTATGCCATCCCGCTCACAGCCAGGTCTTGCGGCCGCAGATCTCCACCCACCAACCCACCTTTGGGTGGATACGCGGCACTTGGCCGTCCGCTATGCTGATGTCCAGATCAAGCCAAGCCCAAGCGACCAGCCGTACGGACAAACAGGAGAATGCCAATGGCCACTCAAACCCTTAAGCCAGCCACCAGCACCCCGCTCACCCCCGGCAGCTCCAGCCGCACCGATACCGGTTCACGGCGAGCTTATTCGGCGGCCATCGGAGTATTGTTTGTGTCAGCGTTCTTTCTATACGGCATCGGCTTTGGGCTGGTGACGTCGGTGACGAGCGCTCCCGACTATCTGGCTACCATGGCCGCCCACGAGGTCACCCTGAGCATCGGCGGCTTTCTCATGTTGTTGAACTCCGTAGCGGTCGTGGGGTTGGGCGTTCTGTTCTTCCCGATTCTGGCGAAGCACGGCCAGCGCACCGCCCTGGCCTACCTGGCCGCGCGGATCGCCGAAGGGCTCTTTCTGGCCGTCGGAGTGGTCTTCCTGCTGATGCTCGCTCCGTTAGGACAACTCGGTGCTGCTGCCGGACAGGCGAGCAGCGGTTGGGCCATGGCCTTAGGGTCACTCCTGGCCCAGTCGAATACCATGGCGTATCAATTCGCCATGCTGTCGCTCGGGCTCGCGAGCCTGTTCTTATGTGCGCTCTTGTACCGCACCCGGCTGATCCCCCGCTTCCTGGCGGCCTGGGGCTTTGCCGGCTACGCGGTCTTCATGACCGGGGCCGTCGCTGAAATCTTTGGGATCCACATCGGCGTCATGCTAGCCCTGCCCGGCGGGCTGTTTGAACTGGCCGTAGGGCTGTGGCTCATCTTCAAGGGTTTCCAGCCGGCGGCCTACGACGAGGCGGCTTGACACCCCGCGCCAACGAGCTACGCAGCGAGACTCTGACCGCAATAACCGCCCTATTGGGGGTTTCCGAAAGGACACGCACATGAAAGCCATTATCTCCACCCACGCCGGACCGCCCGAGGTGCTTCAGCTACAGGAAGTGGCCAAACCGGTGCCGGGGGCGAACGAGGTCCTGATCCGCGTCTATGCAGCCACCGTCACCGTCGGCGATGTGATGCTGCGGCGGCTGCCCGCCTGGATGTGGGTGCCCATGCGGCTGCTCAGCCCCCACCGCCGCAAGCGCATCCCCGGGCACGAGTTGGCCGGCGAAGTAGAGGCGGTCGGTGAGGGTGTCACCCGCTTCGCGGTCGGCGATCAGGTCTTCGGAACAACCACCGGCCTGAGCGTCGGCGCCAACGCCGAGTATGTCTGCCTGCCAGAAACCTGGCCGAGCGGGGTGCTGGCGCGCAAACCGGCCAACCTGTCTTATGCCGAAGCCGCCGCGTTGCCCGTCGGCAGCATGACCGCCTTGCAGCTGCTGCGCCGGGGCCAGGTCCAGGCTGGGCAAAAGGTGCTGATCTACGGCGCTTCCGGCAGCGTGGGGACCTTTGCGGTCCAGTTGGCCCGGCACTTTGGGGCCGAGGTCACCGGGGTCTCCAGCGGCGCGAATGCAGCCCTGGTTCGGTCCTTGGGGGCGGAACACGTCATTGACTACACCCGGGAGGACTTTGCTCAGCGGAGTGAGACGTACGATCTGATCTTCGACGCTGTCGGCAAGAGCTCGGCCGCGCGCAGCAAGCAGGCCCTCAAGCCAGGCGGCCGGTATATTTCGGTGGCGACGATCACCCGCGAGAACACGG
The DNA here is from genome assembly GCA_964497615.1 of uncultured Anaerolineales bacterium. Lineage (GTDB taxonomy): Bacteria > Chloroflexota > Anaerolineae > Anaerolineales > UBA6663 > CAZCEC01. The sequence goes on along the minus strand of CAZCEC010000101.1, from coordinate 8,678 downwards.
ATGATCTGAACTTCCTCCGGGAGCTCGCGGAGGCGGAGGCCCTCAAAGCGGTCATCGATCGCCGCTATCCCCTGGCGCAAGCCGCCGACGCGCACCGGTACGTCGAGACCGGGCGCAAGCGGGGCAGCGTGGTGCTCACTAGTGAGCCGGCACCGCTGCACTGACCCACCCTCTACCCATTGGGAGAAGGCCGATGAAAGCGATTGTCATGACCAAGTTTGGGCCGCCGGACGTGCTCCAGCTCCAGGAGGTCGCCAGGCCGGTCCCCAAGGACAACGAAGTCCTGATCAAAATCCACGCGACGACGGTTTTCGCCGGGGACGCTGAGGTGCGCAATCTGAAGCTCCCTGTGGAGTTCAGGCTGCCGTTCTGGTTCTATATGACCTTCATTCGGCCCAAGCCCATCGTCCTGGGACAGGAACTGGCCGGTGAGATTGAAGCAGTGGGTAAGGCGGTGCGCTTTTTCAAAGCAGGCGATCAGGTCTTTGCCACGACCAGCTTCAGTCTGGGCGCATACGCAGAGTACAAATGTATGCCTGAAGCGCCGGGGATGATGGGCGGCGCCCTAGCGATCAAGCCGGCCAACCTGAGCTACGCTGAAGCCGCCGCGGTACCGGTGGGCGGCCTGGAGGCTTTGCACTTCTTTCGAAAGAGCAGCGTCCAGCGCGGAGAAAGGGTGCTAATCAACGGCGCGGGCGGCAGCATCGGGACTATGCTGATCCAGATGGCCAGGCTGCGCGGGGCGCAGGTGACGGCCGTGGACAGCGCCGAAAAGCTAGATATGCTGCGCTCGATTGGGGCGGATCGCGTCATTGATTACGCGCACGAGGACTTCACGCGGTCGGGCCAGGTGTACGATGTTATCTTTGATGTAGTCGGCAAGAGCTCTTTTTCGCGGAGCCTGCGTGCGCTCACTTCCCAAGGGCGTTATCTCCTGGTCAATCCGGGGCTGTCAACGCGGCTGCGCGCGCGCTGGACGACCACGGGCAGCAAGCAAGTCATCAGTGGATCAGGTAGCCAGACAGCGGAAGACTTACTCTACCTGAAGGACCTAATCGAAGCCGGCCAACTCAAACCGGCCATTGACCGGAGCTACCCGCTTGAGCAGCTGGTGGAGGCCCATCGCTACGTCGACCAGGGTCACAAGAACGGCAACGTGGTGGTGACGGTCGCACACTAGGCGGCTGGCGTAGCTCAGCTCGGCCCTTCAGTAGACCAGTCGCGTGAGATCCAGGTAGGATAAGGATGGTTGAAAGCACCACCCCCAACTTTGATTTTGCCGTGAACACGAAGTCACGGATTGACCCGGTGTTTCATAGCACGTGTTCACTTGGCCAGAACTCGAAAACCCGCCGAACAGCGGGTTTTCTCGGTGAATTTTGTGTGGGCCGTGCAGGACTCGAACCCGCAACCCTTTCGCACCCAACTGTCCAATAGGATGATTGTTTCTGCGCGCTGCTAACGCCTACGTCCTACTTTTGTCCTACTCGCACGCCGGCTTATTGTGGCGGTTCCATCCGATGCGCTCGCCTCGCTCAATGTCAGGCTCGCTTCCGAGCGGCAGGCAGAACTTGCGGGTAGTGCGGCACGTCGACACGGACACCCATTCCCTCAAAACGCGTGCCTGGCTTCAGTCGACCGAATTGAGAAGCTCGTCGTCTGAGGGCAGCTCTCCCCTGGCCGTTGCCAATGCCAATTCATGCAGCACTTCGTACTCCTCACGGCAGACGCGGCACTGACCCAGGTGCTGGCGCAGCAGGGGCAGGCGCTCGGCGACGGGCGCGCCGGCTAACTCCAGGTCCACGTAGTCGGAGATCTGCTCGAAGCACTCCGAACACGACAATTCGTGATCCTGGGTCGCCTCCAGCTGGCGCAGCAGCTGGCGCCAGAGGGGAGTCAATGGTTGCTCGCTCATAGCGTTTTCTCGCTGAGTCTTAGTGGCACTGCCCGTCCGATTCTTACCCCCGCGCGCTGAACATATCCAGAATGTCCCCGACCGGGTAGCCGCGGGCTGCCAGGCCCGCCTTAAGCTTGCGCCGGGCGTCGTGCACGAGCTTGTACACGGCGTTTCGGTTCGACTTCAAGTGCCGCGCCACCTCATCCAGGGGCACCCCCTCAAAGACGATCGCCCGCAGCACTTGCCGCTGCCGGGCCGTCAGCTCAGTGTCCATCACCTGGCGCATCAGCGCCCACACCTCGGCTTGCTGGGACGACCATTCGGGCGAGGCGGCGCCCGGATCGCCGCCCGGCGGCAGCGCGGGTGCTTCGCTCTCGTCCAGGAGGCTATCCAGCGAAATGGTCTTCCAGCGCTCGCGGCGCGCCGCCGTCAAGGCGATGTTCACCGCAAACTTGTAGGCCCACGTCGTGAACTTGCTTTCGGCGCGGAAGTCGGCCAGGCGGTCGAGGATCGCCAACAGCGCCTCCTGGGCGCACTCCTCGGCAATCTCCTCCACCTGGCCCCGCGCCAGGGTCACGCCGTGAACCCCCGTCCGCCTCAGCGTATAGAGCGCCGCCCGGTGCAGCAGCTCACGCAGATCGCCCAAAGCGGCTGCCTGCGGGTCCCCCTGGCCTGCCAAGTCGCGCAGCCAGGCCGCATTGCTCCGGCTGGCCGCCTGCATTTCTGTGCCCACGCTCGCTAATGTATCACACTCTCCCGGCCACCAGGAAGGCGCCCGGGCCAGGTGTCGACTGGCCGCCCGGGTAAGGATTCCGTTCTTACGCTCACTAAGTATTAGGGGACGACTGGCGCTGGCCTGGACAGAGGGAGACCGATATGCCTGACTTCAAGTACCTGATCGTGGGCGGCGGCATGGCGGCCGACGCGGCCGTGAAAGGCGTCCGCGAACTGGATGCCGGCGGCACGATTGGCCTGATCGGCGAAGAGGCCGACCCGCCCTACAGCCGCCCGCCGCTGTCCAAGGCCCTGTGGAAGGGCCAGCCGGTGGAGCGGCTCTGGCGCCACACCGAGAAACACCGCGTGGACCTGCTGCTGGGCCGCAAGGCCGAACGGGTGGACCCCGAGCGACAGACCGTCGTGGATGAGCGCGGCGAGACGTATCGCTATAATCGGCTGCTGCTGGCCACCGGCGGCCGGCCGCGGCGCCTGCCATTTGGCGGCGACAGCATCCTGTACTACCGCACCCTGGCGGACTTCCGGCGCCTGCACGCCCGGGCCGAACAGGCACAGCGCTTCGCCGTGATTGGCGGCGGCTTCATCGGCGCCGAGATCGCGGCGGCGCTGGCCATGAACGGCAGGCAAGTGACATTGATGTTCCCGGAGGCGACGCTCGGAGCGCGGGTGTTTCCCGGCGGCCTCGGGCGCTTCCTGAATGACTACTACCGTGAGAAAGGCGTCACACTCCTGCCGCATACGTTGGTGACGGACGTTGAAGGGCGTGATGCGCATGTACTCGTCCGAACATCAAACGGCGAATTCGCAGCGGATACGGTGGTTGCCGGCCTCGGCCTCCAGCCGAACGTTGAACTGGCGCAATCAGCCGGCCTGGCCGTAGAGGACGGCATCGTGGTGGACGAACTCTTGCGGACCACGCACCCGCACATCTATGCCGCCGGCGACGTGGCCGCCTACTACAGTGCCGCGCTCGGCCAGCGCCTGCGCTTCGAGCACGAAGACAACGCGCTGCGCATGGGCCGCCAAGCCGGGCGCAATATGGCCGGCGAGCAGGCGGCTTACCGCCATCTGCCGTTCTTATACTCCGACCTGTTCGACCTGGGCTATGAGGCGGTGGGCGAGGTTGATGCGCGGCTGGAGACCCTGGTGGAGTGGAAGGAGCCCTTCCGCGAGGGCGTCATCTACTATCACGCCAACGGCGTGGTTCGCGGCGTACTGCTGTGGAACGTGTGGGACCAGGTGGAGGCCGCGCGGCGCCTGATCACAACCCGCCAGCCCGTCCGCCCCGGATTGCTGCAGGGCCAGCCGGCGGTCGCGGCATAAATGGAAAGAGGAAACCTGAGACATGGAAATGACGAAACTGAACGGCAACGGCCAAGGACACGGCCACCCACACCCGCCGGCCGGCGTGCCGGCGCTCGATAACCCGGGCCGCACCCTGACCGACGCGCAGCGCAAGCGCTATGAGGGCTACCTGGCGGAGATCTTCACCGCGCTCGGCCCAAACCTCCAGACGCCCGGAACGCTAGCCACGCCGCGGCGCCACCTGCAGGCCCTGATCGACAGCACGGCCGGCTACGACGGCGACCCCAAGCTCGTGACGGTCTTCCCGACCGAATGTCACGGCGGGCCGGATTGCCGGCCGAGCCAGGTGATCGAGGGACCGATCCCGTTCTTCGCCCTGTGCGAACACCATGCCCTGCCCTTCCATGGCCGGGCCCATGTCGGCTATATCGCCCACGAGAACATCATCGGCATCTCCAAGCTCACCCGCCTGGTGCGGCTGTATGCCAAACGGTATACGGTGCAGGAGCGGATGGGCCGCCAGATCGCCGACGAGCTGGAGCATCTGCTCCAGCCGCATGGCGTGGCGGTGTACCTGGAAGCCCATCACCTGTGCACCCAGATGCGGGGCGTGCGCGAGCTCCTGCCGCTGACCCGCACCAGCTTTTGGCGCGGGCACTACGAGCACGATCCGGCGCTGCGCGCTGAGTTCATGGCGGCAGTCAAAGGCCAGCGGTAAGCGATGCTGCAACCGTTCGAAGCGTTACTCAGCCACGCGTCCGGTCCGCCACTCCCCCTGCCGCCTGCCCTTCAGGCGCTCTACGGGCCGCTGGCCTTCCCCGCGCGAGCCGGCCGCCCCTACGTCATCAGCAACTTCGTCTCCACCCTGGATGGCGTGGTGTCGCTGGGCCTTCCCGGCAAGGCAGGCGGTGGGGAGATCAGCGGCTTCAACCCGCATGATCGCGCCCTGATGGGGCTGCTGCGTGCGGCCGCCGACGCGGTCATCGTGGGCGCGGGCACCCTGCGCGCCGTGCCCCGGCACCTGTGGACGGCCGAGTACGTCTTCCCCGCGTTGAGCTCGGACTACCAGGCGCTGCGGGCAGCGCTGGGGCTGGCGCTCACACCCCTCAACGTGATCCTGAGCGGCAGCGGCCAGCTTGACTTGTCCGCGCCGGTGTTTGCCTCTGGCACGGTCCGAACCCTGATCGTGACGACGCCGGCCGGCGCCAGGCGCCTGGAGGGCTGCCCCCTGCCGGCTGGCGTCACCGTGCGCGTCGCGCCGGCCAAAGACGGCGCCACATTCTCGGCGGGCGGCCTGCTGGCCGAAATCGCCGCGTATCTGGACCGGCCGGAACCACTGGTGCTGCTGGAAGGCGGCCCGCGCGTGATGGGCGAATTCTTCGCCGCGCGGCTCATCGACGAGCTGTTTCTAACGCTCGCCCCGCAGGTGGCCGGACGCGGCGATGGCGCACCGGCAGAGCGGCCAGGCCTCGTATCTGGCCGCCGGCTGGCGCCCGAGCTGCCTACCTGGGGCGCCTTGATGAGCGTCCACCGCGCGCACAGCCACCTCTTTCTGCGCTACCATTTCGCACGCCAGGACCCGGGCTGATCGGCAGCCCCGCCCACTGAGTCACAGTGAGCGCCCGCCGGAACACTGATCCGGCGGGCGCTCACTTGTTCGTTGTGCTCGGTTGGACGACACTAAGGCGCGGTGACGATGACCGTACCGGTCATGTCCTGCGGGTGCAGGTCGCACTGATAAGCGTACTCGCCTGGGTCCGCAAAGGTGGGAAGCGATACGGACAGGAAACGCGCATGCTATTTTCATCCGCCGCGGCTAGGCGCGCGCCGCACCCGCCACGGGTCCGCGCCGGGCGCGTTGAACGGCCCCGAAGAAGATCAGGCCGAAGGCCGCCAGGTTCAGCACCTCGGCAACCGTATGCGCGAACAGGATGACGGTCCAGTCCAGGTGATAGGTCATGTAGACCAGCTCGGCCAGGGCATACAGGCTTAAGCCCCAGCCCAACCGGGAGGCGCCGGCATTGAACGACCGGTGGGCGAAGAAGGCCCCGGCGAGAAAAGCCGCCAGGTGAATGGCGAGGAAGACGATGGGCGGCACGACGTTGACGAATGATCCAAATGGCATGCTGGTAGCTCCTTTCGCTAGCCTGGGTCGTTGAATACGGGTCGAATCCAGTCGTTCAGCCTTCGTGGCTGGGGCGTACCTTCACGCCCGGCGTGGGTTGCGTGAGGGATCACCTCCCTTCCTTGGCCCGCTCGCTGGCCGGCACTGCGTGCAGCCTCGGGCGAGGGACGGTCAGAACGCCCCCCAGCAGCAATACCATGCCGGCCAATGTGACCAGATGGGCAAAGTTCTCCGCCGGCGAGTTAATGTGGATCAACGGGAACGGGTTGGCGGGCAACAGGAGATGCGCCGCTAGGTCAAGCGCGGCGCCGGTCACGAAGACCAGGACGCCCGCCCACAATAACAGTCTGAGCTCGCGTGCGCGTCGGATCAGGCGTGGCATGACAGGCTCCTTTAAATCAAGATGGGCCGGGCGCACAAGCGCGCGGCCCATTGAAGCGGCTACTTGAAGGCCTTCGGGAACTGGCTGATAATGCCGTCGCTGAGCATGTCGGCCATGTGCAGCGCCTGCAGGTGGATTTCGTCGTAGGCGGCAATGTCGGCGTCCCAGTCGCCCGCCAGGCGCGCGCCGGCCTCCTGGAGGGTCAGGTCGAGGTGCTCGTGCATCATGGCCGCCATGTCTGCCTCCGGCCAGTGGTGAGGGTTGGCGCTCGCGAGAAAGGCGGCGATATCGTCGGCGTTGGCATACCAGGCCGCGCGGGCGGCGTCGAAGGCGGCCGTGTCGCCGGTTTTGGCAGCCGCCACCAGGTCGGCTGCAATCAGAATGTGGTCGGTCAGCAGGGCGGTCAGTTGCTCACCGGCGGCGTCGCCGTAATAGGGCTTGATGGCATTGCCGATGTCCACCTGGTTTTGGAGGAGCCGCCCGGCCGTGGGGCCAGTGTCGGGCAAGTCCGCGACCGCGCTGACGATGAAGAGCCGGGTCCACGTCACGTCGTCCTCCCACAGCTTGCGCATCTCATGGCGGAACTCCACTTCGCGCAGCGGGACTTTGTCGCCCGCCAGAACGGGGCCAGCGGAGTAGGCGCTGAGAGCGGCTGCCGGCAGCAGGACGGCGGCAATGACGAGGCGGTGTGTATTGACCCAAAGACGTTTCATCGCGGTGTGCCTCCTAAGCACGGGTGTGATGCCGGTATGCTTCTTAGTGGTTGTCCGCGGTTGTTTCTTACCTGCCGGGCCGCCGCCAGCCGCACTTGATCCGAATCAAGGACAGATTCGGGCCAGGCGAGTAGGCTGGTCATAGAGCCGGCTTGCCGGCAGATGACGGCGAACTCAGTTGGGGAGGCGATATGAGCAACGTTAGAAACCCAGCCGCGCTGGAAGCGGAGCACAACGAACTCCATCTGCGGCTCGAACGAGCCATTGGGGTGGGCGGCGAGGTGGGCGCGGCAGCCACGCGGGTGGCCGAAGCGCTGCATGCGCACTTTGAAGGCGAGGAACGCTACGCCATGCCGCCCTTAGCGCTGCTGCCCGCGCTGGCTGCCGGCCAGGTCACACCCGAGATGGCCGGCATCGTGACCTTGACCGAGACGCTCAAGAGCGAGCTGCCGCAGATGCTGGCCGAGCACCAGGCCATCTTGGCCGCGTTGGACGAGTTGAGCGCGGCCGCGGGCCGCGCCGGCAACGCCGAGGCGCTCGCGTTCGCCGATCAGCTCCGGCTCCATGCGCAGAACGAAGAGGAAATCCTGTACCCCGCCGCCATCCTGGTCGGGGAGTACTTGAAGCTCAAGCTGGGTGGGCCGGCGATATGAACGACGCGCCGTGGCTGCCGCTGATTGACCCCAGGCTCTGCACTGCCTGCGGGGAGTGCGTAGCCATCTGCCCGACCCAGGCCCTGGCCCTGGTGGGCGGCCAGGCCGCTGTCGAGCGGCCTGGCGCCTGCAACTACTGCGCGGTCTGCGAGGCCCTCTGCCCGGAGGGCGCCATTGCGCTGCCCTATGTGATTGCCTTCGAGGCCATCAGTCCCGCCGGTCCCAGCCCATAAGGCATCGCCGCCGGCCGCCGCCCAGAATGGAGGCCCAGATCAAGCCCGAACGCCCTCGGATCATCATCCTTGGCGCGGGCTTCGCCGGCTTGTGGGCTGCGCGCCGCCTGGCGCGGGCGCCGGCTATAGATTCAGCCCGCGCAGATTGCGCGGGCGCTCGCCTCGACCACGCTGGCGGCACAGCCGCACATCAGTTCACACGCACAGCCGATGACCTTCAACCCGGTGCTACAATGCTCCGCAGGCAGCCGGGGCAGCGCCCCAGCCAGCCCTGAAGCACGCCTCCGGCCGAGGCCCGCCTCGGCCACCTGGCGTTGGACCCTTTCGCAGCCATGGCGCACCCGCCAGACCCTGTCATTTCTCCCACACAGCGTGTCGCGGCGCTGCTGCGTCGCCTGCCCTACTTCGAGCAGCTGGGCGATGGCCGCCTCGCGCCACTGGCAGGCCACGCGATTCAGCGCCGGTTTGAGGCGGGCGAAACCATATTCACGGACGGAGATCCCTCGAGCGGACTGTGGCTGCTCGAAGCCGGCCACGTCAAAATCTACAAGCTCACGCCCGATGGCCGGGAGCACATCCTGCACCTCTGGGGCCCGGGCAATACCTTCAATGAAGTGGCCGCGCTCGACGGCGGG
>CAZCEC010000100.1:0-18125 GCA_964497615.1 uncultured Anaerolineales bacterium | reverse complement strand
CCTCAGGCGGCAAAAACCGCCGCCTTCGGAATGACATGAGGATGGGGGTGGAATGAAATGGTGATGGGGGTGGAATGACATGCGGCGAGGGGGGCGGGATGACAGGGCGGCGGGGCTGGGGCGGCGAGTGGCGAACGGGGGGAGTGAGGCTATACTACCCGGGCAGGCATGACCAAGATTGAGTTGGTGCTGTATGTCACGGGCGCGGGGCCGCTGGCGCGCAAGGCGCTGGCTGACGTGGAGCGGCTGCGCGCCGAGCACCTGGGGGACGAGGCCGAGTTGACGGTGATTGACACCGCCGCGCAGGGGGAGCAGGCGGCGGCGGCGGCGGTGCGCGTGACGCCCACCCTGATCAAGCGCCGGCCGCTCCCCGAGCGGCGGGCGGTGGGCGATCTTTCTGACGCGCGGCGCGTCCTCAGGGCACTGGGGCTGGCCGCGCAGGAGGCGGGCTGAGCGCCCCCCAAGTGTCGTGCCAGATGACCTGATCGGTACGCCCGTAGACGCGGCCATTGCGGCCGGGCACCGGCCCATAAAGGGCCGGACTACGCCATCCCGAACTAGTCGCCTGGGGCTGCACCAACCCTGACCAACGCGAACACACAACCGACGCACACGGGTGGCCTATGGCAACGGCATCACGAGGCACTTCCATGAAGGCGAAATTGGCGGCCTGCCAGGCGGCGCTGGAGGCCAACGACCAGCGCTGGCGCGGGCTGCTGGACGGGCTGCCCAGCGCGCTGCTGGTGGTGAGCGCGGAGGGCGAGGTGCGCTATGCGAACCCGGCGGCGCACGCGCTGCTGGGGCGGCCGGCCGGATCGCTGACGGGCGAGCTGTTTGGCATGCCGCTGGCGGCGGGCGCGGCGGCGGAGGTGGCCGTGGCGGTGAGCGGCAACGGGGACGGCCCCACCCATCGCGACGGGCAGGCATGCGTGGCGGAAATGCGGGTGCTGCCGGTGAGTTGGCCGGCGGACGGCGCGGAGGGCGGTCAGGCGGCGGAGGCGGCCTGGCTGGCGGAACTGCGCGATGTGACGGAACAGCGGCGGGCGGCGGCGGCGTTGCGCGAGTCGGAGGCGCTGCACCGGCTGGTGCTGGAAAACATCTCCGACGCGGTGTTTGTGACGGACGACGCGGGCCGGTTCACCTTCATCTGCCCGAACGTGAACGTGATCTTTGGCTACAGCCTGGAGGAGACACGGGCGCTGGGGACGATTGACAACCTGCTGGGCGGGCCGGTGGCGCTGCCGGAGGGGCTGGAGGCGGGCGGCATCGTGGCGAACGTGGAGCGCACGGTGCGCGACAAGGCCGGGCGGGAGCACGCGCTGCTGATCACGGCGCGGCGGGTGGAAGTGGGCGGCGGGACGATGCTGTATTCGTGCCGCGACGTCAGCGAGCGCAGCGCGGCGGAGCAGCAGGTGCGGCTGAACGAAACGCGCTTCCGGGCGCTGATCGAGAACAGCCACGACGCGGTGGCGCTGGTGACGGCCGAGGGGCGCTTCGCCTATGCCAGTCCGGCGACGGCCGAGATCATGGGCTGGGCGCCGGACGAACTGGTAGGCCAGCGCTGGGTGCGGATGGTGCACCGGGAGGACCGGGCGGAGGTGCTGCGGCTGGCGGACGAAGTGGTGCGGAAGCCGGGCGCGAAGGTGGGCGCTACCTTTCGGATCCGGCGGCGCGACGGGGCGTGGCGGTGGGTGGAGGGGACGAGCCATAACTTGCTCCAGGAGCCGAGCGTGGGGGCCATCGTGGCCAACTACCGCGACGTGACGGCCTACAAGCTGGCGGAGGCGCGGCAGCGGGCGCTGGCGCAACTGGGCCAGCGGTTGAGCGCGGTGCGCTCGTCGGCGGAAGCGGCGCGGGTGATCTTCGAGACGGCCGACCGGATGATTGGGTGGGACGCCTGCTACCTGGATGAGTATGTGCCGGCTGAGAACCTGGCCGTTTCGGTGCTGTTCTTCGACACGATCAACGGGGTGCGGCAGGAGGCGACCGACCCGGCGCGCGCGATCAGGCGGGATGCGCTGACGGAGCGCATCATGGCCGGGGAATCGGTGCTGATGCTGCGCGAGCCGGAAGAACTGCCAGGCCCCGAAGTGGTGCCGTTTGGAGACATGAGCCGGCCGTCGAGGTCGCTGATGTATGTGCCGGTGCGCTACGGCAACGAGGTGCGGGCGGTGCTGTCGTTCCAGAGCTACAAGCTGAACGCCTACACGCCAGAGGACCTGGAGACGGTGAAGGCGCTGGCCGACCACTGCGGCGGCGCGCTGGACCGGCTGCACGCGGAGGCCGAGGTGCGGCGGCACAACCAGGAACTGTTGACGTTGAACCAGATTGGGCGGAGCCTGAGCGAATTGGTGACACCGGAGGAAACGCTGCGGCGCATCCACGGGCTGCTGGGGCAACTGCTGGACAACCGCAACTTGTACATCGCGCTGTACGACGCTGAACGGCAGATGATCTCGTTCCCGGTGTACACCATCCATGGCGAGTGGCGGGAGCCGGGGGAGCGGCCGGCGGCCAACGGCATCACCGAGTACGTGGTGCGGACGCGGGCGCCGCTGCTGACGGGCGACCTGGCGGCGACGACCGCGGAGCTGGGGATTGAGCCGGTGGGGCAGGCGGCCAAGAGCCTGGTGGCGGTGCCGATGCTGGCCGGGGAGAGCGTGCTGGGGGTGCTGTGCGTGCAGGACTATGACCGGGCGGATGCGTTTCGGCCACGCCAGCGCGACCTGCTGTTTACGGTGGCGCTGCAAGCGGCGGTGGCGCTGGAGAATGCGCGGCACTACGCGGCGGCGCAGCAGGAAGTGGCCGAGCGGCGGCGGGCGGAAGCGGCGCTGCGCGAACGGGAGCAGATGCTGAGCAAGATGCTGGAACTGCTGCCAGTGGGGGTGTGGCTGACGGACCGCGACGGCAATGTGCAGTTGGAGAACCCGGCCGGGCGGGCGATTTGGGGCTATGAGCCGGACTATGACGTGCGGGAGGAGCGGGCGCACCGCGCCTGGGATGGGGAGACCGGCCAGCCACTGACCGGCGCGGACTGGCCGCTGGAGCGGGCGCTGGCGCGCGGCCAGCCGACCCTGCGCCGCATCCTGGAGATCGAGGCGTTCGACGGGGTGCACCGGCACGTGTATAGCTCGGTGGTGCCCTTGCGCGGCGAGGACGACGCCATTGCCGGGTCCATCGTGGTGTACGAGGACATCACCGACCGGCGGCGGCGCGAGCGGGACCTGGAGGCGCTGAGGGCGCTGAGCGAGGCGCTGCGGGAGGCGCTGCGGGAGGCGGCCACGCGGGCCGATATGCTGCCGATCCTGATGGAGCATGTGCGCGCGCTGATGGGGGCGACGGGGGTGTCGATCATGCGGCTGCTGCCGGGCGGGCAGGAGATTGAGGTGGAGGAGGCGCAGGGCAAGTGGGCCAACACGGCGGGCGTGCGCACGCCGGTGGGCGACAGCCCCACGGGCTACGTGATTCGCACGGGCCAGGTGTTTGTGGCGGATGATCTGCGCCAGGCGCCCAATTTCCAGTTTCGGGATCAAATGGATGGGAAGTACGCGGGCGCGGCGCTGCCGCTGGTGGCGGCGCAGCACACGCTGGGGGCGCTGTGGGTGGTGCGGCCGAAGCCCTTCGCGCCCCACGACACCCAGTTGCTGCAGGCGCTGGCGGACCTGGCGGCCAACGCGCTGAACCGGGCCAGCCTGCACGAGGCCACCCAGCGGCGGGCGGAGCAGTTGGCGGCCATCAACGCGCTGGGCCGCAAGCTGTCGGAGACGCTGGACCTGCCGCGCATCTATGCCGAACTGTGCGCCACCGGGGAGCGGCTGCTGCCGGAGGTGCACCGGATTGGGGTGAGCCTGTATGACGCGGAGGCGGAGACCATCTCGCTGGCGTACGCGCTGGACGATGGAAGGCCGCGCCAGATTGACGCGGGTGCCAGCAGCCCCATTAAGCCGCCCGGCCTGGGCACTCAGAGCGAAGTCATTCGGTCGGGCCAGCCGCTGATCATCGGCGACCTGCCCGCGTACTGGTCGGTGGAAGGGCGGACACCTCCCGACAGCGTCAACACCGGGATCAGGTCTGGGGTGTATGTGCCGATGCTGGTGAAGGGCCGGGCGATTGGGGTGCTGCACGCGCAAAGCCGCACGCCCAGCCGCTACACCGAGGCGGAGGCGGAACTGCTGGGGCTGGCGGCGAACGCGGCGGCCATCGCGATTGAGAACGCGCGGCTGTTCGCGGAGACGGAGCGGCGGCTGCACTACGTGCAGGCCATGCACGATATTGACCGGGCCATCACCTCCAGCCTGGATGTGCGCGTGACGCTGAGCGTGCTGCTGGACCATGCGACGACGCAGTTGGAGGTGGACGCGGCGGCAGTGCTGCTGTTGAACCCGCACTTGCAGGTGCTGGACCACGCGGCCAGCCGGGGCTTCCGGACGAAGGCCATCGAGCGGTCGCATGTGCGGCTGGGGGAAGGGCTGGCCGGGCGGGCGGCGCTGGAGCGCCGGCCGATCCTGATGGCCGACCTCCCTGAGCACGCGGCGGAGTTTAGCCGGCTGAACCTGCTGATGGGCGAGGGCTTCACGGCGTACTATGCGGTGCCGCTGATTGCCAAGGGCGAGGTGAAGGGCGTGCTGGATGTGTTCCACCGGGAGCGGCTGCAGCCGACGAGTGAGTGGCTGGAGTTTGTGCAGACGCTGGCCGGGCAGGCGGCGGTGGCGATTGAGAACGCGGGGCTGTTCAACACGCTGCAGCGGGCCAACCTGGGGCTGGGGCTGGCATTCGAGGAGACCATCGAGGGCTGGGCGCGGACGCTGGACCTGCGCGAGCGCGGGGAGGCCGGGCACGCGCGGCGCGTGACGGAACTGGCCGAGCGGCTGGCGCGGGCGCTGGGGATGGGCGAGGCGGAGCTGGTGCAGTTGCGGCGCGGCGGGCTGCTGCACGACGTGGGGCTGATGGGGGTGCCGGAGGCGATCCTGAACAAGCCCGGGCCGCTAGATGAGGCCGAGTGGGCGGTGATGCGGCAGCATCCGGGGCTGGCGCGCGACCTGCTGATGCCGATGGCGCATTTGCGGCCGGCGCTGGAGGTGGCCTACAGCCACCACGAACGGTGGGACGGGACGGGCTACCCGAGCGGGCTGAGGGGCGAGCAGATCCCGCTGGCGGCGCGGGTGTTCGCGGCGGCGGATGCGTGGGAGGCGCTGACGAGCGCGCGGCCGTGGCGGGCGGCGTGGGCGCCGGAGCAGGTAAAGGCGCACTTCCAGGCGGAGGCGGGGAAGCAGTTTGACCCGCGGGTGGTGGAGGCGGTGGTGAGGATGAAGTATGAAGTATGAAGGATGAAGGATGAAGGACAGAAGTCGGAAGTTGGAAGTCAGAAGACCGGCGACGGACGACGGATGACGGAAGACGAATGGAATGTGATGGGTGAAGGGTGACGGGCGGACGGGCGGACGGGCGGACGGGCGGACGACGAAGGACGAAAGACGAATGGAATGTGACGGGTGAAGGGTGACGGGCGGACGGGCGGACGACGAAGGACGAAGGACGGACGAAGCGTGACGGTTGATGGGTGACGAAGGGAAGATGGAGGACGAAGATAGGGGGCGGACGGAGGGTGAGGAACGACGGACGACCGGCGGAGTGTGAAGGGGAGCAGGGGGAGGTATGGCGGGGGTTGTCTGCTATACTCGCGGGACATGGCAGCGGTGGATGATCTGAGCCTGGCGCATTTGCAGGCGGAACTGGCGCGAGTTGACGTGCGGATTCAGCGGGAGGTGCTGCGCTGGCAGCGCGCCGGGCAGGATCCGCACGATGCGTTCCGGGGGCTGAAGGTCTCCGACGATGAGGCGCTGGCGCTGGCGCACCGCCCCTTTGGCACAAGCTGGGGGCAGACGACGGCGCTGGGGGACGAGGCGCAGGCGTTCGCGGCGGCGGAGGCCGAGGCGGCCCGCCAGGCGGCCGCCCTGGGCAAGCGCGCCGCCAAGGCCGGGCAGGCGCTGCGGCTGAGGCGGCTGGGGGAAGCGTTTGGCCTGGATGCCTTTGCGCTGGATGCGTTCCTGATCTGCCTGGCCCCCACGCTGGACCTGCGCTACGAGCGCCTGTACGGCTACCTGCAAGACGACGTCACCCGCCGCCGCCCGACCGTCAACCTGATCCTGGATTTGCTGTGCGAGCCTGGCCCGGAGCGGCTGCGGCGGCTGAGGGCCTTCGCGGACGACGCGCCGCTGCTGGCCTTTAACCTGGTGGAGCGCGTGGCCGACCCCGGCGGGCCGGCGCCGAGCCTGCTGGGGCAGGCGCTGACGCCGAACGAGGCGGTGGTGGGGTGGCTGCTGGGCGACTATCAGCCGCACGCGGACCTGGGGCGGCACGCGCAGTGGGTGCGGCCGGAGGCCGGGCCGGAGGACCGGGTGCTGGCCGGGCCGGCGGTGTGGGAGCTGGTGAGGCTGGCGAGGGGGGACGAAGGACGAAGGACGAACGACGAAGGACGAAGGACGACCGCAGGCGGGGGGCAGGAGGCGGAGGAGGGCGGCGGAGGGGGGATGGGGGCGAAGGGGGGGCTGCCGCCGGTGGCGGTGCTGTATGGGCCGAACGGGGCGGCGCAGGAGGCGGCGCTGAGGCTGTTTGCGGCGGAGGCCGGGCGGCCACTGCTGCGGGTGGCGCTGGGGCGGTTGGTCGGCGGGGAGCGCACGGCGCTGCGGGTGGTGCGCACGGCGCTGCGCGATGCGCGGCTGACGGGGGCGATCCCCTGCATTGTGGAGTGGGACGCGGCGCTGGGCGGCGCTGAGGCGGGCGCGGGGGCGGGGCTGGCCGATGTGCTGGATGAGGTGTTCAGCTACCCCGACATGGTGGTGCTGGCCGGGCATGCGGCCTGGCAGCCGCGCGGCGCGGCCCGCGACCGGCGGCTGGCGTGGGTGGAGTTTCCGGTGCCGGATTTTGAGCATCGCGCGGCGCTGTGGGAGCACTTTGCGCGCGGGCGGCTGGAACAGGCCGGGGAGCCGGAGGCGCTGGGCGACCTGGGGCTGGCGGACCTGGCCGGGCAGTTCACGCTGACGGCGGGCCAGATCGCGGATGCGGTGGCGGCGGCGGCCGACCGGGCGGCGCAGCAGGGGCGGCCGGTGGACCGGGCCGACCTGTTCCAGGCGGCGCGCGGCTATTCCAGCCCAGGGTTGGCAACGCTGGCGCACAAGCTGGCGGCGCGCTACACCTGGGACGATATTGTGCTGCCGGTGGACCAGGTGGCGATTCTGCGCGAGATCATCAGCACGGTGCGGGGGCGGCCGCAGGTGCTGGAGGCGTGGGGGGTGGGCGAGAAGCTGGCTTCCAGCGCCGGGGTGACGGTGTTGTTCGCGGGGCCGCCGGGGACGGGCAAGACGATGGCGGCGGAAGTGATCGCCAGCGAGCTGGGGCTGGAGCTGTACCGGATTGATCTCTCGACGGTGGTGAACAAGTACATCGGCGAGACGGAGAAGAATTTGAGCCGCATCTTCGACGAGGCGGCCAGCAGCAATGCCATCCTGTTCTTCGACGAGGCGGACGCGATCTTCGGGAAGCGGTCGGAGGTGAAGGACGCGCACGACCGGTATGCCAACATCGAGGTGAGCTACCTGCTCCAGCGGATGGAGACGTATGACGGGGTGACGGTGCTGGCGACGAATCTGCGCGCCAACCTGGACGAGGCGTTTACGCGGCGGCTGCAATTCGCGGTGGACTTCCCGTTCCCGGACGAGGCCTACCGGCTGCGGATTTGGGAGACCCTGTTCCCGCCGGGGGTGCCGCGCGGGGAGGACCTGGACTTCCGGCTGCTGGCGCGGCGGTTCAAGCTGGCGGGGGGCAACATCCGCAACATCATCATCAGCGCGGCCTACCTGGCGGCGGCAGACGGCGGGCAGGTGAACATGGGGCACCTGCTGCACGGGGCGCGGCGCGAATTGCAGAAGATGGGGCGGTTGATCAAAGAGCACGAAACGGGCCGGTGACAACTGGATGGCAGCGGCGGGCCGGAAGCACACGCTTGATCCACGGGTGATCTACTCACCCGGGTACGATATTCACCTCCTGGGGTTTAACAAATTACATCCGTTCGACGGGCGCAAGTACAGCCGCGCCTGGGAGGCGGCCCGGCGGCACGTGGGCGCGGAACTGAGGGCGCGCACGGTGCGGCCGGCGCGGCCCATCGAGCGGGAACGGCTGCTGGCGGTGCACCCGCCGCACTATTTACACCAACTGCGGTCGCCGCGCTATATCGCGCAGGTGGTGGAGCTGCCGCTGCTGGCGCGGCTGCCGGGCTTTCTGCTGGACCAGCGCATCCTGCGGCCGATGCGGTTGGGGACGATGGGCACGCTGCTGGCGGCGCAGCACGCGCTGCGGGGCGGGCTGGCGGTGAACCTGGCGGGGGGCTATCACCATGCCAGCAGCGAGCAGGGGGAGGGGTTCTGCTTTTATGCGGACATTGCGGTGGCGCTGGCGGCGCTGCGGCACGGGCCGGAGGCGGTGCTGGGGCCGGAGGCGCGGGTGCTGATCGTGGATGTGGACGCGCACCAGGGCAACGGCAACGAGCACCTGGCGCGCAACGACGCCGGGGTGTACATCGTGGACCTGTATAACCGCGACATTTACCCGCAGGACCTGGCGGCGCGGCGGCGGATTGACGTGGACCAGCCGCTGCGGTCGGGCACGGGCGACCAGGCGTACCTGAAGACGCTGGGCCAGGCGCTGGAGAAGGCGCTGAGGGCCGGGCCGTTTGCGCTGGCGTTCTACGTGGCGGGGGCGGACGTGCACGAGGCGGACCTGCTGGGGGGGCTGAACGTGAGCGCGGATGGGCTGCGGGCGCGCGACCGGCTGGCGCTGGAGACGCTGGTAGGGGCGGGGGTGCCGGTGGCGGCGCTGGGCGCGGGGGGCTATGGGCGGGAGAGTTACCGGCATTTGGCGGGGCTGGTGGAGATGGTGGTGGGGATGGGGAAGGGTGAATTATGAAGGATGAAGGTCATGACCCCCTTGGGGTCCTGACCCCAGGGGGATGAAGGTCACGACCCCAGGGGGATGGAGTATAAAGTAGCGATTCTAACTAGATGGGGTATACTTCGCGCCGGTCGAAACACGGACACCAATTGTGCGTCTCATGACAACTCAGAATGATTGACGATCTAGATGATGCGCTGCGAGACCTGCTGGTGCGCGAACTGCCGATTCGCGACAACGAGGTGGACGTTTCGTTCGACCAGCCGCGGCGCGAGTGGTCGGCGCGGCTGAGCCGGCCCAGCCTGAACCTGTATCTGTACGATATTCGCGAGAACTTGCGGCTGCGGCGCGAGGCGACGCAGCGCGAGGTGGAGCGGCGGCCCAGCAGCGTGCTGACGATGCGGCAGCCGACGCGGCTGGACCTGTATTACCTGGTGACGGCCTGGGCCACGGCGCCGGAGGACGAGCACCGGCTGCTGGCGCGGACGCTGATCACCTTTTTGCGGTTTCCGGAGATGCCGGAGGAGGGGCTGCCGGCCAGCCTGCTCGATCAGCCGGCGCCGATTCCGCTGAAGGTGGCCCAGCCAGACACGCTGGACAAGCCGAGCGACCTGTGGAGCGTGCTGGACAACCAGCAGCGGCCGGGGCTGGTGCTGGTGGCGACGGTGGCGTTCAGCCCGTTTGCGCCGACGGAGCAGCCGCTGACGCGCACGGCGGAATTTGGCTTCCGGCAGCCGGACCGGGCCGACGGCAGCAGCCACAGCTACCTGTCCATCAGCTTCAATATCAACAGCAAAAAGCCGCTGGCGGGCGTGCGGGTGAAGCTGGTGGAGCGGGGCGACCTGGCCGTCCAGAACCCGAACGGCGAGTTCTCGATTCGCAATCTGACGCCGGGCGACTATACTTTGGAGGTTACGGCGGACGGACACAAGGCCAGCCGGCACAAGATCAAGGTGCCGGCGGCGAATTACGACATCGACTTATGAGCGACACCGGCGAACGGCCGCGCGAAAGGCGACCCCAGGCGCAGCGCCCTGCTCCGATTTTGGGGCTTGGGCCTGGCGTTGTGGGCACGGCCGCGACTGCCGGTGAGGTTCTTGCCGAAAGGAGGCGACGATCACGAGCGGCAACCATCACACCCGCACCCACGGCGGCCCGGCGCCCGCGCCGCTAGCCAACCGCAGCGTTACCACTCACCTGTAACACAGAGGGAAGGGAAAGGAGTTCAGCATGCCGGAGTATCTGTCACCTGGGGTCTACGTCGAGGAAATTGACCGCGGTCCCAAACCCATCGAAGGGGTCGGCACGGCGATGGCCTGCTTCGTGGGGTTCACCGAGAAGGCGCACATGACCGAGGTCGTTGACGGCGAGACCGTGACCCGGGACTTGTTCAACCGACCGCAGTTGGTGACCAACTGGACGCAGTATGTGGAGCGCTTTGGCAACTTCGTCAACGGCGCCTACTTGCCGCACGCGGTCTACGGGTATTTTCAGAATGGGGGCTCGCGCTGCTACGTGCTGAGCGTGAAGACCATCCCGCGGGCGCAGGCGCAACTGTTGAACGCGGACGGGAAGCCGGGGCTGCTGGTGCGCGCCCGGCACGCCGGGTTCGACGGGCTGCGGCTGCGGGTGCGGGTGGACGCGCCGCAGATCGCCGCGCCGGCCGAGAAGCCGAAGGGCAAGGCCAAGGAAGGCGAGGCCGAGGCCGCGGCGCCAGCGGCCGAGGGCGGGGGCGGCGGCTTCACCATCACGGTGGAACGCGAGAAGACGGCCGGCGGGTGGGCGGTGCAGGAGACCCTGTCGGACGTGACCCTGGCCGAGGTGGAGCACGAGGGCGGCGCCAAGAGCATCGGCGTGGCCTACAAGGACAACCGGGGCCCACAGTTCATTGACCTGGTGGTGCCGGAGGGCAACAACCTGCCGGTGGCCAAGCTGACGCCGCGCGAGCAGCAGCAGTCGCTGAACATCGAGAACCGGCTGCTGTCGGCGCCGACGCCCAGCGACTTCCAGGGCGAAATCCTGGAGCGCACCGGCATCGAGGGCCTGGAGGCCATCGACGACATCACGATGGTGGTGGTGCCGGACCTGATGACGACGCTGCCGGGCCAGAAGCTGGACCTGAACACGATCAAGGCGGTGCAGACGGCCATCATCGCGCACTGCGAGCGGCTGGCCGACCGGGTGGCGATTCTGGACGCGCCGCCGAACATGTCGCCGCAGGCGATCAAGAAGTGGCGCATGGACGTGGCCGGGTACGACTCGAGCTATGCGGCGCTGTACTATCCGTGGATCGAGATCAGCGATCCGGTGAGCAACCGGCCGATCCACGTGCCGCCGGCGGGCCACATGGCGGGGGTGTGGGCGCGCAGCGACAGCACGCGCGGCGTGCACAAGGCGCCGGCCAACGAGGTGGTGCGCGGGGCGACCGGGCTGGCCTACAACGTGACCAAGGGCGAGCAGGACACGCTCAACCCGTTCGGGGTCAACTGCATCCGGGCGTTCCCAGGCATGGGCATCCGGGTGTGGGGGGCGCGCACGCTGTCGTCGAACCCGTCGTGGCGGTACATCAACGTGCGGCGGCTGTTCAACTTCGTGGAGAAGTCGATCGAGCGCGGGACGCAGTGGGTGGTGTTCGAGCCGAACGAGCCGCGGCTGTGGGGGCGGGTGCGGCGGGACGTGACGGCGTTCCTGACGATGGTGTGGCGCGACGGGGCGCTGTTCGGGTCGGCGCCGGGGGAGGCGTTCTTCGTGAAGTGCGACGGGGAGACGAACCCGCCGGCCTCGCGCGACCTGGGACGGCTGATCATCGAGATCGGCATGGCGCCGGTGAAGCCGGCCGAATTTGTGATCTTCCGTATCTTCCAGTGGGCGCCCGGCCAGGAATAGTCCAGTAGGTTAAGGAGCTAACGACATGGCATACAGCAATCAGCGCGAGTCGGACCCGTTGATCGTCTACCAGTTCGGGATCGAAGTGGGCGGGATGGTGACGGGGTACTTCTCGGAAATCGCGGGCATCAGCTCGGAAAGCGACGTGATCGAGCACAAGGTGTCGGCGGAGGGCAAGGACTTCATCCAGAAGATGCCGGGGCGCCTGAAGTGGGGCGACGTGACGCTGAAGCGCGGCATCACCAGCAACTTGCAGATCTGGGAGTGGCGCCAGCAGGTGGAGCAGGGCAAGATGAACGATGCGCGCAAGAACTGCTCGATTCTGCTGTACGACCGCAACATGAACGTGGCGGCGCGCTGGGACTTCGTGAACGCGTGGCCCTCGAAGGTGTCTGGCCCGGATATCAAGGCCGACGGCAACGAGTTCGGCATCGAGGAGATGGTCCTGGTGCACGAGGGCATGGCGCGCACGAAGGCCTAAGCGGGCCACCGTAAATGGCGCGCCAGACGGAATTTGAGTTCACCCTGCCGGTGGGCTATACGGACCAGGACGGGACGGTCCACCGGCAGGGGTTGATGCGCATGGCGACGGCGATGGACGAGATCGCGCCGATGCGCGACCCGCGGGTGCGGTCGAACCAGGCGTACCTGGCAGTGATCCTGCTGTCGCGGGTGATCGTGAAGCTGGGGACGCTGCCGATGGTGTCGACGAACGTGATCGAAAGCCTGTACGTGGCGGACCTGGCGTACCTGCAGGCGCTGTACCGGCGCATCAACGAAGAGGGCAAAACCAGCCTGCCGGTGACCTGCCCCAACTGCCAGACGAAACACGAGGTGGACCTGGCCGAACTGGGGGGGTCGTAGGCTACCCCCTCGAACGCCTGCAAGAGGAGGTAGCCTACCTGGCCTATCACTTTCACTGGGCGCTCGACGACATCCTGGCGCTGGAGCACGCGGAGCGCCAGAGTTGGGTGCAGCAGGTGGCCGAGATCAACCGCAGGCTCAGCGAGGCCGCTCCGCGAACGTAGGCGCGGCAGCGTAAGACAGCAGATCACCGGAGGCCGCGCGGCCCTGGGGGCCGAACCTTGGCTCCCAGGGTCGCGGGCCAGTGAGTTTAAGACGAGGATGCAGCGTGCTGGACGATAAGGTTTCTCCGCCCAGGGGGCGCGGGCCGCAGCCGTGGGGCCAGCGCAACTCCGAGCCGTGGGGCCGGCCGCCGAGCGAGCCGGAGGACACGGACACGTGGGGGGCGCCGCGCAACGACACCTTCGGCGAGGCGGGCGACGAGTGGCCGCGCGACGACGGGGCGGGCGGGCTGGGGCTGGATTCGTTCGGCGGCAGCTCGTCGGATACGGGCGGCTCGCCGGATACGTTTGGCGACACGACGAGCGACACGTTTGGTGATAGCGGGGGCGACACGTTTGGGTTGGACAGCGGGTTTGGGGGCGGGTTCGACTCGTATGGATTTAACGACATGGTGGACACCAGTTCGTGCGGGTGCTTCCCGAAGAAGGAAGAATTGCTGGATATGGATTTGCTGGCGCGGCACATTTATGACCTGCTGCGGCGCGAGGCGTTTGTGGAGCGGGAGCGGCTGGGGATTGTATAAGAGGTAGCTATGGCATTTGGACTGCAAACAGCGGCCTTGAAGGCAGTGTCGAACGCGCTGGGGATGCGGTTCGACGTATCACCGGCGTGGAAGTTCTACGTGGAAGTGCTGGGCGTGATCATCGCGGAATTCAACGAGTGCTCCGGGCTGAACATGGAGCGCGAGGTGAAGCGGGTGCGCGAGGGCGGCACGAATGACTTCGAGTGGCTGCTGCCCGGCCAGATTGTGTATGGCAACATCACGCTGAAGCGCGGGATCACCTATAACCGGGAACTGTGGCGCTGGTTCCGGTGGGGGATGCTGGACGGGCAGGTGTGGGGGGTGCACAGCGTGCCGGGGGCGGGCACGGTGATCAACCTGCTGAAGATGGCGGGGGTGATCGTGCCGCAAGGGACGCACATGTCCATTATCCTGGGGACGGTGGACGGCAAGACGGCGCGGCACTGGGACGTGATCGGCGCGATCCCGGTGAAGTGGACGGGGCCGCAATTGCAGTCGGGCAGCGACCAGGTGGCGGTGGAGGAGTTGGAAATCGCGCACCAGGGCATTGACCTGAGCCTGATCATGGGCACGCCGATGTATTTGTTTGGGTCGGACGACAGCGAGGACCTGTCCTCGACGGCGCCCACCAGCGCGCTGCCCACGGAGAGCTATTACAACCTGTATGGGGCGCCCGGCACGGCGGCCGCGCCGGTGGCGGAAGAAGAGGAAGAAGAAGAGGCCACCCAGCCGGAAAACTTCTGGGAAATCGAACGGGATTACAGCGAGAGCGGCGACGAAGAGGCCAGCGCGGAGGATTCGGCGTACTGGCAGATGCGGGCCGCGCAGGAGGAAGCGGAAGAGGAAGGCGAAGAGGGGGAAGAGGGGGATGAGGGGGAGGCTGAAGGCGGGGAGGCGGCCGAGGGCGATGGGGCCGGTGCGTGAGGTTGAGCAAACCGGCGCCGAGGCTACGGCGCGGGTGAGGGCATGACGGACGCTCCAAAGCCGCCCGCGGGCGAAGCGGACTCCCAGCCGCGCGATCCACTGGCGGGCATGGCGCGCACGGTGGCGCGCCGCCTGCTGGGGACGCAGCGCGCGCTGACGCCCTGGGCCCAGCGGCGGCTGGAGGCGAGGCGGCTGGCGGCCAGCGCCGGTGGAATGGCGGTGACGGCGGCGCCATCCGCCGCGGCTGAAGCCCAGACGGCCGCGCCTGCCCCTGCGCCGGAAGCCCCGCCGCCCGCTCCGGTACGCACTGACGCGCCGGCCAAGGCCCGGTCGCCGGGGCTGGGCGGGCTGCGGGTGACGGTGGCGGGCCGCAGCAGCCGCGCGCTGGCCCGGCGGGTGCAGCGGCAGCAGGGGCGCACGTTGCGGGGCGGGCTGATGGGCTCGGTGGCGCGGGCGGAGCGGCTGGACCGCTTCGCGGGCGCGATTGCCCAGCGGTTCCCGGATGTGGCCGCCAAGTATGAGCAGCAGACGCCGCCCGTGGCGGAGGCCGCGCCCAGCGAGCCGCCGCTGCCCAGCGTAACTTATTACGGCGCGGGCGCGGACCCGGCGGCGCGGGCGGCCCAGGCCGAGGCGCCCAGCGACGGCATCCCGCTGGCGCCCGTGCCCGGCGACGCCGATTATTTTGGATCATTCCCAGGCGCGGCGACGGGACCGGTGGGCGGGGCAAGCGCCGCGCCTGGCCCAGCGCAGGGCGCGCCGCCAGGCCCGCCGCCGGTGCAGCGCGCGCAGACTGCCGCCAGCACGCCCGCCGCGCCCCTGCCAGGGGTGCGGCCAGAGGCGCGCCGGCTGCCGCTGCCGCCGGGGAAAGAGAGAGAAAGAGAAAAAGAAAGAGGGCCAGCGGCAGGGAGCGAAGCGCCGCCGGCAGAGGGGCGGGCGCAGCGGGCGACCGGCCCAGCCGCAGCCGCGCCGCCGGGCACACCGCCGGGCACACCGCCAGCCGCCCAGCCGCCCGCGCCGCGCGATCCACGGCGGGTGAGGCGGTTCTCGCGGGTGGAGGAATTGGGGCCGGGGCCGATGCCGGCCGGGGTGAACAGCCTGGGCAGCGAGCCGCCGCCGCCCCAGCCCAAGCCCGCGCCGCAGCCCCTGCGCCGCTCCACGCGGGAGAGCCAGGAGGCGATGACGCGCCCGCAAGGCCAAGCGGCACCCGAAGCGGGGATGGGCGCGGAACCGCCGCGCCCGCCAGCGCCCACACCGCCGGCCGCGCCGGCCGCGCCGCCGGACGTTTCGAGCCTGCCGCCGACTTTGCAGCGCCAGTTGGCGCGCCGCCAGGCGGAGCACGAGGCGGCCAAGGCCGCCCAGCAGAAGGCCGATGTGCCGGAGTGGGCGCGGAACCAGGAATTGCCGCCCTCCATTCAGCGGCAGATTGCGCAGACGCGGAAGCCGGGAACGCCCGCGGTAAGCAAAGAAATAGAAAAAGAAAGAGAAGAAGGCGAAGGCGGCGCTCAGGGGGCAGCGGCTGTTGGCCCGGCGCGGACGGTGACGCCGGCCGTTCAGCGGGTACCGGGGGCAGGGGAAGAAAGAGAAAGAGAAGAGGGCGAAGGCAGCGGCGGCGCCCAGGGGGCAGCGACGGTTGGCCCGGCGCGGACGGTGACGCCGGCCGAGGCCCCTGCCCCGCCGCAGGGCGAAAGGCCAGCCGAGATGCCGGCTGTTCAGCGCACCTCGGAGCCAGCCGCGCCAGCGCCAGCGCCGCCCCCGACGACGCCCGCGCCAATCCAGCGGCAGGCGGAGGCGGCGCCCCCGGCGCGGCCAGCGGGCCGCCGAGCGCGGGCCAAGCTGCCGCCCCCGCCCGCCCTGGACGCGGAGGCTGATATCCAGCGCGCGCCAGCGGGAGGCAAAGAAAGAGAAAGAGAAGAAGCTGGCAGCAGCGCCGATGGGGCGGCGGAGTCTGGTCCGGCACAGAGCGCGGCGGATGTTCAGCGCGTACCGGCCGAGCCCCCTGCCCCCGGGCTGAGCGAGAGCCCAGGCGAGACGCCGGCTATTGAGCGCCGCGCGGAGCAAGCCGCGCCGGCCACGCCTGCACCAGCGGAGGCCGCGCCTACCATTCAGCGCCAGGCTGAGGCGGAGGACGCGGCTGCGCGGCCTGAGCCAGCAGGTCAGCCGCCGGCCGCGCCGGCTGAGGCCGCGCCATCCGAGACACCCACCGGGACGGCATCGGCAGCACCGGCGCGGGCCGCGACGACGCCAGCCGCGCCCGGCATTCAGCGAGAGGTTGAGGCAGGGGCCAGCGCGGCCTCGGCCAGCCCAGCCATTCAGCGCGCGCCAGCGGGAGGCAAAGAAAGAGAAAGAGAAAAAGAAGAAGCTGGCAGCAGCGCCCAGGAGGCGGCAGAGCAGCCCGAGGCCGCCGCGCCGCCCAGCGACATGGCCGCAAGCGTGCCATCGGCGACGCCCACGATTCAGCGCACGCCGATGGAGGCCGCGCCTTCGCCAGGGAAGCCGCCCACGGCACAGCGGGCAGAACTTGCCCAAGCAGCAGCCGCCCCGGCGGAAGACGGGCAGGCGCAATCCGCCGAAGCATCAGCGCCAGCGGTAAGCTCCGCGCCGGGCGCGCCGCCGGTCCAGCGGCAGGCGGAGGCGGCGGACGAGGCGGCAGGGCGAGGGCCCGCGCCCCAACCGGCGGCCCAGCCGCCGGAAGCAGCCGCGCCCGCGCCGGGCGTGACGCCATCCGCGCCGGCCATTCAGCGGCGGCCACAGGCACGGGCGGAAGCCGCGCCAGCGCCCCAGCCGGAGCCGCGCGCGGAGCGCCCGCAGGGGATGGAAGCCACCGCGCGCCGGGCGCCCGAGGCGCCCGCCGGGGGCACGCCGCCGGCCGCGCCGGGCGAGAGGCCCGCAACGGCGCCAGGGCCAGCGGCCGCGCCCGGACCGGTGCAGCGCTCGCCGGAGGGCACGCGCCAGGCGCCGCGCGCCGCGCGCCCGCCGGAGCCAGGTGTGGGCGGCGCGGGCACGCCGCCGGCCCCGCCGGTGATGGAGAGCGCACTGGCGCGCGCCCGTGGCAGCGCCGAACTGCCGCGCCTGACGCCGCTGCGCGTGTCGCCGCCGGTGCAGCGCGCGCCGGAGCCGCCGCCGCCCGGACCGGCACGGCCGCCGGTGTTTGCGCGGCCGGTGGTTCAGCGCGCGGGCGAAGAGGAACCACCGCTGGAGCAGCCACCGGAGCCGCAGGGGCGGCCACGGTCGAATGCAATCACGGAACGGCCCTCCGAGCTGCCGCTGCCGCCGCAGCCGACGGGCCGGACGCGCTCGAACGCGATCACCGAGCGGCCGCCGGAACTGGATAATCTGCCGCAGGAGCCGCCGGTGACGCGGCCCCGGTCCAATGCGATTGTGGGGCCGCCGCCCGATCTGGACCTGGGGACGACGGAGCCGCCCACCACGCAGCCGCAGGGCGGGTGGCAGCGGGCGACTCCAACCGCGCCGCCGCCGAGCGAGCCGATGCCGCTGAACATGGGCCGGCACCGCGCGCCGCCGGAGGGTGAGGGGGGCGAGGACGAAGACGACGAGGGGCCAACGCCGGTGCCGTCCAGGGGGAAGGCGGAGGAGAAGGAGCAGGCGCCGCCGGTGGACTTGGTGAAGCTGGCGCACGATGTGCTGCCGCATTTGAAGCGGCTGATGCTGGTGGAGAGGGAGAGGCGGCCGAGGGGGTGAGGGAGGCGGGGGACACGAGGGACACGAGGGACGCGGGAGACGCAGGGGACTCGGGGGG
>CAZCEC010000099.1:0-19539 GCA_964497615.1 uncultured Anaerolineales bacterium | reverse complement strand
TCTCGGCGGCGTGGTAGAGGTATTGGCCATGACCAGCTTCGTCCTGGACCTTGGCGAGGAGGACCAGCTTTTGGCGTAGGTTAGGGGCGCGGGTGATCCAGGCGCCCTCGGGGAGCATGCCGACGATCTCGCTATGGGCGTGTTGCGAGATCATGCGGATGAGCTGGCGGCGGTACTCGTCGGGCATCCAGTCGCCGGGTTCAATCTTTTCGCCGCGCGCGATGCGGGCTTCAAACGCGGCCAACTTGTCCTGATCGGTCATCGGCGCCTCCAGGGCTATTATAGCAAGTTGGCGGTGCGACCCCCTCAGGTGACGTGGGCGGGCCGGCCGGCGAGGAGCGGTTCGCGGACGGGGAGCAACTGTTGGGTGTGGATGTCTTCGACGAGGGAGGCTTCGTCGAACCAACTGCGGGGCGGCGTGTGGCCCCAGAAGGTGGCGCGGCGCGGGTCGCTGAGGGTCCAGCGGATGGGGGCGAAGTCGGGGTCGGGGATGAGGTAGTCGGAGGTGTAAAGCTCGATACGGTTGAGGTCGGGGTCGCGCAGGTAGAGGAAGAAGGCATTGCTGAGGCCGTGACGGCCAGGACCGCGCTCGATGCTGCTGCCCATCCCAAGGGCGGCGAGGATGTCGCAGGCGCGGAGGACGCTGGCGGTGTCCTGGAGCCATAGGCCCACGTGGTGGAGACGCGGGCCGATGCCGTTCATAAGGGCGAGGTCGTGGACGTTCTGTTTGCGATGAAGCCAGGCGGCCCAGAGGCGGTCAGGGGGCTCTTCCTCGCCCCCGGCCCCGCTCCCGGAGGAAGAGGGGGGAGGAGGGTCGGCGACGGTGTACTCGGAGCAGTAGAAGCCGAGGTGCTCAGTCCACCAATCGTAGGCGACTTGAACGTCGGGAACCTGGACGTTGAAGTGGTCCACGCGCATGATGTGGGCGCCGCGGTAAAG
This sequence comes from uncultured Anaerolineales bacterium, assembly GCA_964497615.1. Taxonomy (GTDB): domain Bacteria; phylum Chloroflexota; class Anaerolineae; order Anaerolineales; family UBA6663; genus CAZCEC01. The sequence goes on along the minus strand of CAZCEC010000099.1, from coordinate 18,600 downwards.
ATCGAAGCGCTGCAGCAGGCGCTCGCGCTGCTCGATCTGGTGAAAGAACTCGATGGGGAGGCCGGAGGGGTCCTGGACGCGGAGGGCGCGGCCCTGCCCGCGTTCGTCGCTATGGGCCTCGACCCAGCGAATAGGGAGGCCGTGGGCGGTGTGGAGGACGGCGAGGCGGTCGAGGTCCTCAGGGGAAGCGACGCGGAAAGCGAGGTGGCCGAGGCCGGGGCTGGGCGCCTGGCGCAGGACGAGGCCGTATCTGTCACGCTCTTCGAGGCCGCCGAGGTAGAGGCGGTCGGGGGAGGAGTCGACTTCGATGAAGCCGAGGGCGTCGACGTAGAAGGCGCGGGCGCGACCGAGGTCGGTGACGCGGAATTCGGCATGGGCGGCGCGGGTGATGTTGAAGGGGGGCATGCCAGTTACCAAGGGTCGTAGAAGATCTGGACGGGCACGTCGTCGGCGAGGTCGGGGGCGGGGGCTTCGGCGAGGGCGAGGTGGGCATAGCGGCCCGCGAAAAAGACGAGCGGTTGGCGGGGCTCAGGACCTTGATGGGTGGCCAGCACTCGGCCGACGATGATCCAGTGATCGCCGCCGGGCATTTGTTCCTCTACGCGGCAGGCGAGGGCGGCGGCGCAGCCCCGCAGGCGCGGGCAGCCCTCCCAAGGGTCGAAGTCGAAGGATGGGGGCGCACCTGTGGGCGGGCGGCCGGCGAAAAAGTCGGACAGGTCCTGTTGCTCGGCCCGGAGGATGTTGACGGCGAAGGGGCGGCCAGTATCGAGGTGGGCGGCCATCTTGGCGGTGCGGCTAACACAGAAGATGAGCAGGGGCGGGTCGAGCGACAGGGAGGTGACGGCATTCGCGGTCATGGCGTGGACCTGGTCGCCCTGCCTTACGGCGATGATGGTGACGCCGGTAGCGAAGAGGCCGATGGTGTTGCGATACTGGCGCGGGTCGAGGGTGGTCATGACTGGGCGCCGCGCTTGAGGAAGTCGCGCACCAGCTCCATGTAGGGCTGGCGGTCGTGGGAGTGGAAGACGGCGCCCGCCATGCGGACCGGATCGCCGAAGAAGAAGCGCTCGTAAAGGACTTGCCGGGAGCCGAAGGCAGAGACGGCCGCATCCCAGGCGAGGCGGAAGAGTGGGATGCGGTCAAGGGCATCGAGCCGGGCGGACTGGTAGTACTTGAGGATGTCGTCGCGCATGGGGCCGTCCACATCGGCCAGGGTGGGCATGCTGACCAGGCCGCTGGCGCCGATCTGCTGGACGATTTCGACGAGGCGCGGGTAGAGGCGGGGATACATGTTGCGGGCCGCGTCGAGCGGGTCCCAGGCGGGGGTCATCATTCCGTAGGCATTGGGGGCGGCGTCCACTTCGGCGGCGCGGCGGAAGGCCTTCATGGCCTCCAGGGTGCACCAGACCTCGGTGGTCTTTTCGTGGATGTGCTGGAAGCTTTCGATGCCGATGGCGTCAATCATCAGGGAGATGAGGCCGAGGATGAACTCGGTCTTGGCGATGTTCTTGCAGACGACCTGATGGGCCATGTGGACGACGGCGCCGGTGGCGGCGTAGGCCTGATTGCAGGCGGCGACGTCGCGGTAGAGGAAGACGTTCTCCCAGGGCACAAAAACATCGTCAAAGATGACCACGGCGTCGAGCTCCTCGAAACGGGAGCCGAGCGGATGGTCGAAGACGTTGCGGCCGTAGTCCACGGTCTCACGGCAGAGGAACTTGAGGCCTGGAGTGGAGTTGGGGATAGCGAAGCCGAAGGCGTAGGGGGCATCCTCCTCGGTGGCCTTCAGGAGAGTGGACGGGAAGACCATGATCTCATCGGAAATGGGCAGGGTGGCCAGCATGCGGGCGCCCTTGATGACGAGGCCGGCGTCGGTCTCTTCCTTGACGCGGGCGGCCAGGAATGGGTCGGCCTGGCGGGCGGCGCCGACGGCGCGGTTCGCCTGCGGGTTGATCAGGGTATGGGTGAGGCAGAGGTCCTTTTCGCGGACGTGCGCATGGTAACGGCGGGCGTTGTCGCCGAAGCGGGGGTCCTGCTGGCTGAGGAAGTCCGCGCCGCCGGCATAGGCGGAGATGGCGCGGTTGATGTAGTCGGGGGAACGGCCCATCATGCCGAAGGTGCGGCGCGACCAGCGGAGCATCATGTCGCCGATGCTCGTGAGTTCCGCCTGCGTCGCGGGGATCATGAAAGACCGGCCGACCTTGTTGCCGGTGGCGGGCGAGTCGAAGAGCATATCGTCCGGGTGTTGCCACTGGAGGTCATAGAGTTCGGCCAGACTACGGACACCGCCGGAAAGGCCTGGCTCGGCAGTGATATCGGCCACGCGCACGCCGCGGTGCCACAGCTCGATGGGCTGTTCTTTCAGCTTGCGGAGGACTTCGGAGCCATGGCGGGCGGACATGGGACAACTCCTTGGCGTTGGGTTATGCACCCAATTTTGGAATGGGGTGCGAGCCAATAGCGACGTGGATAGCCTTAAGCTCGGTGTAGAGGTCGAAGCTGTGATGGTCGCCTTCGCGGCCGAGGCCGGAGAACTTCATGCCGCCGAAGGGGGTGCGCAGATCACGGACGTTGTGGGAGTTGACCCAGATCATGCCGCTCTCGATGGCCTGGGCGACGCGATGGCCGCGGGCGAGGTCGCGAGTCCAGACGTAGCCGGCGAGACCGTACTTGGTGTCGTTGGCGAGGCGAATGGCCTCGGCTTCGTCGTGGAAGGGGATCACGACGAGGACAGGTCCGAAGATTTCTTCCTGGACCACGCGCATGTCGTTGCGGACGTTGGTGATGAGGGTGGGGCTGAAGTAATTGCCATCTGGGAAAGCGGGAGGACGGGAGCCGCCGACCAGGATCGTCGCGCCCTCCTGGCGGGCGAGGTCCATGTAACTGTTGACCTTGTCCCAGTGCTCGGGATGGATAAGGGGGCCGACTTCGGTGGCGGGGTCATCGGGCGGGCCGACGTGGATGCGGGCGACGCGCTCGGCCACGCGCTCAACGAAGTCGCTGTAGATGGGCTCGTGGAGCAGAAGGCGGGAACCGGCGGTGCAGCGCTCACCGTTGAGAGAGTAGAGCTGGAAGATCGTGCCGTCGAGGGCGTGGTCGAGATCGGCGTCGTCGAAGACGATGGTGGGCGACTTGCCGCCCAACTCCATTGAGAAGCGCTTGAGGGTGGCGGCGCCGTTGCGCACGATGGCCTGGCCGGTGGTGGTCTCGCCGGTGAAGGAGATGACCTGGACGCCGGGATGCGCGACGAGGGGGGCGCCGGCCGTCTCGCCAAAGCCGTGGACCACGTTGAAGACGCCGGGGGGCAGGTCAGCTTCCTGGATAATGGCGGCCAGCTTGTCGGCGGATAGGGGCGACCATTCGGCGGGCTTGAGGATGCAGGTGTTGCCGAAGGCCAGGCAGGGCGGGACCTTCCAGGTTTCCAGCATGAAGGGGACGTTCCAAGGGGTAATGAGGCCGGCGACGCCGACGGGGCGGCGCACGCTGTAATTGATGAACGCCTCACCAACCGGGTAGCTCTCGCCAGTGAGGCGGCCGGTCATGTCCGCGAAGTAGTTGAAGTTGTAGGCGGCGCGCGGGATGGCGCCGCCCTTGATCTGCTTGACGGGCACGCCGGTATCGGCGATCTCGCGGTCGGCAATCTCGTCGGCATACTTCTCGATCAGGTCCGCGATGCGGCGGAGGAGCCTGGCGCGGGCCTCGGGGGTCAGGCGAGGCCAGGGGCCGTCGTCGAAGGCGGCGCGGGCGGCCTGCACGGCGCGGTCAATGTCATCCGGCTGGCCGTCGGCGACGGCGGCGAGCGGAAGATTGGTGGCGGGGTTGAGCGACTCGAATGTGCCGCCAGTGAGGGAAGGGACGAACTCGTTGTTGATGAAGTGCTGAATGTGGTAGGTGCTCATGCGGGGTGGGCAGCATCAAGACATTTCGTCAACGGATGAAGCGGATGGAATGGATGTAATGTTTCAACGTCAAAGGCCTATCCAGACGGTCTTGGTCTGCGTGTAGAGGTCCAGGGCTTCGCGGCCCATTTCGCGGCCGAAGCCGGATTCCTTATAGCCGCCGAAGGGGGCGGCGGCATCGTAGAGGCCGTAGCCGTTGATCCACACGACGCCGGCCTTGACGGCGCGGGCGAAGCGGTGGGCGCGGCTGACATCCTGGGTCCAGGCGCCGGCAGCCAGGCCGTAGCGGGTGCCGTTGGCGCGAGCGATCAACTCGTCCCAATCATCAAAGGCGGTGACGGCCACGACGGGGCCAAAGATCTCCTCCTGCACGAGGCGCAGAGAGTCGTTGTTGTGGGCCACGATGGTGGGCGGGACGAAGTAGCCGCCCGCGAGGTCGCCGCCGAGGCGCTCGCCGCCAGCGACAATCTGGGCGCCCTCGCTGCGGCCGCTTTCGATGTAGCCGAGGACGGTCTGCATCTGCTTTTCCGAGACGATGGGGCCGAGGTGGACCTTGGGGGCGAAGCCGGGGCCGACGCGGATGCGCTGGGCCTGGGCGGCGAGGCCATCCAGCACCGCCTGATAGACGGGGCGCTCGACGAACAACCGGGAACCAGCGGTGCACTCCTGGCCGGAGGTGCTGAAGACGGCCCAGGTGGCGCCTTTGACGGCCCGGTCCAGGTCGGCATCGGCGAAAATAACGTTGGGCGACTTGCCGCCCAGCTCCAGGCTGACGCGCTTGAGGTTGCTGCTGGCAGCGGCCGCCATGATCTTGCGGCCGACCTCGGTGGAGCCGGTGAAGGCGACTTTGTCCACGCCGGGGTGGGCGGTGAGGGCCGCGCCGGTGGGCACGCCAGGACCGGTGATGATATTGACCACGCCAGGCGGAAAGCCGGCCTCCAGCATCAACTCGCCCAGGCGGAGGGCGGTCAGCGGCGTCTCCTCGGCGGGCTTGAGGATGACGGTGTTGCCGCAGGCTAGCGCCGGGGCCAGCTTCCAGGCCGCCATGAGCAGGGGGAAGTTCCACGGGATGATGAGGCCGACTACGCCCATTGGCTCGCGCAGGGTGTAGACGAATTGGTTGGGGTGCGAAACAGGGAGGGTGGCGCCCTCGAGCTTGCTGGCCCAGCCAGCGTAGTAGCGGAAGTGCTTCATGACCATGGGCAGGTCGCCGTGGCGGGAGGCGCGGAGCGGCTTGCCGTTATCCAGGGTTTCAAGCTCGGCCAACTCGTCGGCGTGCCGCTCGACGAGGTCGGCCACGCGCCAGAGCAAGTTGCCGCGGTCCGTACCGCTGAGGGCGGGCCAGGGGCCGGCCTCGAAGGCGCGGCGGGCGGCCTGCACGGCAAGGTCCACGTCGGCCTCGGCGGCCAGCGCAACTTCCGCGAGGGGCTGGGCGGTGGCGGGGTTGAGGGTGGTGAAGGTCGTGCCGTCAGCGGCGTTGACCCATTCGCCGCCGATGAGCAATTGCTTGGGGGACGCTTGCAGGAAGGCGAGAGTGACAGGCTGAAGCTGGACATCGGAGGGGGCGACAAAGGTCATGGGTTCTCCTGAAGGGCCTGCGCCTATTGTCCTGCGAATGGCCCGGCTGTCAACCGGAGAAGGCGGCAGGAGAAAGGTCACGTGGAACTGGACGGAAGGCTCTGCTAGAATAGCTCTCCCACCAGGCCGGTCGTCTGGCAAGGGGGATGAGGATGAAATTGCCTGACTACGATGGTGCGAGGGCCTATGCGCTGCGGCGGCTGGAACGCGAGCTGTCGCCCAGGCTGACATACCATTCGCTGGCGCATACGCGCGATGAGGTGCTGCCGGCGGCGGAACTGCTGGCGGCCGATGCGGGCGTAAACGGCGAGCCGCTGATGCTGCTCCGGACGGCGGCGGTGTTTCACGATGTGGGGTTTGTGGTGCAGCGGGAAGGGCACGAGGCCGCGGGCATGACCATTGCCCAGGCGGTGCTGCCTAGCTTTGGTTACACGGACAGCCAATTGACAGTCATCGGCGATCTGGTGATGGCGACGCGGCTGCCGCAATCGCCGCGCACCTTGCTGGAGTGCATCCTGGCGGACGCCGACCTGGACTTGCTGGGCCGCGAGGCGTACTGGGTGCGGCACTTGGACCTGCGCGCCGAGTGGGCGGCCTTTGGCCTGTCGATGAGCGACCTGGAGTGGTATCAGAACCAGCTCAGCTTCCTGAGCGGGCACACCTACTTCTCCCCCTTTGCCCGCCAGCGGCGGGATCCCCAGAAACTAGACAACATCCGGCGGCTGGAAAAGAAGGTGGCCGCCTGCGAGGCGGCGGCCTAAACTGCCCCGGAAGCCCGGCGCGGGCTACTGCCAATCGGGCAGGGAGCCATTGTCGGACAGCTTGCGCGGGTTGGTGCCGTCGCTGTTGGCGATCCACACGGAGCGGCCGCCGTCGTTCGATTCGTAGACCAACTCCTGGCCGGTGGGTGAGAAGGCGAACTGGATGCGGAAGTTCGCATTGTTGACCAAGGGCGTGAAGCTGCCAGTGTTCACCGACAGGTCCAGCACGTACAGGGCATAGGTGTAGTTTGGATCAGTGCCGGTGCGCGTGCGGAAGGCCATCTTAGAGCCATCGGGAGAGATAACGCCGCTGGTGATGTCGGTCTGGTCGCGGTCTTCGAGCGCCGTGCGGACGGCGCTGTTGATGTCGCGCGGGTGCGGGGTGGGGCCCTCCAGGCTGCCAGCGGCGTTGTACATGATGGCCTGGTTGCCGCGGACGATGACCCAGCGCAGGTTCTGCTGGCCGCCGGGCTTATCGTAGGGGGCCAGATACCACTGCGTGCCGTTGCTGCCGCGCTTGACCTCGTAGGCGTCGCTGGTCAGGAAGAAGTGATCCACGTTGGCTTCGGTCTTGTAGGGCAGGGCGGCAGCGGGCTGGTAGACATACATCTGCCAGAAACCGCCAGACTGGTAGACCAGGATGTAGTCGCCATTGGGCAGAAAGGACAGGAAGCCGGACGCCACGCCGCCAGGCAGGGTGACGGGGCAGACCTTGCCCGCGCCGGTGGAGCCGACGGTGCAGATTTTGCCGGGGCTGCCGCTTTGGGCGTAGAGCAACTTGGTGCCTAGCGGATCGAAAGTCACGTCGAAGGCATACGTGAGGTCGTCTTCCAGTTTGATGGGGTTGCCGCCATTGCTGTCAGTGGAGTAGAGACGCGACTTGTCGCTGACGACCGAGACCACGGCGATCCGGTCGTTGTTGGGCGAGAAGGCGACGACGCCTTCCAGGTTGCAGGCGGCGAGCAGCAGCGCGCCCACCACCCAGGTGAGCAGGAACTGAGCCATGCGCGTTCGGGTGGGGTTCATGACGGCCTCCGTCTAGCTTCAGTTGTCGTCGGAGAGATAGATTCCTCGGCCAAGTACGCCTCGGAATGACAACTCCAATGGGCAGCGGCAAAGAACGCCTGAGAATGACAACTCCAACGAGCAGCGGCAATGTGCGCCGTGGCATGAACGTTGCGGACGGCTGCCGCGGCACATCGCGGCTTTTCAATGGCGATCATGGTGGGTGGTCTCATGGGAAGGTCGGCTCACCCGTCAGATTGCCGTTGGCGTCGTAGAAGTGGTACCGGACCGTGTCGCCGTGGGCGGCTTGCAGCACGAGGCGCTGTCCGTCGTTGGACCAGTCGCCGTCGGTGATGGAGGTCCAGGCGCCGGTGATGGGGCCGCCGAGCAGGTCGCCGTTCTGGCTGATGATGAAGACCTTCTGCTGGCCTCCCTCCAATACCCAGATGGCGTAGCGGCCGCCGTTGGCGGGTGTGTAGTCGAGCACTTCGGCGTCGTCCTTGTCAAAGACGAGCGCCACGCGGCCGCCATTCGGCCCCTGGCGGTAGATGGTGGTCCGGCCGCCTTCTTGCACGCGATAAGTAATGGCGCCACCGCTGACGAAGACCGGCGTGGGCGTGGGCGTGGGCGTGAAGGTGGCCGAGGGGGTAAAGGTCGGCTCGGGCGTGCCGCTGGGCACCTGGCTGGGCGTGAGCGTGGGCGTGGGCGTGGGCGCGAGCGTGGGAATGAGGTTCGGCTGAACGGTGGGATAGATGCTCATATCCGGCACGTTGATGCAAGTGACGAACGTCTGCGCGACCCAGCCTTCGCGGCTCTGGTCGCGGGCGACGACTTTGAGCCAGTCGCCAGTAGGGTTGCGGCCAAAGGGATCCACGCGGGTACCATTGGCCAGGGTGATGACCTCGGGGTAGGTGGGGCCGGGACCCTCGCGCAGGATGGTGCTGCCCTCGGGCGCATTGGCGATGGTGCAGTCGGCGGATGCAATCACCACGGTGGCGGATTCGCGCACGGTGCCGCCGTCGTTGGTGGCGACGAGGGTGTAGGTGGTGTTCTGGGAGGGGGCGGCGACTTCGACGCTGCCGGTAGCGCCCAGGTTCTGACCGGGCACGCCCTCGATGCTGACGGCCGTCGCGCCAATCACATTCCAGCTCAGGACAATGACCTCAACCTGGCCGGCGGTGATGACGCCGGGCGAGACGGTGAAGCTCTGGATGGTGGGTGGGGACCGGCGGACCGTGACGATGATGGACTGCTCCACGGGGCCGGCAAAGTTGGAGGCGCGGATGGTGAAGGTGGTGTTATTCTCGATGTTGAAGGTCTGCAAGCCGCTGGCGGGCAGGGTGTTGTTGATGGGCGAGACCAGCTCGACCGTCTGCGCGCCGCTGACGTCCCAGGCGATGACGACCGCGCCGCCGCGATCCACTTCCTCCGGCGTGGCGCTGAACACGTTGATGACGGGCAGGGCCTGGGAGGGGCAGAGGGGGGCGTCCGGGTTGGTGGAGCAGTAGAAGTTGAGGTAGGCGTAGACCGAGCCGACGCAGCAGCAGATCAGCAGCAAGATGACGATCGGGATCAGCCAGATGGGGATCGGCGGGCGGATGATGAGCTGGCCGGGGGCGCGCACCTCGGCGGCGCCGGTCTGATCGACGGCGGTGGCGACGACGTTGAAGGCGCGGGTCTCGCGGGTGCCAATGCGCGGCGGGACCTTGGGGGTGACTTCCAGGGGCACGCCCACGCTGTCGCCGGGGTTGAGCGAGACGGCGGGCTGGGCAAAACGATAGACCAGGGCGTGCTCGTCGTCCACGGCGCTGAGCTGGTAGGTGACGGGGGCGTTGCCTTGGTTCTCGGCGACGACTTGGAAGCTGCGCCGGCTGCGTACGGGCTGGAGGTTGAGCGTGAAGCCTTGATAGGGCAGCACCTTGAGCAGGCCCTGCACGTTAAGGCTGGTGCGGTGCTCGCGGGAGACGACGTTGAGGGTGAAGCGGTGGTCGGTGGCGACGGCCTCGGCGCGGCGGGGCGGCTGGAAGGTAAGGGTGATCTGCTCCTGAGCATTGGGCAGCAGCGGGACGCGGTCCTTGGTAAAGCGGACCCAATTGCTGGGGATGCCGGAGACGGAGATGACGAACTCATCCACCACCGAGCCGCGGTTCTGGATGGTGAGGGTGGCGGTGACCACACTGCCGGGCGCGACGGGCTGCGCTGGGCCCTGAAGCGAGAGGTTGACGGGCGGGCCGGCAGGCGCGCCCTGGCCGGGCGGGGGCATGGTGGAGCCGGGCGCCTGAGACGAAAAGCTGCGGGCGGCCTCCAGTGGAGCAGGCGGCACATAGCGCAGCTCGACGTCGCCGAGGCGTACAGGCGTATCCTCGGGGACGAGGCCGGGCGTATTGGGGGCCATGCGCTGGCTGCCGATGAAGGTGCCGTTGGCGGAACCCAGGTCTTCCAGCATAAGACGGCTGGATTCGACGGTGAGGCGGGCGTGCCGGCGGGAAACCGAAATCTCGTCAATGACGAGCTGGTTCTCGCCAGCGCGGCCGACCGTGATGCTGGGCTGTTCCAGGGCATAGTCCCGGGCGCTTCCGTCGGGCATACGGATGCGCAGGGCGCCATAGCGAGTGGCGGCGCCGGCCATGGGCGCGCCGGTGACCATGGTGGCGTTGGCGCCACCGGACGGGCGGCGCGGCGGCTCGACAGGGGTGAAGCGCAACTCGACATCGCCGACGCGCAGGGTTTCGGTTTCGGGCACCAGGGTGGAGGTGTTGGGGGGCAGGCGCTGGCTGCCGATGAAGGTGCCGTTGGCGGAACCCAGGTCTTCCACCAGCATCCGGCCGGCTTCGAAAGTCAGCCGGGCATGCCGCCGTGAGACGGAGATTTCATCGATCTCCAATTCATTGTCCGCCGCGCGGCCCACGCCTATGGAGGGCTGTTCGACGTCATACTCACGGCTCTGGTTGTCAGGCAGGGTGATGCGCAGGGTGCCCAGTTTCATGCAGGATTCTCAACTTTCTGGAGCGGGCATGGCGCTGCGCCCGCGTATGCGCGTAGTGTACCATCGGCGGGAGGGCGCGACAAACGCGCGCCCGCACGGGCCTCATGGTGTTCCGGTGGCGGTGGGCGTGGCGGGGCCGCCGGGGGCGAAGGTGTTGATGTTGACGACCTCTTCGAAGAGGGAGTCGTCAAGGCGCGTGGCGCGGAGGGTGTACCGGACGGTGGCGCCCGGGACCAGGACGCTGATGGTATGGGGACAGGCTGGGCGCGAATCGTGGCCGCCAACACCAATGCCGGGCGGGCTGCCATACTCGCCGCCAAAAAGGTGAAGGTCCTTGATACCGTCCGCATCCCAGCGCAAGGTGGTGCACGTGCCCCAACTGACTGTTGTCTCGTCAGCGCGGAAGTTGAGGGTGAAGGGCGTAGGCGTGGCGGTGGGCGGGCGCCGGGTGGCGGTGCGCGTAGGCGTGGGCGTCGGCGTGGCAGTAGCGCTGGGCGTGGCCGTGGCGGAGGCGGTGCGCGACGGCGTGGCCGTGGGAGTATCAACCGCGGGAGTGGGCGTGGCGGTGGGTGCTTTGGAGGGGTCAATCGAGAAGCGGAGGGCGGCGGGCGGGTCCTCGACGTTGCCGGCGCCGTCCATGGAGGAGGCGAGGATGAGGTAGCGGCCGGGGCCTGCGCCGAAGCCCTCGCCGGAGAAGAGGCTAGGGTCGTCCTCGCCCATGGGTTCGGGCAGGCCGCTGGGGTCGAGCTGGAAGGGGCCGGTGTAGGGCTGCCAGGTGCTGCCAGCGTCGAGGCTGAAGTCAATGGCGGCGATGCCGCTGGGATCGTCGCTGGAGAGGGTGACGGTGACCACGTCGTAGAGGGCGCCGTCGGGCGCTGCGGGACCGGCCACGGTGATGGTGGTGGTGGGCGCGGCGAGGTCACGGGTGGCCTGACCGAGCAGGGCACAGCGGCCGGGGCGGGTGGTGAAGGCGCTGGCAAGGGTGCGGTCGGCATTGAAGGTCGTGGGCAGCCGTTCCCAATCGGCGAGGCCTGCAGCCCGCCAGTAGATCGAGAGGGTGGCCGGGTCCACGTGCCCAAGCGCGCCCGGGTCCACGGGAATGGTGACGGCAATGGGCGGGTCGAAGCGAATGATGGGCTGGCCGACGAGGTCGAAGGCCGACAGAACACAGGCCTGGCCTACGCCGGCCAGGCCGCCGTTGGGGGTCGGGTCCGGCGCCCAGCTCCAGTTCACCGTGCTGTCAGGGGGCAGGGTGTCGGGCGGCACGCACAGGCTGGCCGCGCCTTCGCCGCCCACATCGCCGGTGGTGTCCATCTGGCCGCCAGCGGCTGGCACCTGGGCGCTGACGCCCAGGGGATGAACCCACAGGTAGTCGCTGTAACTGGGGTGGTGGTTGTAGGGATCGCCCTGGGCGTCGGTGAAGCTGGCCGACTGGGCCCACGGGTCGGCGGGGTATTGCGCGCTGGGGACGAATCCGTAAGGGTCCACGGCTTCGTCGGCCGAGTAGCCGCCGTCGGCGTTGCGGTCGTAGCGGACTTCGAAGTGCAGGTGGTGGCCGGTGCTCCAGCCGGTGTTGCCCATGGTGCCGAGGCGCGTGCCGGCGGTGATGGACTGGCCTTCGGTGCCCAGCATGGCGGTGAAGAACTCGTCCGGGTGGAGGTGCCAGTAAATGGTCTGGAAGTTGCCGATGCCGGGGACGGTATGGACGATCTTGACAAACAACGCGCCCGAGGAGTGTTCGCCGACGGAGTGGATGATGCCATCGGCGGCGGCGAAGAGGGGGGTGGTAGGCTCGCGGCGAACGAACGGCGCATAGTCATAGGCCGGGTGGCCGCTGTAGTTGTCAAATTCTGACCACAGGCCGTCGAAGATCAGGATGCCATTGCCGATGGGGGCCTCGGCTGGCTCGCGGCCAAACTTGATCGAGGGGTCCTGGGGCGCAGGGTAAAGGGGGTAGAAGTGGTCGAAGAAGCTGTTGATGCGGCCGCCCTGGCCTGTGCGCTGGCTAGCCTGCCGGAATTGGGCATCGGTGCCGCCGAAATTCTCGTTGCCACCGTCGAAGGGGAAAGGAATCTCAAGGAAGGCGATGGACTGAATCGGGCGGCCAGGCGGTGCAGTGGGCAGTATGACCTCTGGGCCGGTGGCGCCGGTGACGGTGGCGGTGAGGGGCGGGGCGGACGCGCCGGGGGGAGGGGTTCGCGTGGGTGAACCAGGGACGGGCGTGGCGCCGGTGAGCAGGACAAGGGGCGGCAGGCCGCAGGCGAAGGGATCGAGGGTGGGGGTGGGCTGGCTGCGGGCCAGGCGAATCCGGTAGGAGACCAGGGCGCCGCCGCCGCACAGAGCAGCGAGCAGGACAACAATGGCAAGGGCGCCGATGGCGATTTGGAGGCGCGTGGGCTGCCACGAAGGTGGGTTAGCTGGCGCGGCCACGAGCGCATCGCCTAGCGAAGGCGTCCTTGAGAGACAAGCGGCCGCGGCAGAAACTGCCTCGGAAGGACGGTGGCGGACAACCCGCTAGGGCACGATGATTTCCACATAGGGCCGGGTGCCGAAGGGGGTGCCATCAGGCGTGTGAAGCTGCCAGCGGCTGATGTGGGTGCCATTGGCGGCGGGTGCGACGAGGGCCACGGTGATGTCGATGGTGGCGCCGGGGGGCACCTCGTTGAGCAGGTTGGTGGGGGCGCCGCCCATGGCATTGTCGCCGACGTGGCGAATCTGGTAGGCGGTGGTCCAGGTGCAGTCGCCGTCATTGCGCAGCCGCCAGGTCTTGTTGAAAGCCGTGCCGGCGGCGAAGTGCGTGCCGTCGGGGACATTCACGTCCGAGACGAACTCGGAGTCGTTCTCGCCGGTGCAGGGCGGGGCCGCGGTGGTGGGGGGCACGGCCGTGGTGGGAGCGGCTTGCGGTTCGCTGGTGTTGGTGGCGGTGGGCGGCACCGGTGTATCGGTCGGCGGCGGGGTGGGGGTGACGGGGGTGATGCTGGCGAAGGCGGTGGAGGTGAGCAGGGCGGCGGCGGTTTGGGCCAGGCCGGTGGCGCGGGCGCCGGCATCGGGCGGCGGGGTGCTGGAGGTGGCGCAGGCCAGGCCGGCCAACGTGAGTGCCGCCACCGCGGCGAGGCGGGCGAGGGGCGAGCGCAGGGCGCGGGAGCGAGACGGTTCAGGCATGAAGGGGTCCTCAGGCGCGGGCCGGTGACCGGCGGCGCTGGAGCACGGCGACTACGGCCACGATCAAGCTCACGAGGCTGACGGCGAACATAAGCCACTTGAGCGGCGTAAAGAGCGTGGGCAACAGGGCCGCGATGAAGAGTTCTTGCGGATAGATGAGCAGCGAAACTATGATGCCGAGATTCTCGCCATAGTCGCAGAGAGCGCCCAGTAGGGGGACGAAGGCCAGATACTGGGCAGGGTGACCGGCAGAAAAGCCGCGCACCAGGAAGCGGGTGAGAGTCAGGGCCAGGAAGAGGCTGTAGACAATGGGGAAGACGACATCGGCCGTGAGCTGAAGGATGAGGTAGAGCAGGCGGCCATCCGAGCCATAGGCGGCGACCATGGACTGAACGCCGGTTGGGGTGTTGTACAGGTTGAGGTCAATGGGGCCGACGCCGCCGGAAAGGGCCTCCAGTCGTGCCCCGGCCACGGGCAGGATGACGGCTTCGAAGAGGACGAACAGCGCCAGGAAGAGGAGGAGGTTGCGGGTGGAGGAGAAGCGCTGAAGCTGAGACGAGAGGCGGGCGAGCATGGCACTTACCTCGCGGCGGGGCGGATGACAGGGTGATGGACGGCGGCGCGGCGGGAGCTGGCTCAGGCCGGGAGGATTTCAAGGGCATACCCAGCATGGGCGGGCTTCTCGGCGTCAATGATGGCCTCGACGACACTGCGGTCGAGGGCGGCGGGATCGGGCACGCGCAGGCGCACGATGAAACGGAATGCTTCATCATCGGCGACGCGCGACTTGCCGACGCCCAACTCAACGATCTCGGGGGTATAGCCGGTGTAGAGTTGGAGGAAATCGGCGAGGCCGCGACGGGTGCCGCGCCACTTGTAGAGGTCGACCGCGGCGCGTATGAGGGCGCGGCGCTGGGCTTCGGGCCAGCGCTCATCTAGGACGAGTCCCAGCCAGGAGGCCAGCCAGGGAAGCACCTCGGCCGGGGCCATGCCGGCATCGAAGTAGTAGTGCAGGTTGTCAATGGTGCGGTCCAGCGGGCTGAGGATGGTCTCAAAGATCAGCAGGAACCGCCCGAGGAAGTCGTCGTTGCTGTAGATGGCGGGCAGGAACTTAAGGTAGCTGCTGCGGTCAGTGGGCACACCGGGGGGTACCGGGCTTTGGCCGTTCGTGGGTTCGAGGGCGGGCGGGGCGGGCTCCTCCGGTGGCGGAGGGGTGAAGGCGGGCGGCGGGGCGGCGGGGCGCGGCTCCGGCGGGCGCGTGTCGGTAGCGGTAGGGGCGGGCGGCTTGATGGCGGTCTCGAACTCGGGCTTGGGCGGGTGGCCCGGGGCACTGGCAGGCATCGGCTCAGGGGTGGCCTGCTCGACTTCACCGCTACCGGCGGTAAAGCGTATGAGGGTGCTGCCCACACGCAGAGTCGCGCCGTCGGTGAGGGGGACAGGCTGCTGGGCGGGGAGGCGATCCTTGCCCAGGAATGTGCCATTGGCGGAGCCGGCATCCACCAGCCGAACGCCTTCCGGGCCGCAAAGCAGGAGGGCGTGGCGGCGCGACACCTGGCCGTCGTTGACGGGCACATCCACATCGGAGGCGCGGCCGACGGTGACCTGGCGCTTCGTCAGCTCGAAGGTGGCGGTCTTGCCGTCGGCGTACTTAAGGTCGAGGCTGCCGTAGCTCATGGGTGTCGCCTAGGGCCTGGGCTTGACTGTGATGCGGTGGTCATAGGAAAGCAGGAGCGCGTCCTGGGCCAGGGAGATTTTCTGGCCGGCGGCGCGGGCCTGGCCGGTGCGCAGGTCCACCTGATACAGGGTCGCATCCTGGACGAACTCGACGCCGGCCACGGATTGGATGATGGTGAGGACTTCGGACAGGTACAAGTCGCGGCCAAAGGGCCAGCCGATGCCCTCAGGTCCTCCCTCGAGCGGGTCTACATAGCGGGCCAGGCGCTCGGCCACCTGGGCGCGGATGCGGTCGGCGCTGGCGTGGCGTTGGATGACGACGGTGGCCTCCACGGCCATGCCGACGTAGGCGGGGCTATCGACGACGAGATTGGTGCCCAGCAGGCGGCGCTCGTCCAAGTAGCGGCGGACTTCCTCGATCAATTCCGGCGGGGGCTGGAGGGTTTGGGGCGTGGCGCGGCCGGTGACGGCGGGTACGATGAGGACTTCGACGGTGCCGGGGGGCGGGGCGTCGCTGCCCTCGGTGCGGGCCTGGATGCAGCGGGCGCGGGCAACCGACAGGCTGGCTTCCTGGGCCAGGTACTCGAAGTCCTCGGCGGTGACGGCGCGGCTGCGGGTGCGCAGCATCTGTGGGGCGCGCATTTTGGCGGCGTCGAGCGACTCCTGATCCAGGCCGCCCGCGGCGGTGACGCGATTGTTGACGCGGGCAACGTAGGGAATGGACGACTTGAGCACGGTGAGGGTGTTGGCGCCGACGTTGCCCACCACGCCGCCGCCGAAGCGATAGCGGCCCATGCGGATCTGCTGGTTCTTGGGCGGGGTTTGGCCGTAGGCGCGCTCGACGCCGGTGGGCTGCCGGATGACGGGGCCAAACTGAACCTCGCCGGTGACGCCGTCGAGGACGTAGTGGCGGTCGCCGGGGGCGGAGTTGGCGAACGATTCGACCTCCAGCCACGGCAGCCAGTCGCCGTTTTCGTTTTGGACTTCGACGGCCTCGCCCTCCTGGCGAGCGAGGATGGGCGTGTTGCCAAGGCGGAACGCCTGGCTGGGCGCGCCGTCGCTGCGGCCCAGGAACTCGTTGCGCACCAGAGTGGAGTGGGTGGCCCAGGCCGTGCCGCCGATGGCGGTGGCCTTAATGGTGTTGATACGCGGCGAGGCGGAATAGGTGGGCTGCTTGGGCCGCGCGGCGACCAGGCGCACGCGCAGCCAGTAGGCGCGCTGCTTGGAGAGCGTGCGGACGGCCATATCGCGCGGGAGGTGCAGGATGACGGTGCCCGCCTGGTTGAGGCCGCCCGTCTCGTCGCGTTCCAACTCGGCGCGGACCCAGGTCTTGGCGTCGCCGCACCAGACTTCCCAGACGAGGGGCGGGTCCTTGGGGTCCACGCCGATGCCTTCGACGCGGCAGTCAATATTGAGGGCGAGGGTGTTCTGGCTGAGGTTCTCGGCAAAGCCGAGGTAGAGGGCATCGCCGGGCTGAGGCCGCCGCTGAAAGGCCTCGAACAACTCGGAGGTGAGGTCCAGGCGCGGCGTCTGGTCGGTGAAGTTCTGTTCGTCGGGCGCGGTCCAGGCGAAGCGCAGGCTGGGCGGGATGACGGTCAAATCTTCGTCCGTGGTGAAGGTGATGGCGGCCTGATCGCCGGTGCGGACGGTGGCGACCTCGGTGCCGCGGGCGATGGTGACGGGGCCGGGCTGGGGGGCCGAGAGCCAGAAGGTGATGGGGGCCCGGGCGGGGGTGGCGCCCTGAAGACGCAGCCCAATGAGGTCCATAAAGCGGATGTAGTTCTTCTCCGGCACACGGTTGAGCCGGTAGAGCATCAGGTCCGTCATCCAGGCAAATAGCTCAATTAGGGTCACACCGGGGTCAGAAAGATTGTGGTCGGTCCACTCTGGCGTGTAGCGCGGGATGAGGGCTTTGGCCTCGTTGACGAGATCCTGGAAGTGACGGTCATCTAGGCGGGGTTCAGGAAGGGGCATGTTCGTCTCGGTAGCTGGTCAACTAATGAACCGGTGAAGTGGACTCGGTGGGCTGGCGCTGCCCGGCAATCCAGCGCGCGACCATTTGCTCAAGCACGTCCAGGGGCACGGCGCCTTCGCGCAGAAGAATGTCGTGAAAGGCGCGCAGGTCGAACGCGGGGCCGAGGGCGTGCTCGGCGTGGGCGCGCAGGGCGCGGATCTTAAGTTCGCCGATCTTGTAGGCCAGGGCCTGACCGGGCCAGGCGATGTAGCGGTCCACCTCATTGGCAATGTTGAGCAGGGTGGAGGAGGTATTGTCGGCCATATAGTTGATAGCCTGCTGGCGGGTCCAGCCGAGGGCGTGCATCCCAGTATCCACGACCAGGCGGCAGGCGCGCCACATCTCGTAGCTTAGGCGGCCAAAGTCGCTGAAGGGATCGGTGTAGAATCCGGTCTCCAGGCCGAGGCGCTCGGCGTATAGCGCCCAGCCTTCCACGAAAGAAGTGAAGCCGCCGAAGCGGCGGAACATGGGCAGGTCGCTCAACTCCTGCTGAAGTGCGATCTGCAGGTGGTGACCGGGGACGGCCTCGTGCAGGGAGAGGGCCTCGATCTCATACAAGGGGCGGCTGGGTAGGTCGTGGGTGTTAACGTAGTACTGGCCGGCGCGGGTGCCGTCGCCGGAGCCGGGCTGATAGTAGGCGGTGGTGCTGCCGGGGGCGGCGTAGTCGGGGATGACGCGGATGCCATAGGGCAGGCGCGGCAGAGTCTTGAAAAGGCGGGGCAGTTCGCCATCCATGCGCTTCAGGACGTAGGCCGTTTCCTTGAGCAGGACATCTGGCGTGGCGGCGTAGAAGCGCGGGTCGGTGCGCAGATGCTGGATGAAGGCGCGAACGTCACCCTGGAAGCCGACGCGCTCGACCAGGGTCTCCATCTCGGCGCGGATGCGGGCGACCTCGGCCTGCCCGGTGGCATGAATCTCGTCCGGAGTGAGGTCAAGGGAAGTGTAGTAGCGAATGCGGTGGCGATAGAAGGTGGCGCCATCGGGCAAGTCCGCGGCGGCGACGGTGTCGCGGGCGGCGGGCAAGTAGTCGTCGCGCAGGAAGGCGGCGAGGGCCTCGTAAGCGGGGACGACGGAGGTACGCAAGGCGCTGAGGCCGGCCTGGGCGAGACGGGCACGGTCGCTCTCAGGGACGCTGGGCGGGAAAGTCGTGAAGGGCTGGTAGAGGGGGCTGGCCTCGGGCGCCACGACCTGGGCGTGGGCGGCTTCGGCGACGCCGTCCAGGGTGGCGCGGGCTGGGATGAAACCCAAGCGCAGACCGACGGCCATCAGGTCAACATGGTCTTCGGTCCAGCGCAGGAAGGCTTCCAGCCGGGCAATGTAGTTCTCGTAATCGGCCGTGCTGGTGAGGGGGATGAAGGCAGGCAGTTCTGGGAAGTAGGTGTGGAAGCCGAAGGCCTTGGAGATCGGGAGCAGGTAGGCGCGGTGCTGGTGCTCGCCGATCTCGTTGTCGAGCAAGCGGCCGAAGATGTCGTAGTTGAGTTGGTCCGCGGCGGGCAGGCGGGCGCGGTCGAGGGCGTTGCG
>CAZCEC010000098.1:0-20373 GCA_964497615.1 uncultured Anaerolineales bacterium | reverse complement strand
ACGCACGTGGGCTACGTGCTGCCGAACGCCGAGGGGCTGGCGCCGACGGTGTGGCCGCCGGGCTATTCGGCGCTGCTGGCGGCGGCGTACCGGCTGGGCGGCGACCGGGCCATGTTGAGCTTCAACGCGTGGCTGGCGGTGGCGGGGGGGGCTGTGGCGGCGGTGCTGGGCGCGTGGCTGAGCCCGTGGGCGGGCGGCTATAAGCCGCGCCAACGGGAGGCACAAAGCCGGCCTACGCCGGCTGCGAACGGGTCCGCCGCGATGGAGGCGCCGGATGGGCTGGCGCATAGATGGAGAGAGCGGGTCTGGGCAGTCGCAGCGGGCGGCGCGGCGGCGTTCGTACTGGCGACGGCGCCGGAGCAGTTCACGCGGCAGGTGGTGCCGCTGGCCGATGGGGCGGCGCTGGTGCTGACGGGGTTGGCGGTGCTGGCTGGCGTGTGGGTTGCCCGGCGGTTGAAACCGCGGCAACAAATCACAAAGCCCGCCTCTGCGGGCTCCGCCATGACGGATACGTGGGGTGAAACCAGTCTGAGTTGGAGACTTGCCGCCGTGGCCGGCGGGGCGGGGCTGGCGCTGGCGGCGGCGTATAGCGTGCGGTATACGCAGGTGCTGGCGGCGGGGGGGATCGTAGCGGGGGCGTGGCTGGGGCTGAAGGGGCGGCGGGCGCGGCTGTTGTGCGTGGGGGCGGCGGCGTTGGCGGCGTTGGCGGGGGCGCTGCCGGATGTGATCTATCGCGTGAACCTGTATGGCACGCCGTGGCGGTTTGGCACGGGGGAGCTGGACCTGTTCTCGCTGGGGGCGCTGCCGGAGGCGCTGGGGCGGCTGGGGGCGGAGGCGCTGGCGTGGGGCGAGTTTGGCTGGCTGTGGCCGCTGACGCTGTTGGGCGGGGTGGCGGCGTGGCGGCGGGCGCGCGGGCCGCTGGTGGTGGTGCTGGCCGCCTATGGGCCGGTGCTGTTGTTCCACCTGTGGTATCCGTTCCTGCGGCTGCGCGACGTGTTTGCGCTGTATCCGCTGGCGGCGGCGCTCACGGCGGTGGGTGGGGTGGCGGTGGTGCAGTGGGCGTGGCGGGTGACGGGAGACTCGCCCTCACCCCCGGCCCCACTCCCGCCGGGAGAGGGGAGACGCCGCCGTGGCGGGTGGCAACAGCCGGCACGGGCGGTGGTGGTGGGAGTGGTGCTGGCGGCGGGGGCGGCGCGGGTGGGACCGCTGCTAGCGCATGGGCCGCTGGTGTTCACGTTTGGGTATCTGCTGCCGCACCAGCGCGCGGACCTGGAAGGGCTGCGCGAGATCACGGAGCCGGACGCGGTGATCGCGTGCTCGCTGAACAGCGGCGCGGTGGAGCTTTACGGGGGGCGGCTGGCGGTGCGGCCGGGGCGCGACTTGCAGCCGGGGGCCGCCTGGACCGAGGCGGAGTGGCTGCGGTTCGTGGAGGCGCTGCGGGCCGAGGGCCGGCCCCTATACGTGCTGATGGACAGCCCGGAGATGGAGGCGCCGCTGCGGGCGGTGGCGGCGCGGTTTGGCGCGGAGCAAGTGGCCGAGGTGGACGTGCCGGTGTTCGCGGTGGGCGGGGGTTCGACGAATATGACGGTGCCGCTGTATCGGGTGGACTGGCGATAACGATACACTTGAAGGATACCGACATGAAAACATCTGCAGCAGCCGGCACGGCGTCGGGATGTGTGGTGTGGGTGATTCTGGCAGTGGTGCTGAGCCTGTGCCTGGTTCCGGTGGCGTGCGTGTTCACGCTGTTCACGACCACGAGCGACCTGGCGGCGAGGATCGTGGGGCCGCTGGTGTGCCCGGCCGGCACGCGGGCGCAGATCGAGACCGCGCCGACGACGTACGTGGACGACCAGGGCTTTACGCGCGAAGCGATGGGGCGCGAGATGGTGTGCGTGGACGAACAGGGCGCGGTGGCGGCGCGGCCCGCACCCCTGCCGAACTGGATTTGGACGGGACTGGTGGGCGCGGCGGCGCTGGCGCTAGCGGGTGGATTGGCGCTGGTGTTCGCGGCGCCGGCCGGGGCGGTGGTGGCCAGAGTGAGGGGTAGGCGGGACCAGCGGGCGGGCTGAAATCCCAACAAGAGGGTAGTTACGGGGACGGTTAGGAAGCGCCGCAACGAATGCCAGAGGCGACAGTGCGTGACTCTAGCTTTATGAAACTCGCGATTGGATGGGTGACGGTAAGTCTGATATCTAGCTGCACGAGTCAGCCATCTAATCAGACGCCTCCTGCGCCACAGGCAACTACTTGGACCATCAGCGCCCCTACCGCGACAGTTCACCTTGCATCCACGTCAACTCCGATCCCGAAGGTTTCAGTGAGTCCAACACATCGCGAACCCACTGCAACCGCCACGCTTCGTGCTGACCCGATGCCTACCCCAACTCCCCAGCGCGACAACTGCTTTCCGCTTGTGGAAAAGCTGCCGGACGAGGTGACATTCGACGGCGTCATCGCGCTCGAAAGCATAGCGCTTGAGGGTAACCACTACAGTTCTGACACGTACTTTTGGAACTCACAAACGGGGGTCAGGGAGCAGATTGTCCCACCGAATGAGAACTTCATACATATCACCGAGTCCCCGGACAAACGGCGCCTCGCATACTCGAGGTCTACATTTGACCCGAACGGTGGATTTCTTTTGTCAAGGGACCTTATCATTGCTGGGACGGACGGCCAGCCGCTTTACACCTACCCATGGGAAGAAGGCTGGGTGCAAGTTGCTTGGCTAAACAACGAACAAGTGATTATCAACGCCGCAGGCAAGAGCCCAGAACAGACCGAGTCACTGGAACCGGCGACATTGACGATGTTAGACTTGGCGACTGGAGTTCAACGGACGCTAGACCCGGATTTTCCAGGTATTTACGAAGACTATCCCACCGTTTACTGGGCCGCATGGGGAGCGACGGTGTACGACCCGACTTTGACGCACGTTGTTTATGCCCACCAGCATCTCGACCAGGGGGATGCGGCTTATGTGTTATGGGACCTGCAAGCTCAACGGCCAGTGACCTCTGTGGCAACAAGCCTATTCTATGCGCCGCCCCGCTGGTCACCGGATGGCGGTCAGTTTGTAGTGGCGGCGCCAACCAACCCTGACACTTTGTATACGAACCCTTATAGTGAAGACATCTATATCGTCGCCAGTAACGGTTCAACGGTAGAGCGGTTGACAGCCTTGGCCCAAGACCATCCGAATAGTTCAATTCGGGATTATTCCTGGTCGCCTACTGGGGCATACTTGGCCTTTTGGCTGATAGACAGGCCAGCCGGTGGTCTCCCGTTCGACAGCGGTGAAGAGTCATTGGTTATAGTTGACACAGCAACAGGTCAGATTACGAACACCTGTATTCCAGGCAATAACGATTCAACACGAGGTCCTCTATCTATTGGTGCTCCCATTTGGTCACCGAGCGGTCGACAGCTTATTACTGCCAGCGGGGCCGCCGACGGAAGTCAGCGCTTGGTCCTGGTAGACCTGCAACAACGCCAGGCAACCTTTCTGGATGAAGACGTGCAACCTGTTGCGTGGCTATCACTCGACCCCAATCGATAAAGCACGTCACGTATTTCTAGGTGCG
The DNA here is from genome assembly GCA_964497615.1 of uncultured Anaerolineales bacterium. GTDB lineage: Bacteria > Chloroflexota > Anaerolineae > Anaerolineales > UBA6663 > CAZCEC01. The sequence goes on along the minus strand of CAZCEC010000098.1, from coordinate 16,786 downwards.
GCTGCAACGGCGGCCGCCGTTTTGGGGCATAGAGCTCCGCGCTACAGTGGGAGCTGCCGGCATGAGATATAACAGGAGCTGAGGGGCGAGTCGCAGGGGCAGGGCCTTGGATCGAACAGGCATTGGCGAATTCGCCGTTCGCCGTTAAGATGGGGGAATGCCAGTCCCATTGATCCTGTACAGCGACTACGTTTGACCGTGGTGCTTCATGGCCGAGTCCAGTTTGGATTCGCTACGGCAGAGGCGCGAGGTGAAGGTGGAGTGGCGGGCGTACGAGCTGCGGCCGGAGGGCCTGCCGCCGATCCCGCCGGAGGTGGAAGCTGCGCACCAGAAGCGCATTGCGGAGGGCTGGCCGCGGGTGCAGCAGATCGCGCTCGAACGCTTTGGGCTGGAGCTAAAGCGCATGGAAGACGCCGCCCCCCGCCCCACGCGGCTGGCGCACATCGGCGCGAAGTATGCGCTGGCGCAGGGGAAGGGCGAGGCCTATCACAAGGCCGTGTTCCGCGCGCACTGGCAGGAACTACGCGACATTTCAGATGCGAATGTGCTGGCGGCGATCGCGGGCGAAGTGGGGTTGGATAAGGAAGCGTTTCGCGCGGCATTGGCTGAACCAGACTACATCACGGCGGTGGAGGGGGACGAGTACTGGGCCTACCAGCAGCAGTTGAGCGGGGTGCCGGCCTTCATCTTCGGAATGCGCTATCTGGTATCGGGGGCGCAGACGCCGGACGTGCTGGCCGAGGTCGTGGACAAGTGCGTGGCGGAGGGATTGACTGAATGAGAGTCTTGATCGCGGGCGAACTGCCCCTGGCGGAGAATGTGCTGACCCTGTGCGCGGCGGCCGGTCACACGGCAGACCTCTACCTGGTGGAGACCCTGCGCGACGCGCACACCGCCAAGAAGCTGGCCGAGGCCGCGCCCAGCGCCGACATCGCCATCGAGTGCCACAACGAATCCAAGGCCGGCAAGCGCCGGGTGCTGGAACTGCTGGGCGGCGCGCCGTCCATCTACGTGTGCGCGCTGGCGGCCTCGGCCACGGAAGCGGCGAGTTGGCTGCCGGAGCCGGACCGGGCCGTGGGCTGGGGGGCGCTGCCGCCGCTGGCGGCGGGCGGGCTGATGGAGGTGACGGCGCCGATGCAGGCGCCGCCCGAATCGGTGCTGGCAGCGGAAGCGTTTTGGACCGGGCTGGGGCTGGAGTGTCACCGGGTGGCCGACGGCACAGGGCTGGTGCGGGCGCGGATCGTGTGCGCGCTGGTGAATGAGGCCGCCACGGCGCTGAGCGAGGGGGTGGCCTCGGCCAAGGACATTGACACGGCCATGCGGCTGGGGGCCAACTACCCGTATGGGCCGCTGGCGTGGGGGGACGTGATTGGGCTGGACGTGGTGCTGGGGGTGATGCGGGGCTTGCAGGACGAGTTTGGCGAGGACCGCTACCGGCCCAGCCCGCTGCTGGCGCGGCACGTGATGGCGGGGCGGCTGGGGCAGAAGGTGGGGAAGGGGTTCTACGATTACTAAGGAGACAACATGGACAATGCTCTGAAGAAGACGGTCTTAAGGATGTTCACCTACGGGTTGTATGCCGTGACGTCGAAGCACGGCGACACGCTGAGCGCGATGACGGTGAACTGGATCACCCAGGCGTCGTTCGACCCGCCGATGCTGGCGCTGGCGGTGGAGCACGACAGCCACAGCCGGCAGATCATCGAGGCCAGCGGTGTGTTCGCGGTGAACATTTACGAGACGGGGCAGCGCAACTTCGCGGGGCAGCTTGGGCGGACGTTCGCCAAGCACCCGGAGAAGATCACTGACATCCCCTGGAAGCCGGGGCCGGCCACGGGCTGCCCGCTGCTGGATGAGGCGCTGGCGTGGGTGGAGTGCCGGGTGCAGGGGAGCCTGCCGGCGGGCGATCACCTGCTGCTGACGGCCGAGGTGGTGGAGGTGGGGCTGAACCGGGAAGGGGAACCGTTGACGCTGAAGGAGACGGGGTTTAAGTACGCGGGATAGCAGGGACCGGGGACACCGTGCCGGCTGGCAAGCCGGGGGACTAGGGGGAAATCAGCGCGTTTGAAGCGCCAGGACCTCTTGGGGGTTGGGGACTCAGGGGACTCGAGGGACGTGAATGCCCTTGAGTCCCCTGAGTCCCTTGATTCCCCAGTACTTACGACTGGATGTTGACCGGCGTGCCGATCTCGGCCCAGTCGTACAGGGTTTGCGCTTCCCAGATGTTGAGGATGACGCAGCCATAGGAGACGCGGGTGCCGAGCAGGCCCTCCCATAGGCGCAGGCCGTTGGAGAGGATGGGGAGGGCGTGGATGCCGTTTTGCAGGTAGCCGGCCCAGTAGATGCCCAGCCAGTTTGGCATCCACAGGTCCCAGGTGGAGCCGTAGGCGTTGGGGATCTTGTTGAGGACGGAGTAGTTGCCGGGGCGCGTGTCGCGGCCCGGTTCCCCAGTGGAGACGACCCAATTCCATAGCAGGGCGCCGTCCTGGTAGACGTACATCCGCTGGTCGGAAATGTCCACGCGGATCTCTTTGTTGCCGCCGCTGGGTACAGCGGGGCCGCCGGGGTCGGGCGCGGGGGAGCCGCCGGTGGTGTCGCCGGGGGCGGGGATGATGAGCACCTGCCCGGCGTAGATCAGGGACGGGTTGGGGATGTTGTTGGCCGCGACGATGGCCGAGACGGTGACGCCATAGGCCTGGGCGATGCGCGAGAGGATGTCGCCGCGCTGGACGATGTAGGTCGTGGACGTGCCGGCGGGCGGGGCGGTCGGCGCGGGTGTAGGCTCGCCTTCGGGCGGCGGGGGCGTCGGGGCGGGGCCGTTGAGGGGGATGAGAAGCTGCTGCCCGACGTAGATGGTGCTGTTGGGCAGACCGTTGGCCTGCATGATGTCGATCCAGCTCACGCCATACTTGAGGCCGATGCGGTAGAGGTTCTCGCCGGCCTGGACGGTGTGGGTGATGGTATCGGCGCGCGGGGCGGCGGCGGGCGCGGCCAGAGCGGGCTGCCACCGGGCGGTGCTGGCCGTGAGCGCCAGGGTGAGGATGATGGCAACGGCCCGGACGGCGCGCTTAAGTTGGGCAGGCATAGACACTCTCCTCGTGATTCACGGTGATTCTAGCAAGATGCGTGCCGGAGGGCAATTGACCGGCGGTTGAAACCGCCGCAACACAGGCCCAAAGCCCGCCTTCGCGGGCTTCGAACAGGCCAAGGCTGACCTCTTGGCCGTGCTATGTGCTAGACGACAAGGGTGTGGGTGGTGTTCCCAGCCGCTAGCGCGGCTCAGGGCGGTCCACCGTGCTGCCGACGACGAGACCGGCGGTGAGCAGGACGAGGTTCTTGACGACGAACTCGCCCAGGACGGTGAGGAGGAGCGGGTTGTGGTTCTGGAACGAGAGGTCGGGGTGGACGATGAGCACCAGGAAGGTGCCGGCCATCTGAAGGAAGAAGAAGAGCAGGGTCAGGCGCAGGGCGAAGCGGAAGAGCAGGCCGAGGCCGACGGCGATCTCCCACCAGCCGAGGAAGGGCACCACCCAGGCGGCGGGCAGCCAATAGACGGTCTGGGCCACGAGGTCGGCCACGGGGCTGACGTTGAGGACCTTGAGGGCGCCAAACCAGATGAAGGTGACGGCCAGGGCCAGGCGCAGGAGGCGGATGCCCCAGGCGTGCATGAAGGCGATGAGGGCGCGGTCGAGGCGGCGGTAGGTGGAGAGGAGGGAGTGCATTGGGACTCCGAGTTGGCCGTGAGCAGTTGCACGGAGATTGTATCGCGATGAGGAGGGCGTGACAGTCACAAAACCTTTGACACGAATTACACGAATTCGCACGAATTTCGTTCTCCTTCGTGAAATTCGTGCCCAGAGGGGGCCTTCGGCTCGAACTCGTGGCGAGAGTCTTTGTTTGGGGCAACCGCACGAGCGAAGTGGCTTGCTAAGACGTGAGCCAGTCCTCCACCGTGAGGCCGGGGACGCGCTCGAATTCACGGAGGTTGTTGGTGACGAGGGTCGTTTCGAGGGTCAGGGCGTGGGCAGCGATGAGCAGGTCCATGCCCCCAATGCTTTGGCCGGCCTGTTCGAGGCGGGCCCGCAGCCGGCCATAGGCGTGGGCGGCGGCCTGGTCGAACGCGGCGACCTCCAGCGGCAGGAGGAATTGGGCCAGCGCCGACAGGTTCTGCTCCGGGCGGGCGCTCTTCTCGGCGCCATGCGCCAGCTCGGCGACCGTGATGGTTGAGAGGCCGACATCCCCGGGCGGATGGGCGACGAGGCGCTGGATGAGGGCGGGCGGCTGGCGGCGGATGAGGGCGATGCAGATGTTGGTGTCGAGCAGGTACTTCATTCGAAGGCCGGCTCGCGCGACTGGCCGGGCAGCGGCGGGCGGTTTTCCATATAGTCGGCGGAGAAGCGCGACAGGCTATCCACCAGGGACTCCCAGGCGGCGCCGTAGGGCAGCAGGACAACCGCGTTGCCGACTCGCTTGATATAGACCCGGTCGCCGGGGAAGCGAAATTCCTTCGGCAGACGCACTGCCTGACTGCTGCCGTTTTGGAAGAGCTTGGCCGTTTCCATGTTTCACCCTTGGATATATACGAATAGTATATATCTATCCGGTGCCTTCGTCTAGTGGCGTTTCGTCACACCCGCAGTTCGATGACGCGGACTTCGACTACTTCCTGGGTGATGCACTGGGCTCCGTTCGGCAGCTGGCTGACGATAACGGCGACGTGACGCTGGCGCGGCGCTATGAGCCTTATGGCGACGTGCTGGAGAGCGCGGGGACGGGGGAGACGAGCTACGACTTCACGGGGGAGTGGCGGGACAGTTACATTCGTGTAATTCGTGGCTGAGGTTCAGTCCGCCGCCGGAGTGCGTTACAATTCAGGCGCATTCGCAGAGCGAAAGGACGTGACGATGCCTGAAGCCGTGATCGTGTCCGCGGTGCGCACGCCGATTGGGCGGCATGGCGGGGCGCTGAAAGACGTGCGGCCCGACGACCTGGCCGCGCTGGTGGTGAAGGAAGCAGTGCGCCGCGCCGGGGTCGAGCCGGGGATGGTGGAAGAAGTGTACCTGGGGTGCGCCAACCAGGCGGGCGAGGATAACCGCAATGTGGCGCGCATGGCGGCGCTGCTGGCGGGGCTGCCCACGTCGGTGGCGGCGGTGACGTTCAACCGGCTGTGCGCCTCAGGGCTGAGCGCCGTCAACGCGGCGGCGCGGGCCATCAAGTGCGGCGAGGGCGAGGTGTACGTGGCCGGCGGGGTGGAGAGCATGACGCGCGCGCCCTACGCCGTGGCGAAGACCAGCCCGGAGTGGGCGTTCGGCAACCAGACGCTGTGGGACACGACCCTGGGCTGGCGCTTCCCGAATGCGCGGCTGAAGGAGATGCACGGCAACGACTCGATGGGCGAGACGGCGGAGAACGTGGCGGCAGAGTGCGCGGCGGAGAGCAACGCCATCACCCGCGAGGCGCAGGACGCCTTTGCGCTGGAGAGCCACCGCCGGGCCGTAGCCGCCATCGAGAGCGGCAAGTTCGCGGAGGAGATCGTACCGGTGAGTATTCCGCAGCGGCGGGGGGAGCCGGTGGTGGTGGACCGGGATGAGCACCCGCGGGCGGACACGTCGCTGGAGGCGCTGGCGCGGCTGAGGCCCGCATTCCGCAAGGACGGCACGGTGACGGCCGGCAACTCGTCGGGCATCAACGATGGGGCGGCGGCGCTGGTGCTGATGAGCGACCGCAAGGCTATCCAACTGGGGCTGACGCCGCTGGCGCGGGTCGTGGCCAGCGCGGCGGCGGGGGTGGAGCCGCGCACCATGGGGCTGGGGCCGATCCCGGCGACGCGCAAGGCGCTGCTGCGGGCGGGCATCAGCCTGGACGAGGTGGGGCTGATCGAGCTAAACGAGGCGTTCGCGGTGCAGGCGCTGAGGGTGATGGCCGAGCTGGGGATGCGGCCCGAGATTACGAACGTGAACGGGGGGGCGATTGCGCTGGGGCACCCGCTGGGGTGCAGCGGGGCGCGGCTGGTGTGCACCCTGGTGCACGAGATGCGGCGGCGCGCGGCGGGCGAGAAGCGCCCGTACTACGGGCTGGCGACGCTGTGCGTGGGCGTGGGCCAGGGCGAGAGCACGGTGGTGGAGTGGGTGGGGGAGTAGAGGTCAGAAGTCGGAGGCCAGAGGTCAGATGGTGCTCTTACTTCCGACTTCTGACGTCTGACGTCTAGCATCCAGGGTCTCGCCGTAGAATGTTTGCCGATATCTATTCCCCCTCCCCTCTCGGCTGGTGGCTATTCATCCTGCTGTTCTACGGCTGGGGGGCGTTTGAGGTGGCGGCCAACCTGCGGCTGTGGAAGCCAGGGACGGTGCGGCGCGACCGGCTGACCCGCTACATCATCATCGCGGCGATGCTGGGGGGATTTGTGGCGGCGGTGCTGGCGACGAAGCTGCACGCTTTCGACATCACCCCGGCGCGGGCGGTGGTGTTCTACGCCGGGCTGGCGCTGATGGTGGCGGGCCTGGCCTTCCGGGCCTACGCCATCCGGCAGTTGGGGCGCTACTTCATCCCGGAAGTGGGGGTGCAGCCGGGGCAGCGGCTCATCCAAACCGGCCTGTATCGCTACATGCGGCATCCGTCGTACACGGGCACGTTCATCACGGTACTGGGCTACGGGCTGGCGCTGACGAACTGGCTGAGCCTGGCGATTATGCTAAGCGTGGCGGGACTGGCGTACGGGTGGCGGATGCGGGTGGAGGAGGCGGCGATGGTGGAGGCGTTTGGGGAGGAGTACCGGCAGTACATGCGGCGGACGAAGCGGATTTTGCCGGGGGTGTACTGACGACGACCGAAGGCGGCGGGTGGGCGTGTGAGAGTGTGAGCGTGTGAGCGCGTGGGAGGGGGACGACCGACCACCGACCCCCAAAAGGGGGCGTTCCTGCGACGGACGATGGAACGAAGGATTTAGCGAACGACCGCAGCTTGCCAAGTAGGGGAGCGATGCAGCCGACACGACGCGATTCGCAGGAGTTGCCAGGGCAAAGGGGTATTCGATGAAGCCTGGTTTCGTTGGACGACCATTGTGGCCCACTGTGCTGGCAGTAATCGTGTTTGTCGGGGTCGCAACTGCTTGCCAACGCGCAACCGAGCCCGCCTCGACCGCCAGCGGGCCAACGGCGGTTGATACGGCGGGTGAATTGGCGGCAACAGAAACCGCGCAGTTAGCGACCACGACACAGATATCAGTGGCTCATGCGACGGCAACTCAACAGGTGGCCCAGGCGACTGCCACGCCATCGGCGACGGCAGCCTCGGCAGCTTCAGCAACGCCGGAGGCAACGTCTGCCGCGAATTGGCTTGTACCTGCGGTTCGAGTAAGCCCGTGGCCCGCCGACTTGTGGCGGTTCGAGTGGACTGACGCTCAGACGCTAATCGTGTTTGACGGCTACTCTCGAGTATTCGGCGTGGATACAGCCACCGGCGCGCTGGAGCCTGTGGCGAGCGCGACACCCTCCGCAACGCCAGATCTGGCTGTACTCCAACTGTCCTCCGATGCCGACGTTCGCCACTCCCCTGATGGTCTCAGCGTATTGGTATGCGATTCCACCAGGTATCTTTTCTATCAGCGCGGAACCTCCGCTGCCATTGCAGAATTGGAGGTTGAGAGCAATTCCTCCTGCGCTGCAACAGCTTGGTCACCCAATAGTCGAGCGGTAGCGGTTTTCGTGCCCGGACAAGGCGTGCATATTTTGCGCGCGGACGGTCAGAAGTTATACAAGCCTCTACAGAGTGTTATGGGCAATTGGCCCTTGTGGGCACCCGACTCCAGCCGGCTGTTGGTATTCGAACTACTGCCATCGGGGGATAGCGCTGCGTTCCATGTTGCATTTCCGGATGAACGCCCGCTGCTTGAACTAGGTTATCATGTTGCTGGTCACTGGGAAATAGGCGGGGGCACACATTTCTATAACGACACTCTCTTCTCTAACTACCAGGGCTGTGGCTTTTTGTGCGGCTGGACGGATCTGATCGATACTGATACGGGGAAAATCGCAGCTACTTGGGGGTCACAGTTTTCAGCAATACAGGAGGCATTGCCTTCGCCCAATCTGCGATGGCTAGCCACTGATTCCACCAGCGAGATACCAGGACACTTCTACGAGATATTCGATTTAGAGACTCGCCAAAGCTGGAAGCCGTATTTCGGGGAGGAAGCTTACTTGCAGTTTGTTGGATGGAGCCGATCAGGAAGTGAGTTTTACGCTGTCAGCTTGCCGATTTCCGCCACGTCCCCCGCTCCCAGTGGATTGCCTTTCGGACTATTGAAGCTCAATCCCGTTGACGAATCGATTGATCTCGTACTTGGCGATGCTGTTTACGCAAGCCTGAGCCCGAACAGCGAACTAATGTGGGTGGTCTTCTCGATACCAGGGGGCAGCACACCTAGCCTTGAGGCGAGTATGGTCGATTTGAAATCAGGCGAGGCAGGTCCCCGCGTGCCGGTCGCAGGCAGTTCGGCTTTTTGGAATCCGGCCGAGGAAACGTTGGTGCCCGCCGTCTGGTCAGCGGATGGTCAATCCCTGGTCTACTGGGATCGGGCAAGCTCACTATGGTTGGCGCGTTCTGATGGATCAGTGCATCAATTGGCGAATCGGGTGGTTTCCTTCGCACCTGGGCCAGCCTATTGGAACTTTTCGATAGGGGGTCGCATATTGTGGTCGCCCGACGAGCAGCGGTTACTTTTCTACACAGAGACGGAAGCCTGGATCGTTAGCTTACCCGATTGAGGGCGCGACGACGCGGAAGCCGATGTAGTCTTCGACCTCATCGGCGGGGAACTTGGAGCGAACGGCGGAGCGGCAGGAGTCGGGGGTGTCGTGCCAGGAGCCGCCGCGCATGACGCGAAAGGCTGGGGGCGCGGAGCGTTCCCACAGGCGGGCGGGAAACGGGGCTGCAAACGCCCCGGCGACAGTGACAGGGGCGGTGTTGTAGGCGTTGGGCAACGTGCCGCCGCGCAGGGCGCGGGGGGCCGCGGGCACATCGCTTTCCCACACGGCGCCATCCTCGGGAGCGCTGGTGTAGTCGTCGTGCCAGGGATCGGCGCACCACTCCCAAACGTTGCCGTGCATGTCGTACAGGCCAAAAGCGTTCGGGGGAAACTGGCCGACAGGGGTCGTCTCGTGGCGGTAGACGCCCACCGGCCCCGGCCCATAGGTGTGCGTGCCAACGTAGTTGGCGAGGTCGGTGGTGAGGGTGTGGCCGCAGCTAAAGGGGGTGAGAGTGCCGCCGCGGCAGGCGTATTCCCACTGGGCTTCGCTGGGGAGGGCAAAGGCGTAGGGGCGAGGCACCCGCCATCCCCGGCCAACGCGGCGCGCGAGCTTTTGGCAGAACTCAGTTGCTTCGCGCCAGGTGACGTTCTCGACCGGGCGGTCGGGGCCGTGATAGCGGCACGGCGGCAGGCGGCGCATGACGGCCAGCCATTGGGCCTGAGTGACCGGGCCACGGCCGATGAGGAAGGGCGGAAGGGTGACCAGGTGCTGCGGGCGCTCATCGTCGTAACCGAGGCCGGGGGGCGAGCCCATGAGGAATTGCCCGCCGGGCAGGCGCACCAGTTCGAGCAGGGCGCCGCGGCCAAGGTCCAGCACGGCCACCTGCGCCTGGCCCGCGGGGCGATCTATCACTTCGCCGCGCGCGTCGACCAGGACCGAGTTGAACGTAACAGTGCTACTTGTTGGCGAAGCGATAGCCCACCCCGCGCGAGGTGAGGATGAACTCCGGGCGGTTGGGGTCGCGCTCGATCTTCTTGCGCAGGTAGTGGACGTAAAGCTTGAGGCTCTCGTTGGAGTCGCTGAACTCCGGCCCCCAGGTCTGGGTGACCAACTCGCCGCGGGTGAGCACGCGGCCGGCGTTGCGCGCCAGCACCGAGAGCAGGGTGAATTCCTTGGGCGTCAGCTCCACCAGCTTGCCATAGACGGTGACTTCGCGGGTGTTGAAGTTGATGACCAGGTTGCCGTCAGCGAAGCTGAGCTCGTCCGCGCCGCGATGGGTGACGCCGCGCCGAAGCTGGGTGCGCACACGCGCCAGCAGTTCCTGGTTGTCGAACGGCTTGATCACATAATCGTCGCCGCCGATCTCCAGGCCCTTGACCACGTCCTTGACTGAGCTTTTGGCGGTGATAAAAATGATGGGCACGCCCGAGGTCTCGCGGATGCGGCGGCAGACCTCCCAGCCATCCATGTCGGGCATCATCACATCGAGCAGCACCAGTTCCGGCGCCTGTTCGCGGACCGCCTGCATGGCTTCGGCGGCGGAAGATGACTTGACGACGGTAAAGCCGTGGTGCTGGAGCAAAGTGGTCAGCAGCCAAAGCGTGTTTTCGTCGTCGTCCACGATCAAGACTTTTTGAGACATGGTTGCTCCCAAGGCCATTTGGTATGAAACCTGTTAGAAAGTTTAGCACGGCCTGTTAACAAAGGCAAATGGTCGGTTAGAACGAAAACCCCCGCCAAAGGTTTGGACGCGCCGAACGTCCGTGCTACAATCGGGCCACCATGTCGCTTGAGCTGAACAAACTAACCAGGGAAGTGAACGCGCTCGGCGCCAGCGTGGCCCAGCGCCTGGACGCATTGGCCGAGCGGCTGCCACAGGCGCAGGCCGGTTTGGAGGCCATTGGCGCCGCCGACGACGCGCTGCTGCGCAAGATCGAGCTGGCGCGGCGCTTTCGCTGGGCGGGCGCCATCCCCACCGCAGAGCCGGTGAACGCCCGCTACCCCGCGCCCCCTGCCCCGGCGCGCTACACCGCCATCGCGGCGGACGGGTCGCAGATTTACCCGGACCGGCATGGCGTGGCACTGTACTATCTCATCAATACCGGCAGCATCGTCTTTCGCGCCGGGCTGGCCCAGGCGCCCAGCACCGCCTCCACGCCGGAAGTGTTCTACGAGGACGCCGACCTGTACGAGGAGGAAGGGCGGCAAAAGCCGTCTGAGCTGATTGACGCCGAGCGCGACCGGCGCGAACTGGCCGAACTGGCGCGGCTGGCGGCCGCGGAAGTACAAGCGGCAGCCGAGGCCCGCGCTGCGCCGACCGTGGCGCTGCTGGATAACGGGCTGCTGCTGTACCTGTCGCTCGTCATTGCCGACCCGAACGTGATCCGCGAGAAGATTGACGCCTACGTGGACGAATTGGACCGGCTGCGCGACAGCGGGGCGGCGGTGGCGGGCGTGGTGGACCGGCCGCGCGCGGCGAATGTGGTGCGGCTGTTACACCTGAACGGGCTGGCGGAGCGCGAGATCCGCGAGGAGGCGCTGCGCGACCTGGGGCCGGACTACGCCGGGCTGACAGACGGGATGCTGTTCGAGGCGCTGAAGCCGGGGGAGCGCAGCGCGCTGTTTGTGCACGCCTCGCCCAACAACGATATCTACTACCGCGAGCGCGGGCACACGATCTACTTTTTCTACCTGAACGCGGGGCGGCCGGGCAAGGACGCGCTGCTGCGGGTGGAGGTGCCGGAGTGGGTGGCGAATGACCCCGCGCGGCTGGGGTTGGTGCACGGCACACTGATGGCGCAGTGCGCAACGACCGACGGGTTCCCATACGTGTTGATGCGGGCGCACGAGCTGGCGGTGGTGACGGTGGGGGAGCGGCGGGCGTTCGAGGAGATGGTGATGGGGGCGCTAATCCGGCGGCGGCTGAAGGCGGGCGTGTCGCAAAAGGCGCAGGGGAAGGCGTGGACCGGGGGCATGAAGCGACGGTTCCGGGGCTAGAAGACAAAACCTTTGTCACGAATTGCGCGAATTGGGGCTCGAATTTGCACGAAGAGGCGACCCAACCGCTGAGAACGCGGAGAGCGCGGAGAAGGTAATTGTGAGAGAGCTTTTCTCAGCGTTCTCTGCGTGCTCCGCGGTGAGAGTATCTAGGAGGAGGGTGCGATGGTCGAGGCAGGCGTGACGATTGGGCGGTTATTACGCAGTTCGTCCACGGGGTTCGTGTTTGGGTGCTCGGTGCCGGAGCCGGAGGTGCCGCGTTTTGGGGACTTCGTGAAGGCGCCGGCCCAGCGCGGGCGGACGAACGTCATCGGGCTGATCTACGACATCGTGATCGAGGACGACCCATTTGTGCGGCAGATGGTGGCGGCGCCCGACCTGGACGAGGCCTATATCCTGGACCAGCGCCAGAACCGGCAGGTGCCGCTGGAGGTGAGCGTGCTGGCGGTGGGCTACTACGCGGAGGGCAGCGGCCGGCTGCGGGCCGGGCTGCCGCCGCAGCCGCCCATCACGCTGGACAGCATCCGCCCGTGCACGCAGGCCGAGGTGCTGGACGCCACCAGCACGTTCGATTACTTGCGGCTAATCCTGAACGCGCCGGACGCGCCCGCGGACGAGCTGGTGGTGGTGTCGCTGCGCAACGCGGCGGAGGCGCGCCCGCCGGAGGACCGGGGGTTCTTCTTGCGGGCGGCGGGGCGGGAGTTGGCGCGGCTGATGGGGAGGGATTTGGCGCGACTGGAGGATGTGCTGCGGCGGATAAGACCTTAGCCACGAATTACACGGATTTCACGAATGAATCTGCGCTTGGCAGGCTGAGGCGGCAGAACCTTAGAGGCTAGTCGGATGGCCGAGATCCTGTATCGTGAATTGTCATTTCAGATCATCGGGGCGGCGATGGAGGTGCACCGGACGCTGGGGCCGGGGTTTTTGGAGGCGGTTTATCACAATGCGCTGGTACACGAGTTGTCACTGCGGGCGATACCGTTTGAAAGCAAGCGCCATTTGCCGGTAAGCTACAAAGGGGTATCGGTTGGCACCTATGAGGCGGACTTGATTGTGGACGACAAGATCATCCTTGAATTGAAGGCCATGCGGGCATTGAGCGCCGCCCACATCGCACAGGCGCATCACTACCTGGCCGCCACGGGGCTGCGGCTGGCAATCCTGGTCAATTTCGGCGCGCCATCGCTGGAAACACAGCGAGTCGTCAAGTAATCGTAGTCAAGCCAGGTTGAGACACCGCAGAACGCATTCGTGAAATTCGTGCAATTCGTGGCAGAGGTTTGCATATCATGACGCTAAACGACTTCGATGACTTCTTCCCCCCCACCCCCACGCGCGCGCGGCTGGGGCTGGTGGTGGGCGGCTCGCTCTCGCAGGGGGTGCTGGTGAAGCTGGACCCCGGGCGCGTGCCGGGCGGCGTGATCGAGGACATGGCCGTGGGCCGGTACGTGGTGGTGGAGGGCAAGACCAAGAAGAAGTTCTTCTCCATCGTCACCGACATCGCCCTGGACAGCCTGAACCCGGACCTACCCAAATCGCCGCCGGACCCGGACGACGACTTTCTGGGGGAGGTGTACAGCGGCGGGCTGGCGTTTGGCACGCTCAACATCGCGCCGATGCTGCTGCTGGAGCGCGAGGGCGGCGAGCCGCGCCCGGTGAAGACGGTGCCGGCGCATTTCTCGACGGTCTTTCCCGCCACGGAAGACGACGTGAACCAGGTGTTTGGTAAAGAGGACGAGAAGCACTGGCACATCGGCGCGCCGCTGGACATGGAGAACGTCAAGGTCAACCTGGACCTGCCGCGCTTCGTGGAGCGGTCGTCGGGGGTGTTCGGCAAGAGCGGCACGGGCAAGAGCTTCATCACCCGCACCATCCTGGCCGGCATCGTCAAGAGCGACAGCGCCGTGAACCTGATTTTCGACATGCACAACGACTATGGCTGGGCGGTGCGCGACGAGCGCGGGCGCGAGTTCAAGGGGCTGCGGCAGCTCTTCAACGATGGGCGCGTGCAGGTCATCACCCTGGACCCGGAGACCTCGCGCCACCGCAACAGCAAGACCGACGGCGAGCTGCGCATTGCGCTGGACCAGATCGAGCCGGAGGACGTGGAGATGCTGGCCGGCATCATTGGGCTGACGGAGGTGCAGGTGGGGGCGCTGTACTACCTGCGCCGCAAGCTGGGGCCGGACTGGATCAGCCAGATGCTGAGCGAGAACGACACGGCGGCGCTGCAAGAGCTGGAGGACGAGGAGAAGGTGCAGAAGGGCACCCTGCGGGCGATGCAGCGCAAGTTTGAGATCTTCCGCCCGGAGAAGCGCAAGTTCCTGACCACCAGCAAGCACGCCGACGACATGGTGGAGTACATCTTCAACGCGCTCAACCGCGGCATCAGCATCGTGCTGGAGTTCGGGGTGTACGGCAACTCACTGGCCGACTATGTGCTGGTGTCAAACTACCTGACGCGCCGCATCCACGCCAAGTACGTGGACATGAAGAACAAGGCGGCGGGGCAGAAGGGCGACGAGCCGCGCCCGCTGGTGATCACGATCGAGGAGGCGCACAAGTTCCTCGACCCGGAGATCGCGGGCCACACAATCTTCGGGACGATTGCGCGCGAACTGCGGAAGTACAACGTCACCCTGCTGATCGTGGACCAGCGCCCGAGCGGGATCGAGGAGGAAGTGATGAGCCAGATCGGCACGCGCGTGACGTGCCTGCTGGACAACGAGGCCGACATCAAGGCGGTGTTCTCCGGGGTGAGCGGCGCGGGGCAACTGCGCGAGGTGCTGGCGCGGCTGGACACGCAGCAGCAGGCGCTGATCCTGGGCCACGCGGTGCCGATGCCGGTGGTGGTGAAGACCCGCGAGTACGGGCCGGAGCTGTACGCGGCGGTGGGGTACGAGGATGAACCGCGGGCGCGGGAGAAGCGGAAGGCGGCGAAGAGTGCGCTGTATGGGGAGGACTGAACGCGGGCGAGCATGTGAGCACGTGGTAGGCGGCCAGGCTTTGCCATTAGTCAGATTGCGGTCAAACGTGGGTCCTGACGGGATGCTCCGCCTCGAAATCCCCACGCCATACAGGGACACAGACGTCGAAGTCGAGATCATTCTCGAGCCGCTGAAGCCTCAGCCCGCGCCCTCCACGCCGGAGGAGCTTGGCTGGCCGCCGGGCTTCTTTGAGCAAACGGCGGGAGCGTGGGCGGGTGAGCGGCTGGCGCGGGCGCCGCAGGGCGATTACGAGGAGCGCAAGGCGCTTGATTAGGCGATGCACATAAACCGCGCTTCCCGGGGCAAGCCGTCCTGCGTCCCTGGAGAGGGACGCGGCGGCCGGAGGCCTTGAGGCGCGAATTTCATTCGCCAGCCTGCTCCTTGACGGTATTGGTATTGGTGCTTATCCTCACAACATGACCTTATTCCCCTACCCGGCTCAGGGGTGGCTGTCGGCACGGCGCGTCATCGGGCGGGCGCTGACCTACATCTTCCTGATCGTCTCCAGCTTCATCATGATCTACCCGGTGCTGTTCGTGGCGCTGGGGGCGTTCACCACGAATTCCCAATTCAGCGAGACAAGCTTTCTGCCCATCCCCAACCTGTGGAGCTGGGAGCGGCTGGGCTGGGCGCTGGACCAGGTGAGCGACGCTTACTGGGTGACGATCCTGCGGGTAGGCTTCTACATCGGCATCACTACCGTCACGAGCGTGCTGGGCGGGTACGTGTTTTCGAAGATGAAGTTTCCGGGGCGGGACAAGATGTTCCTGCTGATGCTGCTGGGCATGGTCATGCCCGCCATCCTGATGGTGTTGCCGCAGTTCATCCAGATGGCGCGCTGGCCGCTGGTGGGCGGCAACAACTGGCTGGGCCAGGGGGGGCAAGGCTTCATCAACGACTGGCGCATCCTGTTCGCCTATGGCTGGGTGCCGCCGTTCGGCATCTTCCTCATCAAGCAGACCTTCGACATGCTGCCCACCGACTACGAGGAGGCCGCCAAGCTGGAGGGGGCCGGCTTCTTCGCCATCATCCTCCAGGTGTATGGGCCGCTGCTCAAGCCCGCCCTGGCCGCGCTGACCATCTTCACCTTCATGGCCATGTGGAACGACTACCTGTGGCCGAACCTGACCATCTATGGCGACTCGGCTTGGTATCCCATCGCCTTCAAGGTGGTAGCGTCCACACAGGCGCGCCCCAGCCCGACGTCATTCTTGCAGATCATCATGGCGTTGTGGCCGCCGGTGCTCGTCTATTTCCGCCTCCAGCGCTACTTTGTGCAGGGGCTGGTGGCTTCAGGCATGAAGGGGTAAGCGTGAGCATCCGACTGCTGCACTTCGCCGACCTCCACGTCGGCATGGAAAACCACGGCAAGCTCGACCCGGCCACCGGCATCTCCAGCCGCATCAAGGATTTCCTCGACCGGCTGGACGAGGTGGTGCAGTTCGCCTTCGACTACGACGCCGACCTGGTGCTGTTCGCGGGCGACGCCTTCAAGACCCGCGACCCGGACCCCACCCAGCAGCGCGAGTTCGCCAAACGGCTCAAGCAGTTGGCCGACCGGGTGCCGGTGTTCATGCTGGTGGGCAACCACGACATCCCCGGGCTGGCGGCGCGGGCCACCTCGATTGACATCTTCCGCACCCTGGAGGTGAGCAACGTCACCGTGGGGCGCACGATTGGCAGCCAGGTTTTCCAGACCAAGCGCGGACCGGTGTTCGTGGGCTGGGTGCCGTTCCCGGTGCGCAACCGGCTGCTGGCGCAGGAGGAGCACCGGGGCGCGTCGGTGGAGGAATTGGACCGGGCGGTTGAAAACCTGCTCACCAACGAACTGGCCGAGTTGGCGCAGGCGGCGGCGAAGCACGATATGCCGCGCGTGCTGGCCGGGCACTTCTCGGTGGGCGGGGCGGTGTTCGGCTCGGAGCGCAGCGTGATGCTGGGGCGCGACCTGGTCATTCAGAAATCGGCGCTGGCCGACCCGGCCTGGGACTATGTGGCCCTGGGGCATATTCACAAGCACCAGAACCTGACCCCCAAGCGCAGCACCGAGGCCCC